>CAMBRK010000098.1 GCA_945870185.1 Aureispira sp. CCB-QB1 | reverse complement strand
TTCCAAAGGAAAAATGGGCAGGGTACGATTGAGCAGAATGCCAGAGGTCACCGGGCTCATAGAGAGCGGTGCCAAGGCATGAGTGATCTGAGCTTCTATGTCTGTGGTGGAAGATTGCTCCACCTCGATGCCTTGCCCAAAGGCAGACACCCAGCTCATTAAAGACAAAAGCGTGGCTAATGAAAGCCGTGTGAATCGGTTCATAATAATCGATTTTTGAATGTTAAAAAATAAAATTAAACTATACTAAAAATTTCTTTTTGTTATTGGTATATTTCAATACCTTACATCAAATCTGCCATTAGTGATGTTGATGACATCACCACAATCATTCTTTAAATTCTTATAAGTAAATTTGCCTGCAATGATTCTTTGGCTTATATTTATGTATATGATTTCTATTTCTGTTTCTTCAGGGGTGCACCTATAGGAAGTGCATTCTATAGTGCCCATGGGTTTGTTTTTTGAATTAGTGAACATCTCCCCTGGATGAGGTGGTGGTGCAATAGTATATAAACCAATATCTACAAAACTTGCACTTACTCTTACAATTTGGCTTACTGATAATTTATTAATTTTAAACCTTGCTTGAATATTTAATCCGCCGTTTTCATATCCCACCTCAGCTTTTGATTAAAGTCTATTCCGAAAAGTTAAAAATAAAGAAATGTCACTTAGGCTCCAAGTCCCTAAGGTTTATGGAGAAAAGATAATAAGAATCCTACAGGTTCACTTAGGTAAATATTATGCCGCTGTATTTCTCTTAAATACGGACGATTGTACTGTTAATGCCAAATCTATAGAATCAGTCATATTTATATTTTTACTATAAGTTCAATTTTTTCTTTGACAAAAGGCATCCGTTCTTCAAGCATAATTGGATGAATGTGGGCCATTAATACTTCATCAAACATTCCTATGTTCATAATGTGCTGAAACTGGTGAGCAATGAATAACCTGATATCCGATTCACTTTCTTTTACTTCTTGGACTATATCCGTTCTATTGTCGATAATATAGAAAATGTCTTCTATATCATGACTTTTACGGTAGTCACTGCCTCGATTTAAAAATGCTTCAAATTTTGTTGCCAAAAAACATGGAGCAGCCAATATTTTAATTTCCTGATCTTCTACATGTGCAGACCGTATTTCATTAAATCCAATTTTATACCATTTATTGGAAGGACCAAACGGACTATCTTCAACTGACATGATATCTACTGGAATTTTATTGTATTTGTAACTACAGATAGAATGACCAAACGGGTCCGGATGAAACCCTAATATGGCTAAGTCTTCCTGAAGACGGGACCAATCACTCAGATTAACAACATTTATCGTGAGGTCAATATCAGCTGTGGGCCTGATTTCATCAGCTGCCGGATCATCAGTATATAAACTTACTACAGCACCGCCTACAAAAACCATTTGTTCTTTCAAGTTTTGTAAAGCTCTGGCTACTTCAGCCACTACAGCCAGATTAATTGTTTTGTTCTCCATGCAGGATTCGTTTTTCTAATTCCTGAATGGCCAGTTGTTTTTCTCTTGCTCTTCCTACACGTAAGGCATCTACCAGGGACAATAGTTGATGCAGTAGTGGGTCCTTTGTGGCGGCCTCCGGAACTGATCGATATAATGGTATAATGCTATGGCCTCGAACAGTCCCTTTGGAGTAAGGCCATACGTAAGCTTCCTCGCTTTGTATCATTTCTTTTAATGGCGTTGCAGCGTGTGACGTAGGAATGCCTCGCACGATAGGTCCGGGTTTTTGCGGAAATACGTAGCGTATACCATATTGTAAAAATTCCATTAAGGCCATTTTCATGACTTGTTTTCCATCAGGATTCAGAAAGCCGGCATATTTTGAACGCATGAGTGATTTGCTGACTTCTGACTGACTGATACTCAAAGACTCCGCTAAGGAATCCTGCAGCCAGGGTGTCTTACCCAAAGCAACAATCTTGAGTAGAATCACGATGTCCTGCGGACTCATTATTTGTTGTTGTACTTTCATCTTTATTAATATTCCATATTCGAATACGCAATATTACAACTTTAATTTCAAATTGTCAATACTTTAAAGCTAAAAATTCCAAATCGGAATATGGAATTATCAATTTAATCATCCTTACCCAATATTGAATATTTGATCATGTGTTCCGACCTTCCACCTTTCAGTAAATCAGGTACTACTTGTGGAAAGCAAAAGGGGCGAGTCTTGACATATTCCAAATTTGCCGAAATATCAGGTGTTAAATACAAGGTATGAAAAATTTCATTTTTGTGTAGATAGTGATTACATTCTACTTCTAAAACTTCTTCTTGTATAGCATAAAGAAGTTTAAAATTGAGCCTAAACTTCAAATAGTACTCATGACTATACTCCTTTGGCAAAGGATGTTTATTTTGATGTAACAAAACAATTAACAAAGTACTACAATTCTTACTTACTAAAATATTCCTAATGGTATTCATTTCATCTTCACGAATTTGCCCCAGTAATTCCGAATACAATCAAGTACCTAGAGCGATAAGGTCTGTGCCATAGATTTTGTCGGAAAGTAAGCGCTCTAAATCATCTCGTGAGCAGGGATAAATTGTTTTCGGTCGATTTTGGCCTTCTTAAGTTATCATTTTATTATTCACCAACTTCCATAAAAGTATAAAAATCATCTTCGTCCATCATCAACAAATTGAAAAATGCCATAAAATCCTACCCAACCTCCGCATTCTGATTAATCTCCTGTATCAAACTAATGATCTTAGTTGATGTCTTTTCATCAAATAATCCCATAATCCCGCCAGAATTAATATCGGTAAAGGGAGCTTCAAACAACTTTTTAGGGTCTATGACACCATTCGTATTCAGATAATTGATGATGGTGTCTATGAATTGTATTTGATTACCATTAAGCGTTTGTTCGGTCAGTATCTCTCCGAAGGCCATCTTGGCTGCATTGATATCCATCCCCAAGATATGCCTTATGAATTTTCCCAAGGGTTGGACACCATAAGCTTTGGAAAATTCTTCCTTCGTCCCGATGCTACCTTGTTCAAATAACATAATTTCCAGTGCTGTCAGTTCGTCTTTGGTGATTTGGATGTTATGCCTAATCTTATGGATGATGATATTGCTGCTCTGTTCCTTGAGATATTGTTCTACTTTTCTTTTGTAGGCATCCAGATTATTTACCAAATAAACTACCTGATATTCTTTGGCCACACCATCCATTTCATCTTCAAAGTTCGTCTGATATATTGGTCTTTCTATCGGATCTATAAACTTGATGAGATCACGCAGGTCTTTTCGTACTTTCTCAATCGTAACTATAGAAGCAGACTCCCAGAATGTTTTCTGTTGTACATCTCTAATCAGTTCCATTTTTTGAGCTACAGAGGGTATGCTTCCTTTCTTGCTAAGTTTGCCTGCTAAAAAAACAACATTACCGATTTGTTGGACCTGTTTGGTGGAGCCATTGAGTATGTTGAGCTGTATGTCTAGCATCAGTGCATCAAATCGTTTAGCCATTTCATCTTGATCCGTTTCATTCATCAGTGGCCCAATATGATCAAATAGTTGTTTCATGTCCAGATCATTGAGTGCATTCCAGGCATTGGGATCTCTGTACTTTTCTACAACTTCCCAGTGTTGCCTCACGACAAAACTTTCTCCATTGAGTGCCTGGGTTTGTTTGATCAACCCGTCCAGAATACTTTGTCCGTATTCTTTGAGCGCTGAATCTTGTTCATGAAGCAATACAAAAGCCAATCTAAGTCTAATCTCAAACAATCGCTGACTCAAGGATTTGCTACTATTTCCTTCTACCCCTTCAGGCTTATTACCAAAGAACTCAAAATTATCACAAAAGTCAAATATGATAAACTCCGTTTTATGATCACCTGGACCAAACAAATCCTTACACAATCGGGTGCCACGACCTATCATTTGCCAATATTTGGAGCTACTCCTTACGATCTTAAAAAATACCAGATTGGCTACCTCGGGCACATCTATTCCAGTATCCAACATATCCACCGATACCGCTATCTGTGGCATATTGGTTGCTACCTTAAATTTATTAAGCAAATCGTATTTATACTCTTCCTGATAGTCGATCACCTGCAAAAAATGTCCAGCATATTCAGGATATTGTATGTCAAATCGTTGCTGAATAAACTTAGCATGCTTATGTGATCTTGCAAAAATGATCGTCTTGGCGAGTTTGTCACCACTTTCTACTTTGATGCCTTTAGTCATAAGATGGGCCAATACCTTATCTACAGTATCCGTATTAAATACCCATTGATTTAATGCTGATGCATCTATTTCATCTGGGAACGCTCCAGTCAAAGGATCCGTAAACTGTTCTTCATAGTTTCGTTTCTCATCTTCACTGAGTTCAGCATACTTGATACCTTTACGCTGAAATTTGATAGGAACTGATATGGCCTTTGGCGGAACCAGAAAACCGTCAGAGACCGCTTGATCCAACTCATAAGCAAAGGTGGGATTATTGGGTTGCAGCCCAAACAATCCATAAGTATCTTTGTCCGCTTCAGCTTTGGGCGTAGCGGTAAGTCCTAGACGGAAACCATCAAAATACTTAAAGATGTGCCTGTATCGATTGTAAACACTCCGATGTATTTCATCAAATATGATCAAATCAAAATGGCCAACGCTGTAATATCTGTTATCCTCATGATATTCACCATCTATCATGTTGATCATAGTTTGATAAGTGCTGAAGACAATCCGGCTGCTTTCATCTTCCTTCTCTTTGGTCAGATCCACAGCAGGCAGATGTGGCAAATAATCATTTAGATTTACTTTGGCTTGATGGATCAGGGCATTCCTGTCTGCCAAAAACAAAACCCTCTTGACCCAGTTGGCTTTACTCAGCAAATCTATGATAGATGCAGCGACCCTAGTTTTCCCAGCGCCCGTGGCCATTACTAGCAGGGCGTCCCTTTGCCTTTTTTCTAGTGCTTCGCCTACTTTCCGTATGGCATCAATTTGATAATAACGATCTGTAATATCTGGATTGATGGTTTGCCCATAGAGTGGTTTTTGCGTGATTCTACGCTGTATCAACATCTGAAGTTCATCCTTAGTGTAAAATCCATATACTTCACGAGGTGCATAGTAGGTATCATCCCACATCCAGGTCTGAAAACCATTGGAGTAGTAGATCACCGGGCGTTGCCCAAATTCTTTCTGCAAACAATCAGCATAGCACTTGGCTTGATGTTGTCCCACCGTAGGATCTCTTCGGGTGCGTTTGGCTTCTACCACAGCCACCGGCTTACCATCGTCTCCCCAGAGTACATAATCTACAAACCCATGGCCAGCACTGCCATCTGCTTGTGGCATACAGTGATACACAGGATATTCCTTTGCATTTTGGGTATGGGTATCCCATCCTGCCTCATGGAGTAGTGTATCTATATAGATCGCTCTAGTGAGCTCTTCATTAGGATCGATAGGTGGCAATACCTGATGGATATTCCTTTCTTTGATAGATTTTACAGCCGCCAGTTCCGCTTCGAGTTTGACCAGTTGACCTTGTTGCTCCAGATAGGCTTCTTCCAGCTTTCGGAGTTCTTCCTTGGTTTTTTCCTGGTCAGATTCTTTAGGCAGGATGGATGCATCAAATGCTTTGATTTCAGGCCGCTCATCACTATATACCTTGGTCACCCAGGCTATAAAGCCGTGCAGCAATTGTAGGGACTGAAGTGCCTCCTGTGGTTTTATTTTGGCATTGGTATGTGCAGCATTATTACCAAGCTTTCGGATGAGATTGATATGATTAAACTGCAGTGGCGCTATGGTATCCTTAAATTCCTGCTCATGCATCAATGAATTTAGCGACTTATCATATGGTAAGGTCAGATCAGCATCATTTTCATACATCCACCGTATCCATTCTTCCAGGCTTTTACGACAGAGTACAGCAGCATAGTCTGGCGCACCATAGACTTGCTTCTCAGCATCCTTGGCTGTTTGGGAAAGTTTTTCCCATGGCAATGGTATGAATGAAAAGTTACTCATAGGCTGTATAGTTAATTTCTTACAAATCTAATGCTACATTTGGATTTATAATTGGTATAATTAATCCTTTAAAAGCGGTATTAGAAGTTCTTTCTAATACAATTCCTCTTGACGTAGAATATGCCATCCCCATAAGAGTAGCAATCAAGTTTTTATTAACCTTAAATGATTCACCATCTTTCTTAATATTATCATCAAGGTTTTCTACAAAAAAATGATATTCTATATTGAACTCTCCTTTTAATCCTGACTTCCCTTTATCCTTTAATTCACCTTCAAAATTCAAGAGTAATCGGATTCTTACCATTTTATTTTCAAGACTATAGTTAATTTCATTACCCATAGACATGACAAACCCATCTATCACATTTTCATCCACATTCTGATCAGGTGGAGACTCAATGCTACTTTTTATTAAGTTAATTTGGAGTATATTAATTTTTTCAGGATCTACAGGATTATTTTCAGACTTGCTCATTAGCTGGCTTTTTGATATACAACTTTTAATGGATTTTTTTCTCCTACTTCTTTGTACTCTGGTAAATGATGATGATGATTAGGTATGGTCGCCACAAATATCATTTTATGCTCAGAATGTCCAAATTTTTCCTTCGCTGTCGTTTCTGTAAATAGTAGGTTAGTATCCAATGCTGCCTCCAGTTTGACAATACTTTTTAGTGTCAGATTGTGTAATCCTGATACCCATTTACTAATTTCCCCAGGTGATTTGCCAACCGCTGTAGCAAGGTCTTTTTGACTCCATCCTTTTTTCTCTAAAGCATTATGAATTTCATTAATAATATCCATGGACAAATCAACAAATCTTTCTGTTTCGGGATCTCCGTGCGCTTCCCAGAATTCGTTAATGATGTTATTATATTCCATTTTTGACTTTTTTTGATTATTTTTGCTTGTTTGCTATAAAATGATTTCGAATTGGTCACTGATAACTAAATGATGAAGTTGTATCATTGGTGAAGTTTCCAATTCTTTATTAATAAATGCTTCCTCTAACTTTTGTGAAAAAACACCAGCATCTCTAAAATGACTTGAAACATTAGGGCAAACCTGTGCTTTTGCTTTTGTTTTAACATGACCTGAAAACAAGAATACCAAATTAGGATTTACCACCATGCAATACAATCTCAGATTGCCTACCTCACCCGCTAAATATTTGGCTGGCGGCGGTAAGGCATGTGCTTTGCCTTCAGGTCTAAAAAATCTCTCCAAAGCCCCATAACGCTCACCCATCTTCTTTTGCCAGGCGACCATTTGAGTTAATTCTCTTTTATACTTAGGGTCAATAATCCACGTTTTAAAATATTTCTCATAAATACTTTCTTTATCTCCATTGAGACAAAGAGAATAATACGATACCTTCCTGAACGTATTGATATGTTTTATGGTTGCAAAATTATTCACTTTTAAGTTAATATTATAATAAATTCACTTTTAAATTACTTTTTGATGACTTTTGTGCCATTTTAAACATAAATGTAACTAAAACAATTAAATCTTTTCTCTTTCTTAATTCCAAATCTAGTATTATGCTTCTTAAGAACGATGTATAAATCCATCTGATCGTCGAAATTTGCAACTTGGATGCTATATACTACCACCCATTCACTCATTCACCCATAGAGATCACCGATCACAATCTCACAAGATCACCCAATAATCACAGCTCTCCTTTAAAGGCTTTGTGGAGAAGGGTTTGGAAAAGGGAATCTGATTTTATTAAAGTTTGATTTATTTTTACTGAATTAACTTTCAAAACTTCGAATAACTCCACAAACTTAATTTGAATTTCTAAAGGAGGAATTGGAAATTCAAAACAAGCCATTTCTTTCATATTAATTTTAGGGATATTCGCTCTTCTAGCTTGTTTTTCAGCAAAATCAAGATATGAATCTGTTCTTATTATAAAATACAAGTATTCTTTTAAGATCAAATTTTCATTTGGTAATAAGGGATACATATCTGCACTGCATATTCCTTCAAAATCAGGGAGTGCAACTTTATTCAAATTGGGACGAATTTTGTTGTACAAAATATGATTTTTTGTAAAATGAAATTTACCACTCTTAAGTGACAATTCGTTTGATCTTTTTAAACCAAATAATCTTCCAGTATTACGTTCAATATTATCTCCGCCAACATGATAAAAACTAGAGTATGGTTTTGTTTTAGGATCTACCAATCCTGAAGGAAAATGTACTGCGTCCCCTAACTTCTTCACCTCCCATCCCTTCTCATTCCGCACCGGATCCCCAAACATATCTATAAAAATGGCTTGTGCCAGCTCGTCATATTTTTTCAGCAATTCCTGATCTTTACGTCTGAGTGCATCCGCAGCATCCAGGATGGCGGCTATTCGATTCTGGACGGGTAGGGGTGGGAGTGGGATTTGAATAGAATCAAGTGCTGATTTTGTTAATTTTCCTCTAGTTGATCCAGTAATAAATTTATTTAAATCCTTTGCATTAAGATAATACATGAGATATTTCAAATCAGCTTTTCCATTTGACCCAAGAACATGAGCATGATTATTAACCCAACATTTCTCTTGAATATGTACACAACATTTCTGATTCTCTCCCCAACTACCACCATCTTCAGCAATACAAATTATCTCTTGATCAAATATATACTCATCAACATATCCCATAATGTTATTTGCACCTATATATGGATAAAGCTGTTTTTTAGCAATTTGCCTCCTTTCAGCTTCATTTAGTGGTTTTCTTTTATTGTCAAGGTTTATAGTAATATCCTTAATCTGTATTATTTCCCACTTCGTTCCCACTTCTTTTTTATTTGATGTTATGTCCATTTTTTGATTTCGTTTAGGATGAATGCTTCCAGTACTTCTTTTTTGGGTAGTTCCAATAGATATTTGGATACAAAAAGTTGATTGTCCATACCTGCGGTGGCATACTCTACGAGTTTTTTACCTTTATTTGTACACAACAGAATCCCTACAGCTGCATTATCGTCCGGCCGTTTTACTTCTGCATTATAGTAGGCGACGTAGGTATTGAGTTGCGATAAGTATCCGTGGCTAAAAGCATCTACCTTCAGATCGATGATAACATGGCACTTGAGTATGCGGTGATAAAATACCAGATCTGCAAAAAAATATTCATCATCTATCAGGAGACGTTTTTGCCTGGCTTCAAAACAGAAGCCCAATCCCAGCTCCTGAATGAATGCCTGGAGATGATTGAGCAAGGCCGTTTCTAAATCTTTTTCTTCTATAAGACTATCAGATTTCAAACCCAAAAAGTCAAATGTGTAAATAGATTTGATAGCATCAGAAGCGATTTCGGGTACGATTTTGCTTTGCAACTGTTCCATAGCCGTTTCCGTATCGGTGGATAAACCCACTCGCTCAAAGGCTAAGGTATGAATCTGACGTTGCAGCTCCTTGACTGATGGAGTTGATTTCAAAATGAATAATTCATAAAAAGTTCTTTGGGTCTTATCTTCAATTTTAATGAGTTCAATAAACTGCGAGAACGAAATACGCTCTAAAACCTGACGGTAATAGTTTTCTGATTTTGAGATGTTGGCTCCTATCTGTAATTCGTCAGACGGCATCTGACTTATTGCAAGTATTTCATTTTCATTTGTTTGTAATTCGTCAGTTAACATCTGACGAATTGAGAATGATAAAAGATTACTGAAATTAGATAAAATTAAACCACCGATTTCAGGGTACACCTGATAAAATTGCCTGGCAAGTTTTAAGTTGGTTTCACTTAAACCTCTGATAGAAATGCTATCAGCGATGTTTTTGATTAATTTTTGGCCATAAATAGCCCGATCTTCGCCCTTTTGTTCAAACTCCACAATATAAAACCCGATCAGCCAATTGCGTAATGTAAGGGATACATTCACCGCCTTCACAGCTTGTTGCTGAAAGTGATGATGGGTTTGCTCAATGCTGGCTACTAAACTCTCAAATTTCATTAATCATTATTTTATCATCAAATTTAAATTTTCAATAAAAAAATGCAGCTATTTAGGCCAAAGCCCGGTAGGGGCGAAATATATATAACGATGGGTGAAGCCCATCGTTATAAACAGTAAAATCAAATGTTTTTGGCGCTATTTTTGCCTGAAAGATGCAAAAATCGTGACAAAAACAGACGAATAAGAACCTGACCTAAATAGTTACAAAAAAACAACATAAACCTATTTTTTATTTTTTAATCTCTCGACTTCGTTGCGCAATCGTTCATTTTCTGCGCTCAAACGCTTATTTTCTTCAAAAACTTGTGGACCTGTTCTACCCTTAACGATTTGATAGATCCAATATAAAGAGTAAACAATTATCACTAAAGCTACATATAGTACAATCATTTTTACAATTGTGGTTGGTTATTCAAAAAAATATTCTAATCTATAAAATCTTATACCAACATCCCTTTTAACTGCCCCAATAATTCTGCCCGTTCCTTATCTAAGCTTTCTATTTGTTCGATAATGACTCTGGGATGTTCGTATGTTTTCTCCTCATACACCACTTCCTTATACCTGTTGATACTTAGATCATACTTATTATCTCTGATCTCCTGTACCGGTACCAGAAAACTTTTATCTGTTCGCTTACGATCAGTTTCATCGGCTAGCTGATGATATCTCTGAATGATATCAGGTATGTCATTCGCTTCTATCGGTTGGCGTTTATCATCCAGACTGAGTCCATCTGCTTGCATATCATAAAACCACACCTCATCCGTTCCACCACTATCCGTCTTGGTAAAAATCAATATCGCAGTACTTACTCCGGCATAAGGCTTAAATACACCACTCGGCATAGAGATCACCGCTTGCAATCTTTGCCTATCCACGATTTCTTTGCGTATCTGCATATGCGCATTACTGCTTCCAAAAAGTACACCATCGGGTACAATCACAGCAGCCCTGCCACCGAGCTTCAGCCCTCTCAGTATCAAAGCCAGAAATAGCAACTCTGTTTTTTTACTATCCACGATACTTAGGATCCTACCATCAACCGCTTCCCTGTCGAGACTACCCTTAAAAGGTGGATTGGCACATACCAGCGTTACTTCATTGACAAATGCACCATTCGCTTCACTCAGCGCATCCACATCCCGCAGATGCGGATTTTCTATACCATGGAGTATGAGATTCATCGCACCAATCCTTATCATCGTAGGGTCAAACTCCATACCCACAAACATCTTATCCTGAAAGTGTCGTCTCACATCTTCTCTCAACAGCTCCTGTGCATAATGTTTTCTTACATAATCACTCACCGCCACATGAAATCCACAGGTACCACTACTAGGATCACAAAATATATCTTCCAATGTAGGTTGTACCATATCCACCATCATAGCGATGATGTGCCTAGGTGTTCGGAACTGCCCATTCTGTCCAGCAGACGCAATCTTACTAAGCAAATATTCATACACATCCCCTTTGGTATCGCGATCATACATGTCAACATTGGAGAGCATTTCTACCACCTGTGCCAGTAGCCTTGGAGTGGGTATCATAAAAGTAGCCCCTTTCATATACTTGGAGAAAGAAGCACTTCGATTACCCACATTCCGTAAAAAATCAAAAACTCCATCCTGCTGTGTAAACAGCTTATGCATCACCTCAGGATCCATATTCTTGAACCTGCTCCATCGCAATGCCTGTTCCCCTTCCTGATAGATAGCATCTTCGATAGGCGTCTTGAGCAGATTGGCCTTTTGCTCCTTCTGAGTCTGCAACTCATCCAGCCTCCTTAGGAATAGCAAGTAAGTCATCTGCTCTATCACCGTCAGCGGGTTGGACAGTCCACCCGTCCAGAATGCTTCCCATACCTTATCAATCTGCGATCTTAATTCTCCTGTGATCATAATGGTTCTATAATTTTATTTTAAACACTATGTTTCTATATTACCTATCTTACACTATCAAACGCTAACTATTAATATTTTTTTTGATAAAACAAAGGTAAATAACATGTGTGCATTTTTAGTGCATAGGTAAGTTATCCAGTTAAAATAATTAACAAATTTTGAGTTTGGCAAAGATACTATTTTTTTTTAAACATAACATTTGATCTCATAAATCAAGATTTAGTAAATAATACCAAAGCTATAGTAGAAATATCCAATAATTCAATTTTAAAAAACTACACAAGATCAATCAAAAATTTAAATCAATATTATGGGGAACTATTTTTTTTTCAATGCAGTTATGGATAGTGTTACATTTGATTATTGAATTCATATTGTAGGGTTAAGTATAATGATATAGCTCGCAGATCTCCATGGTAATGATTTTCAATAATATCATCAGGCTTGACTTCCTTGAGCTTGGGTAAATATGATGCATTGAAATCAATAAATGATTGAATACGAACATTGAGTTCTTTGGTTTCATCAAAAAGTACATCAAACTGAGAAGTAACATCTTCAGCATCAATTTCAAAAAACTGATCTAACATTTTGGTTGGATAAAACTGACCACTCATCCATAGATTTTTTGGCCCTTTTACATCAAAAGTATTTTTAAACATAGCTGCTTTATCCTTCACAGTCCAATCCCATTTTTGATAACATTGAGCTAAAACAATCCACTTATAGTATTCATGTTTTTCAAACTCAGGAGTATTAAAAGTAGCCTTATACTTTGTCCAATATTCTGATAGTTGTCCTTTATCCATGTTATGAAAATTTACATGTTATCAAGATATCAAAAACCAATCCAAATTAAAACATGAGTCTAAAGATTATAGAAATTACCTTATTGATACAATTCACTCAAGGCTAGCGCAAGTTTGCAAC
Source organism: Aureispira sp. CCB-QB1 (assembly GCA_945870185.1). Lineage (GTDB taxonomy): Bacteria > Bacteroidota > Bacteroidia > Chitinophagales > Saprospiraceae > OLB9. The sequence continues at coordinate 2,465 of CAMBRK010000098.1, read as the reverse complement.
TTGTGCTCTACTTATCTCATTCCGTAATCAGCGATAATTTTAATGGGTACCGAAATTCATTTCGGTAATTTATGCAAGCTATCATTCCATATTGGACTTGCAACTTGTTTGCAAGAAAAACTATATAAGCCATTAATGTGTTTTTTCTCTTAAATAGTAAAGAAATGCAGAATAAAATTATCTCATACTTTTGGGGTACGCTCACATTCATCTTACTATCTTCATCCCAACAATCCGAAATGATATCTGGCAAGGTGATCGGAATTCAAGATGGAGATAGCATAACCTTACTGACAGAGAATAACATCCAACTAAAAGTTCGCCTGGAAGGTATCGATTGCCCAGAAAAGAAACAAGATTTTGGATCCGTAGCCAAACAATTTACATCAGACTTAGTATTTTCGCAAAATGTAACACTCCAGATAACAGGAAATGACAGATATAGAAGAACCCTGGGTTACATATTTTTACCAGATGGCACCAATTTAAATGAAGAATTGCTAAAAGCAGGGTTAGCATGGCATTTCATAAAATACAACAAATCACCACGTTTGGCCCAATTAGAATCAGATGCAAGATTAAACAGGGTAGGCCTGTGGCAGTTATCAAATCCTACACCACCATGGGATTTCAGAAAAAATTAAAACTTGTGTAAATGAAGTATATAGTTATATTCATCACTTTACTACTGGTATCGAGCTGTACAAAGCAAATATCCAAAATCTCCATGGCAGGTATTAGTATAAATGATACTAAAGAAAGGCTAGCGAAAACAAAAATTCCTACAGTTAAAATATATGATAATAAGTTCAGTTACCAGACAAAAAATAAAAATGAACTTTTAATATATTTTGAGAATGATAGCATAGTCTGCATTGAAAACCAAGAATCAGGTGATTGGATGGAGACCAAAGCTGTATTATTTGATTTTATTTTTGGACAAACAACTTTAAAAGATATCAGGAATAAATTTGGTTCCTACGGGTATAAGTACGAACATTATTCCTTTTTGGATTTAGGTGATATCATTTACAAATATAATTATTATGAATTCGATAACTGTAATGATGAGATTCTAGTTTTGACTACATCAGTATTTCCAGGTAACCCAAATATTGACGTCTTAGACGAAAATAATTCGGGCAAACTCTTTTTAAGACAATTGTCCATAGTACAAAAAACTAAATTCGAAAAAATTCGGGGTACCTCGAAAGTATTTGATAAAAATTACAGAAAAATAAAACTTTAAGATCTCCATCCTCAGGCACACTTCCTTCCTTCACTCATTCCATTTGCTACATTTCACGATGTTCCCATTTCGCTGCTCTCCATTCCCTCATTCAGTCAGAGAGCCTGCGGATTCGCACAGCATAAGTATCATGTTACACCCACGCTTGCCTGGATCTCCATAGGGCAATAATTGCATCACACAAACTCTAAACTCGAATCATTCCACCTATTCCGTTCCAGTATTATTCCGGCGCTCAGTACCATGATACCCATGCTCTAATACCTCGCTCTTTTCCCACGCACAATGCTCCACTTCCCATACTGCGGCTTCGACTTCCTTAGTTGTCGCTCTGCTTGTTCATTGCATTTCACAGCCCAGCGCTTGCACAGGTAAAGCGGCGTTCTACCCGGGCTATTTACCAGCTCCTGATCGTATTAAATGAATTGACACCTTCCTCAAATAAATCTGCAATTTTTTCCATACTCATCTCATCTACTGCTTTTGCTTCTTCGATATAACTTTCATCAGCATCAACATGCCATGCAAAACTATACCCATGCTGAAGCCAAGATACAGGCCATAAAGCCCCACCATATCTGTTGACTATAGTAAAGTCTTCAGACCTTTTTGAACTGACATCAAACGAAAGCCCTTTTGAAACTAATACGTCTATGTCCTGATCATCTGAATTCATAGAGGCTATCGCAAACAATTCATCATCTTCCTGATTATTGGTATCTTCACCCCAATAATAATTATCTTTAAAGGCTGAGAGACCTCCTATATACTTTTTCTTAATAGCTTTTTTATCAACAACTAATATAGATAAATTAATAAATACTGGCATCTTAAAATGATTGTCTATAATTAACATACATGACAGTCTATTGGTTGTAAAACAAAAAAAGGCCCAGAACCAGCGTCCGGAGCCTAACCCATGCAAACAACCAAAACTCTATATTTTGTTAAGCTTTGCGTCCCCGCTAAGCTTGCTTTTCACCAGGCATCATGCCTAAATCCTTGCGCCGTGGCCACAACCAATTCTATCATCTCTTAAGATATAACAAATTTTTAAACGCTCTAATTTTCCCATGGGTTCACATATTTTTTTAAACCCGGATTATGCATTCGAAAATCCCTGCCTGCCCTACGGTACGGCGAGGCAGGTATTCCGAAGCTAAACTTCGTGCCTTTGGCTCGACAAGGTCTGCAAATCAGAATCCGCCGCGGCGGA
>CAMBRK010000097.1 GCA_945870185.1 Aureispira sp. CCB-QB1 | reverse complement strand
CAAGAGCTTAGAAATAAATCCAACTGCATATCTAATATGGGTACTCAATGAGTTGCCAAACCACTCCATCAAGGACATAGCTAAATTTACACCGAAAGCTTATGCAAAATTACAATCTAAGTAGCAAGGTAGTTCGTCGGATGCATACGAAGAAATCGGATAAAATTTGATAACTCTCAAGGGTTTAGCGAAATAATAAGCGGAGAAATGAGTAGTGGATCGATTGTTGAAGATAATTATTTATATGGTGATAATCCACCTGAAAAATCTGGAATTTATATCCAATCATCACCAGGAACTGTCATCAGATGTAACGATGTAAATAATTTACTACATGGAGTTCAAGTGGCAGGCTTCTGTACTCCTACAGATTTGAACCTAAATGAACTAGGTGGAAATCAAATTGGTTTTGCAGGAGGGTATCCAGGCGGAGGTCAATGGAGTACTGGCAATCAATATAACAGGCATAATACTTGGTCTCCGCATTGTGCAGAAGATGCATTCTCCTATTCACCAAATCCACATACCCACAGCCAATTCAGAGTACATACTGGGCCAATTTCAATATATCACCCTAATAATCAAGGTCCAGATTGGTTTATAATTGGTGGAAATAGGCCTGGTGTTAGAGATTTTTGCCAATATTATCCAAATCCCGATGATCCTTCAGACCCAAATATAGCCAGTTTTTCATTAAATTTAAATGAACTTAGCGAAGATCAATTTTCTTCATTTATTCAAATTTTAAATGGATCTCAAAAATGGAAACAAGAAGGATTTGAGTATGAGAAAATTTTTTATACGATTATACAAATTTTAAAATATCCTGAACTCAGAAATAATGAATTGGTCTCACAATTTGAAAGCTACATATCTTCATATGCTATTTATGACTTAGCCAAAGCATATTTTAAAATGACTAGTGGCATGGATGAACTTTATTATCCAATAGAAGAACAAATCAAATCGGGATTAGGAAATAGCATGACCAATCTGGTCATCCAGAAATTAATTCAAATAAGTAGTGACTTGGATGGCATTGTGACAAATATCGATATTGATTCTTATTTAAAATCTTCGTTAAAATACAAGATAGCTTCATATCTCAACGATACAGAATATTTAGATGCTAATAGAGAAATGATGACTTTGATTTCTAATAAATGTTATCAAATATATGGGATCTCAGTATTGCTTGCAAATTCTTGTTTGAATAAAAGTTATGACAAAACCATTACTTGCGTAGAATTGTCACCACGCACTAAAAGCAATGATGAGTTTTCTTTAACGGTATATCCCAATCCTGCGCAAAACAGTTTAACATTAACCTCGGATGATGAAAAATCATTTAATTTCACCCTAAATGACACAAATGGAAACACTGTTTTATCTGGTACTGTCTCAAAGGGCATAAATTATTATGATGTTTCAGCATTGACTAATGGATTTTATATTTTGAATTACGAAAACAGCATTGGTAAAGTTCAAGCTAAAAAAATAGTTATAGTGAAATAACTCAGGTCTAAGATTCAGTCGTTATGATAATATTGAGCTGGCAAAAAAACAAAATGTTGCCAGCTCATTTTTCGTAAAATAATAAAAAAAATTAAATTTAATTGATTTGAAACATTCTTACTTTTATTACTTCTACCATTTTACTATTCTTTTAACCATAATATTGGGTTATAATAAAGCCTTTAGTCAGAAACATGACTTTAATAGGTTGCAAACAATTTTTACCTGGGATGGAGATTTCGGAGTTGCTAAAATAGAAGTGGATTCCATACGCGACACCATCATGTATGGTCCAATTTTTACAAAGAATTATTTGCCATTTCGGAACAATATTTGTATGAGTGATTCATTAGGCAATTTCATATTTGGGTCAAATTGTATAGAAGTGTTTGACAGAAATTTCAATTTGATGCGTTTTGGTGATTCATTAAGCAAGATAGGGTCTTACAGTGATAAAACCATGTATCCACCACAAGATGAAGTACAATATGGATACCCTTCTGGGTTTATAAACCCAATACCGCTACCAGGAAAAGCGAATGAATATGTTTTTTTTCACACCACTTGGTACTTTGATGAATTGAGAAGGTATTCACAAGCTTTGCACTATTGCAGAATAGATATGAACGTACAAAATGGCATCGTAGTGGAAAAAAATGAACTCATTCATGCCAATGCTACAGATAAACCAATACTTATAAAACACGGCAATGGAGTAGATTGGTGGATGATCTCTGCTAATAGATGGAATACAGATATCTATATTTATTTAATAAACAGCCAAGGGATAATCGGCCCAAAAATCAAACAAGTAGGCACGGCAGCAGATTCTACAAAATGGTATCAATTGATTTACAATCACAACAGATTATCTGCTTCTCCTGATGGTGATGTGATCGCGAGTCAAAAAACAAGCTGTGTTGATTTTTTTAAGTTTGACAGATGTAGCGGTGATATCTCAATGATCCAAAAAGTAAGCCAGTTTGAATTAGTTTCGTCTTTTATGTTTATAAATGCCTTTGAATGGAGTTCTTACTCGAATAACTATTTTTATTCCATCAGGTCAGAGTTATTTCAAATTAATACAGAAAACCAAGACGAAATTGCACCCCCTAAAAAGGTAGGTCAAGTAACATCACCATATGGAATAAGTTTTTTCAATAGACTTTTCAATAAAATGATTGTTGGGCAGTTTAGATCGATTAGTAGCCCTCCTTTTTTAGGGATAGTTTCTGATTCAGAACTTTCTGGTGCCAAGCCACAACTCAGTAGTAATTTGTTTTATAATTTTCCTGCACATAGCCCTATTGGGAACTTTGGGTTTCTTCCCAATAATCCCAATTACTATCTGGGTAAGGTTACTTCATCAGGAGTTTGCAAAGAAGATACTTATTTTAATAATGCCTTGATGTCAAATGAATCCTTTACTAAAGATGGAAAAGAGTACTACAAACTTTTAAGAAAATTTGAATGATATGAATAAGAATCAATTAGTATTAATGACGATAATTTTGTTGCATGCTATCGTTCTTAATGGACAAAATTCATACCTTTTAGTTGGTGATGCATATAACCATAATATACATCAATTAGATCTACAACAAGAAGATTTAGGTACGAAATCTCACACTTCAGAATATAAATATCAGTATTCTTCCTTTGGTTTACTGGACAGTGCCAACAATCTTGTATATCATACCAATGGATGCTACTTTTTTGATGCGGATTTTAATAAGATCAATGCTAACAGTATTCATCATGGTAGTAATATAGAAAAATATTGTGAAAAATATGGAAGCATTAGTAATGATAATGCATTAATTTTGCCTAGCTTAAGTGACAAAAACAAAATAGTTTTATTACATACCAAAGCAAAAAGTAATCAAATTACCAACACGATTCAAAAAACTGATTTATCATTTTCTACATTTAACAAAGATGCAAATGAGATTATAAAGGAAGAAGTCATCTATTCAGGAAATATATCATCAGTCAACCACATGATCAAAAAGGATGGGAGTGGGTATTGGATTTTGTTTTGTGATTTAGATAAAAAATTAATTTTGTTATTTAATCTTACATCTGATGAGATCAACAGGTATAAAGAGATACCATTTCCTATAGATAGTGACCTTTGTTTGTATGATGTCAATATTAAGTTTTCAGCATTGGGCTCGAAAATCGGCATGCATCATTCATCTTGCTATTTTAGTTTATATGATTTTGATAATTGTACTGGAAATATTGTGGGCCCAAGAATAAATCTATCTGCAGGAGATTCTGATGTCTTTGGCATTGACTTTGCATTTTCACAAGATGATAAATATGTTATTTTAGGACAGGAAAAAACTAAAATTAATTCAACAAATGATATCCTAATATTTGAAACTTCATCCATCGGGGTAAAAATCAATCCGAAAACCAGCTTTAGAGCGCCCTATAATTTTTCTTTAGGTAAAATTTTTACAACCGATACCAAAATTGTTATATTCAACCGTTTTGAAGATTATTATTTCCTTGATTTTAGACTCAAAAATAAAGATATAACATTGGATACTATTTATTTTAGAAGATTACCCTTCCGATATACTCCATCATTTTCTAAGTTAATCCATCGAAACAATATAGTAACCAATGATTGTATTACATCGACTGGTGACCAAGCCATAAAACATGTGTTCACCCTATATCCAAACCCAGCAAAAAACCATTTAAATATTTCACATGTAAATGTTCTCAATAGGCAAAACCTAATTTTAAAAATTATAGATACTTCGGGAAAATATATTTCAACATTCCTTCACCAACCTGGAGAGAGTATAGATGTTTCACATTTAGCAGAAGGTACATATTTTATATTAGTTTCTGATACAGACTATATCATGAAACCTTTACAAACATTGAAATTTATAAAACAATGAAAATGATTAGTAATATTTTTACTTTTTTTTCTTTTCTAATGGTTACATCAAGTTTAATTGGTCAATGCATAGATACATCCAAAATTGACGAAAGTCAATTTCCTGCATGTGAATATAGCAGTTTGTATGGATATATAAGTCCAGCATACGTATGTGGATGTGACGGAAATACCTACCTAAACACACAATGTGCACAAGCTCATGGTGTTACATCATGGACACAAGGTCCCTGTAAGTGTGTAGAACCATCATTCATAGATAATAAAATGAAATACATACTTTTTAATGGGGCGCATGGCTTTCCAGTATGTGGATGTGATCAAAAATCATACCTAGACCCTAATCATGCCTATTATAATGGAGTTACTTCTTGGACTAAAGGTGGTTGCAGCTGTATAGATAGTTCCATAATTGACCACAGCCAGTTAAAAATCTGTAAGACTTTTATTGATACATTGGATAGCCGTTATGTTAAGCCTACTTTAGATGGATTTTATATCCCAAAGCTTAAGGGTTGTAATGGAAAATATTATCGCAATTTATGTGATGCATATTTTGGGGATGGTGTTACAAAGCTTTATGATTATGACTTTTGTATCGAGTATACCAAAGAATTAAATTTCCCATGCGGAGAAGAAGAAAATGTTGTTTGCGGATGCAACGATATAGAATACAAAAATCCTTGCATTGCAGAAAAACATAATGGTATCAGAGATTATTATTTTGGTCCGTGCAGGTGTAAATATCCGGAAATTATTGGGGAACTTAATTCTACTTGTAAAGGTAATTTCATTAAAGCATATAGTCCAGTTTGCTCATGTGATGGAATGACCTATTACAACGATTGTGAAGCTATGGATCGTTATGGAGTAATTGAATTTTCCTATGGCCCATGTAGTTGCAAAGATTCTAGTTTTATCAATCCTGAGATAGTTTGTGAAAATACTGAAGGGCCTATATGTGGTTGTGACAATAAGGTTTACAAAAATTTATGTGAAGCTATTTATAAAAATGGAATATTAGGTCATAAACAATGTAATTGTAGTGAGAATGGATTGATTGATCCTGAAGTTAAATGTAATGAATTTTTTGATTATGATCCAGTTTGTGGTTGTAATGGAAGGACTTACCCCAATAGCTGTTATGCCAAATATAAAGCTGGAATTACACGGGAAAAAAATAAAGGACCATGTTCAGGTACATGTAAAGATTCTATTTTAGCGATACCAGATTTCCCTTGCAGTAATTTATATGAACCAGTTTGTGGTTGTGATAATGTCACTTATGATAATGAATGCATAGCGAGATATAAAAATGGAGTCATTAAATATAAGTCAGGTAAATGTATTAGTAATACTTGGACAATTTCAAAAAACATTAATGTAAAGTTATATCCTAACCCAACATCAGATATGTTATTTATTAATATTTCAGATATTAATGTAAATGAAACACTGACATTAAAAATATTTACGATAGACGGTCTTATGCTAAAAAGTCTTGAAATTAATAATCTTGATCACGAGTTGGATGCTTCATTTCTTCAGTCGGGTTTATATATTTTGCACATTAGTGATAAAATCCAGACTTTATATGCTTCAAAATTTATAAAAATTGAATAATAGGAAAGTATGAATGATTTAATTTGACTGTTTAATGCTTACCTTATATCTGTATCCCCTTAACCTTAATAATACGAAGTATCGCTTCAGAAGCTATAGTCAAACCAAACAAGGCTGGCATATAAGAAATCGTACCATAAAAGGACTTCTTGTAATTTTTACCATCTGTCAATTTAAGAGCAGATTTAGGTTGTATTTCTTCTGAGTAAATCGCAATAATGCCTTTTCTGATTCCTTCTTTTTTCAATCTTTTTCTTACACTTTGGGCAAACTTACATTCTCTAGTTGTGGAGATATCCCCTACCCTAATCTTGGATGGATCGAGTTTGCCACCGGCACCCATAGAACTGATGACCTTGGATTTGGTACGCTTGGCCATTTTCAATAGTGTGAGTTTTGGAGTCACACTGTCTATACAATCCAGCACGTAGTCAAACTGATGGTCCTGGATCAGCTTTTCCATATCTTCAGGCTCCATAAATTTTTCATAAGCAGTCAGATTTAGATCAGGATTGATATCCAGAAAACGTTTTTTGAGCAATTCTGCCTTGGACATACCTATGGTAGATTGTAAGGCTTGCATTTGCCTATTGATATTGGTTGGGTCTACAACGTCACCGTCTATGATGGTGATATTACCGATGCCTGCCCTAACCAAAAATTCTCCTGCATAACTACCTACGCCTCCAAGGCCTACCAACAAGACCTTAGCTTCTTTGAGTTTTTGAATATTTTCGCTGCCGATAAGCAATCCTGTGCGCTCTAACCAATGTGGTATTTCCATTTTGAAGAATAAAAATGATTAAAATTTATATACAATTGCTCCTGAATCTCCTCTAAGGGAAGATTTCTAAGCGCCGCAAAAATACAATACCTTTGAGATATATTACAACTTGTATCACTGTCTGTCTCTATAAAAATCCTATCCAATGGTACATATTTGAGCATTTCTTCAAAAACAACATTCATTTGGCCATGCGGAGCTACCGAAAGATAGATACCCTTGTCCAATATTTGTTTGGCCAAAGTTTTATTGCGCACAAAGCCATGTACTGCCCAAGAAGTCTGCCCCAAAGCATGTTTCATTCTGAGCAATCGATCAAATGCCCTAACACAATGTATGACCACTGGCGCATTGACTTCATTGGCTATATTCAATTGTTGCTCAAAAATCTTTTCCTGCAACTCCATAGGTGCTCCTTTTAAGTTGTCCAAACCAAATTCTCCCAAACCTAGGCAAAACGGATCATCCAAAAAAGCGTTTTTTATGGTATTCAGTTGATTTGTAGAAAGAATTTCTAATGTCCACCAAGGATGATAACCTATGGTATAGTATTTTTTGTCTTTGGGTTTGCTTGGATGTAGCGAGATGACTTCGACGATATCATTTTGTTCGCGCTGACTATGGGTATGAAAATCTATAATCGGAAAATTCATCACGACAATACTAAATCCTGAAGATCTTTATGAACAATATATCTTGCAAATTGTGCCGCAGCAAACGGACCGATACTGCCACCTTTGGTACCTAAACCATTGAATAAATACATATTGGAAATCTCCTGATGTACTTTAAAAACAGGTCTTCTACCGTGCATGGTAGGCCTGATAGCAGCTTTGTGTTCCATAATTTCATAAGGAACTTTCAATACCCTGGCTACCTCATCAGATAATGTTTTAAAAGCTTTTTCTGTGGGTGCTTCACTCGAAATATCCCAATCATAGCCTGAGCCTACCCAATAGATATCATCATATTGATGGACGAAAAAGACCTTATCTTTATACATCTTTCTAAAGTTGGCATTGGGTATTTTTACTATTAACACTTCACCCTTAGAAGGCGCCATACCTATTTTGGGAAAAAAAGGATTATGTATGGTTTGGTATCCTTCACAAAATACCAACTCCGTGAATGTATAATCTTCATAGGTAAAACCTTGGTCCAATATGACTAACTTGGAGTAATCAAAACGATCTTCTAAGTAAGATGATTTGTTTTGTAGGTATTGTTTATAAGCCTTTAAAATTTCAGCAAAATGAACTCGGAATGTCTGATGTAACTCACCCAAAGCTAATGGTTTATTAATTTTACCTTCAAATTCAGAAATATCGGCTTGTGTACACATAAATTGCCCCACCAGATCATCTTGAGTCCGAGCCAACCAATTATTTTCATCTTCTATGGTGTCCAAAGCTCTGATGATATTTGCAATTGTATAGCAATCTATGTTCAATTTAGCATTTATCGTATCGTAAACATCTTTTGCAAAAGGCAAGAACTCGTGAATTCTCCAACTTCTTACAAAATTGCGGCCCGTCACAGGATTAACGATGCCGGCAGCTACCATAGACGATGATCCTTGAAAACCATTATCAATCACCAAAACACGCTTTCCATATGACTCTAAAAAATGCGCCATCAAGGTTCCTGCTATGCCTTGTCCTACAATGGCAATGTCAAAATGGCGATGATCAACCATTTAACTCTTGTTTTAGTGCCTTGGGCAGTGATGATACTACTAAGTCATAAGAATGATCTATGAGTTCTTTGATCAAATCGTCACTAAGACTTCCTTCGATATTGACTGTATTCCAATGTTTTTTGTTCATATGATATCCAGGTTGAATATCCTCATAGTTTTCTCTGAGTTCTGCCGCTTTTTCAGGATCACATTTAAGATTGACGGTACAAGGACTATTTTCCAGTCCAGTCAGAGCAAATATTTTGTCCATTACCTTAAAGACCAAAGTATCTCCACCAAAAGGAAAAGATTCCTGAACGCCTTTTTTAGCTAAACAATAACTGGTTAAAGATTCAATATTCATACGATCCTTTCAGGTCAATAAATGTCCCATAATGTCTTTTTTAACCTGAAGATAGGCTTCATTTTGAGATTTTGACGGTATGACAATTGGAATTCTATGTCTTAAATACACATCTGATTGCGATATGGCAGCCACTTTATCGGGATTATTGGTCAATAAATCAATTTGATCAATACCTAAATCCTTAAGTATAAAAACAGCTACCTCAAAATCCCGCTCGTCAGGTTCAAATCCCAAATGTATATTGGCTTCTATAGTATCCAAACCTTTATCTTGCAAGTTGTATGCTGAGAGTTTGTTGGTCAGTCCGATACCTCTGCCTTCTTGTCTCAAATAGATCATCACACCACCATGCAGGGCGATGTATGCCATAGACTGCTCAAACTGCTCTCCACAATCACATCTGAGCGAACCAAACAAATCACCGGTTAGACATTCTGAGTGTATGCGGACAGGCACAGCATTTTCCAAGTCGATACGGCGGCTGACCATTGCGATGTGAGGTTGATTATCTTCACTACTCAAAGCGTAAGAATAAATATCAAATTCTCCCCATTTGGTGGGAAGATAAGCTTTTGCCAATCTACTGTACAAAATTCTATTTTATTTTAAAGTACAAATATAAACATAATGGAGTGAATATAGGTTTTCCAAAAGTTACTTAAAATGATTATAATCCTCTTAAAACCGATTCTAAAAAACCTAAAAATTTAAGATAGCTTGATATACATCACGAATAGGAAGCCCCATGACATTAGAATAACTGCCTTGAATACTTGCTACCTTGCATAATCCTATCCAATCCTGGATACCATAAGCACCTGCTTTGTCATAGGGTTTATAGGTATTTAAATAGTATTCGATTTCTTCAGCAGTAAGATCATCAAAGGTCACCAAAGTAATGGATGTAAATGAACTCATTTTGTTTTGAGAAGTCAAACAAACACCCGTAGCGACCGTATGTGTACTTCCTGAAAGATCCGAAAGCATTTTAAACCCTTCATCAAAATCTGCAGGCTTATTATAAATCACTTCATTGAGAATCACGACGCTATCAGCTGTCACTAAAAGTTCATTTGGAGTTAGTGAATGGATTAATGCATTGGCTTTCCTTTTGGCCAAGTCTTCAGCAACTTCTATCACTGGCATTTTGGGATCAAAACTTTCATCCACGTCTTGTACTCTGATTTCTGCATCAAACCCGGCATCTCTCAGCAATTGACTTCTTCTTGGAGATTTAGAGCCTAAAATTATCTTGAATTCGCCTTTGTTCATACTATTAAACATTTTTACTAATCACAACAATACTCACCAAACCAGCCAACATGACCCATTTGAGTAAGACACTCAGTTTTTCAAAATCTATATTGTTTTTTGCATGGTTTAATCTGACGATCATACTACCTATGGGAGCCACTACAAACAATATCATAATGGCTTTTATGGGTAGAGTTTGCGTCCATAAGGAAGTCAACAACCAAAATATCAGACCAAAAATTAAAATCAAAGCTATTGCCTTAAGTATCCATTTTGTTTTTGGAAGTCCAACCGCTATGGGCAATGTGATGATTTGCGCCTGCACGTCTCCATCCATATCCTCCGCGTCTTTGATAATCTCTCTAAGTAAGTTAGTCAGAAATGCAAAACACATATACACCAAACACATTTCTTGCAAAAAGGCGTTATTTAAACTGTAGTGTGTGTTTTGTGCCAAAAACAATATGCCCCAAACAAAGGCGATAAAAGCACTTACAAAAATATTCCCCCAAAGTATAGTGGATTTTAAAAACCTGCTGTATAGATACATAGACCAAGTAGCCATAGGATATAGGCCAATATAAGACCAATTATCTGACTGGTGGGCAATAAAAACAGAAATCAAAGCTCCTGTTATAATCAAAAAAAGATAAAAAGTCCATGCCTGAAATTCAGATATTTGATTACCCACAAAATGCTGTGTGGGCTTATTGATGGCATCTGTTTTTTGATCCATGATATCATTAATCAAATACCCTGATGCACCTATGATCATCGTGATCAATACAAAAAGTGGAAATAAGACGCCATGTAAAACCACGAAATCCACCCTTGGCCCGATCACGAAATACTGAAGTAAATACTGCGTTAAACCTATGATTATTAAGTTTTTAGGTCTTAAAACCCATAAATAAGCTTTTATGGTTTTCAAAAATTCCATTTGCCTTGTTGCCGCATGACTTTTTCTATGACTTCACGAACGCAGCCTTGTCCACCATTTTTGGATGTTATATACATAGCCTGCTGTAAGTTTTCAACGGCTCCATCTGCGGGACAAACAGATATACCTACTTTATGATACAGAGGTAAATCCGGTATATCGTCTCCCATGTATAATGTTTCTTTCTTTTCCAAACTTAGCTTAGCTATCAGGTCATCAAAGGCGGCGGTTTTTTCTTGCAATCTATCATAGATATGTGGTACACCTAAGAGTTCAAACCTTTTTCTGACACCCGAAGAAAAACCTTTGGTAATGATGGCCAAATTATAACCTGCTTCTATAGCATATTTTACAGCTTGACCATCCCTAGTATTCATAGTACGTACAAAGTCACCATTTTCCATGACAATGACTTCGCTGTTGGTGAATACACCATCTACATCAAAAATTAATGTGGTGATCTGGTCAAATAATGCGTGATCCATAATTACTGATTATCACGCCATTCATAGACCCATTTTGCTTGTATAAGCTCCAGATGACTTTCGCTACATTCTTCTCTCGTACCTTTAAAATTTGGAATTTCCAAAACCCATTCTATGAGGTCAGTAAATCTAATGCGATATATCTTTCCTTCACCAAAATCATCTCCGAATTTTTCATAAAGTTTCATGCCTACATCTTCATGATCATTCCAGTAAATGGGTAAATTATCTATTTCTTCAAATGCCATATTATGTATTTAGGGGCAAAGTTAATTAAAAATAATGCTATAAACTACGAAGTTGTTTCCATTATACTAATCCTATGTTATAAAATCTTGCTCAATAAGAAAACACTTTTATCAATGAATAACGATCAAAAGCCTATTATTAAAAGATATTCGATGTATATACCTCATCTAATGAACAACATTATTTCATTTTTTGTTCAGCTAAGTATTCAAAAGTAAAGAATGGTGTCTATAGTAATCTTATTCGTTGTAAAAAACAAACTGTAAAATATTAAAAAATAAATATGAAACTTACAATAGTCATTTCCATCATTATTTTATTGATCAACGAGGTTACTCATGGGCAAAATCCAGAAAGTGCCAATGTTCAATTTTATGAATTAATGAAAGCCAGAAATCCTGCATCAACTGATGAAATCATAGGAAGCCCTTACCTAGAAAAAGAATGGGGAGATATAAAAATATTTTTAAAAGATAGTAGTCATTATAAACTTAGTAATTCAAATATAAATATTTTCACTCCTAGTATTGATATTGTGCACAATCAAATTTTGAAAGAAATTCCACTGCAATTTGTAGATAAGATTATCAAAATAAAATCAGAAAAAGAAAAAATATATAAGCCCGCTATTAGATTTGAAAAATTTGGAATAAAAAACAAAGGTTTCGTTGAAGTTTGTGAAATTAAAAATTACAGTATTTTAACCCATCATTTTATCACCATTCAAAAACCAGATCCGCAGGCGCAAATCTTAGGCACTGAAAAAAGAACAAAATATATTCATACTAAAAAATTATACATACTTGAAAATAAACAACTCTACCCTATTCATGGTAAAAAAGACCTTAAGGAGATTCTTAAAAGTCAATACAAAGCCGCAGAAGAAATTATCAAAGTTTTAGATTTAGATGTTGAAAATGCTGACGACCTTATGACATTAATGAAAAAAATAGAAAATTTATAATAAAGCCAATCATTGGTTAAACGCTTTAAATTATATGATGTCGAAAAAATTAATTTTAGTTGCATTACTCAGTTTAATATTTTTACTATCTTTTATCACTATCAATGGTATTCCAGAAACGATCGTAGAAAGGTATAATTATTTACTCAAAAATTACCCTCAAGAAAAGGTTTATTTACAAACTGACAAACCACATTATACTATAGGCGATACCATTTGGTTTGGTGTTGTGGCCACTAACGCTACATTTTATGATCTCAATCCAGTATCATCTATTGTTTATCTACAGATGACAAATGAAAATGATGTTGTTGTTGAAAATTATAAAATAAAGTTACAAGATAAAAATGGCCAAGGATACATTGCGATAGATAACAAATATAAGCCCGGCCCATTTTCTATAAGTGCTTACACTGCTTATCAATTGAATTATGATAACGGTTATATTTTCACTAAAGATATTATGATATGGCCAGCTGGTCAGATAAACTCAACTATTAAAAAAGTTGTAGAAAATAAAATAACTGATTTGGAAGTTTCATTTTATCCTGAAGGAGGCCAATTAGTAGATGGTATTGAATGTGTAGTAGCTTTTGAAATTTTGGACCAAAATAATCAACCAAAACAGTCGAGTATTGAAATTTTAAATCAAGATGATTTACCCATAACCAAATCCAAAACTTTATATGATGGTATGGGATTTTTTGCTATCACGCCCAAAAAAGGTGAAAAGTACTATGCAAAAATTGAAGGGAAAGAAGCTAAAATTGAACTACCTGCTAGCGAAGCTCATGGTTATACAATGAAAGTACTCAATAGAACAAATGATGTATTTAGCGCCATTGTACAAACCAATGTACCAAAAGGACTTGAAGGATGCTTTATCATTTGCCATGTAAGAGGAGAAATTTTCCATATAGAACAAGACCTAAAAGGCGCTAATCATACCATAAAAATTAATAAAAACGACCTTACGTCAGGAGTAGCACAGATTACTCTTTTTGATGCCAAAGGACTACCCATGGCTGAAAGATCTATTTACATTCAAAATACTAACGAAATACCTGATGTAAGAATTGAGATTCCTTATGCCTACTTTAGGTCCAGAAGCAAAGCTGAAGTATCGGTTTTGCTCACGGATAAAAATGGCAATCCTATACAAGGAGATTATATGGTTTCTGTTTTTGATGCTAATACTGTCCATTATTCTAAGGCAGACCAGGATATTTTTTCTTACTTCATGTTAACGTCTGACCTTTCTAAAAATATAAGAAGACCGGGAGACTATCTTAAAGAATTTACATCAAAGAATCTCATGTTATTAGACCTATTGATGATGACTCAAAATTACAATAGAATCCCAAAAGAACAACTTAATTCTTCTACCGACCCTAGACTACAATATGGCCCTGAACATGGGATTACCATAAGAGGAACAGTTTTTAAAAACGAAAAGCCTGCCAATGATCTAAAAGTGGATCTTAGCATCTTGGAAGGTGGCTTGTATGTTGATGAGATCAGAACAGACGCATATGGGAGATTTGCATTTTATGATATACCCGCTGTAAAAGGACAGACAGTCCATCTTAAAGCATATGAAGTAAGAAACGGAAAAGAAGTAGAGAATGCATCAAATATTAGAATATCTTTGGATAATACGTCAGGGTATCAAATTAAGCCTACATTTGAATCCGCTATTCATTGGTCTGAGCAATTTGCCCCAAATGAATTTTTAAAATCTTCACTTGAAAAAACAAGAACAGATTCTTTATACTCTTCCATGTCAGTTACCATTGAAGAAGTCAGCATCAAAGCAAAAAAAATCAGTAGAAAACAAGAATTAGCCAAGGGTAAAACTATTTTATATGGAAACCCACAAACTAGATTAGAGCTAGACTCCATGAAAATTAAAAATCCAAACTGGAATGTTTTAGAATTGGTTGCCTATAATTCACCAGGTGCAAGATTGGTTGGGCTGAGACCTCAACAATCAATTCAGTTAAGTGGATCTCCAAGACAGAAGCCACCCATGATTTTATTGGATGGAAATCCCATTTCATATGAAACTGCCTTAATTATCGACATTAATACACTTGAATTTTTTGATGTAGTGTCTCGACTTTCGGGGGTTGTACTTTATGGCGATCAAGCAGAAGGTGGAATTATTGGACTTTACAGTAAAATAGGAGGCTCAAATAAGAAACAAGCTATCACCAATGCAATAAAATATATTTCCGATGGATATCAAGACAACAAGAATTTTTACTCACCTGACTACTCATTAAAATCAGTTAGCATGAAGCCTGATGTGAGGACAACACTATTTTGGTCTCCTTTTCTCAAAACTGATGAAGACGGCATATCTAATTTTTCATTTTATACTGCCGACAATCTTTCAAAATATTTTATTAGAGTAGAAGGAATGACAAAAGATGGTCGTCCTTTCAGTGGCATTCATAATTTTGAAGTAAAGTAAACATTTACACTAGAATATAAAACAAAATTCTAGTTAAATTCCTATAGATAGTTTATCAAAACGGATAGTTTAAATTTTTTGTTTTTAGATTTACACTTCAAAAATTGATTTAAATAAAAAATTTTAAGATTTTTGTAACATTTAAAATCAATACCCCGTCATCCATACGTACATGAGCATAGAGAAAATGAAAGTCCTGGATTTGCCGTTTAAAGATAAGTTA
>CAMBRK010000096.1 GCA_945870185.1 Aureispira sp. CCB-QB1 | reverse complement strand
CCCAAGGAATTTTATTGGCTAAAATTACCCAACGGTTTGTAGGATCCAGATTCTGATCGAATGGTGTTTCAAATCCTGGTATCAATACATGGGTTGTACTGACATATTTGAGGCGTGATGCACGGGTTTTAGAGCTTTTTGCCATTTTTACTTGCACTTAGATCGCTCAAATTTAATACTTTTTATTGAATTTCAACATTTTATACCACTCTCAGCAGGCCCTAACTATGATACCTAGAAAAGACATCAACCAATATTCTGAATTCAAATCCAATAGCTTTGAACCAGTTGAATCCAGAAAGGGCGATATAGCGAGATCCATCTTCTATTTCTACACTTTCTACAAGTTAGCTGCTGATAAAAAAAGCAAAACATTCTTTTCTTCCATGCTCCCCGATCTCTGCCGATGGCATCGATCCGACAAAGCGGATTCCAAAGAAATCTTTCGATCTTTCGCCATCGCCCGCATCCAGTCAAATATAAATCCTTTCATCTTTGACCCTTCACTCGCAGAACGATGCTATTGTGCGGCATGTCCTGACATCCCCTCTAAGACTTATGCCGTAAATATTTACCCCAATCCTTCCACAGGCCTTTTCTACATCGACATCCCTAACTATAATGGGCCAGTCGTTATGAGGATATCTAATCAGCTTGGCAAGCTTTTAGAGACACATCATTTGATGTATTCGGGCTTGATGACTTGGAGGTTGGGCAGAGGGATATTTATCTTTGAAATTTTAATACCTAATAATCCGATAATCATCAAACAAACCATCTTAGTTATATGACATCATCATAAAATGTAATCATTCAAACCAGTTAAATGATTCCACTTTATATAAAATTACTTCTATTTCATAATTAAAATCAAATCACCCTTAAAAAATAACAGCCTATATATTTTGTCTTTATCGTCAACTTCAATATAGTAATTGTCATAAATACTTTCGTTTAGCTCTATTTTGGGAATACTAATTTTACCATTTTTAATTGTAGCTTTCATATTCTTGACAAGCTTTCCGTCTATAGTGTGTAATTTAACAGCCCATTCCGTTTTTATATTGGATAGTCTAGTTAGAATATTTGATGTTTTTAAATCACTAAACCATATTATTTTATTTTCAGGATTATTTTCATTGTATACACTTTTATACCCACTATAAGTAGTTCCGGTAAAAGGTATAGGTTCTTCTATTGTATTTTCCATAACTGCCCTAAACACTATATCATTTAAGGCTTTAGATTTACTAATTTTTACGCCAAAAATTATAAAGTCACTCGTTCTAGAAGCAAATTGAACTTTTGATTTACATCCATTTGAAGATTCAAACCAAGAATACGAATCTTTATCTTTAGGATGAAAACAAGAAATTAAAATAAATTCATTCTCTTTTTCAATAATATTTAGAAAGCCGTATGCAGGTGTCCCACCCCATGCACCTAGCTTAGGCGTATTAATTTTTTTCTCATTCAAATAAGTATCAAAAATAACTTGGTATCTAATAGTATCATTTTTAAATTTTGTAAGGCAGTTATAATTGAAATCGTCAAATAATTTAATATCAGATTTAAATGTGTATACTTTATCGTCAAGTAAACGCTCATTAAACAAGATATTTTCATTATCCATGCTTAAATCAGTATTTGTATTTAAATCTGAGAATATATTATTTTCCATATTTATTGAATCACTAATAAAATCATTATTGTTTGTCTCTGATAATGTTTTAACTCCTGTAGCATCATCCGAAACATTAGAATTCATAGATGTAGAAATAATATAAACTATCAATGGCACTGAAATCAGAAAAGCAACAAATTTCCAATAAGATTTTAAAAACTTTAATATTTTTTCAAAAAAAGGTAAATCCATTGGAACCGGATTTTTTATTATTTCTTTAAGAAGCATCCTTCGCTTAAATGTTTTTGGGTCGGAAAGAACTCTATTTATCGCATTATAGATATCTACATCGAGTTGTAATGATTCATCTTTTTTTAATCTTTCCTCAAAAACTGTTTTCTCGTTTGGGTTTAATGCATTATTAAGGTACAATTCAATCTCTTTATATTTATTTTTATTTGCCATATCATAATTTTTTATTGGCTTTAATAAAGTAATCAGATTTGCTCAAAATATCATGAAGTTTTTTTCGACAATGGTAAATTTTCAATTTAATTGCATTTTCAGTGTAGACCTTATTCTTCGTAGTTAATTTTTTAGCAATTTCCTTATATTTAGTTCCTAATCCTATTAAGGTTAATATTCCCTTACAAGGTTCTTCCATGTTTCCTAGAGCATTTTGCACTATAATATCAATTTTTTGAAATTCATGAGGAAATATTTGTTTAATTAAATCGTCATTATCAGAATTATAGCTTACAGTTGTTTGGTATTTTACAAATGCCTTATCTATAGAGATTTTTTGTCTAGTATATTCCTGACATGTATTTTTGATTATTGTAGAAAATAATCCAAAAAAATTATCAATTGGATAGCCTTCAGAGATTTTTAAAGCCATTTTATCATAAGAATCGAAAAATATTTCACTATAATTTTCTTCTCCAACACTTCGGCATTCCACAATAACATTAATTTTAGGCATCCAATATTTATAAAGCTCTCCCATAACAGAGGGATTGTTTTTATTAATTTCATCAATATAATATTTATCGTCCTTGTCGATTTGAAAGTTATTAGTCTGTCTTTTTCTAAAAAAAAGTAACATAAAATTATTTATTTTTAGAAAAAATATCCGTAATAAAAGTTAGACAAAAATTTTAAGCTAAACATATTGAAATTCTGGTTTATCCAATAACCGATGCAAATTTACAAGTTTCAATACAAACCAACACTAACTATGAATTTTTAAATTATCAAACTTTAATAATATAATTAGTTTGAGAAGCAGTACATATTGATTTATCATACTCAACAATCTGATCAGTTTAAATAAACAACTTGAGGTACAATTAATTATTCGTATCCTGACCAAATAGCTACTATTAATTATATAAATACAACTTTTAAGAAACAACTTTCTTCTAAAGCTACATTTTGAGCAATATATTAAGTGCAATACATATAAATAAATGCAATGTATTAGTATCAGCATAATATATACATACATATAACATAAATTTATATTTATTTTTAAATATAAAATAATTTAAGAAGAGAGACACTTTTTACTACAAATTTCGGCATATATATATAACGTATCCAACTTAGAATATGAATTCATATTTTTTATTGTATCAAATCATTCATCATTAAAAAATTTAAACCATGTCAACTTTAGCAACCACAAACTTTAAAGAAGAAGTTACAAAATTATCTGAAATAGGTATCCCTGATGCCATTTCGGACTTTTATACATCTGCAAAGATTATTTCTGCAGATATTGAAAACTATTATTTTCATCAGGATCAGGAAGGCAGGCTATTTTCCATTATGGAAAGCTTTAAAAACTACTTTGAGCCGAAAGGTGTCATTTTTTGTAAAAAAGTACAAGCAATGCTTTATCAATATCGTGGAATGGAAGAAAAATCTACTCAGAAAAAAATAAACCTGTATGAAAAAGCTCACGAATGTATAAGTTCAGCTAAAGATTTGGCTACTGAAATTGAATATGACCAACCTTCAATCGACAAGCGATTGGGCCTTATAAAGTCAGAATGGGCAGATTTGCTTCACCAACTTGGAGATCATCAAAAAGCCAATTTGCTGGAAATAGACGCAATGAAAATTTTGGGGAAATTGTCATACAATCATCCTGAGTATCCAGAAGGGCTACTTGCCTATGCAATAGTTTCAGCAAACAAGATAAAATGGAATGTCTATAAAGTTATACTTGACCTTGATAGAGCTGAAGTTAATTTTCAAAACTACAGACCAAGGAAATACCAAATTGACGATACTGAAAAAAGGGAGAATCTCAGGAATATCAATTTGATGAGAACTAAAATGGAAGCGATCGTAGAGAATATTAAAAATTAAAATTTGATTTATGAAAATGAAAACTTTACTAGGTAAGCTATTTGTACCTAAAAACATTGGCAGGAGTCACTTCATTCCTAATATTAAAACTGAAGTCTTAAAGATTAATCTTATGGCAGAAAAACATTGGATTGATGATAATCACTATCGCGAAGTGAGTGAGGATGGCAAAACTTCATGGGTTTATAAAGCTGATGGAGGTTTGTTTAGCACAGATACTTGCATTGAAGTGGCTGATCATCGTGACGACGGAACTACTGTCGCCCATAATTATGAATACGGGATAATGAATTCCCTTATTTATGGTGGAAGAGGCGATAAGAAGTAGTTGGATGCAGGCAAATTGAAATCTTGCCTAATACTGTACATCTCGGGACCATATATAATTATGGTCCCGACTTTTAAAATTTCTAAATTTATTAATTCATTAAATTTAAATCAATGAAACATTTATTTACTTTTTTTCTGATTTTTTCAGTGCAATTTTTAGTAGCACAATCTTATACTACAAATCCTGCATTGAATAATTTTACAACGTCTACTTTCAATTATATTGGATGTAGCAGCAATGGTCAAACAATTCGTGCTAGAGTAATATCTATTTCTGGAACAACAGCAACAATTCAGGTAAGTATGAAGAATGGCACTACCTTTGGCAATAGTGGATCTTTGTTTATAAGAACTAACTCACCATGTAGCAGTACATCTTTGAACTCAATTTCTTATAATGCAACATCTAGTTTTGCTAATATCACAGTAAACCTTCAAAATTTAATGCCAAATCAGTCTCTTACCATTATTCCGGTTATGTTTTCATTTACTGGGATCAGAAGACACTCAGGACCAATCACTTTTACAAACTCATGCCCGTCTAATTTTATGTGGTACTCTCAAGCTGATCAAAGTTGGGCAAAAAACAAAATGAATAATAACTGCACTATTCAGAATGCAGGTTGTGTCATAAGTTGTATAGCTATGTTACTTGCCTCTCAAGAAGGTAACAATCCTTTGAGTTTCACACCTGCTACTCTCAACAACTATCTTAATAATGTGAATGGGTACGTGCCCACTTGCTCATTGAGTAGTTGGTCATTGGCAGCTAATATGGACGGTCCGGGCGGGGTAGTGTTCCAGTCATCTAATAGTTTTTCCAACAACTGGACTTGGCTGGATGGGCAGCTTAATCTTTGTCGCAAAGTCATTGTTAAAGTTAACAACGGAAACCATTGGGTGTTGATATCCGCTAAAAATGGTCCATCCGGAATAGCATCCAGTTATAAAGTACTGGATCCCGGGAATTCTTTCTATTCTAACAAAACACTTTCGAACTTTAATAATACGTTTATTGAAGGAAGGTCTTACTCGGGCAATTGGAAAGCAAATTTACCATATCTTCAGGAAAACAGTACTGAATTCAGAAGTAATTCATACGAAGAAGAATATGAAACAATTTTTGTAGAAGGTACAGATGGTTGGTTAATCCCTAAGAAGAAAGTTGTTGCTCAAAATGATGACTTGATTCAAAACTTTAAACCTAGTGAATTAAGCATAGAAGTCTATCCTAACCCAATTAGTGCCGAAACATTTACCATTAATATCCAAAGTGATATGGTCGAAAAGCTTGGTTTTCAATTATGGAATTCTATTGGACAACAACTCTATGAAGGAGAAATTAACCTTCATAATACCGGTCAACTTCATTATTTTGATGCCAGCCAACTTCAAAATGGTTTATATTTTTTAACTGTTAAATCTCAAAGTAAATCTATTATCAAAAAATTGATCATTCAAAGATATTAAGGGACTAAGAGACGCTATATTTTTATGTTGCAAAAGGGAGGAATGAGTTTTTCATTTCTCTCTTTTTATTTTATACCCTTGGAGTTACGCCTTATAAATTACTTTAAATTTCTATTGAAATTCTTTATATATAATTTTAATTAAATATATAACCGAAATGTTTTTAGGTCGTGTTTCACCAGCACCAGTATCTTTTGATTTATACATTGATAGAGCCAAGTTAGATTTAATAATAATGTAAATCGACCATTCACCTAAGTATCTAAAAGCTTTAACTGAATCATAGGCTTTTCAAAGTACCTATTTGTTGGAACAGTTTCTTCCTATTCAAATAGAAAAAATTATTAGCATTGAAATACAAACCTGAAATAAATATGATGAGTTTCGGCACAAATATGGATTTGAGTTTATCATGTAAATAACTTCCTCATTTTTGAAGTATTACAATAGTATAAAATGTCAGAATAACTGCTGATTAGTATTTATTAGTGTGAAAAATTAAATGTCTAATCAAGTGGGCCAAGTTCGTAAATAGTCGTATTTTAGCGTAAATTATATGCTACCCCGCATCTACCAAAGTACATATAAAGATATGCACAATATGTAATTAAATGATATTAAAAAGATAATAAAGGTGTTATGGATTTCTGACTGTCCCGTCCAGTCTCCATCTATCTCTGAACTTAAAAACCCTATGAATAATTGGTCTCCAACACATCCTGTAGGTGAAGATTGTGATAATGACATAGATGCCATACCACCGTTACCAAGTGTTTGTGAATTTCCAGGAATATCATCTTCCATTACAAAAGCAGTTATTGCTGGAGTGTTGGTACAGCTACAAGACACATAAACTGGCAATGAAATCACATCAGGACAGCCGGGCTTAATCATTTTGATCTGATATGATCCGTTTTGGTTTTGTGGAATATTGTAGGGTGATGTTGATGTTATATTTGACCAAATACCTGTTATTGGATTTAACTTTTGCAACGTAGTTGTAAATCCTGGGCAAGATGATGGAGTCCAATTCAAATTACAGGCCGTTGCATTATAATTTAGGAAGGGCGCTGGGCAACTGCAACCCGGGTTGGGGTTCTGACAGGTAACTGAAACTGGATTTGAATATACATCTGGGCAACCTGGTGTCATCAATCCTATTCGATAACTTCCATTTTCAGTTACTGTAAATGGTGATGTACTGCCAATATTTTCCCATACATTGGCATGGTTTAATTTTTGGAGACTGACTACATATCCCGTACATGATACAACAGTCCATGATAATGTACAGGATGACACATTTAGATTTAATGAAGGTGCAGGACAGCTGCATCCATTGTTTGTATTATTACAAGAAACAGAAACCGAATTTGATACTACATTCGGGCATCCAGCTTTGGACAAGATTAGTCTGTGATTTCCGTTTTCTGTGATTGTATGTGGTGATCCGTTACCTATATTTACCCATACATTTTGTGGTGACAATCTTTGTAATGATACGGTATATTCAGGGCACACTGATGCAGGCCAACTAAGGTTACAAGTGATCGGATCATATACCAAATTAGGTGCTGTGCAAGTACATGATGGGTTACAAGCTAAAGGTTGCTGTATAAAATCATACGATGTTGTGTAGGAACACATACCATCGTCTATGATGACTACGTATTTTCCTATACCATTGGTGGCTATCTCTGAAACTTTGATATCACTTGATATGTCTCCACCATCACTAGCGGACCATAAGATCGTATAATTTTGACCTATAAATTCAGGAATCACTACGCTCAACATAGCTGTGTAAGTACCATTTTCTTGTAGCTCGCAAGCTGACAAAATCTCGAGAGTATGGTTATTTTCTAATATATCATCGTACTCTACAAATCCCCCTGCAAAAGCATGTGCCTCGGCCAATATGTGGTCACACAATACAGGTTGAGATCCACTTTTTACTGTAGCATAGTCTTTGGCCAATGGTGTCAGATAATAAATGGCTGAGCCTAAATCTTCATTGTAATAACAGGTATATCCCCTCCAGTAATTCTCTAGGATAGGACTACCCGTACAAGTAGTAGTATTTACACATGTACCAGCATAATCACCCACTGTCATCGTAGGATGTATCAATGGAAAATCAGGTACTAAATCCTGACAATCTGCATAATTTCTCCGCTTACAAGCGCCACCATTATTGGGGGACTGTATCAATTCCGTAACATACATCGAAGGACAAACTCCTATGTGATACTTCAAAGGATCTACCCAACTATTATAGCTGGCGGGTATCTCCCATTCTAACTCTTTTTTCAAATAACATATTTGAAAATGAGATTGTAAGTTGTCAAAGTAGTTTTTAGAAATAGCCCCATCACCAGTGGTTTGGCTATTAATTTTGCCATCTATAGCCAAGGTAATATCCGTGCCATAAACCCCATAATTATTGTACAGCAATGATGAACAAAGCATTTTTACGAGTCCTGTTGATGATGATCCTGTCATCTCTATGCCTTTATCACAACTTAAAATAGCACTATGGTCCATAACGACATTCACTGCATCTGGAGCATAAATACCATGATCACAGCTGGTGATGGATGAGTTCTCCATAAATATGAAGGGTGATTTTTCATTTCTGATCCCTATATACTGGTTAACAGGATTGGGATCTTCGGTTCTTCCATTTTGGTGATTAAATCCATCAAATGTACAAGACAAGTATTTAGAATCCATAACACTATGGCATGCTACTCCTATTTTCGAGATCTTTGGTACAATACCATCATCAACAACCTGCCATCCTGGACCTGAACCTGAAATATTGCATGACTCAAATTTTACTTGATTGCCATTTTTGAAGTAGAAATTGATCGATTTCTTCTTGATCACAGATGTGACACCCTCTCCTAAAATGTTTTGGAAGTTTTCTGTGTAAACAGGAACATCATCAAACTCTGATCGAGTCATAGTCAGTGTCGGTGTGCCATCTATACTGATCACACTTTGCTTCTTTATATTTAAAATTAATGGAATCGACTCAGATGATACAAATAGGCTGGTAGGAGATGTTATAAATCTAGAATTGTTTAATAATACAGTACCACCACTAGTGACACTTAGTTTCTTATTGATCATCACATTGGCTGATGAAGTTTCAAAACTCAATCCATTTAAGTGGACAGGTGCATCCACCCTGAAACTCGTGTTGGCTTTTCCGTGGCCTTCCCACTTCATTTTAAATGTGGAAGTTTGTAATATATGACCTTCTCTGATCCATAAAAAGCCCTTTCCCTTTAACTTGATGGTACCGGTAGTAGCTATGATTTCGCCGTTTAGTGCGATGACCGACCCTGCATTAGTAAGACTACTTCCTAAGCTCACAGCCATGGCCTGTTCTAAAAATATATCTCCACCACTATTTACTACGATGGTGCCACCTTTTTCCACATGGATATAACTATTGCCTAGGAGTCTTACATTGGCCCCAGCTAGTATTTCTAATGTAGCACCTTTCTTTACTACGATGCCAGATTTGTTATCTATAAATAGATTTCCACCACTGCCTATGGTCAGTTTGGTCTGGGCACTTAGAATTAGTCGGCCAGTATTACCTGAAGACCACTGTCCTATGGAAAGCTCCCCGCCATTATTTACCAACACTTCTCTAGCTGCACCACTACATATATCTTTGCCCATTGTCACATCAAAATGTGTACCAGTGGAGTTATCCACATTGAAAGCTACATCAGTATAAGCTATACGATCATTTCTATTGATCCATACCTTTCCAGAGCCCGTGATATGCATATTTCGTTTGAAATAATCAGGTGTGATAGTAGGTCTAAATGGTGACCCAGTGACTCCTGCGCCTTCGCCAAAATTATATATCCTCGATGTAAGTGGATTTGTCAGTGCTTCACCTTCCACTTTGGCAGTATTGAGTAAGAGCGAAATGTTGTTAAAATCCATGATCACGTGACCATTATTGTTTACAGCCATGGTTCCACCAGTTCTGAGATCTGTGATTTCTACTGTTCCTGTTTGTGTCACTGTATTATCGTAAGTACTACTGCTAAAGTCTGTCGAAAAAAGATTCGGGTGTATCATATCAGGTCCTAACCCTTGTACATCTAATGAGCTGACGGTAGGTATAAATGTATAATTTTGTGCATTTAGAGTCAAATTGATTATGGATGGTACTTTATCTAAATTTTTCATTTCTAAGGCAGCTAATCCTACAGTGCCGCCTGGCACCATATCTATGGGTAGCATATTAGACGGCCCTCTAACTGCTACTTCATTGATACTACGTACCAAACCATACAAATAGGATATATTGAGTCGTCCGTCATACACTACATTATTTATCCCCGGTGCAGTGATGCCATTAATATTCATGTCCAAATTGATACCTAAAAGACCAGCAAATGCTGCCCACCACGCCTGAGAAATAGAAAAAGCTAACTGACCCGGACCTATCTCACCTCCACCGCCTGAACCAGAACCATTGGATATGCCTACTGTTTTACAGTTTTGAAGCGGTCCCATTACATTATGTAATTTGTCCATAAATGATCTGTGTATAGTACCTGATGGATCATAAATGTTGTACTTTGTCATTTGCTTGGCTGCCGGACTATTGATTACATTTAGAAAACCTGCGGTCGCAGCCTCTAAGGAATTTATAGATCCACGTAAGAATATTTCTTTCAATATATCTACAGGTGGTATTAATGTAGATATCCACGGCACTCTGACTGTACTCAAATTGAGTATCAAGCCTTGCAAACACAAGGGTACATTGGCACCTTGCATAGGACTATCGAAGGTGATGTAGCTCTCCACATCGTGATTTTCGCCATTGATCTCCATCTCTCTTAAGCCATATCGACCGATCAAACCACCCATGGATATACCCATGACAATGTTTTTGTGTGGTGAGCCATTGGCCGCTTTGATGTCATTGATCATGCGTAAGAAAGCCTGAAAAGCCGCTGCATTTTCTTCTATCAACTTGTGGTGATCATGATAATCCAGAAATATCACATCGTACTCATTGTCATCCAATATATCTTGGAGGGTAGCATTACCCATAATTTTTAGATCTTGGAAACGCATGCCGCGTTTGGTTCCTATAAGTAACGTTTGCATTGTTGCCTTATTTTCAGTCCACGTAAGGTCTATACCATCTAAGATGATGAGCGGTTTTTTGAGTTTGGTGATGTCAGAGGAAGGCTTACCATTATCTAAGCAAGAGAGACGGATACAATAGTGTATAGTAGCAGACCCGTCATCTGCGGTGATATCATCACAGATACAAGTAGGGCAATCTATGGGTTGAGTAAAAGTAAGAGGCTCGCCACGTGTACCGCCCGTGATTCGATCACGGGAAGCACTTACATTCTCTACCGTGATGCGGTGGTAGTGGACTACGGAAGTACCCGATGTATCGGCAAAGCGTATCTTGATGATGCGGTCTCCTACTGCACTATAAGTAACAGACAAAGTACCACCCGGACTCAAGGCTCTAAAACCCAAACCATCGCCTGCATCTACCTCAATAGACGATAGTGCAATGGAAGTATTGCCTATGAGATGGGTGGTAGGAAGGGTGAAAGTCACCTGCTGTCCCATCTTATAGCTAAATAAACCAGAGGCAAGGACACGCCCTGTGGTATAGGCATCGGCAGGATTGACTCCTGTGGCATATCGCAGTTGACCATTGATGGAATCTAAGACGCCCGCTGCAAACGGATCATCCACAAATCTCTGGAAGACCAATGCAGACAATACGATGGGTACGGTACTCGTACTGTTGTGCTGTGCTAAAGCATTTGCATAAGCAGTCTCTGGTGACGGCAGACCTGAGTTTCCAGGGATGCGAGCCGCATACATGCTGCTATATACTGCATCTAGGAGACTTAGATCCATCCAGATAGAATCCTGAAGCGTGGACGCCCCGATGAGTTCTGGAGGAAAAATGGGCAGGGTACGATTGAGCAAAATGCCCGAGGTGACCGGGCTCATAGAGAGCGGCGCTAAGGCGTGTGTGATCTGAGCTTCTATGTCTGTGGTGGGAGATTGCTCTACCACGATGCCCTGCCCAAAGGCAGACATCCAGCTCATTAAAGACAAAAGCGTGGCTAATGAAAGCCGTGTGAATCGGTTCATAATAATCGATTTTTGAATGTTAAAAAATAAAATTAAACTATACTAAAAATTTCTTTTGTTATTGTTTTATATCAATACCGTACATCAAATCTGCCATTAGTGATATTGATGACATCACTACAATCATTCTTCAAATTCTTGTAACTAAATTTGCCTGCAATGATTCTTTGGCTTGTATTTATGTATATGATTTCTATTTCTGTGTCTTCAGGAATACACTTATATCTAGTGCATGCCATAGTACCTACAGGATTGTTTTTTAAATTTATAAATAGCTCATTTGATGATGGAGCTGGAGGAATTTGAAAAAAACCTATGTCATTAAAAATAACTTTAACATCTACTATTTGCCAAACATTTGAATTCTCATTTCTCAAGTTTGCTTGTAAGTTTAAAAATGTATTTGCGTAATATACCGAAAGCCTTTCATTAAAAAGCCCCCCATCCGTTTCAGGAATCCAGGCTTTGCCATTGACGAGGCATCCGAAGGTATTTTTACCTTCCATAGTGATGGGTGGGAGTTTGTCTATCTCTTCGGTCTTGGTGCAGCTGAGGATAGATGTGAGTACGATGAGTGTTAGTGCTAGTGTGAATAATGGATTTGTTTTCATCTCTTTATTTTTATTTTATTTTTAATGGTCATAACTCGTCCCGCGTCACCGGCGGGATGGAATCTTTGATAAAAAATAATCATTATGGCTTTGTACCCGCCTGACATCGGGCAGGTAAAATAAACCATGATTATTTTTTATGTCGATTTCATGATGAATTTGTTTTTAATATTAATGGTGAAATGCCTTGAATTCTATATCTTTCTATTATGGGTTTTCGTGGCTAATGAAAGCCGTGTGAATCGGTTCATAATAATCGATTTTTGAATGTTAAAAAATAAAATTAAACTATACTAAAATTTCTTAAGCTGTTGTTTTATATCAATACCTGACGTCAAATCTGCCATCTGTGATGTTAATGACATCACCACACCTATTTGTTAGGTTTTTGTAGCTAAATGTTCCTGAAATGATACGTTTACTGGTATCGAGGTATAATATTTCTATTTCTGTGTCTTCGGGGATGCACTTGTAAGATGTACATTCTATGGTACCCATGGGTTTGTTTTTTGAATTAAAATATAATATCCCTTCAAAAGGTGGCGGTGGGATCTGGTATATGCCTAAATCGTTGAAGTTTGATTTAATAATTAAATTTTGATTAATTACGTCACTATTAGTCCGTATTCTTGCTTGAATACTTAGACCTCCATTTTCATATCGTGCTGTTAATTTTTCATTAAACAACCCTCCATTCGTTTCTGGTATCCAGGCTATACCATTGACTAGGCATCCGAAGGTATTTTTACCTTCCATAGTGATGGGTGGGAGTTTGTCTATCTCTTCGGTCTTGGTACAGCTGAGGATAGATAGGAGTACGATGAGTACTAGTGCGAATGTGAATATTGGATTTGTTTTCATGATGAATTTGTTTGTTTTGTGGTAATTAAAATCGGTTCATAATAGTAGTACAAATTTAGGCATTAAATAGATACAGAAATTACCAAAATACATATTTTTTTATAGAATATGACTAAAATTTACTTGATTTTGAAATATTTCTTAAAATTTTAAACATATTAAAAAAAGACGAAACAATTTTAGCAAATATGTTGAAAATTAAATGAGTACCATGATGCATTTTGCTCATATCGAGATCCATAGATATTGCTATATGCCGCGTCTAAGAGACTTAGATCCCCGCAAGGTGTCAGAAATCGCCCTACCTCGAAAGAGCTCCAACGGTACGATAGAAGGCACACGGTCTGCAAAGAGACCTGTACTAGATTGAACCGGGGCCATATCGAGTGCCGACATGGCTTCTACAAATCGCTCATCGGCGGTCTGCGACTGAGCTTGGGAGCGCGCTGCGGCGCTCAACCATAGGCATAGCAATGCCCATCGAAAAAGTTTCCACTTATTCATATTAAAAAGGTTTTGGTGATGAAAAAAATTATTTATTTAATCTTGAATATAACTTGTGCTGTTTTTATTAAAACCTGTAACGATGTCTGAACTCTCCATCTGTAATAGTTTTTCGAATACCACTTGAATCGATTCCTTCAAAATAAAATTTTCCTTGTAAAATGAAGTTTACAGTATCAATTTTATCAAATATAATGTAATTTTCTGCCAACGAATCTATATAGTATCTTTCCCTAACCTTATCTTTGTTTTCGTCTTCATAATATCTAGTTATGTCTCCATTTTTTCTATAAATTTCATATTTTGTATTAATACTTTGAATGTTATTTGCGCTTAGTAAAAATCCAGATTGTTGCGATTCCTTCTTAACATTCATAGTTAGTCCTCCACCATTTAAATCACGATAATACTGCACATCCGTATGTCTACAACCAAATAGTGGTCCATCTTCGCAGTCAGGTGTCCACCATTCACCATTGACCTTACAGCGGAAGTACTCACAAGTAGGGTCTTCGGCACATGCGTCTAGTGGGTCTTTATCGCAGGATGATAGGATGAATGTCATAAAAAAAATGATGGATGATAATCTGATGATGGTGTACATATTTTTTGTATTTAAGGGTGATGTATGAAGTTTCCACTTGTTCATATTAAAAAGGTTTTGGTGATGAAAAAAAATTATTTAATCTTGAGTATTATACGTACATTTTCTTATTTTAAAATCGGTATTTTTGTCGGAATGAACCGTCGGAAATAATTTTCCTATTTCCTCCATCATCTAACCCTTCAAAATAAAATTTTCCTTCTAAAATAAAGCTTAAAGTATCTATTTTACTAAAAATAATGTAGTTAACAGCACTTGTATCAATTAAATATCTAATTCTATCAACAGAATTTTGTTTTTGTTCATAAAATCTAGGTAGGTCATTCTGATTTTGAAAATCAAATTTGTACTTCAAATCAGTCTCTTGAATGTTTCTAGCATATAAATTCATTCCTGAAGTATTAGATTCTTTTGAAGTATAAATGTATATTGGTTTAATTTCTGAATCTTTATAATACTGTACATCCGTATGCCGACAGCCAAATAGTGGTCCGTTTTCGCAATCTGGTGTCCACCACTCTCCATTGACTTTGCAGCGGAAGTACTCACAGGTGGGGTCATCTATGCAAGCGTCTACTGGGTCTTTATCGCAGGATGATAGGATGAATGTCATCATAAAAATGATGGATGATAATCTGATGATGGTGTACATATTTTTTGTATTTAATGGTGATGAAAATCGGTTCATAATATATAAGGTTAAAATTAATTAAAAAATCGGTTCATAATAATAGTACAAATTTAGGCATTAAATAGATACAGAAATTACCAAAATACATATTTTTTTATAGAATATGACTAAAATTTGCTTGATTTTGAAATATTTCTTAAAATTTTAAACATATTAAAAATAGACGAAACAATTTTAGCAAATATGTTGAAAATTAAATGAGTACCATGATGCATTTTGCTCATATCGAGCTGCATAGATATTGCTATATGCCGCGTCTAAGAGACCTATATCCATCCAGATAGAATCCTGAAGCGAGGATGCCCCGATGAATTCCAAAGGAAAAATGGGCAGGGTACGATTGAGCAGAATGCCAGAGGTCACCGGGCTCA
>CAMBRK010000095.1 GCA_945870185.1 Aureispira sp. CCB-QB1 | reverse complement strand
CATCGATATTATATGATTGGCCATATCAGAGTGTTATTTTACTCTAATATAACTATCAAATCAACATCTTAAAGTGGTTCAGTTTGCTCCGGAATCACTGGTTCAGTTTGCTCCGGAATGAGTGGCTCAATTTACTCCGGAATACTCATTCACTAGAATTTATATCTGAATATTATGAATCAAAGCTATACAATATGTACTTAAAACCTGAAAATTATAATAATTTAAATATTTTACTATTACATAATTTAGGAAAGCAAAAGTCGACAGATAAAATAATTTTGAATTTATATTTGCGAGGTTTTGAAAGAGGAGTATACACCAAACAAGATATATTCGCTGCATTAGTGAGATATTTGAATATTTCTAAAGGTAAATTAGATTTTAATTTTGATTTTTTATTTGAGAAAATTAAAAGTACAGATAGTTATCAAATACAATATAGTAAAGAAGTAATAAATCGGATAATTTCTGAAAATGAAAAATATAGTTTTAAAAATCGCTGATAAATATGATTTGTCCGTATACCTAAATCTAAAAATCATAAAATCACCTGCTCCAATATCCCATCTAAAAGCCCTCTAGCTTCCTTGAGTGTTTTTACATTTTCCTTGGTCAATATCAAATAATTATTGGACTGCTTCATCGCAAAGCCTTTGAAATGTCCTTCTGATGACACGTACTTCATGATGCCATGAAAAACGGGGGTTTCATAATAGATTGATTGTGGATTGGTCACAAAATAGCAATTCATCTTTCGGTTTTTGAGTATGATGCGTTCGAAACCTAATTTTTTAGCTATTGTACGGAGTCTCAGCCCATCAAAGAGCTCATTGATCTGCGATGGAAGCTTTCCAAAACGGTCTTTGAGCATATCTCCAAACTTCTGGATATCTTCCTCTGCTACCAGCTTGTCCAGTTCTGTGTACAAATTGAGTCTTTCCTGGATATTGGATACATAGCTATCAGGGATCAACATCTCGATGTCGGTATCGATATCTACATCACGTACGAAAGATTGCTTTTTGGCATTCTCTTCCTGAAACAAATCTTTGTATTCCGTTTCTTTGAGTTCTACGACGGCTTCTTCTAATATTTTTTGGTAAGTTTCGTAACCTATATCTGCAATAAATCCACTTTGTTCAGCACCCAAAAGGTTTCCTGCACCACGGATGTCCATATCTTTCATTGCTATCTGAAATCCGGAACCCAGGTCTGAAAACTCTTCCAAGGTTTTAATTCTTTTGCGCGCATCAGACGTCAATACAGATAATGGTGGTGCAAACAAATAACAAAAAGCCCGTTTATTGGACCTACCTACCCTACCTCGCAACTGATGCAAATCACTCATGCCAAATTGATGCGCATTGTTGATGATCATGGTATTGGCGTTAGGGATATCCAATCCAGTTTCTATGATATTGGTACAAACCAGCACGTCATATTTACCATCAATGAAATCCAAAAGTGTATTTTCTAACTCGTGCGCTTCTAACTGTCCATGAGCAGCTGCTACAGATACATCAGGGCATAAATTACGAATCAAATCCGCCATCTCATATAGTGATTTGACTCGGTTATGCACAAAAAATACTTGTCCACCTCGTTGCACTTCATAGTAGATAGAATCTTTGATCAGCTCCTCACTAAAGACTCTTCGTTCGGTATAGATGGGTTGTCTATTGGGTGGCGGAGTTCGGATGATGGACAAATCTCTCGCTGCCATAAGTGAAAACTGAAGGGTACGTGGTATCGGCGTAGCTGTAAGCGTCAGTGTATCTACATTGACTTGCATAGATCTTATTTTTTCTTTGGCGGCTACACCAAATTTTTGCTCTTCATCTATGATTAGCAGACCCAGATTTTTAAATTTAATCCCTTTGCCCAAAAGCGCATGAGTACCTATGAGAATTTCTACTTTACCATCTTCTACACCTTTCAGTACTTCAGTTTTTTCTTTAGTCGTCCTGAATCGGTTGATATACTCTACTGTAGCTCCAAATTCCTTCAATCTCTCAGAAAATGTTTTGAAATGTTGCAAAGCCAAAATGGTAGTAGGCACCAAAATAGCAACTTGCTTTCCAGCTACTACTGCCTTGAATGCTGCCCTGATGGCTACCTCGGTCTTGCCAAATCCTACATCACCGCATATGAGTCTATCCATCGGATATTCGCGTTCCATGTCCGCTTTGACATCCTGTGTGGCGGTAAGTTGGTCAGGAGTATCTTCGTAAATAAAAGAAGCTTCCAGTTCTGTCTGTAAGTAACCATCTGGTGGAAATGCAAAGCCTTTGGATGCTTTTCTTTGGGCGTAAAGTTTGATCAATTCTTTGGCAATGTCCTTTACCTTGGCTTTGGTTTTTCTTTTGAGTGCTTTCCAGACATCACCACCTATCTTATTGAGTTTGGGCTCCGTACCATCTTTGCCTACATATCGGGATATCTTATGGAGCGAATTGATACCTACATAAAGGATATCGTTGTTTTGATATACAAGTCTTACTGTTTCTTGTTTGTGACCATTGATTTCGATAGTTTCGAGACCTGAATACCTCCCTATACCATGGTCGATGTGGGTTACGTAGTCTCCCGGTACCAATTCCTTAAGCATTTTGAGACTGATAGCCATGTCTTCCGTAAACCCTTGTCTCAGCTTATATCTGTGAAAGCGTTCAAAAATCTGATGGTCGGTATAGCATGCCAATTTATTTTTATGGTCTATAAAGCCACTGTGTACGGATTTATGCAATGGGTGAAACTGCAGTTGGACGCCCATATCTTCAAAGATATTGTAGAATCGCTCTATCTGTTTTACACTATCTGTAAAGATGAAATTGGTATATTCCTTTTTGATATTCTCCCTTAGATTTTCAATAAGGAGATTGAAGTTTTTATTGAAAACCGGCTGTGATGCTGTGTCAAATACAATTTCATCTTTGGTCTTGATGAGTTCTGACTTCCCTAAGGTAATGATATGACAAGCAGAGACTTCTTCCACTATTTGCGCAGGATATATAAAGGCTCTTTCTGCAAAGATTTCTTTAAGCTCTTCTTCCGTTTTGGCAGCTATAGAATCCGCAAAAGACTCGATTTTTTCAAAGCAAATCTGAAGCTTTTCCACCAATAAATCTGGCTCCTTGATCCAAATACAAGTATCTGGTCCAAAAACATTGAAAATACTGATTTTCTGATCCTGCGTAAATTTATTATTGATATTGGGTATAATGGATACCGTATTGATCTCCTGTACAGAAAGTTGACTCACGGGATTGAATGTTCGGATACTTTCTACCTCGATATCAAACATTTCTATACGATACGGCCATTCATTGCCATAGCTAAAAATATCAATGATACCTCCGCGTATAGAAAATTGACCTGGTTGATATACAAACTCTACTCTATCAAATCCATACATCACCAATAGCTCGATCATCGTATTGATATCCAAAGTAGCATTCTTTTCAATCAGAATTTTGTCTTTATCCAAAAAACTGGGATCTACCGCCTTTTCAAATATCGCCTCAGGATAGGTGACTAATATCTGCTTTTTGCCTTTGGCAGTGTGTATTTTATTGATAGCTTCAGTACGAATCAAGACATTATTTTTGTCAAGTTCGTCATATTGCATCGGTCTTTTGAAAGAATCCGGAAAAAAATGAATCGATTTGTTTTCTACAAGAGATTGAAGCGTATTCTGTATATAAGCTGCTTCTTCTTTATCACTGGCTAGATAAATGTGAGAACCTTTTTGAGTAGCATAAAGTCCCAACAAGACAAAACAATCCAAGGCTCCAGACAATCCACTCAGCCAAATACGGGCTGGAATATCTCCTGAAGTTAATGTATTGATGTCATTTACGCGTCTATCTTTTTCGTAAACCTGAATCAGCTCCTGTATATTACTCACAGCACAAAGGTATATAAAAATCTATAGATTTGAAAATTGGTTGTAATTAACATTTGTTAAGAAAAGCGAGTTAGGCTTTTTTTAATGCGTCAAAAAAATTGTTGAAAAAAATACAACTTACTTCCGGCTGAAAGGTTTAAAATAATGCATCATGCTTTTAAATATGAAACCTTTTTTAATCCTTTACTTCACAATTATGCTACATACACTATCTGCACAAAGAGATACATTAATTTACATTGGGGATCCGATGTGTTCATGGTGTTATGGTTTTGGACCAGAATTGGATAAAATTAAAAATGCCTTTCCTGAGACCACTTTTGAGATGGTCATGGGTGGATTAAGAGCTGGTGGAACGGAGACCATGATGGAGCTCAAGAATTTTTTAAAAACACACTGGATGGAAGTAAATCATGCTACAGGACAACGATTTAATTATGCTATTTTGGAACAGTCTTCGGTGCTTTATGATACAGAGCCTTCTTGTAGAGCCGTATTAGTCGCTGGCGAGATGGCTCCAAGCAAAAAGTATGATTACTTTAAATCAGTCCAGGAATCTTTCTATTTTCACAACTCATTGCCCAATGATGATGAAACCTATATTCTTTTAGCACAAAAAGCTGGAATAGATCCCAAAACGTTTGCCATCAAGTACAGAGCGCTACAAAGTAAAGAAAAGGTATACTCAGAATTTGAATTGGCACAAAAAATGGGTGTAAAAGGATTTCCAAGTCTTATAGCCAAGATAGATGGCAAATTGTTTCTAGTTACCAACGGTTATCAAAAAGCGGAAGGTATCATCACTTCTTTAAAAAATCGAGGATTAAAGTAGAATGTTAAGGTATCTTGTTTATTTGTGTAGAATAAAAAAACTTTCAAATAGAAATGATTTAAAGATGGCAAATTAGCTGGTTTTTGACAGTTAAAATTAACCATTATTAAATAATTGATACCATATTCAATATCATAAATGAGGTAATGAATAAAAATTGAACTTTTTTAACCATTACATCCAATCCAAAAATAGTTTCTCTCAGCAATATTATATTATCCATCTGAATCAATACATATTTCAGTTTTGGGCAAAAAAAAATGGTCGCCCCCCAGCGACCATTTACAAATTATAATCCCATAAACATATCCAAAACTCACGCGTCAATTTGGATCTCACCCCTAACTGACTAATATATTTTAACTCAAAACTCAATACTTTTTATGATCTGCAAACACTTTATCTGCTTTGATGATACAAAGATAGGGTGTGTTACA
This sequence comes from Aureispira sp. CCB-QB1, assembly GCA_945870185.1. Taxonomy (GTDB): domain Bacteria; phylum Bacteroidota; class Bacteroidia; order Chitinophagales; family Saprospiraceae; genus OLB9. The sequence goes on along the minus strand of CAMBRK010000095.1, from coordinate 10,503 downwards.
AGGCCTACAAAATACAAAATAAGATCATAGTAATATATTTATTATTATAATATGTTTTATCGTCAGAATTTAACTTATTGTTTTTCTTTGTATTGCATTGTATATAATATCTACAAAAAGATAAAAATAATTAATTTTTCTACAAAATAAATATAAAATTTGATGATGATTTTTTTTTCAAATTTTATAAATTTTATAAAAATATTAAAAAAAAGGTAGATTTGCACTACAAAATGTAATGAGACCAATGATTTCAAATTTTAAATCCCTATTTAATATTTTATTTTTATCTTTTTTTTCCATCTTAATAATTTGGTCATGTAATCAAAAAAATCAAGGATCTAAAGGTACTGATTTGCTCAAATATGGAATTCCATACACTATCAATGCTCCTGATCAAGTTAACATAACAAAATCTCAAACTGGAAGGCTTGCAGCTGTAAATATCAAAGATGGTCATGGCTATGACATTCAGGTCTTTATGTCTGATGCAAGCACAAGTAACTTAACAAAACTAAAACAAGAAAGAAAAGAAGCAGTAACTGCACATCCGGCATTTAACAAAATCATCGAAGAGGTTAATGAAGGATTTATCTATGAGAAAAAAGAAATTACTGGTGATCTAAGTTTTGACTTTGAAATTATAGTTGTACAAGGAGACAAAGAAATAAACTTTCAAGCAGGAAATTCAAAACTCTTTACAGAAGCAGAAGTAAAGATCATGGTCAGGTCAATTATAAAATAATCTGCCTAACTCGTTGATTTATGTTGTCTATAACTGTTTTCCATTCTTCTTGTACTTTCTTGTTATCAGCTGGAGACAAATGTGATGCATCGCTCCCTACAATGTGAACATGCTCGCCGTGATCATGGTTGCACTTGTGTTTTAATCCGGGTACTACTACCAAACTTAATCTCCAAACGGCCACCTCAGATTTTAATTGGTTTAAAAATTCATAATCGGACGAATCCTTTGCAATGAGTAGTTTTGCATTGATGATACTATCTACACCGATGCCCAAATGTAAAGCTTCATCCTGAATCGCTTGGGCTTCTGCCAATATCGGATCTAGATTATGATTGTGATTGCATGAAGTAAAAACAAAAAAAGCAATAACACTTGCAAATAATAAGGTTTGAAAATACTTGTTCATAACAAAAAAAATTAGCGACACAAAGATAAACAAAACATAGCTTTTAGCTATTGTAAAAAGAATATGGAAGTTATCGTTATTTGTATCGCAGCTTTGGTAGCATCTATCCTTACCTTTTTTTCAGGGTTTGGGCTGGGTACTCTTTTAGGACCGGTCATGATGTTATATTTTCCCATTGATGTTGCGATTGCTATGACGGGAGTTGTACATTTTGCCAACAATATTTTCAAACTATTTTTGACTGCAAAAAAAGCAAACTGGCAAATAATCTTGCGGTTTGGTATGCCTGCTATATTTGCTGCGTGGGCAGGAGCTTGGATATTAATGCATATGGGTGATATAGATCCATTGTTTAGATATGAGATGTATGGAAGCAAATATGAAATTCATACTTTAAAACTAATCATAGCAATACTACTCATGTTTTTTGCTGTGGTTGAACTTACCCCATATTTTGGAAAACTTGAATTTAATAAAGATAAGTTACCCGTTGGTGGCTTGCTCAGTGGATTTTTTGGAGGGCTGACTGGAAGCCAAGGAGCACTGCGGAGTGCATTTCTAATCCGGTCAGGTATGAGCAAAGAAGCCTTTATAGGCACTACTGTGATTATAAGTACTATGGTAGATATCACAAGACTGGGTGTGTATGCAGATGGGATGTACAAAAACATAGATCAAATCGACATGATCACCTTACTTTCGGCTATTATTTTTGCTATTTCCGGAGCCATTTTGGGCAATTTTTGGATCAAAAAAGTCACCCTTTTATTTATACAGCGAACAGTAGCCATGGCATTGATCATCATCGCTATGGGATTGGGTGCTGGAATTCTATAACTCAATTAAAAGTAAGCTTGGATATTAGACAAATTATCCAAATTTTATTTCACAAATTTTAAAAATCTATTAATTTAACAAAAACAAATTTTAGAAAAATCTTCTGAATATACAACCAAATTATGGTATTGTGCACATCTGAACCTAAACAACTTTTTAATGAAAAATTTTAGCCTGTTTACGCTGCATATAGTACTGTGGATTACTTTTTTGGTAAAAACCAATGCACAAACTTTTGATGGTGCGGCACCACTCAATTTTCCGCCCACAGGTACCATAGGTGTTACTCAATCCACAAATTCTGTCTCAGGCATAGGTGTTATCGGTGGTTGCACATATATTGAAAATGTCACAATGGATATTACCCATACTTGGGTAGGAGAAACAGGTATTTTGCTCATAGCTCCTAATGGCACTTTTATCGAGCTTTCGACAGGCAACGGAGGGTCAGGTAATGATTTTTCCAATACAGTCTTTTCTGATGCTGCAGGAGCCAATATAGTTTCCGGCACACCACCTTTTTCTGGTACCTGGAAGCCCGAAGGAAGGCAAAATTTTACAATAACCAACCCATATCCTAATACTGGATCGCCAGGAACCTATACATTAGCCAATACCTTCAATGGGGTAAACGCTGACGGTATATGGACACTATATCTAAATGACTATGCCCCTATTGATGCTGGTATCCTAAATAGCTGGTCGATAACTTTTGTAAATGGAGGTACTACTTTTACCGTGGATGGTGGACCTGATTTAAATGTATGCTCCGGAGATGATGTGACTTTGACTGCAACCAATACAGCTCCAAGTCCAACAGGTTACTCTTGGTCCAATGGTTTTAATACTCAGACTATTAATATCAATAATATTTCCAATTCTGGTACATTTACGGTAACCGTAACAGACCAATCAGGATGTACAGCTACTGATGTGGTTCAGATCAATGTCTCTGCATCACCTGTGGCATCACCCGCTACTCTTATTTTGTGTGAAATAAGTGGTACAGGTCAAGCGTTGTTTAATCTCACTTCTCTCAATTCTACTATTGGAACCGGAACCGTTGCATATTATCAAGATGTCAATGCAACCATTCCCATTTTAAATCCAGCTAACTATCTATCTGGTTCCACAACCGTATATGCCACGGTGAGTAACGGTACCTGCACATCTGATCCAGTAACTGTGACCTTAACAGTCACACCATCTAATCCCAGCTTATTTGATATGGAAATAGTACAGTCCAGCATATGTGGATGTAATCAGTTTACTGTGCAATTTACATTACCTAATCCAGGAGTGGTATATACCTATGCATACATCCTTAGTTGTGGAACCAATATTCAAAATTCAACTGTCACAACATCTGCTAATCCCATATTTTTCTCAAGTTGTGTGGATTGTACGTTAGAAATACTCTCTATTACACTGCAATCCAATAATTGTACGACTACATTTTCCCCACCACTTACAGATCAAATTACTGTAGTCCAACCACCACAAATAAATATTACCAGTATGCAAATCTGTGCTGGTGATAATATTAATTTATCAGATTTTGTGACTACGGATCCTAATGCCACATTGACATTTCATACCGGAAATCCTCCCACTACAGGAAATCAATTGTCATCCACCACTGTATCACCATCTGTAACTACTACATATTTTGCAAATGCGAGTATCAATAACTGCTCAGATGTAGAAAACGTGACTGTAACCGTCAATCCTGGAGGTCCTACTTTTAATACTTCTATATCCATTTGCGAAAACAGTAATGTGATCAATCTCAATCCTTTTATCACTCCAAATAATTTAACTGGAGCTTGGACAGGTACTGGAGTTACGGGCAATACATTTGATCCAAACAATCTATCAGGTACTATTACGCTCACATTCACTCCTACAAATCCTTGCTACGATGATGGTACTTTAAACATCACTATTAATGAAGACCTTACCTTAAATCTTTTGACAGCCAATATTTGTTCATCTGATGCTCCACTGGATTTGAATACACTAGAAGATCCCAACGTAACGAATGGCAATTGGTCAGGATCAGGGGTATCCAATAACTTATTAAACCCGCAAAACCTTTCAGGAAGCATAGTATTAGTCTTTACTCCGACTGATCCCTGTATTTTACCATCAACAACTACTGTAAATATCAGTACTGGTCCACAACCTGATATTGAAAACAACATTGTAGTGTGCCAAGGTACTTTGGTAGATTTAAATGACTACGTTAATAATTTAAGTGGCAATACCGCTGAATACTTTTTTAACCTTCCAGCTATTCCAGCAAATCTGATACCACAAGGTAGCGTATTAGTTACCGGCAGCGCTACTTATTATGTCAAACTAATGGACAACGATGGTTGTTTTCAAATCAGCCCCATTTCCATAGTAGCTTCGCCTGGTGGATTGCCTACTTTAGGAACTGCAACATTATGCCAAACTCAAAATACATTTAATCTCACCACACTTAACGATCCTTTGGCTGGCAATGGACAGTGGTCAGGGCCAGGAGTGGTTGCTAATGTTTTAGACTTAAGCCTACAGACTGGAAATATTCAACTTACTTTTGAGCCTAGTAATTCCTGTTTTTCTACAGCGACCACTTTTGTCGATATATTAGCACCACAAGATCCGAATTTAATCACAGCTACCATTTGCTCTGGTGGAGGAAATTACAACCTGATTAATCTTGCCGACCCTAATTTCATTCAAGGTGTATGGACAGGTCAAAACGTAGTAAACAATGTGATCAATCCATCAAACATCTCAGGTATCATCACTCTTCAATTCCAATCTTCTGAATTTTGTGTCAACACTGCTTCTACTACACTTGAAGTCATAGCATCAGCCACACCCACACTAATAAATGCAACCGTATGTGAAACCACAGACATCATAGATTTAAATAATCTTCTTGATCCTTTGTACAACAGCGGTCAATGGTCAGGTACTGGTGTTAACGGTACTATTTTTGAGACTCAAGGTCTTATAGGCACATATCCGATCACCTTTACATCCGACGAGCAATGTATACTTCCTGCGATCACAGCGATAGAAGTAAATGCCTTACAAACCCCAACATTGCTTACCATAGCAACGTGCGAAACAAGCAATGTTTTAAATCTTTCATCATTTGTAGATCCATTATTTCCTACGGGTACTTGGAGTGGACCTGGGGTGCAAAATGGTTTTTTTAATCCAGAAGGACTTCAAGGCACTTCATTATTAGAGTTTTTATCCAATACAAGCTGTACTCTTTTATCTACAACATCCGCCACCGTGTTATCATCACCAGAAATCAACAATTTAAAAGTGGAGTGTGGTACTCAAAAAGAAAGTTACATTGTGACTTTTGATATAACATCAGGAGACCCCAATACTTACTTAGTAAATGGCGTTCCTTCTGGAAGCACATATACCTCAGCTATATTTCCATCGGGACAAGAATATAATCTCATTATCTCAGATGGAAATAACTGCGGAAATATTGTACTACAAGGCTCTAAAAAATGTGATTGCTTGGTAAGTTCTGGTACTATGCTAGCTTCAATTACTCCTATGATGACTTGTAAAAATGATACTGTTAGGGTAACTTTTAATAATAATGCTATACTCGGCAGTGAAGATAAGCTTCTTTTTGTGCTACATGATAAGCCTGGTCTACAAATAGGTAAAATATTCTCATATTCGAATACGCCTACTTTCGGATTTCCTTCCAATGGAACCTTAGGTACGACATATTATATTTCCGCAATTGCTGCTGATTCTATAGGCAGAGATAGTATTGATTTTGCTGACCCTTGTTTTTCAGTTGCAGCGGGTGTTCCGGTTATTTTCTATGAACCCAGTATTCAACAAAATCCCATTACCAATACTTGCGTTAATAATTGTACCGATTTTAGCTTTGACCTCGATGGTCAAGGCCCATTCAAATTAATAACAGGTATAAATTACAATAATCAGATCATTAAAAAAGATACGATCTTCACTACTGAAAAGACCTGGAGCCAAAGATTTTGTCCCGATGATTTCGACATCCTGGCAGGAACCTATAGTGTGAGTATTATAGCATTTGAAGATAAAAGTTGTAATGGCAATATTTTAACCAACGAGCAGACTTTTACCATTTTTCCAGAAAGAGTACTTAAAATAGAACGAGAAATATGTCAAGGTGAATCTATTGTAGTGAATAATAAAACCTACAATCAACAGAATCCAATAGGAATAGAGACTCTATCTGCTGTATCTGATTTTCAATGTGATTCTATAATAACTATAAACCTTAGCTTCAAAAAAGAAAGTATAAACAACTTAAATTTACAATTATGCGAAAATCAATCCATCAGTGTGAACAACAAAATCTACAATATCAATAATGCCACTGGAACAGAAATCATAAAATCAGGAAGCTCAAATGGTTGTGATTCTATAATAGTTGTAAATCTTGTTTTCGCCAAGGAAGTAGTGACCAATCTTAATCCCATCTTGTGTGATGGTGAATCGATCACAATTAATGGCACTGTTTACAATAAAAATAAAGCAACTGGAACAGAAAAACTTTCATCTTCAGGTATGTTTGATTGTGACACCATTATCAATGTAAAAGTAACCTTTTTGCCTAAAAATGTCAAAAATATAAATGATGTGATCTGCGAAAATGATTCCATTTTAGTTAATGGTAAATACTATAGCTCAAGACTCCGAACTGGTACTGAATTGATCACCAATGGTTCGATTAATGGTTGTGATTCTATCATCAATATTTCACTAAATGTACTACCAAATACTCTTGGCTATATCAATGATACATTGTGTCAAGGTCAATCCGTAGTGTATAATGGAATTGTTTTTGATGAAAATCTCACAGAGCAGCAAATCTTTTTAATTGGCTCAAAAGGATGTGACAGTATTTTAAATGTAAGACTTGAATTCTATCCACAAAAAACAGATACAACAGTATTTAATATACTCAAAGGAGAGAAAATTGAATTTTTCGGCACAACTTTTAATGAAAGCAACCCATTCGGACTAGTAAAAAGTAATCAAATAGACCCTAATGGTTGCCCTCAGTTCGTATATGTAACGGTCAATGTACGACAAGAAATATTAACAGCAGCTATTGAAATAAATGATGAAATCTGCCCAGGCGCTGCAGATGGAGAAATCACTATTAAGGCTGTGCAAGGTTGTAAAAACTATACGATATCTATTAACAATGAAATTTTTAAAAATGTAGTCTTCCCTTTTACTTTAAAAAATGTAAAACCCAATTTATATAATGTAATCATCACAGGTGATGTAGATTGCATATGGGAGCAAAGAGTAGAAGTTAAAAGCTCTAAATCAAGCCCTATAAAGATAGATAACTCCTATTTTGAAGTATTCAAAGGGGAATCTATTGACTTGAACATCAATCAATCAGCCGTTCCAGCACAATTATCTTGGATTCCCAATACTTTTTTAAACTGTGATGATTGTCTGACTCCAGAATTTAACGGTACGGAAGACATCAATTACACGATCACATTTATAAATGAAGATGGATGTATAAATGAACAAATGGTGTCCGTAAAAGTATTAGAAAAGGAAACAGAGCTCATCATTCCCAATATATTCTCACCCAACGGTGATGGCATAAATGATGTATGGGAAATCATAATTCCTAACGCAGCACTAGTACAGGACCTCAGTATTTATGACAGATGGGGCAATAAAATGTTTAGTAAAAAACCAGAAAATGGGATCTATAATATCAATTGGGATGGCAATATGGGAAGTAGAGCTGCAAATCCTGGGGTTTACATTTATAGCTTGGCGTATAAAGATGAAAATAACAAAAATGTAGTGATTTCTGGTGATATCACTTTGATTAAATAAATTATACCACAGTTATGATATTGCCCGACTTATAACTTTCACAGTAAATAGCAAACTATAAGATACTTCCGCAAATTATTAAAATGTGGTAACTACTACAGTTTCAAATCTTCTATGATGCGATTCAACTCTTCCTTAAGCTTGTTGTAATTGGGTTCAGATAGTGATGCTAGTGGCAACCTGACTTCATTGTTACAATAACCCAATACTTCCATGGCTGATTTGATACCCACAGGATTGCCTTCTACATAAAGCCATTTGTGCAGATCATAGGTTTTGAAATTGAGTTCGCGAGCTGCAAAATAATCTTGGTCTAATGCAAAATTAATCATTTGGCTGAATGCTTTAGGAAGTGCGTTGGCCATCACTGAGATCACACCATCTCCGCCTACTGCAGTCATTGCAAGCGCTACTTCGTCATCTCCTGATGTAACTATAAAATGTTCAGGCTTGTTTTTTATGATCCTAGTCGTTTGGATAAGATCTCCTGATGCTTCTTTGATACCGACAAAAGTACGGCTATACTCGGCCAATCTTACGGTGGTTTCCCACTCCATATTGGACCTTGTTCGGCCTGGAACATTATAAAGAATTATAGGAATTGGACATACATCAGCCATTGCCGCATAATGTCTGAATATACCTTCTTGTGAAGGCTTGATGTATGCTGGACTTGATGAAAGGATAGCGGCAATTCCATCAAATTGATAGTCTTTGATTTTTTTGACCAGTTCTTTGGTATCATTCCAACCAAAATTTCCTGCAACAACAGGTACTCTATTGTTTATTTTTTCAATACAATAATCCAAAACCCGTCTCGCTTCTTCTTCATTTAAAGTGGCTGTCTCCCCTGTTGAACCTAAAGCTACGATATAATTAACACCACCATCGATCACATATTCTATAATATTTCCTAATGATGGTAAATCAATTTCATTGTTTTTGAAAGGTGTCACTATGGCTACCCCTGTTCCGATAAATCTCTGATCCTTCATGATTTGTTTTAATTTTTTATGGAAATTGAGTCAATAGCTTCGATGATTTTCTGAATAATGACATTGGAATCATTGCTTTCTGGACTATCTACAATCATATGAAAATATCTTGTAGATCGGGTGATAGCAGGGCCAATAATAAATCTAGACTGAGAGTGCGCAACGATAAATTCAAAATGCGGCAACATCCTATTACATAATACAATCAACAAGTCAAAGTCGTAATTTATAAATTCAGTGACTTTTTCACTTTTTGGAATCCCATACCAATTTACGTCTTTAAGATTGTAAGCATCATAATCTATATTGTCCAGCGGCAGTCTGTTATTGATAAAAGCTAATGATTTAACTAATTTATTGCCAAGTGGATTGATTTGTTTCTTGAATTTGTGAACTATTTTTCTTTCTGACTCATTCGTTCCATCAAATAAAATACACACCGAATCTACTTTATTGATACCAGCTTTTCTTTTTACATCATTTGTATTAAATGCTTGGTAAAAAAAGTATTTTTTGATTTTTTTAAACATTTCGGGACTTTATGAATCTGCAATGGTATATCTACCCATTTGATCGTACTTGGCTATTCTGAGTTGAATGCGCTCCTCAGGATCCATATTGATAATACTAGCAAGCTCCTTTTTTATATGCGCCTTTAAAGTTTTAGCTATTTTTTCAGGATCATTATGAGCACCACCTATGGGTTCTTTTACCACATCATCTATCAATCCAAAACTTAGCATATGTTCAGGAGTCAGTTTTAGTGCTTCCGCAGCCTCTTCTTTATGATCCCAATTTCTCCAAAGAATAGAAGAACATGATTCTGGAGAAATAACAGTATACCAGGTGTATTCGAGCATAAAAACTTTATCTCCCAAACCTATACCTAATGCTCCTCCTGACGCCCCTTCACCAATGATGTAGCACAATACAGGCACTTTCAGCTGAGCCATTTCAAAAAGATTTTTGGCAATAGCTTCTGCTTGACCTCTTTCTTCTGCTTCAAGTCCTGGAAAAGCACCTGGCGTATCAATAAGCGTAATGACAGGTATATTAAATCTCTCTGCCATTTTCATCAGCCTCAGCGCTTTACGGTAACCATCTGGGTTGGCCATACCAAAATTTCTATATTGCCTCATCTTGGTATTGATACCTTTTTGATGTCCTATAATCATAATGGGTTGATTATCTAGTTTAGCCAGTCCACCTACGATAGCTTTATCGTCACTAAAATATCGATCACCGTGCAATTCAGTAAAAGATTTGCACATTTGGTCAATATAAAATAAAGTATATGGCCTTTCAGGGTGACGAGAAAGCTGCACTTTTTGCCAACCTGTAAGATTACTATATATTTCTTTTTTAGTATTTTGGATCTTCTTCTCTAACTCTTTTATGTTTTCGGTTACATCCACAATGCCTTCTTCCCCTACTTGGCGAAGTTTTTCTAATTGCTCATAGAGGTTTTCTACGGACTTTTCGAAATCTAAATATACCATAATAACGTGTTTTGGTTTTGGAATATTAAAATAGCAAACACTTTCACAACTATGCTGCCTTAAAGTCAAAGCACAAAAATAAAGAACCTTACGTTAAAATAAAGCAAAGTTAAAAAAATAAAA
>CAMBRK010000094.1 GCA_945870185.1 Aureispira sp. CCB-QB1 | reverse complement strand
TGGCTATTGACCAAATTCAAGCAAAATGGACGAAGCCAATTAATGACTTCGGTATTATTCATAATCAAATTCTTATTATCTTTGATCATTTTTTAGAAAATGCCTAATTTTCCTTCTCTCGAGTTTACACATTATTTTTTACACTCTCTCTAAAATGCTTGTCGAATTACTAATTTTATCGCTTTGAGACTTCATTTTATGTATAGTTTTTAATTGTTTCTTTAATGATTTTAATCCATTAATATAAATATTAGATATTTTCTTCTGCTCCGCTGAACAATCTTTGGACGAAGCTGTAAATTGTTCAATTAATAAACTAAGAGTATTTTTATCTAATGGTTCATTTGATGATAAAATTTCTTTCTCTAAGATATTCCATTGTGCTTTTGCATCGATAATATTATGATGGAGAATTATTTTAGGGTTAGTACTGGCTTGTCCTAAATTTGCTAAATCAAATTTAGTATCTAGATATTTTGCTTCCGATGATTTTTGTAGAAAATCCATATTGAATAAATGAGATTGCTCCTTAGCAGATCGTTCATTTAATTGTTTTTCTATCGATTGGTTTATTGACAAGGACAAATTTTTATAATTCGGATTTGTGAAATCTGTGTTCTCAAAGGTTGTTTTATTCTCTAAAATTAAAATTAATTGATCTGCGATCTGCTGAATAACAGTAGGTTCAAAACTGTATTCAACTGTTAAATCTTTTATGATGTTATTCAACATATTAGCTTTGTCGGATATTGCAATTATATGTGGAACTTTAAAATATGGTTCTGTTGCAAATAATTTGAGAAAATTACTATTAATTGACTCCAGTTTTTCTAGACTGAATGAATCAAACGACTTTAGGATATTCAAATATTTATTTTTGAACTCTTTGATCTCAACCAAACCAATTGATAAATCTGGTTCAACCTTTTCGGAAACCATAGGGGTCTCAAGTTGCTTTTTCTTATCTCTATTCTTTATTACCAAAGCTTCATATTTGGCAGCAAGTGTGTGCTTAAAAATGGCATTGGATGAATAAGAAATAAAGTTATTCATGGTAGAATTAGTAGAATGCAGTTCAAGTAAGAATAATTCATTATCAAACATATTTAAAACTTCGGGTGCTGATGGGTATTCAGATGTATCAAACTTATCAAAACAATTCTCAATAATGGCACGATAATTTTTAGTTAGAAAACGCTCGAAGCAAAAATCATATCCCGTTTCATCATCATTTTGTAAGAAGTAACTAAAATATTCAGTCACTTGTGGAAAGCAACCGTCAACCTTATCATGGATTGACTTAATTTCATGGTCGTAAAACATTAACAATTCAACAGAGCTAAGAAATGACTTTTCTTTAATTGAGAGCTTTAGGGATAGGTCATCAACCAAAAGTTTCACTTTAGATTTTAGGGCTAAAGCTAGATTTTTAATAAATTGAATTTGTAATTCTTTATTTTCCATTTCTAATAAAGGTAGTGGTTTAAATTTTAAAATTAATCATTGAATACATCCATTGCCTTATCAAGTTCTGAATTTACGATCTTGGCATAAATCTGGGTTGTTTTTATAGATGCATGTCCAAGCAACTTAGATACGTATTCAATTCTCATTCCTTTTCTCAATGCCCTGGTTGCCCAGGTGTGCCTTGAACAGTGAAAACTGATATCTTTTCCCAACCCGATTTTTTTTACCATTTTTCCAAGATCTTTGTTTGCATAAGCTGTTCTGGATGAAATTGCTTTAAACATTGATTCTTCATCGTAAACCTTTGTATTATCCAAAAAAGGGAAAATATAATTCTCACTATCATTATTTTTATCTGATTTATATGAATTAATAATATCCATAGCTCTATTCGGAACTTTAATACTTATCATTTCATTAGTTTTATACATTTCAATAGTAATATTTGAACCATCAAAATCCTTCCATTTAAGTTGGAGAACGTCGGAAATTCTGATGCCACCAGCATAACAGCAGAATACAAAAGCATTTCGGTGGTGGTCCAACATAGAACCTTTATCAAGTGTAATATCTTCAAATAATTTAAGTTCATCTTCCGTTAGGTATTCCATTTTTACCTTTTCTGTTTTCAATTTATATTTATTAAATGGATTATTTTGAAAGTCAATGATTTCTTCTCTCACAGCGTCATTAAATAGCTTTCTAAATATTTTAAGATTAGAGTGGACAGTATTGATTCCATTACCGAGATCGTCTTTTAAATATGCTTCATACTTCTTTAAAAATTGAACGTCTATATCTCCGAAATTTAAGGTAGCTTTGTTGGTGTAAGTATTAAGCTTTGATAATACAGCTTTTACCTTATCATGAGTACCCATCTTTTTCTCCTTATAGACCCTATTCAAATATTCATAAGCATAATCGCTAAAGGTAACAGAATTTTTACCCATGATTTTATTCTTAATAACTTTGCTCGAAACGAATTTATTTTTCGATTCGATTTCAAGTGAGACGCCATGTGCTTCAGCCACTTTTTGAGCTATTAGATTATTTAGCCTAACCGAATTTGGATGTTTTTTTACTTGCCGATTTTTTTCATCCCATTGTTCTGGAAGGAGTGTTATTCCTAATGAAACGAATTTGCTTTGCCGGTCTTTAGTGATTCTAATATAAAGAGGGGATTCACCGTCTTTATTCACCTTAGATTCTCTAAGTAAGAGTTTGATTGTTGCCATAAGAAATTTGATTTAAAGCACAAATATACAAAAATGGTACAACATTTGGTACAACATTTAAAGTAATATTATGCACTTTATAACATCAAAATGCTATTTAAATATTTGTATGTAGTTGAAATATAAGCAAATAGAAGAAATAAAAAGAAAATAAAGAAGTAAATAGCAGTCCCGTCCAGTCCGCAAAACATAACGCCAAATAGAAGTAATATTCTGTTTGGCGTTTGTGTTTTAGGGGGTTGTGGGGGGAATGGGTGTGGTAGGATGAAGTAAAATTCAGTGAAATAAATGCAGCCAATTTGCAGCCATTGCAGCCAATATGCAGCCAACAGATTTTATGTCTGAAATGGCTGCAAATGATAAAAGTCTTTCAAACTGTCAGCCAAAATACTTCTTTGTAAATTTTTTGCATCGGATTTAACACAAAATTCATTTGTTAACCGTTAAATTGTTAAATCATGCAAAAAATAGAAACCATGAACCTTAAGTTCATTATTAGAAAAAACCGCATAGCGAATGGGCTTGTTCCGATCCAAATGCAAATCACAATTGATGGAGAAAGAATTTTTTTCTCTACCAGTCAGAAAATTGAAATTGAAAGCTGGGAAGAAAAAACCGGAAGGGCTGTTGGCAAAACACCAAAAATAAAAGTCTTAAATGAGCTTCTAGACAAAATGAGTGTTGATGCACATAGGGCTTTTAATGAAATGAAGCATTTGGGTGAAGAAATTTCTGGAGAGAGTTTGAGGAGAAAGTTATTAGGAGAAGAGAAATATTCAAGAAAGAAAATTTATGAAGTTACTCAAGTTTACAACTCTCATACATCAAAGCTTATAGGTATAGATTTGACAAAACATACTTGGGAGAGGTATAAAGCATACGCTCAGAAGCTTGCAGATTTTATAAAGCTAAAATTCAAATCGGATGATCTCTATATTCATCAGCTCAAATACAATTTTATCCTGGAATATGATTTCTATCTGAAAACGGAAGTACAACTACATCAAAATACTATAGTCAAATACATCCAATATCTTAATCGTGTAATGGATTTTGCTGTAAACCATGAATGGGCTGACAAAAATATCTTTCAAAATTATAAGGTTTCTATCAAGGAATCAAAACGAGAATACCTTACCCAAGCTGAACTTGATAGAATAATGAATAAGGAAATCAAACTTCCTAGACTAAGCGAAGTACGAGATTGTTTTGTTTTTTGTTGTTACACAGGATATGCTTATAGAGATGCAGCAACACTTACTCCTGAGCACATTGATATAGGAATCAATGGTCGTCAATGGATCTATACGTCAAGAGTGAAAAACGATAATATCAGTAATGTACCTTTACTTGAACCAGCTTTAGAAATCATCGAAAGGTATAAAAAGCACCCAATTTGCATTAATAAAAATAGATTGCTGCCTATGAAAAGCAATCAGAAACTAAATGCATATCTAAAAGAATTGGCTGATATATGCGATATTCATAAGCCCTTGACGATGCATATTGCTCGACACACCTTTGCAACCACTGTACTTCTGGCAAATGGAGTAAGCATGGAAGCTACGAGTAAAATGCTTGGCCATAGTAGCATCAAGACCACCCAAATATATGGAAAAATCGTAGAAAGCAGGGTTGGAGCAGAGATGGACAAATTGAGTGAAAAGTTATTCTCATCAAATAAAGTGGAGAACTCAAAACAAGACATAAAAAAGGCTGAATAAAAAATGGCAAATTGTTCAAAGAAATGCAGTCGTAAGATTGCATTTCTTACTTGTAGTCGTCTTGGCGATATGTTAAAGTTTTTAACTTTCATACGAAGAAGCAAAATGCCCCGTTTAACGTTTATATTACAATAAGAAAGCGATGCCAAATTTTATGATATTTATCAATGCTGATACAATAGTATGCTATTGCAAAAACTTCATATCGCTTATACTGAATTTACAGACTTCTGTGAAGGAAAGCCAGTAGATTGGACATTAGCCTATGATGAGATAGTTTACAGATTAAATAAATTCAATGAGATAAACAAAGAACTTATAGAAGCTGAAAATAACTTTACTTTTGCAAATCAAGAACAGGAAATAGAATATTATAAAATAGAGAAGCCAGAGTTTCAAAAGTTTGGCATCTTTTATCAGATGATTTACGACATAGAACTCAAGAAACGCCCTTTGGCGATCAGGTATTACAAAAGGCAAATCAAAAAAATAGATAAAGAATTCACAGTTATTGAACCCTATGTGATATACTATAGATCTAAAAGTAGCGAGATGGATAGTGAATATTTCCATAAAACTTCAAAAGAGAATCATATTTTTGCACTCATAAAAGCCAATGAAATGTTAGTTGAATATTTAGCGTATAAATCAGGAGGTAAAACAGCAGATGAAATAATCGCTAGTACACCAAAGGTGAAATTTGCCCTTAAGCAAAATGAAATAATGGAAATGGCTAAAGGGTTAAAAGGAATAGGTGTGGTGGATGGATCACTAAAGGATATTGCCGAATATCTAGGAAGATGTTTTGGCGTAGATATGAAAAATGTGTACAATAAAAGCAATGTCATCAGCAATCGTCTAAATCCTGCAAGGTTCTTAGAGCGCATGGTAACATTTCTTAAAAAAGCCATTAAGTAGCTATAGCAAACGGATTACATCCTCGGGCTTCAGACCCATGTACTCACAAAACTCCTGGACTGTAACTACTTGGTGCTTGTCTTTTTGGTAGTGGGATCGTATCTTTTTGAGCAATTGCCATGAGGATCGATAACTCTTTCCCGTGATGATGGAAATGTCCTTTGGGCAGATGATGATTTTTGAGAAGCTGTTCATTATTTACTCTATTTACATTTAAAAAATAAAAGACCTTTCATAAGGCTACCATAAGGTATCTATGGCTTATCCATAGGGATGCTATGAGACACCCTTACGGGAAAATATGTACATAGAGCGGGTAGGGATGATGTAATTTTTTATGATAAGAACCTATGTAAAAATATGTTTCAGTGATTAAAACGTAAAATCTTGGGCCAAAGGTACTAGAAAAAAATAGAAAAAATATGTCAATTATTACCAATTATGATTCAAGGACTTGCGAAATAGTAGCAGTGAATATCAGATGGCTATACCTTTGGGGTATTGTTTCACATTTTAAAATAGAAAAGTTATGGCAAGACAAGGAGGTTTGCTGAAGGTTGTAGGGAAGCTCGATGACCTTTCATTTTACAAAAGTGCCGATGGATACTTGGTAAGGACCAAAGGCGGTGTGTCTGCGGACAGGATCAATAGTGATCCTACATTCCAAAGGACTAGAGAGAATAATGCTGAGTTCGGTATGTCGGCAGCTGCTGGTAAGCTGTTGAGAACAGCATTGAGAAACATGATGATGACAGCGAGTGACAATCGAGTGACATCAAGACTGACTCAGCTTATGACGGATGTCAAAAATCTGGATGCCGCCAATGAGCGTGGTGAAAGACATGTGCACGAAGGTTTTGACCTCGTAGAAGGTAAGGCAGTGCTCAAAGGCTTCAATTTCAACAATCGAGCGATTTTGAGCGGTATTCTGTTTAAGGCGTATGCATTAGACACTGCTACTGGTGCGTTGGATATCAATGGTTTGGTGCCAGCAATGGATATCGTATCGGCACCAGGTGCAACGCATGTGGCGATCAAATCTGCATGGGCCAAAGTTGATTTTGGTAATGGTGAGTTTGAGACATTGATTAGTAATACGGTCAATCTTCCGATCAATAATACATCCAGCAATGTATCATTGACGCATGCTGCACCGCCTTCATTGGCTACTGGCATCAATGTGTTCACGCTTCAGATTGAGTTTTATCAAGAAGTGAACGGCAATCAATACTCGCTTAAAAATGGTGGGTATAATGCATTGTCTGTGATTGATGTGGTCTAATTGATTCTTAGTGTAGGCCGTTGAGAAGGTTTAGATGGTTTAATTTTAAAGAAGGTTTTAGATGTTATTAGAGCTTCAAAGGTTGTATCGGGATGGCTGGACAGATGGGATGATATTTATCCAAGGTATCTTACTTTGTCGGAGTATTGAATTGGGATGGGCCAATAATGAGCGAAATGTGTCGTGTGTGCCGGAGGGAGTTTATCCAGTGGTCATCATTCAACATCCGAAATTTGGTGAGTGCTTGAGGGTAGATGGTGTGAAGGGGAGATCTGGCATTCTGATACATGTGGCCAATGATGCTCGGAAGGAACTCCGGGGCTGTATTGCTCCGGTGTTCTCTTTGACAGGAAATGGAAGAGGACAATACTCAAAGCTTGCACTTGGGTATATTGTTGAGAATTTGAAGAGGAGTGGAGATAGGGAACATTTTATTAAAATCAAAAAAGTATCATGAGTAAAATTGTGGATAGAATAAAAGCGCCAACACCAAAGTTTTTCAAGGTGTTGCGTAATGTGGGATTGGTGCTGGCAGGTGTGGGTACGGTGTTAATTACGGCTCCAGTATCGTTGCCTGCAACAATAGTGACAATTGGTGGATACCTGGTCACAGCAGGTGGTGTTGCTACTGCTGTCAGTCAGATTACTAATATCGCTGATGATGCCATCGGTGAATCAAAAGAAGGAGAACGAGATGGGGATGAGCATACATCACAGTGATCAAGCTGTGGGAACGATTGGAGGTACCTTAATTGCTTTCATTGGTATCGTAGATTGTAGCGATATCATCAAAACTGGTATCTTGGCATGTGTGGGTGCGATTGTGAGTTTTGGAGTGTCAAAGGGATTGCATTGGTTGTGGCCACAAAGTAAGAAGTCAGGCAGGATGCCTGATGAATAACAAGCTTAACGAGGTGGCATAGCTTAATAAAATATAGAGTTTTGGTTGTTTGCATGGGTTAGGCTCTGGACGCTGGTTCAGGGCCTTTTTTTTTGCATCTTACTTTCAATTGTAGAATTAATTAGTAATTGGTCTTTTTATTGTTTTTTTAATCTTGGTTTGCCTTTGAATACTTTAACTTTGGTGTCACCAAGTATTTTCTTATCACTTTTTTTACTGCCAAACAGTGTTTTAAATTCTTCTTTGGAGAGTGTACTTAAATAGCTGATAAATTTAATATCAATTTTTTTGAGTATCATATAAGATTTTTATACAAAGATATTACATTTTTATGATTTTAGAAATAGCCCTGGTCATAGACCAAGGCTAAAAAATAGAAATCTATTCCTGCTCTGAAGGAAAGCGTATAGTAGTGGTAGCCTGATCCTGATGAGTGGTAATGATAACCAAACGCTCAGGTACAACAAAAGCTGGAGGAACAAAGTATCTAGATGTGAGCTGCCCCGCTCCAAGCAAAGCCGCCAATGTATTATCAAAACGCATAGCGCGTGTAACAAATCCAAACTCTGTGGCTAGATGCATCTCCATAACATGATCTATGAACTGTCTAAAATCTGCAACATGCTCAATGCTGGTGCGGATACCTGTACTAAAAACTATGGTACCAGGATCAAAGCTAAGATCTGGTAAATGTAATGTGGGTCTCATAAGGGTATGAATAAAAGTGTGAAAAAATAAATAAGAAAAAAGCCCTGCCAAAAGACTGACAGGGCCAATATAGAGCTCAGTACTCAGTAGGAAATAATACTGTGGTGTAGGCTCGATCTGCCTCCGTGATAATCCATATCTTAGTGTCTAGAGCAAAAAGCCCTGCAGGAATATGATATACTGAAAAAATACGACCACCGCCCTGGAGCGCTGAGTCATTAGTATCTCGATCCTCCTCACAGCAATCACCCCAATCTCCTGACTGGTGACGTGTTAAACTACTACGTATAAAAGTGCCAAAAGGTGGATGCTCGATAACGGCACTGAATACTAATGATGTCAAAAATAGGGAGCCTAGCTCTACCCGACCATCAATCTCTGGTAAAATACTCATGATAAATAATATGAAAATGAAAAATACATGCAGCTATCTCAGCCACACTAACAGGTGCAAGTGCAGCGTAAGGGAATGAATACGTGCAAGGTGGATCGCCCGAAGGGTGCAAGCCAAAGGCAGACCTTGCATATTTCATTTCCCGGAGCTAACTTAGTGCCTGTATGTTGTGGTGTGTGGTTGTTAAGTTGTCGATTTGTGGAGTTGCTGGAATTGCGGATTTGCTAATTTGGTGGATCCCGCATACTGCTGGACTTCGCTTCGCTTCGATTGTGGATTTGTTATTTTATCACTAAGAGATTTACTAAGGACACTTAGGCAAGGCTTGCTTTATCAAATTATCATTTGGCCTTGTATATTTCATTTCCCAAAGCTAACTTAGTGTGGTGTGTGAGGTTAATTTTGGATTTGTTATTTTACCACTAAGATCACTAAGAGATTTACTAAGGACACTTAGGAAAGGCTTGCTTTTTCAGATCAATATTTGACCTTGCATATTTCATTTCCCGGAGCTAACTTAGTGCCTGTATGTTGTGGATGAAAAATGAGCGTGGGTTTGTGAAGTTGTGGATTTGTGGAGTTGCTGGATCCAGCTTACTGCTGGACTTCGCTTCGCTTCGATTGCTGATATGCTAATTTGGTGGATCCAGCCTAATGCTGGATTTCGCTTCTCTTCGTCTGCAGATTTGCTTGGATTGTATGGAGCATAACTCTATTTCATTTCAATTGTGAATATATAGGTTGATTTTATAAGTTTAGAATAGTTTAAGTTGTAGTTTTGTCTTGAAAATAAATTTTATGGACCATAGTGATAACCAATTAGATTTTGCTCCAGATGATGATTTAAGTATGCAGCAGGAAATCATGCTTCTCAAAATGAAAGCATTTCATAATAGTAGCATGACGGAAAAAGAATATGACATGCTGGAAAAGGAGATTAGAGAAAAGTACTCTTACAAGAATAGTTCAGATGATTATTGAAGTATCCGTGTCTTAAAACACAGGATACCATAAACAAAAACCGATAAGCAGCAAAAAATAAGGGAAGGGTTTTTGTCAAGATTTTTGGACAAAAATATATACCCAAGATGGAGGTATATATAATTTTGGCCAAAACCGCAGGCACCGATCTTTACAAAAACAAGGTGAGCATTATCTTTGCTGATCGGTTTTTTTTTGTTTGGTAATATCGTTTAAGTTAAAAAAGTGAACGGTTGCACTTCTGGCCATTCCGACTTGGAATGGCTTTGGGTGTATGATTCGGGCGGCATGTTCGGGAGTGCTTTTTTCTCAGGTTTTATTTCCATATTTACTGATGGGGTATCTTTCTTAATTTCTTTCTTTTAAAAGTTTGCTAACAGAACTTGCGGGTATGCAAAAAGGCTCAGAGTAACTTTCTTTTTTCTGCATATAATATGATGAAATAATTTGGCAATTTATACAAGTAGAAGTATCAATTAAATTCAATATTTCAGAATCTGGCATAAACCTTAAAATCTCTTTTTCATTATTCAAAAAACTTATTGGGATTCTTATTCTATATTTATCATTGTCAAAAAAATCAGACTTTAAATTCTCGTCTATATCACCAAAAATTATATGTTCACGATTATTCGTTTCAGATAAGACTATTGAATCATTTTTGGTGGTACAATAAATTCGAAGCGAAGATGCTTTGCTTTTATTTGCAAATTCAATAATGTCTGTATCAGAAATTAACTCAATAACCAGTTGGGGGTTCTTTAATACACTATCTTGATTCAAAGCAACTTCTTTAACCGAAAGACCATATGAATGATAACTTCGCCCTGAATTACAATGATAACTACAAAACATAACTGCTAACATCATTATTTTTTTCATTTTTCTTGAAGAAATTTTTCTATAGTTGATAGTAAAATGTCAGAACTTGAATTTCCGTCTTTGACTATTTCTTTAAACATTTTTCCTGCGTGCCTGTGGTGGTATTTCACTTCATGAAATACATCAACTGAGTTTTTATTGGGTATCCATTGTCCACCTCCCCATGCTATATAATCGTCAATTTCATCTGAATCTGGGTTAGCGTATATATTTATCCAGTAATTACTCTTCGGTTTGGGTGTGGCCCAATATATGTCAGAAATGAGAGTAACTCCTACCTTTGTACCTACTGGGTCTAATGTTAGTAACAGTTCAATTGAATAACCTTTATCGGATAAAATTTGCGATAAGTGTGCACCATTCCACCCTCCAAGGCTATGCCCAACAATGTAAATTGCTGTACCTTCTTTTGATTCAATTAATGGAAGTACATTTTTTTTTATTTTACTATCTTTATAAATGTCATCATACCCTAAATATTTAAAAGAATAATTTTCAATTGGAGCAATACTACTAAAGGGAATTGCAACTTCATCTCTTGCAATAAATGTAGGACCCTGCCCAAGATATTTTTTCGAATCACCGGCTCCACCAATGAAAAATGCAATTGAATGTTTAAACTTAACATCAACGGATATACCGTTGATAGGCACATTTCCTGTATATGCGTATACTTTGAACTTCTTCTTTCCTAAAGTAGATTGTAATTTTATTTTTATTTTGTTTTGATGTAACACACCTCCAGAAAATAAGTAAAATGATTTTTCGGCGTTATCATCGTCATAAGAAACTGCCCATTTTATTTTTTCAATGTTAATCGACGTGATAGTTTTGTTTAAAGATGCCAAATAATAATACTCGTGATTCCTGCTTATATACTTTATCATTTCTCCTTTTTCATTAAATGGCCCCTCAACTCTAACTACACTAAGATACTTTGTGTCTAATTCTTCTTTTTTCAATGAGTTTTCGGAAATCCAATTGGAAAATGGGCTTTTTATATCAAAAACCTCTGAAAAGTCAAAAATATTTTTAATGCTTGCCATTTATAACTACGGTTTAAGTAATTCAAGAATATTTTCTGTGCCTTTAATATTTGTCGTTGTATCATCATTCTCTACTTCATTACAACAGGGCAATCCTTCTTGCTCAAGATATGCAGATTTCCCTTGTATAATAGCTAATGTCGTAGGTACTCTTGTTTCCCACTCATCTTCTACAACTCCATCAACAGATTGCATTTCCTCTGCAATTGAAAGATATAAATCACTTTCTGTTCCTGCAACTAATTCGTTTCCTAACCAAATATCTCCAGTTTCTAAATAATACGCAAAGGCTTCAGTAAACTGTTGACGAATTGGTACAACTACTCTTGCCATTCCACATTGTAAAAATGCCTGAAATACTAAATCATCACTTGCGCTTTGCATCAATTCTGCCCAATCACATTTGTCTGCCCAATAGTATGGATAAAACAAATACGACATGATTTGCCAATCAATGGCTTGTTCAAAAAACTTCACCATTGAAGCATATTCTGTAAATTCCTTAGTTTGACTTACTTGAGGTATTTGATATAAATCGCAAGCATTAATATCCACATTATTATCTCTGCCTTGAATTCTGCAGTAAGGTTTTACCAGCATTTCTATACAAATCCTCTTGAGCTCTCTTTGTTCTATAATACGATTTAATGCGGGGTTATTTTGTTTTTCCGTTTCAGAATCGGGGGATATTTCATTCTCCTGAGTATTTGCTTCCATTTCTTGATTGTAAGCATCTAATTTTTGATTGTACTTAGTTAGTAAACTATTGTAAGTTTCAGTTTTCCAATCACTTAATTCTGATGCTTTTAAAATGCATTTAATACTCACAGCACCATAAAAACCAAAAGTGCCCGAATACCCTACGCTGAGAGGAATAGTCCCTGATAAGTTTGGATTTAAATCTACATTTACAGGTACGTTCTTAGTTTTCTTTGTTCCTGAATAATCTTTTCCGCTATAGACTATGTTTGCACCAAAAGTAAAATCACAAAATGCTTGTTGTGAACTTACGGCACTGCCAGCTCTATAGGTGTAAGTGTAGGATCCATTGATTGTATCTGCCTCATATTTGGGTGGGACATTTATTCCAATAAGACTTTGAGTATTTAAACTCCGGTTGTGGTCAACCGGTGAAATTGGAGATAAATCTTTGGTTAATGTGATTTCATTTGTAGGTAATGGATTTAAAGTAACGCCATAATAACTGGCTGCATTAGCTGCATTAAGGCTATTTATATCATCAGGCTTGGTTATTTGAAAGTCTTCCAATTTTTTTGGAGGCTCTGGAACATTAGTAGTTTCTGTAACGCTAATAGTAACTACTGGTTTATACTTCAAAACACGTTTGTAAAACTCAGCAGGTTCAGGAATAATAAATTCTACCATAAGTCTTTTTCCGTAATTAACCAAACGATTTTTATATATTATATCAATCCAACGATATATCCCTGTTACATGCTTTTCTCCATTTCTATTGTCAAACCCATGTTTATTATTTTCTTCAAATTCTTTTATTATTTTAGAAGTTCTTTTCTCAGATGTTTTTTGAACTATACGCTCCAATGCTCGTCTTGTTACTTCCTCAGCATAATTTTTTGCTTCAGCATTTGAATAAGTTGATGAATTTGCAGATGCAAAGTCTGCATAAGTATTGACGTCAATTTGCGCTCCCAAATATTCTGCTGAGACACCTAATGAACCGCCATAATTATTGCTTTTATCTTGTTGCAGAACATTTGCTATTTCAGAACTTATTTCGTTGCGGGTAGCTGTTGTAACATCGGTAAGGTTTTCTATTTCAGTTTCTCTACTTATTTCAAAGGTGTCTTCTGCCCTAACGTAATTTCTTGTGGAACGTTCTTTGTACTCTTTGGCCATGATATTTTCAATGTGAGAGACTTCACCAGGCACATAACAACAAACTTCTTGTTCAACCCTCCTAAAGTCAGCTATTCCTAAATTTTGCACACCTTCTAAACTCCCTCCACATCTTGAATACAACCATGGCTTGTAGCATTCAGATACTTGTTGTGGTATTTCTATTTTAATGTCGGTCAACTTAGTTATGCCTATTTCTAACAATTCTTCAGAATATTTTAAGGCATGATTAGTAATAAGTATTTGAGCTACAGCCTGTCGAATATACTTTGATTCCCTTGTAATAACTTGATAAAAAAGCTGATCAAAAAGGGCTATTTCCTGCTCACTTTTAAGCAACTGTTCTTTACTCCATTTATCAGATTTGATTTCTGATATTAGGTTCTTCTTTATGTTATAGGGACTTGATAAATCAAATTGGTTTTTATGAATTTCTCTTAACTCATGGATCGTTTTAAGAGGTTTGAACTTTGTAATGTATCTTTGGAAAGCTTCAGCAGAACCTTCCTTGCCTTCCAAGAAAGGACAAGAATTTATTATACTTCTCCTTATATCAGGGTGAACAACAAATCTGATAGGTTTGGTATGGTATGTAAGTTGTTTAGGTGTTCGAAAAGTGATGAATCTGAAAGTGTCTGATTTAATCGTAACTTGCTTTGCCATGATATTATTTTAACTGGTTAAGAAATGGTATAATGATTAATTGCTGTTTGTAAATTTAACTTGCTTTAAATGCCGAGAACTTTTTGCTTTCGAATCGCAACTATACTAAACATTACATACTTTGATTATAATTGTATTGCCGCACAAAAGTAAGCGTTTTTAAAAAAGCTTGATGTATAACTTTTGTTATATAAATAAATTAAAAAGATACAAAGTAATACCATTAATTTATAGAAGGAGTAACATAAAAAACAGGTAAAAGAGCCTTTAACTTTGATAATGCCTTAGAAAACAGGCTCCTGGCCAAGAATAAAAACTTATTAATAAGTTATTTTGGCTCTCGTAGGGTGAAAACACACGATGGACAAACAAAAACCAATAAGCAGCAAATAATTAGGGTGGCGTTTAGCGCAAAGCGCTACAGGTTCGTCAAGATTTTTGGACTAAAATATATACCTAAGATGGAGGTATATATAATTTTGGCCAAAACCATAGGCACCGATCTTTACAAAAACAAGGTGAGCATTATCTTTGCTGATCGGTTTTTTTTGCTGAAATTAACTTATAATAAATTTAGATTTAAGATATAAAAATAACGAGCCATGACAGGCGACGGATGGAGCGAAACCAAGTCTGTCCGTCCATTACATTGTTAGTGTTCGCCATTCATTTGATTTATGTCAAAATTTGGTTTACATCTTCCAACTCGCATCCATGGGTCATTCATGGCAATTATTGATTCCGGCCCTATTTTATGAACAGGCCTTGTAAGCTTGCCTGTATTTTTATTTCTGAGAATCCAAATTGGTAGGTTATTTTCACTTCTTGAATTCACTTCTTGTATCAAATCATATTCAATCATTATTTTTTGATATCCCAAAATAAAATTAGTTGGATTGGATAATTCACTAAAGAAGTACTCGTTAACAATGCATTCATCAAAGTTGCAATCAACAAATTCTACATAACTACATTTTTTAAATTTGAAGAATGAGTATGAAAAATTTACCTTATCAAAAAGTACAAATGATAGTTCATTGGTAAAGAATGAAGCAGAAGAAATATCAATGTCGTGAAAAAGAGTAGAAGAAATATCACTTGTGTGTAAGTTGAATTGTATTTTGCCTTTTTGGAAGCTACAACCACTTATTCTGCTATCTCTGCAATGAATAATATTTGACTTGATGTTGTGAAATGTAGTGTTGTAAATTTTAGTTTCGAATAGAAAAAGACCTGTCATATTGGAATCTGCAAAACATAAATCTTGAAGAGTGATTTCTTTGAACCAACAACTACTTAAGTCAACACTAAATACTTTTAGTCTTTGGAGTCTTTTAACACTTCCAAGAATTCTATGAGAAGCTTCATCAGATTTCCAGCCCCTAAAGTCATCAATTTGATCTCTTTCATCTTCAATCGCTTTTTTCCTATCTGTTGCAATTTGATAAATTGATATTATTATTCCAAATAGTATAACATCAAATAAAAGTCCATAGATTTCAGGGTAAATACTTTCGACTATTTTATCATAGGTGTATGATTTATTTATAGTCCATGGTAATATGATTATTATTGCCGCAATAGTAATTAATGAAAGAACAAACCATGATATTATTGAATATTGGCTATGAAAGGATTTTAATACCTTTCTTTTCATATTATTTTGAGTTGTTTTCAATTTACTTGTAACATATTTTCCTGGTTGAATATTTATTGCATTGGTATAAAGAAGAATGGTCGTTATAAACCATCCAATAGTTAATAATGTGAGATATTTTTCATTTTCATTCATTTCTGATTGACTCTAACTTTAAAAATAAGCGACATTGGCAATATAACCGTTAATAAACGATTTTGATAAGTTTGTAATCGGTAATATATGAATGCCTTTCGAGCACAAATATATGAAGTGTTTTGGTATGGAGGATTCTTTTAATTAAAAATGGATAAAAAAACAGGTAAAACAGCCTTGAGCTTGACTATGCCTTAGAAAACAGGCTCCTGGAAGGAGCCGAACTATAAAGCAAGAATTCACAGTGGCAGCGGTGCATCTGCTGAGCATAGGAGTAGTCTGGAGACAGATGATGAGATTGAAGGTGAGACTAAGGTTAAGGTTTAGAAGGTGGAGAATGTTTAATAGGTGGAGATTTGACTATGGAACTTGATGTGCGGTGGTGGTAGGTAAGGTCTGGCTCCAGGCGGCTATGCCAGCTGATGCACCCGTAAGGCTGCCACAAAGACAGATAAAATGAACTGCGGTAGATGTGGATACAAACAGATGGTGCAAACGAAGTGTGCCTGTATCTTGCGGAACTTGTGGAGCATAGGACAGGATGCACTACCTGAGCAGGATACACAGATACAGGAAGCAGTGAAAGTGCAGCGTAATGGTGTGCCGTGATCGTGTATGTGCCATACCCCGCTCTGG
>CAMBRK010000093.1 GCA_945870185.1 Aureispira sp. CCB-QB1 | reverse complement strand
GCCGGCAAGGCAGGGTTCACTTCGTCAAAGGCTTTGCCTTTGGTGCTTTGCACTTCACACCACCCATCCGTTTCACGGTTCACTTCGTCAAAGGCTTTGCCTTTGGTGCTTTGCACTTCACTACGTTCATATCGCTTGTTTTTTGAACGGTAGCCCAGACAAATAGCTGTCATTAAATTGAAAAATTTTAACTTTTTTAGCAGGCCCTAAATTAGACTCTAAGACATTAACTTAATGAAGAAAAAGGAGTCGAAGCTAAGTAGGTTTAATTTTAAAAATCAAATATTAAATTCTAAATTAGATAGCAATTTATACACACCTTACAAAATGATTTATTTGTAGCTTGTAGTTATCGTTTTTGATAAAAGTAGGCCATATTTATTCCAATAGTTTAAAAATCATTTGATTATTGATATAAGGAATTAAGTCGTGACAAAATTTCAACATTTGTTCTTCAGTAATTTTGGGTAAATTGAAGGCCATAAAAAATTGATAGTTATTTCCTATATTCCAATAAACGTTTTGGGTACTGTATACAATTTTGACCTTACCGATGTAGGCTTCTTTATACTTAACTTTTTCCTTTTGACCAGGTACAAACTCTCCATTTTGTGCTTTAGAATTTAAAGTCAACAACAAAAAATCCGGGCTATCGTCATAAACGGGATTGGTCATTAGCTTAAGTAACATTCCTGTATTGGGCATATCAGCATCTTCCCATTTATAAAAGCACGATCTAGCTTTGACTTCTCCAAGGTTGCCTACAGGCTTTACTGATATATATTCAGGTAGCATTTGGAGTGCTCCGCCTACTTTATCTGCAGGCAAAAGCTGACAAGGGTCAAAAACCTCAAGATTTATAGGATCTACAGCTAGGCCAAAATTAAAATTAGAAATGTGTCCTTTATCTTGGGAAAACACAGGAGTTAAAAAAAGTAATACAACTAAAAGTAATATAAATCTAGACATGATATTTAATTATAAGACAAAAATATAATTGTATCCTGAAATATACAGCATTTATTAAAAAAATTAACATCGTTTTATGATTCTTTTGGCATGATAAATTTTTCAGATTGACTTTTTAGTGAATGCATAACTGTCCCTAAATTAAAAGAATTGAAAATTTATCCTATATATAATACAATAACCATTCTTGGAAAAAAATATCCTTCTTCTTTTAGTTAAATGTATTTTGGATAATTTTCACATTTCCATTCGAGGTGATGGTGATATACTTTGATCTACAAAAACACCTTTTAAATATTGATAATACCCGGCTATACCTATCATGCCCGCATTGTCGGTACAGAACTCAAAATCGGGAATATAAGTAGTCCAACCATGTTGAAGACCATGTTGCTCGAAAGCAAGTCTCAGTGCACTATTGGCAGATACACCACCGGCTAGTCCGATATGTTTAATTCCTGTAATTTGACTAGCTATACTTATTTTTTTAAGCAAGATATCTACGATGGTAGTTTGTACTGAACAACATATATCTGCCAAATGCTCTTGTATAAATTGTGGATCTTTGGCCATTTCTTTTTGTAAAAAATAAAGAATGGATGTTTTTAAGCCACTAAAACTAAAATCAAGAGGTGATACCTGAGGTTCGGGAAACTTAAAGATGTGCCTTCCTTTTTGAGCCCATTGATCTATAATAGGTCCTGCAGGATAATCCAAACCCAACATCTTTCCTGTCTTATCAAAGGCTTCGCCCGCAGCGTCATCTATGGTACTGCCCAAAATTTCCATATCGGTGTAATCATTTACCTTGACGATCTGAGTGTGACCACCTGAAACTGTAAGGCACAAAAAAGGAAAAGCAGGAAATGGTAATTTTGCAAAATGTGCCAATACATGAGCTTGCATGTGGTGTACTTCTACAAGGGGAATATCAAGACTTAGTGCCAATGCTTTAGCAACAGAAACGCCCACAATCAAACTTCCTAAAAGTCCGGGACCTCTCGTAAAGGCAATCGCAGTGACATCGGAGAGCTTCTTATTGGCATCTTTCAGTGCTACGTCTATCACAGGTATGATATGTATAAGGTGTTGTCTGCTAGCAAGCTCTGGTATGACGCCGCCGTATGCTTGGTGCACGGTCTGATTGGCAGTTTTATTGGATAAAACCCTTCCATTTTCAATAATAGCAGCACTGGTATCGTCACACGAAGACTCAATGGCCAGGATAACAATATTTTTTTTTGACAAGTTTTGTGTGAATTTACTGTATTATTATAAAAAAATAAATATTTTTGCCTTCGATACGCCAAAATTGCTTTTGGAAGCATCAATAAAGGAATGAACGATAAAAATCAGGTTTTTGTTTTTCATTGCGTTTTTATAATTATTTCAAAGAATTAATAACCTTGTCAATTTTTTAAACCACTTTTATGAGTAAAATAATCAATATTGTTCTTGTGTTAATCACTTTGGTATTAGCATATTGGTTGTATGCATCTATACAGGATCCTATAGCTTTTCATGGAGAGCGAGATAAAAGAAAAGATGCCGTGATTGCAAAACTAAAAATGATACAAACTGCGCAAGATGTGTATCGTCTAGCAAAAGGCAAATATGCCAAAACTTTTGACAGTTTAGCAGTGGGCATTATGAATGGAAGAGTACCTATCGTAAAGTTAGAGAAAGATCCTTCAGATCCTACGAATGAAGATAAATTTATCAAAACGGTATCTTATGTATCTGCTAAAGATACATTGTTCTCGACCTTAGGAAAAAGTATCAGTTTGGACTCTCTAAAATATGTACCTTATGGTGAAGGGGCTACCTTCTCTATCAATGCGGATACCTTAACTCACCAAAACTCTTTAGTGAACGTGCTGGAAGTAGGTACTCGGTATAAAGATTTTATGGGACCATTTAAGAGTGCATCTTACAAAAAATATGATAAATATTACGATCCTGAGAAACTGTTGAAATTTGGAGACATGAATACTCCAAACACAAACGGTAATTGGTAATTAAAAAAATCAGATGCTTCAAAAAGATTTTAGTTATACTGAAAATATTAGTAAAGAAAATCAACTGTCTGTCGTAATAATGGCAGACAGTTTTTTTTATGGCATTTTTGATACTCAAGGAGTACTCATAGCACATCAATCATTTAAAAACGTAACTTATTCCGTCGAGAGTACCCAAACTATTTTGAGTGATCCCAACTTGCAAAATGCATTTGCCAAAATTGGAATCGTATCTATAGCAGCACATTCTCATCAATTAGCTGTAAGTGAAGATGCTCTTATAAATTCCATGCCCATGCTAGTATGGAAGGAAATATTTAAAGAAAAATTACCTGCTCAAGATGTGGTTAACTATTTTGGAATCACTGCTGCCCAACATGATTTGATGGTCAAGCTGTTTGCTCCACAAGATTATGCCATCCACGACCTTTTATTTTTGTTGACTACTTATTATATAGGTATAGAAGATTCTTGTGTACACTTGCATTTTGAAGATCATTTGATTTCTATTTTTATTCAAAGGGAAGGAAAGTTGCATTTTTATAACACATTTAGGTTTATTTCAGAAAAAGATATTTTATACTTCGTATTGGCTTCAATGGAGTATGCTGCCTTGGACCCAAAAGTGAGTCAAGTTAATGTATCTGGTTGGATAGATCAAAAATCTCCCATTTTCCAGACCTTAGAGTCCTACATAAAAAATATAAATATAATCCAAGATCGAGATTTTGATATTTTACAACGGAAGGACTTGAACTCTTCCAACTATTTTATCCATTTTATCAATAGGATATGCGCATCATAGGTGGACAGTTTAAAGGAAGGAAATTTATACCTCCAGCTAAAAATTGGCCTACGCGTCCAACCACTGATTTTTCAAAAGAAGGACTTTTTAATATTCTAAACAATAGGATAGATTTTGAGTCAACTTTGATGCTTGACTTGTTTGGCGGTACAGGAAATCATAGTTATGAGTTTATTTCACGGGGTTGTACGGATGTCACTTATGTAGATAAATTTCCCGGATGCATAGCATTTGTCACTAAAACAGCCCTTGAT
Source organism: Aureispira sp. CCB-QB1 (assembly GCA_945870185.1). GTDB lineage: Bacteria > Bacteroidota > Bacteroidia > Chitinophagales > Saprospiraceae > OLB9. The sequence goes on along the minus strand of CAMBRK010000093.1, from coordinate 12,552 downwards.
CTCGGAATTCAAGCCCATATCAAGATCATCAAGTCTGATGTATTCAAGTTTCTTCAACATAATATGAGAAGATATGATTATATTTTCGCAGGTCCTCCCTACCCTTTGCCCAATCTAAATAGTATACCGGACGAAATATTTAAATACAATACGTTAGCAGAGGATGGCCTTTTTGTATTAGAACACAATCCCAACCATAATTTTAAAAATCACCCGAGATATCAAGAAGAAAGAAATTATGGAACTACCATCTTCAGTTTTTTTGCTTAGTTAGACTCCTCTTAGTTTGTACTGATGGTTGGGATCATCCACTTTGATCACTTTTTCATTACTATAATCTGACTCTACCAATCCATCTCTAAGCCTCACAATTCTGTGTGCATGATCAGCAATGTCAGGTTCATGAGTGACCAATATTACTGTGTTGCCTGCATTATGAATTTTTTCAAAAATACCCATAATTTCGACAGAAGTTTTAGTATCTAGATTTCCCGTGGGCTCATCGGCCAAAATGATAGCAGGATTATTGACCAATGCTCTGGCAATAGCTACCCGCTGCCGCTGCCCACCCGAAAGCTCATTGGGTTTATGCTGTATCCTGTCAGAGAGTCCTACTTTGTGGAGCGCATCAGCTGCTTTTTCATACCTTTGCTTTTTGGAGTCTCCTGCATATACTAATGGTAAGGCCACATTATCTAAGGCTGACAACCTCGGCAATAAATTGAAGGTCTGAAAAACAAAACCTATCTGCTTATTCCGAACTTCTGCCAACTCACCATCAGACATCAAGGATACATCTATACCATTCAAAACATAAGAACCAGAACTTGGGCTATCTAAGCAACCTAATACATTCATAAGTGTAGATTTTCCAGACCCCGAGGGACCCATCAAAGCAACGTACTCATTTTTATAAATATCCAAAGTGACTGATTTTAAAGCTTGTATGATTTCATCTCCCATTTTGTACATTCTGGAGATTTGGTCTAAGACTATAATTTTATCTTGGGTCATGTTGTGGAGATTGAAAATTTGACCGCTAAGATAACAGCAATTTTTAAAATAAAGGCAAAAACTAGACAACCTGTCCAAAACTATCGTCGAAAGTGCTTTAGATTAAGGCTCAGATTGAGGTTAAGGTTAAAGCTAAGGTTAAGGTTTAGATTTAGATGGTTTATTTGTTTAAGGTTTAAAAGTTTAGAAGGTTTAATGTTATTGGATTGGTTTTGATGCTTAAAATTGTTTAGATGGTTTGCGGTTGAAATGTTTAATGTTTATGGTTCTGATAGAATTTTATTACCTTTGCCGCAAATTTAAAATGTTATATGTTATCTACCCAAAATATATCCTTACAGTACGGTAAAAGAGTCCTTTTTGATGAGGTCAATGTGACTTTCAAAGAAGGAAACTGCTATGGAATCATTGGTGCAAATGGTGCTGGAAAATCCACTTTTTTAAAAATATTATCTGGAGCAATAGAAGCTAATAAAGGTAGTGTCCACCTAGAACCCGGAAAGAGGATGGCAGTACTCAAGCAAAATCATTTTGAATTTGATGAAGCTACGGTGCTCAATACAGTGTTGATGGGACATCAGAAACTATGGAAAGTGATGCAGGAAAAAGACGCTATATATATGAAGGAAGACTTCAGCGAAGCAGACGGTATCAAAGCATCTGAGTTAGAAGAAGAATTTGCAGAAATGGATGGATGGAATGCAGAATCCACCGCAGCAAACTTGTTGAGTGGTATTGGTATAATAGAAAGTGATCATTACAAACTTCTGAAAGAATTGGACGGTAATCAAAAAGTAAGGGTCTTACTGGCTCAGGCGCTTTTTGGAAATCCTGATGTGCTGATTCTAGATGAGCCTACCAATGATTTGGACTTGCATACCATCACTTGGTTGGAAGATTTTCTGCTGGATTTTAAAAACACGGTATTGATTGTGTCACACGACAGACACTTTTTGGATACGGTTTGTACCAATATTGCAGATATTGATTACAGTAAGATCAGTTTGTATACTGGAAACTATACATTCTGGTACGAATCATCCCAGTTGGCTTTAAGACAAAAACAAAACGCCAATAAAAAAGCTGAAGAAAAAGTCAAAGAATTGCAATCATTTATCGATAGATTTAGTGCGAATGCATCAAAATCCAAGCAAGCAACTTCTAGAAAGAAAATGTTGGAAAAAATCAATATTGAAGATATCAAGCCATCTTCCAGAAAATACCCCGGTATTATCTTTAAACAAGCAAGAGAAGCAGGAAAAGAAATCCTTAATGTCAATGGTTTAAATTACACTCATAATGGTGAAGTATTCATCAAAGACTTATCATTTAATGTCAACCGCGATGATAAGATTACATTTCTTTCAAAAAACAGTTTGGCCACTTCAGCCCTTTATAAAATTTTGGCAGGTGAGTTGAAGCCTGATAGTGGTGTTATAGAATGGGGACAAACCATTACTTCATCTTACCTACCCAATGAAAATGAAAGTTTTTTTGCCACATCGCCCATGAATCTTATCGACTGGCTTAGACAGTATTCTACAGAGAAAGATGAATCTTACATTCGAGGCTTTTTAGGTAAAATGTTGTTTTCTGGTGAGGAGACCTTCAAAATGTCCAACGTACTATCTGGAGGAGAGAAAGTAAGATGCATGCTTTCCAGAATGATGCTTACAGAAGCCAATGTGTTGATGCTGGACGAACCCACCAACCATTTAGATTTGGAAACCATCACTACTTTGAATAATTCCTTATTGAATTTCCCGGGTACTGTACTTTTTACATCTCGCGACCATACCTTTACACAGACCGTAGCCACAAGAGTTATCGAATTAGGTCCTAAAGGGTTTATGGATAAACTTAAGACATTTGATGAGTATATGGAAGATAAAGAAATACAACAGCAAAGAATTTCGATATATTGATATTGGATTTGAAAGTATTTTTTTAATTTTACGCTAAGATTTTAAAACAAGATCATCATGAGCGTAAAAACAATGGCCGAAGCTACGGCATCAAGCATAGAAGTCGAAGTTCTTTTTTGGGTTGGGTGCGCAGGCAGCTTTGATGCTAGAGCACAGAAGGTTACTAAAGCTTTTGTACAGTTACTAGATAAAGCAGGTGTATCTTATGCCATTTTGGGCAACGAGGAGATGTGTACAGGTGACCCTGCGCGTAGAGCCGGAAATGAATTCATCTTCCAAATGCTAGCTTTACAAAACATCAACACACTCAACATGTATGGTGTTAAAAAAATCGTGACGGCATGCCCACACTGTTTTAACACTTTAAAAAACGAATATCCTGCTCTTGGTGGACAGTATGATGTAGTGCATCATACCCAATTTCTTCAAGGCCTTCTCAATGACGGTAAACTCAAGGTGGAAGGTGGTGCTTTCAAAGGAAAGAAAATCACTTATCATGATTCATGTTATCTAGGACGTATTAATGGAGAGTACGAAGCTCCGAGAAACCTGCTATCTGACTTAGAAGCAGATTTGGTCGAAATGAAGAGATGTAAAACCACGGGACTATGTTGTGGTGCTGGAGGTGCACAGATGTTTAAGGAAGATGAGCCTGGCGACAAACGGATCAATATCGAAAGAGCAGATGAAGCACTCAGCACTCATGCAACTATTGTAGCAGCTAACTGTCCATTTTGTATTACCATGATTACGGACGGTATGAAAGCCAAAGACAAACAAGATGATGTCATGGTGATGGATATATCTGAGATGATCTTGCAGAGTGTGAAGTAAATATATGCATTCATAATGTTCCATCAAACTTACAAGATAATATTATGACAACAAATGCAAATATTACTGATTTATCTGAGTATGAAATCACTAGTTTTTTAAAGGGAATGACACGATAAATTAGACTTTTATATGCACTCTGCACAAGTAAATATTTCTTCTAGGTGGCAAAAAGCACTTCAAAAAGAATTTGAATCCCCATACTTCAACGAGCTAAGTTCTACTATAAAGGAAAAGAAATCTTCGGGATTGATCATATACCCCCCAGGAAAATATATATTTCAAGCTTATGACAAGGTAGCTCCAGATGAAGTCAAAGTTGTCATCTTGGGTCAAGATCCATATCACAATCCTGGTGAAGCTATGGGTCTGAGTTTCTCCGTGCCAAAGGGCATAAAAGTACCTCCTTCACTTAAAAATATTTATAAGGAATTAACCAATGATGTAGGATGCTTTGTGCCTACCCATGGAGATCTTACACATTGGGCAGATCAAGGCGTCTTTATGCTCAACGCCTTTCTTACTGTAGAACATAATAATGCCGGATCTCATAGAAATATTGGCTGGCACCATTTTACTGATGCAACCATAAAATTCTTGTCTGATCATCGTGAACATATTGTCTTTATGTTGTGGGGGAACTTTGCAAAAAATAAAAAGTCATTGATCAATTCAGAAAAACACTTAATCTTAGAATCCGCTCATCCATCTCCATTGGCAGGTAATGCTTTTCAAGGATGTGGTCATTTTTCGAAGGCGAACGATTACTTGACAGCAAAAGGGGAAAGCCCCATCGACTGGCAAATTAGATAACAAAGTTTTCTCGAGTAAAATGTATATTTAAATAAGTAAAACATCATGAACAATAAATTAAATTTAGTAGCTATTTTAGGTGCATTAGCCGTAGGTATTGGTGCTTTTGGTGCCCACGGACTCAAACCATTATGGAGTTTGGAGCAAATAGAAACATTCAAAACGGCTTCTTTTTACCATTTTGTTCATCTGATGCCTATGTTAATGATTGCATTAAATCAAAATGATCATAAAGTATTCAAACAATGTTTCTACTTATTTTTCATTGGTGTGTTGTGTTTCTCAGGATCCCTTTACATTATCAGTACCAAACATCTACTGGGTGGAGATATATGGAACTTTATGGGGCCGGTCACTCCTGTAGGAGGTTTATTTTTGACTTTAGGCTGGCTTAATTTCCTGAGGGTGCGGTAGAGTTTCCTTTATGGGAATTTCCACCTGTATTTTTCTTTTTGAAAAATTTCTTTTTGGGCTGTCCATCAGCAGTTTTACCCTGTGGTTTTTGAGTGTGCGAAGATTTTCCTTTAGTGTTTCTGTAACCACTAAACTTAGGTCTTCCGGGATTCCATTCCGGGCTTATGCCTACTGACTCTGGAATATTTAATTTTAAAACTTCGTTACCTATCAGTTTTTCTATACTTACGAGTTTGTACATTTCCTCTTCATTAACCAGGGTAATAGCTACTCCATCTGTATCTGCTCTGCCTGTACGCCCGATACGATGTACATAATCTTCGCCGTCTCCAGGTACATTGTAGTTGACTACTAAGTCGACACCTTTAATATCAATACCTCTAGCCAATACGTCAGTAGCAACAATTACTCTAGTTTTTTTAGATTTAAATCTATTAAGCACTTCTTCTCTTTGTTGTTGCTCAAGATCAGAGGATATGCCTTCTACTGTATATCCTTGTCCTGAAAGACCCTTAATAATATCATTGACTGATCTTTTGGTAGAAGAAAAAACAATGATAGTTTCATAATCGGGTTTATCCTTGATTAACTCATTTATCAAGCGAGCCTTATGTCCATCATTTACCAAGTATGCTGACTGCAGAATCCTAGCTGACGGTTTTGATAAGGCTATAGTTACTTCATACGGATTATTTAAGTTTTGTTTAGCCAATTCTCTCATTTTTGGAGGCATGGTTGCACTAAACATGAGTGTTTGTCTTTCCTTAGGTAGCGCTGATATGATTTTTTTGATATCATCATAAAAGCCCATGTCTAGCATTCTATCTGCTTCATCTAGGATAAGATATTTCATTTTGGAGAAATTCACATTCCCCATATTGATATGACTGATAAGTTTTCCAGGAGTAGCTATGATGATGTCTGTACTATGGAGCGCTTTTTTCTGAACTTCGTACTCATTTCCCGAGCCCCCGCCATAAATAGCTATAGATGACACTGGTACAAAATATGCAAAACCTTGTATTTGTTGGTCAATTTGTACAGCAAGCTCTCTAGTAGGAACTATGACTAAGGTGCTAGTACCTTCGTGCTGTTTGGATGCCATGTTATGAAGTAAAGGCAACATAAAGGCGGCTGTTTTACCTGTACCCGTTTGCGCACAAGCAATCAAGTCTCTGCCTTTTAAAATTTCTGGGATGGATAGTTCTTGTATGGGTGTAGCTTTGTCAAATCCCATATATGAAATGGCTTCTAATATTCTGTCGTCTAGTCCTATCTCTTTAAATGTCATCTATGTTACTTTTGTCTTGGGTTTTAGTCTTTAACTTTTAACTAACATGTTAAACCTATTAAAATCTAAAATCGTTCAATTTGTATTAAAAAAATGCAAATATAAATAATATTGTCAATAAAGCACATGAATCATTAGTCAATACCAATAACTTGTAATAAATTTGTCGCTTAAACCATTTCATTTGTCCATAGATTTAAAAAATATTGAATCGTTATATAACGAAGACCTAGTCATTGCAGGGGAATTATTGTTTGAATCAAATAAAGTTTCGGATCTAATGAAGTCGGAGTCTGGTATCTTTTTCGCCAAAGTTAAGGATGGAAAAGATTATGAGATTGAAATTAAATATCCTTTTGTAAAAAAACAAAAAGTAAGATGTGATTGTACATTTTTTGTGCAAAGTGGAATTTGTAAACATGTAGTGGCTACTTTATTTTCGATTAGAAATCAAAGTAAAACTAAAACCTTAGCTCCCAAGAACAGTTCAAGCAAACCCAAACCTACAAAATTAGTAGTGGCACAAATTTTGGAAGAAGTTCCACATTTGGATTTAAAAAATTTTGTCCAAGCATATGCTAGAAATGACAAAAAATTCGAAACCCAACTCAAGGTAGCCTTTGCAATTAAAATTGAGATTGTTAATAACCAAGAAAAGTACAAGAGTATTTTAAACTCAATCGTCAGACCACTAACTGGCGCGCAAGGACAGGCGAGTGTAGCAGACTTAAGGCTACTTGGCCATGTTTTGGGCGAATTTGCGGATCAAATTGAGGATAGCCTGGCTCTTTTTCAATATAGAGAAGCCTTAGATATTTATATAGCCTCATTTAGTAAACTGGAGTACGTCCGAAGTAAATACAAAAATCAAAGTGACCTGTTGTACACCTTAAGCCAAAGATATCATAAGATACTGAGTCACTTTTTACAGCAAAAGCTTCCTTTTGAAATTAAAAATGACTTATTGAGTTTTGTTAAAGAACTTTACCAAAGGTCATATTACCTTTTTGATTCGTACGCTGATAACGTAGTACACGAATTATTAAATCAAATCAATAAAGATGAAAAATTAGTAGTCTCGGATTTTCTTGTTGCAACATTACCTCAAAAGAAACCTAATGAACTTGCGGTTATACTGGCATTAATCATAAAGATAAAGAATACTATCAATTCCAATGTCAAAGAATTGATTAATAAATATCAGAATAGCTCTATGGATATAGTTGACCTTTTAATTTCTAAAAATGAAGATGCTCTTGCTATAAAACTATTGGAAAGCTTACAAGCTTCTAAAAGTAAAGATGTACACTATAAATTGACGCTTCTATATGTTAAAACAAATGATAATATTTCATTGAGCGCAACGGTTGAAGAAGCATTTATAAAATACGGAGACTTAAAGTATCTTGAAATCTTAGAAAAGCAGTTTACAGATACCGAATACCAAAATTTTATATCAAAACTGGAGTCCAAATTACTTTCACTAAGTCATGGTCATGAATCCAGTTTATTGAACTTGTATTTTAAAGAACAAAACTGGGCGGGCATGATCATTTTTATGGAGAAAAACCCCAATATTGAAATACTCAAAAAATATGATGTATTTTTAAATACTTTTGAACCTAAAATGCTTTCTGAACTATATATCATCAGTCTGAGGATTTACCTTAATCATCAGTTAGGAGATCAAGCAACACTTTACTTAAACGAATTAAAGTATCACCTTAATAGAACTAAACTTGATAAGGTTATTAACAAAATCAATAAATTGCTTCAAGAAGAATATCCCCACCGACCCAAGTTGAGTGAAGTTTTTAGTTAAATAACTTAAAAGCCAAAGTTCACACCTAGCATAAAGTTCCTTCCTGCCTGTGGGTAAAGAAAATTTTCTGTGATTTCATTTCCGAATATGTAGGAGTAACTATAACCGTTGGTGGAATAAAGTTGATTCCAAATATTATTGACCATGAGATTACATTCCATATGCTTCCAAAATTTAGATTTGAATTGTTTAGCTATTCTAAGGTTTTGAAAACTATATGCGGGCAAAGATCTACTGGTATGGGATGTATTATCGAGGTACTGTTGACTCACATATTTCGCAGACCATTCTACTTGCAATGATTTGACAGGTGTAAACATGAGCTGAAAGGCCGCCGTCAAATAAGGGGAAAATGAGATATCCGTGTTTTGGTGTGGTATTTTTATGATTTCAAAACCGTCAGTATAGTCTGCTATGATTTCGTCGTAAGCTTCAATCTTATTTATACTCCATGTAGCCGTCACATTGGTGGCCCATTTTTCCGACCATTGTTTTACTATATTATTTTCCCATCCTAATCTAAAACTTTTTGGCACATTGATACGGATATTAGCTCCTACATCATTAAGCTCACCAGTAAGTACTAATTGATTTTTATAATCCATATAATAAATATTCGATTCTAAAACGAAACTATTCCAATGGCCTTGATAACCCAACTCCCAATTGTATAATATCTCAGAAGATGGCAATATGCCAAATGCATTATCTATAAAATCACCACGAGAAGGCTCCTTACTCGCTTTGGCAAAAGACAAGTAAATATTCTTCCCGGGTGCAAGATCATAATTTAAACCAAATTTTGGGTTGATAAACATAAAATCATCTTTCACATTTATACTCCGCAAGTCATTATCAATACCTGCGACTTCGTAATTTACTTTCCTAACTTGCACATCCCCATAAAATGTAAGTTTATCAACTATGTTATAAATAGACCGAAAATAAGACGATAGGTCCGATTTCTTTCCTGTATTGTCATAATATCTATTTTCTCTATCTAAATTTTTCATTCCAACAGAGGAGCTAATCACATTTCCAAAATGATCTCCCAAATATACATTGGCTGCCAAGCCTGCGTGGAATGTAAGTTTTTTATTCCATTGCTTTTGGGCATCTACTATCAATCCCAAGAGATCATTGTCGAGCCATCTTCTCCTGACTATATCTGATCGGGAAAGCTTCGAACCGTCAGCTTGTACCTCAGGTTCGATATTATAATCAGACCATTTGGCATCGTGTTTAAATTCTTCAAAGTACCCTCTACCCTTAGTATAAAACAGTGTGGTTTTGGTCTTCCATGTAGCATTGGGTGCATAATCATAAAGCAGTTGATAATGCGTTTGTCTGTAATTGTCGACTTGATTGGGATACGTATAATAATTATATCTGCGGTCAGACGAAAACAAATTAACAGAATCTTCTTGAGTTTTATAAATAGTACCCAAATTGTTAAAGTAATGATTTTGAAGCGCTTGTACGTCTCCAGATACTTTAGCTTCTGGCGATCCATACCAAGATTGATAAGTGATCTCTTTACCGTGGATCACATTGAACCGAAGGGATGAACGCTCAGAAATTTTTGCTGCTGAAAAGTACAAACTGTTGAGATCAGAAGATGCCCGATCGATATATCCATCAGATTTAATAATGCTATATCTTCCTTCTACCAAATATTTATTATTCATCAAACCCGAGCCTAATTTTATACTTACTTTTCTGGTATTAAATGACCCCAAAGTACTGGCAATATCCAAAAATGGATTGACTCTGACTTCAGATGTATTCATACTCAATGTACCTCCAAACGCTCCCGAACCATTGGTAGAGGGGCCAACACCTCTTTGAATCTGTAAGTTTGAAACGGAAGTCATCAAATCTGGCATATTTACCCAAAACACATTTTGAGACTCTGCATCATTTATAGGAACTCCATTAAGAGTGACATTGATTCGGGTTTGATCTGATCCCCTTAACCTTAACCCGGTGTAACCCATACCCGCTCCAGCGTCAGAAGTGACTACCATGGATGGTGTCCACTGGAGCAAAAATGGTGCATCTTGTCCAAGATTTTCTTTATTTAAGGTTTTGGAATCCAGATTTTGTTTGGTAAAGGGATGATCTTGAGCTACCCTATTAGCTAGAATCTCTATGGTATTTAGGTTAAAAATAGTACCCGGAAGTACGATATCTTTTTTAAGATCTGAATTTATCTGAATTTCCTGTTGGAAGGCCTGATATCCCACAAAGGTAACTTTAAGGCTATAGGTACCAGGCTTGACATTATTAATGGTGAAGGCGCCTTTCTTGTCTGTAGAAGCTGCGTACGATGTATTTTCGAAAAAAACAGTTGCAAACTCAAGTAATTCTCCTTTTTCGTTGGATACAATTCCAGAAAAAGAAAATTGGCCAAAACCAATAAAACAACTAAATAGCAATAATGCACAGATGACACTTCTCATGCTGATATTTTAAAAAGTAAATTAAAAAAATCCTTATGAGGTGTGCACAAATGACGACATGGTGAAGCCTGTCTAAAAATCCCTTCTCAGCATTACCTGAACAGGTTCGATGGGTATGATCTCAGCAAGAGTTGACCACTCAAGCACCCCAAATAAGGTAGTGCAAAGGTATAATAATATTTTCTATCCATCTAAATAATCTGATATTTTTTAATAAAGTTGCTTTTCTGGTGTTTTTTTATCTTATTTGGAGTGGTAGTTTGGATAATGTTCCTTTTATTTATTGATTCTCATCATTGTTGTTGGACTTTTAATATTTTTTAAATTGGATTAAAATTAAAAATTACCTAAATTAAAGTTCTTGTACATTCAAGTGAAATTTATTTTATGATACTTATCATTTCAATACTTCACTTTTTAAGAAAATATCTACCTTAGCCCAAAATTTATATTTAATCCAAATGAAGAAGGTATTAGTAGCCAATAGAGGAGAGATAGCTTGTAGAGTCATGAAGACTCTAAAAAAAATGGGAATCATCAGTGTAGCCATCTATTCAGATGCAGATAAGGATAGTCTACATGTAAAAATGGCTGATGAAGCTTACCATGTAGGTGCAGCACCTAGTAGTGAATCATATCTTCGACAAGATAGAATTATCGATATTTGTCTTCGACATCAGGTAGATGGTATACATCCTGGTTATGGATTTTTGAGTGAAAATTCAGGATTTGCACTCAAATTACAAGAAAACAACATTAAGCTTATAGGTCCATCTGCATTTTCAATGGATATCATGGGTGATAAACTTTCTGCCAAAGATGCCGTAAAAGCATTTAATATCCCTATGGTACCTGGAACGGATTATGCTATAGCTGACATCGCCAAAGCCAAAGAAATTGCAAAGGCTGTAGGGTTTCCTGTCTTAGTTAAAGCGTCTGCTGGAGGTGGTGGCAAAGGCATGAAACTGGTCAATCATGCTGACGAATTTGAAGATCAAATGCAATTGGCTATCAACGAAGCTACATCATCTTTTGGAAATGGTGCCGTTTTTATTGAGAAATTTGTGACTAGTCCGAGACATATTGAGATACAAATTTTGGCAGATAGTTTTGGGAATACAGTCTATCTATTTGAGCGGGAATGTTCTATACAAAGGAGACATCAGAAAGTAGTGGAAGAAGCACCTAGCGCTGTACTCACTCCAGAACTTCGGAAACAGATGGGTGAAGCTGCAGTTAAAGTAGCTATAGCTGCCAAGTATGAAGGTGCAGGTACTGTAGAGTTTCTAGTGGATGATCAACTCAATTTCTATTTCTTGGAAATGAATACTCGACTGCAGGTGGAGCATCCTGTTACAGAAATGATCACAGGCCTAGACCTTGTAGAGCAACAAATTAAAATTGCTCGCGGCGAAAAGCTTAGTTTTACTCAAGATGATCTAGAAATAAAAGGTCATGCTATAGAGCTGAGAGTTTACGCGGAAGACCCGTTCGATAATTTTGTTCCTAGTATCAACAAGCTAAATAAATACAAATTACCTGAAGGGGATGGTATCAGAGCAGACAATGGTTATCTTGAAGGCGATCAAGTTCCTATATATTATGATCCTATGTTGGCAAAACTTACCGTCTTTGGGCATAACAGGGATGCAGCTATTCAAAAAATGCTAGTGGCTATTCAGAACTATCATATAGAAGGTATTGCTACAACATTGGATTTTGGTGCTTATGTGATGAAGCATCCTGATTTTGTGTCAGGTCATTTTGATACTAATTTCGTAAATAAAAACTGGAAAACTGAAGAAATTAAAAGTCTGCTTCAAGCTGATGCAAACGTTGCCGCATGGGTATTGAACGATATAATCAATAAATCGGATCTTAAGCTCAATACCATTCTTTAATTTTTTTTTAGGATTTTGATGAGTTTTTTTTTGAAGCTATGAAAATTTGATTTTAATGTAAATGTTTTGTTAATAT
>CAMBRK010000092.1 GCA_945870185.1 Aureispira sp. CCB-QB1 | reverse complement strand
ATAAATTATCGTATTGATTGATTCTACCTATTTTTTCTGGATGTTTTATGGGAGCATTAATATCCAATACTTCAGTTTCATCATTAGATTTAAGGATTAGCGTCTCTTTTTCTCCTCCTAAAAGTAGTGAAATACTCTCATTTTCCCATTTTTCAAGCATTTTCAGCCCTTCTTCCTCAAAAATTCCATTTTGAAGATCTATAGATTGCATAAAACTCTGCGAAACCTCCATAAATCGTTCCATCTCTCCCACTTTTTGGCTTACATCATCCGCGATAGTCTCCAATGCTGCATCAAACATCGCTTTCTTATCCGGATCCCCTTTGATCACAGACATAGCAGATTTCATTGCAGAGTTAGAAGCCATAATTGCTCTACGCTCCTGCTCTTTCACCATAACCTGATCTTGGATGTCTTCTACTAATATTTCAGAATTTTCATACATTTTGGCCAATACTCTGTAAAGTACTTCCATTTTTCTATACAAATCTTCAAGTTTCAAATTGGAATCTTGAAGTCTTCCTGCTTTGCGGCTTTTTAGAATTACGTGAGCCTGTTTATTAGCTTGCGCAGCTTCATTAGCCATACTCAGATTGGTGTTGATTTCTTTCTTATTGTTAAGAATGATTTCTTTAAGCTTGTGCATCTGCCCTCTCAACTGTGCTATTTGACGGTTCATTTTGGTAAGATTTGACTTAAGATCTTCCACGTATGATTTCAATATACCAATAGGATCTATCTGCACAAAGAAACCTGTAAGCCACCTCATAGCACTTTTGTACATGTAACTCACTAAGGTTCTGGTTTTGCTATCCAATGCCATAAAGAGTATAGTTCCTAAAACCATCAAAGATATAAAGGAACCCATCGTAGTAGTTACAAATGTTATTATTGCCGCTAAACTTGTCAAGGTAATGTAGCCCACACCAAAAATTATGGCTGCTAAAAAAAGTGCTCCTGTTACACCCTCAGGTCTCGACCAAAATGTTTTTCCTTTTTGCTCTGTCATTATTATTTACTCAATTGAAAGTCAAATGTATATAAAAAGTCAAAATCTAAAAAATATTATTCCAAAAACATATAAAATAGGTTTAGACGTGGGTCTTTATCTTTTCTATATCTTCATGAATTTGATTGTAAACCAAATTAAAAGAAGCCACAAATTGTTGATTGGTAGTTTCAATTTTCACTACCGCTTCATTTACTTCATTCCGCAGTTGATCCAATTGTGCTGTCCCAGCTTCGATTTCTTTTTTTAGCGTTTCGATCATCTTATGTTTCTCACTGATGCCTTTCTCAACAGCCGCTACTTGTTCAGCTTTCCCTTGAATTTGTTTGGCTTTTTGATTCTCCAAAGCATCCTTAAACTTTTTGTTTTCAGTATTCAATACATTAATGTAATGTGTACCTGATTGAATGAGTTTGGCCTTGTCTAAACCCATAGTTTTTGCCATTTCAAAAGCTGATTTAAAACGCATAGATTCATCGGGTATGACTTTGGTCAATGATTGTATAGAGTTCTTAAATTCCAAATAATCAAATCCTTCCAAATTTTGGATTTCTATAGCTTTCAGCAGTAAATCTGTAAACTTTTGATCTGGTGATGCATCCCCAACCATAACTTTAGGCGTGATTGGTTTCTCTGCAGGATTACTTTGTGAAACCTGATCCGTTTCTTTGGATGAAAAATCACTTTTTGTTTCAGTTCCTGTAATGCTTGCTCCTTCTTCTACAATGAAAAGGGATTTTAATTTTTTTAGCATGTTATTTTTATCTATCATATCGGTCATTTATAAACATCTGAATTGTAAACTATTGAAAAAACCACAAAGATTATATCATACAATTATCCATATATTTCCATACATAATGCATATAAAATCATTTTAGTTCATTGCATCATATTTATATAGATAAAAGGAAGCTTTAGTTGGATTAAATATCGGGCTCCTGCTGACTAAGGCAATGAAAACTACCCAAACCCCAAATTATATCTACTGAATCAATCCCAATGACTTTTCTATCAGGAAAACATTCTTGTATTAAATCCAATGCTTCTACATCATTCCTATCATCTCTAAAAGTGGGTACGATAACCTTCTCATTAGAAATATAAAAATTAGCATAAGAAGCAGGCAATCTTTGATCCTCAAATATCACAGGATGGGGCATCGGCAGCTCTACAATATTTAATCTACTATCATCTGCCAATCTCATTTTTTTGAGTAGTTTCAGATTATCTTTTAAGATGTCATAATTGTCATCTGACTTATTTTCTTCTATGACAGTCACTACGGTATCATGATTTACAAACCGGGTGATATCGTCTATATGTCCATCTGTGTCATCACCTACGATGCCTTCATCGAGCCACAATACTTGATCCATTCCATAATACTCTATCAGGTATTGTTCTACCTCATACTGAGATAAATGTGGGTTTCTGTTTTTGTTGAGTAAGCAAGCCGTAGTGGTCAAAACGGTACCTTTACCATTGAACTCTACTGAACCACCTTCCATCACTATACCCGGATGAAAGACCTTTAACCCCAATTTTTCGCCAATCAAAGTAGGGATGACATCATCCAAGTCATATGGTGGATATTTGTCGCCCCAAGCATTATATCCCCAATCTACAATAGCCTTGGTCTTTGAGTCTGGATTAATTACAAACGCAGGACCGTGATCTCTACACCAAGCATCATTTGTAGGATGATAGTAAAAAGTAATATTTTCCAATATTTCATCCATATTACTAAGAGATTTGGCATATTTACTCTCAGCAATCTTACCTAAGGCAAAATGATGCATAGCGCCATCAGCGACGTTGATACATACTTTTTGATGATCTGCAATCTGAAGGATAAACTCCGCATAAGGATCGTAAATAGCGTCCAATTTACCAGGCCAGGATGCTTCTTTATGGGGCCAGGACAACCACATTGCTCTTTGTTTGGCAAACTCAGCCGGAAAGTGAAAACCCAAATCTCTGGGTGTAAAATCAATCTTCATCTATGTATCTTTTTGTGATCGGCTGATAACTGTCAATGCGTCTATCTCTAAGGAATGGCCAATGTATCCTAAACTCATTGGATTGTTTCATATCTATGGACACCACTTGGGTCTCTTCCTGATCATGGGAAGCCAAGTACAATACTTTTCCCTGTCCGTTTGCGACAAAGGATCCTCCCCAAAATTTCATAGCTCCGTCTTGCTCATACCCTACTCTATTGACCGACACTACAGGTACTCCATTGGCTACGGCATGAGATCTTTGGATGATTTGCCATGCATTGTATTGGTCTTTGTTGGTCTCTTCGTCCTGTGATGTAGCCCAACCAATAGCTGTAGGGTAAAAAAGAATTTCTGCACCCATCAATGCCGTGATTCTACTAGCTTCAGGATACCATTGATCCCAACAAATCAAGACACCTATTTTTGCAAATTTTGTTTTAAAGACTTTGTAGCCCAAATCACCTGGTGTAAAATAAAACTTCTCGTAAAATGCAGGATCGTCAGGTATGTGCATTTTGCGGTATTTGCCCAAATAGCTTCCATCTGCATCAATTACAGCAGTAGTATTGTGATACAGGCCTTCTGCTCTTTTTTCGAATAAAGAAGCGATAATCACGACATTATTTTCAGCGGCTACCTTGGATAAAATTTCGGTGGATGGCCCAGGAATGGCTTCGGCCAACTTAAAATTTTCATAATCTTCCACATCACAAAAATACAATGATGTAAACAACTCTTGAAGGCAAACGATCTGCGCACCATCATTTGCAGCATTTTGAATACCGCGGATGGCTTTTTGAATATTTTGCGATGCATCATTGGTACAGGACATCTGCACCAGACCCACTTTTACATTCGACATACGATTAAGTATTATATATTGGCTGCAAATGTACAGCTTGTGATGATTATAACAAAATGGAACAGGTATACTAAAACTAAAACAATCTAAACTAAATCTAATTTTGAATAAGAAAGACAATCTTTCAAGAAACAGGATATGGGACACCTAATTTCTTCAAAAATCTAAAGTGTGATTTTATAGCTTCAAACCAACTTATGTTTCGATATGGAATATTAAATTTAGTCGAAATTTCCACAATGATTTTTGAAATCGCTGGATAGTGAATGTGGCTTATTGTCGGAAATAAATGATGAGCAACATGGGCATTGAAACCACCAAAAATAAAATTTGCCCACAACTGGTCTGCATGATAATCTACGGATGTTGCCATTTGATGCTTCGCCCAACTTCGTTTCAAATACCCATCATTATCTACTCGTTCAAAACTGGCTAAGTCTGAAAAATGAGATGGTATTAAACCGAAAATAAAAGCATAAGATGATGTAAAATGCATCAATAAAAACCCAATAAACACTTCCTCCCAAGAATAAGAAGTTAAAAACATGGGTAATGCAATATAAAAAATCAAATAAAATATTTTGCCCAGGTAAAATAAAAATATTTCTTCTGGAGAATGACGAATATTGCGTAAATTAGCTAGTTGCTTTTTAAATAAAATTATAAAATCCTTGTAGAACACCCATTGCAAAGTATAAAAAAGATATAAAACAGGGGCATAAAACCACTGGAATCTATGATACCATTTAATATCTTTATAGATTGACAATCGAATTATTGAATTATCATCAATATCAGCATCACAATTGTCTACATTTGGAAAAAGATGATGTGAGTCTATATGCCTTAATTGCCATAAATATGCATTCGCACCCAACAAACTAAATGTGATATGATAAACTATTCTGTTGAATCTCTTACTTTTAAAAAGAGAATTGTGCGCAGCATCATGAGACACATTTAATCCAACTAAAATGCCCAATATGCCCATTACACCCCAAATAATTAATATATTTGGAAAAGGTAACGTACCAGAAATTAAAAGCCCATATGATCCCAAAAATAAAGTCAAGTAAAACGCTCCTTTAAGTAATGCAAAAGGTGTGGCGAAGCCATCATACATGTTTACTTTCAAATAAACAAAAACTTCATGCTTTAGTGCACCATAAAAAAGGTCACTTTTTATATCTTCATGAAACTTTATAGTTTTGTGCATACTCATTTACATTTCGCATTTTAAAGGGGATATTTTACATGGCATTTGGTGCAATTCTTCCTAAATCATGAAGATGTCTAAAATGTGAAACAATCCCTTTTTTCCAAGTAGTAACTTTATACTCAATATTAAATTCTTTAGCAGTTTGAGATATAATTTTAGAGATTTCCACGTAATGTGTATGACAAATAGTGGGAAATAAATGATGTGCACAATGAGCATTAAATCCCCCAAAAAAGAAGTTCCAAAATTTACTAGTTGGGTAAAAATCTAAGCATGTTGCCATTTGATGAGTTGCCCAGCTTCCAGGTAAAAGACCTTGACTGTCTCGCTGTGGAAAGTCAGCTTCCATCGAATGATGATTCATTATATTAGTAAAAAGAAAAACATAGGATAAAGTAAAATGAAATGCCAAAAAGCCAAGAAGAACACTTTGGGCATCCATTTGAAACCAGAAAATTGGTATATAAATTAAATAAAATAAATATAAAATTTTCGACAAAATCACCCCAAATATTATTAAGGGATGATGCGTTATGTTTTTAAGGTTTGCTAAATTTTTCCTAAATAAATACTGAATGTCTTTTACAAAAACCCAATGCAACGTGTAGACTAAATATAAAATTGGTGCATATAGCCATTGGAAACGATGGTGGGACAACAAAGGCCGATTAGGCGACAGCCTAATCAAAAAGTTACTATCAATATCCACGTCACAATCATCGACATTAGGGAAAATGTGGTGCGAAAATTTATGCCGAAATCCCCACAAATAAGCACTCATACCCAATGGATCAAAGGTCAAATAGAAAATAAATTTATTCAGTAATTTACTAGATGTCAGAGTATTATGTGTTGCATCGTGCGAAATATTAAACGCCACAAACAATCCAAAGATCGCTAAAAGTGAATACCCCAATATGAGCCAATGTCCAAGAAAATAGCCTCTAAGTATTAAATAATAATCACCCCAAAATAAAAATAAAAATAGCAAACCTTTAAATACCACCATAGAATTAGCGTACTTACCAAAATGATTTTCAGTCAAATACAAATTAACTCTTTTTTTGAGTTCTATATAAAACTTATCGTTACTTTTCTTTACACTGAAGCTTATAGCTGACATTACTATAAATATTATATGGTTAGTTAGTTAACAATCCTTTATTTGAACGTAGGTAATACTACCTTAATTATATCAGATTTAGAAATCAAACTGCAAATATATCAGAAAATGAAAAAGTAATTACATTTGTACGTTTTAATTATTCATGATATTAATCATCAATTTATTTGACAGACAAATATCAATAAATGAAACCACAAAAAAAACAAGACTTTGAATAAAAATTTAAAGCTCAATTGCTTTTTTGTTAAATAATTGCCAATAAATTTAAAAAGAATGCGTTAATCAAAGGATTTAGTCATCTCACTAATTGTAAATTAATAAAGTTTAAATTAAATGAATAAATTTAAAATTATTACAGAAATCATAATATTTCTGGTTATAATTTTTACTTGCAAAACTACTTATTCTCAGTATGGTAATAAACATGTTGTAGGATTTTCAAATGCTGGCTTTTACAAAACTGATTATACCAATCAAAACTCACCAAAAAAACAGCGCTATTTTGAATTTATTCCTCATATTGGAATGAGAACATACAAAAATTTATATACATTTATAGAGTTTGGTAGTAGTTTTAGTTCTAGTCAAGGTTATGAACCTATCCCAAATTTTTTCTTCCTAGGAACATTTTCGAGATATTACTTTTGGAAACATAATATCATGGATGTTTATGGTGGTGCAGGTATATTGTTTTCTAACCAAAAATATGAAGGAAACACGACTATAAAATCGGATGGCCTCTCAAATATCAGATATTCAGCTTATGGAGGATTAGCATTTAAAATATATAAAGGACTTCATATAGCTTATGATTTTGGTCTTAGGTATCAAACTGGAATTAAAAATATATTCCATAATAAATTATCCCTACAATATGCTTTTTAAATTAATAAACTACTTAGCTATTTTTCTTTTCATTTTGACAGCAGCTGATTCAATAGCTCAAAACAAAAATATAGAGTTTGGCAAAAAAGTTCACATTCAAAGTCAATTCGGTTTGGGTGGATATAGTGATTCAGATGGTTTTGTAGACTATAGCATTTATTACTTCGATCAAGCAGCCTTACTTTCGATTACAAAAAATATTAATCTAGGAATACACTACAATATGATAAAAGTATCAAACCAATTAAATTTTGAAAAAAATTCGTTTTACAGAGTAGGTCCTATTATTCAATGGGATGTACCACCTTATAGTTCCAAATTCAAATATATTTTAGAAGGCATGTTAGATTATGGGAATTTTGTTTTTGAAACTGATGATAGTTTAAAAAAAAGACCTACAATTTATTTGGGTGTAAAAATAGGTTTTGAATATATAATTTATAGAAATTTATTTGCTAGAGCAGGATATAAAGCTATTAGAATGTTGGAAAAAGGAGATTATGGGGTGGAAAATTATCCATATTTAGGTTTATCTTTTACATTTGAGAAATAATCCTTTTTTAATGGTGTCGAAATTATTTAACTCCTATGTTACCACATAAATACCCTAATTATAATAGTGAAGTAACTTGATATTTTCCTTAATGCACTTCGTATCCCATTTCATTCTCCCAAATGGCAAACCAATCTTCCTGAGTCAGTTGTAAATCCAAATTCTTTGTCAGATTTAGAATCCGCTCTTTATTTGTAGAACCAAATACAGGAATAATCTGTGCCGGATGTTTCAGTATCCAATGGTACAAAATGACATCTTCTGTAGTATTATAGTTCTTAGCCATCTTTTTTATAAACAATGCTTTGGGGTCGTTCGGTTCCTTTTGAAAATGACTACCCAATGGAGCCCAAGCCATAGGTCTGATTTGATGTACCTGCATATAGTCCAAACTACCGTCTAGCATAGCTTGATGATGCGTGGTGGAAAACGAAATTTGATTATATAAAACAGGAATTTTTGATCGGATAAGTTCTGTTTGCATATGGGTAAAATTAGACAATCCAAAACTTCGAATTTTCCTTTGAGACAATAAAGTGCTGATAGCTTCTGCAATTTCATCTGTTTGCATCAATGGGCTAGGACGATGCAATAAAAACAAGTCCAGATAATCTGTCTTTAGATTACTAAGCGACGTTTCACAACTAGAGATGATATGTTGCTTTCGGTAATCATAATGTTTTAGTACATGATCTCTGTTGGGCGATACTAATTTGATGCCGCATTTAGAAATCAGCTGGATATCTTCCCTTCTTAATCCTGAAATTTCAAATGCGTTTCCAAATGCTTCTTCCGTGGTATAATGACCATAAATATCTGCATGATCAAAGGTGTGTATACCGTGTTCAACACAGAAACTCATCAAATCTGCCATTTCAGTTTTTGAAAAATTTTGTCCCCAGCTACCCCAAGACATGGTACCAGCTACTACTTTTGAAATTTGGATCATCATAAACTATTTTACAGTGTTCACAAAGGTATACAAAGAAAGTGTAACTTGTATCAATGATAAAAAAATAGTGCATTTCTCATAAAATTAGGGAAGGTACGTTCTTTGCAGTTGCTTCTAGGCTGATGGTTAATTATTGTGGAGATTTCAAAGAAGGCCAAGCACTTTAAAGTATCTCAGAAATCACAACATCGATCAGAGTCCACATCACATTTAAACATTTAATATTATAAAAAAATATATACTTATTTTACTAAAAATATTTGTAGAATAAAAATAAACATATATCTTTGCAGCCTGAATCAAAAAAGCAATAAAGATTTGCTGTATCAATGACTTACAAATTGTTGATAATTAATGACATAAGGAACAGAAACGAATAGGCCCCGTAGCTCAACTGGATAGAGTACTTGACTACGAATCAAGCGGTTGAAGGTTCGAATCCTTCCGGAGTCACTATTGATGAACAAAAAGTGGAGAATTTTTCTTCTAAATTATTAATTATTCTTAAAAAAGAATCGAGATGTCAAGAGTTTGCCAACTTACAGGTAAAAGACCAATGAAGGGTCACAAAGTTTCTCACTCTAATGTGAAGACTAATAGAAGATTTTTACCAAATCTTTTTACTAAAAGATTTTTTATGCCAGAAACAGGTGAGTGGGTTACCCTTAAAGTTTGTTCAAGTGCTTTACGTACTATTGACAAAAAAGGTTTACACGCATACTTGAAAGAGTTGAAATACTCAGGAGTAAAAACTGGAGTAAAAATTTAATTGATCAATTTCTAAAATTTCATAAAGATGGCTAAGAAGTCAAAAGGTAATAGAATTCAAATCATTCTGGAGTGTACAGAACACAAAACAAGCGGAATGCCAGGTATGTCAAGATATGTATCTGAGAAAAACAGGAAAAATAATCCTGACAGAATGGAATTAAAAAAATTCAATCCTGTATTGAAGAAATATACTATTCATAAAGAAATCAAATAAACATGGCAAAGGTATCTAAAAACGCAAGAGTAGCACAAAGGGCAGCTAATGCCGGTTCTGGTAGAGATCATGTAAAAGTTATCAAGTCCATAAAGGACCCAGTATCAGGAAAATATTCTTACAAAGAATCTATTATCCACAAGGATAAAGTTAAAGAATTTTTCGAAGAGAATAAGTAATCCAATCTGCGGGTTACCCAACAAAATATATAGGGTTTTTCTTTTTTATAAGGAAAACCCTTTTTGTATTTTTGCAAGATATGACAATATAGCTTCTTAGCCTAAAGTCGCTTGATAACAATATGTCCAAAGTATTACCATTTTAAAATTTTGAAAGCTCATGAGTTTTTTTAAAAAGTTTTTTTCCAAAGAAAAGGAACAAGATCTAAATAAAGGATTAGAAAAAACCAAAGAAAGTTTTTTCACCCAAATCACTAAAGCAGTAGCCGGTAAGTCAACGATTGACATTGATTTTTTGGATGATTTAGAAAACATTTTAATCTCATCGGATGTGGGCTTAGAAACTACTGTCAAGATTATTGATAGACTAGAGAAGAAAGTATCTGAAGATAAATACCTAAACACTAGTGAATTAAATAGTATCCTTAAAAAAGTAATTACCGATATTCTAGCGGAAAACAATACTATGGATACAGATGATTTCGACGTACCTAGTTCACAATCTCCTTATATTATTATGGTAGTCGGAGTCAATGGAGTTGGAAAAACGACTACAATCGGGAAACTGGCCAATCAATATGTAAAAAAAGGACATAGAGTAGTACTCGGAGCAGGTGATACTTTCAGGGCGGCTGCTGTAGACCAATTGAAAATTTGGTCAGAACGTAGTAAATCCCATTTCTATTCTAAAGGAATGAATACCGATCCTGCTGCGGTTGCTTATGAAACCGTACAATATGCAGAAAACGCCAATTTGGATGTTGCCATCATTGATACGGCAGGTCGTCTACATACCAAAACACAGCTTATGGAAGAACTCACTAAAATTAAGAGATCTATGGATAAAAAACTTCCCGGAGCTCCTCATGAAGTTATTTTGGTACTCGATGCTACCACTGGACAAAATGCTATAGAACAAGCCAAACATTTTACAGCTGCCACCAATGTAACTGCTATAGCATTAACTAAACTTGATGGTAGTGCCAAAGGAGGTGTGGTCTTGGGTATTTCTGACCAATTTAAAATCCCTATAAAATACATTGGTGTCGGAGAAGGTATGGAACAACTGCAGGTTTTCAATCGCAAAGCATTTGTCGACTCATTATTTTCATAATTTTTTTACACATTGGCGATAAAAAGTAAAATTTTACGTTATCATATAGTATCCATAATATAATATCGTGCTCAGATATATATCTACGTACCTTTTTATGACCTCATCCAAAAGCAAACCCATAAGGTATCTATTGATACTTTGTTGGTTGCAATTATTTGTCTTTACTCATCTTTCTGCCCAAAAACCACCACCTGGTGTAGGAAGTGGAGGCAATATACCCCTTGAAAGAAGAAATACTTTACAAAACAATCAAAATACGCTCACTGATACTACCAAAGGACCGGATACTACCATTTATAAATATGTTCACCTCCACAATATTTATAATCCTATAGAAGTCCAAGACACTTTGGCCAACACACCATTTTTACATAAAATTAGTTTTTCTAATGGTGGAGAATATATAAGTACAGGTAACTATGGAGCTGCCGTAATGTCACTTATTCCGCAGGAAGATGTCAATACCGGATTTAATACGGGTTATACCCAATACCGGTATTATCAGACAACCAAAGAGAATTTTAAATTCTTTGAGCAAAACCGACCACTTTCTGACGTATATTTTACCCAACTAGGCAATCAGGAAAACATAGCTGTTGGAGCCAATTTCTCCAGGAACTTTGATAAGGGCCTTTCCATAAGTCTAAACTATAATAGGCTCAGCCACAGAGGTTTTTATAATGGTCAAGATACAAAGACAACTTCTTTTGCAGCCGGAATGAGATACGAAAATCCTTCAAAAAAGTACAATGCCATACTATTGTTTATACATAATGCTAATGAAGAAGGTCATACAGGAGGGATCCAAAATGATACTGATTTAGACTCCACAAGTTTTAGAAGGACGGTAGATGTACAATTGGCCAATGCGGCTACCAGACATCAGGAAAGGAATATTTCTTTTATACAATATTACAAACTAAATAGTGCAAAAAACAAGGACTGGAAGCTATTTCTAAAAAATGATTTATCGTTCGCGCCTTCATATTACAAATTTTATGATAATGAAATCAAAACTTCATTTGATACAGCGTATTACAGCCCTTGGCTAACCATTCCTAAAGGCCTGAGAAGGTATCTTGATGTCAAAAAGTTTTCGAATGGATTTTACATTCATGGTGATAAAACCAAAGGAGTCAAAGGTAGTCTTGGCATTATTTATGACCAATTTACCATTACTGACTTACCGACCTCATCGTCGAGAACTGATTTGACTGCTGTTGCTGACGGTAAAATACCTTTCCGCAGCGTATTGGAACTTGATGTTAAAGGTAGACTCGGGCTTGGAGCCAATATTGGAACTTTCGATATTATGGGAGGCTTGGGAGTCAATTTAGGAAAAATAGCTCAATTATATGGTTCCATCAAAGTATTCAGTGCGGAACCTCAATACAGAGCGATGCACTTAAACCTCAATGGAGATATCCTCAAAGATACTACCTTCACCAATCCTTTTGGTACCATCTTATCAGGAACATTAACTATACCATCAGTAAATCTTAAGGCAAGTCTGAATCAATCAGTAGTCAGTAATCCTATCTATTGGCCAGCTTCAGGTTTTGCTCGACAGTTGGATGGTGTATTTACTATGTCCAGGCTGCATGTAAGTCACAAGCTGAAAATCAGAAGTTTTCACTTCGATAACGACCTATATTTCCAATTACAAAGTAATAATATTTTGCCTTTACCTAATTATTTCTCCACGCACCAGCTTTATTATGGAGGTTTATGGTTCAATAAGGTGCTACAAATCAATATAGGTTTGGATGGCAGGATGATACCAGAACATCAGGGAGCCATTTTCCATCCGCTTTATGGTGGTTACCAGCAAAGTGACACTACCCTGCCCTTTTTTCCAGCTGCAAATTTCTTTATCAATACCCAAATCTCAGCTTTCCGAGCTCTTTTTGTTATGGAAAATTTTTCGCAATATTGGATAAATAAACAAAATTTTGATGTTGTAAATCACCCTCAAAACGATCCCATATTCCGAATGTGTTTCCAATGGTTACTGAAGGATTAAGGTTAAGGTTTAGGTTTAGATTAAGATTAAGGCCTGTCTGCTGTAATGTAATGAAGGCAGATTAAGATTGATGTTGAGATTAAGGTTAAGATTTAGGCCTGTCTGCTGTAATGTAATGAAGGCAGATTGAGATTAAGATTGAGATAAAGGTTGAGATTGAGATTAAGGTTAAGATTTAGGCCTGTCTGCTGTAATACAATGAAGGCAGATTGAGATAAAGATTAAGATTGAGATAAAGATTGAGAAATTGGGAGTTGGTAATTACGAGTTTGTAGGCTAATAAAATGACATTTTAAAGTTTATAGAAGGTAAAAGATATAAGAAAGGAAGGAATGCAAAAATGGATCCTGTTAATATTAATAAGTATAAGTCTGACCCAATTATTTGGGCAGGCACAAAGAAATGTGGATATTTCCAACTTGCCGTATTATAGTTTTGGAAAAGGTCTTGGACTGACATCTCCGGATTCTGTTTTTCAACTCAATATCAGATTTAGAATTCAAAATAGATTTGGGTACTTTAAAAATGGAAATGAAGATGGTGCATTTGACGGTCAGGTGAGAAGACTGAGGTTAAGATTCGACGGGTTTGTGGGCAATCCTAAATTTCTTTATGTAATTCAGTTATCTTTTGCACCGGGTGATGTAGGAGAAATAGAAGAAGGTGAAAATATCAATATCATCAGAGATGCCGTGGTGTATTATAAGTATAATAACAAATTGAATCTTGGCTTTGGTCAGACTAAGCTACCTGGAAATCGTCAAAGAGTCAACTCTAGCGGCGCCTTACAATTTTCAGACCGTACGATAAACAATGCCCGATTCAATATTGACAGAGATTTTGGCTTTTTTATCAATTATAGCAATGAAAATAAAAATACATTTTCATACAACCTAAAATCGGCAGTCACCACCGGAGATGGGAGAAATTACACCCAAAAGCCTGATAACGGACTGGCATACACCGCCAAACTTGAATTGTTGCCCTTTGGTAAGTTTAGCAGAGATGGTGCTTATTTTGAAGGTGACTTGGTTAGAGAATCATCTCCAAAGTTGATGATTTCTGGTGTGTATCATTACAACCACAAAGCCAAAAGGCAATCCGGAGTATTAGGTGATGCATTGTTTGAATCGCGAAATCTCAACAGTATCCTACTTGACGGGGTTTTTAAATACAAAGGTATCGCCCTGATGGCCAGCTACATGGCAAGAACTACCCAAAATCCCGTTACGACAAGCAATGACTTAGAGACATCCGTGGTATATACGGGTCAGGGTTTTGATTTCCAAAGCAGTTATGTTTTTGGTCAAGATTGGGAAGTATTAGGACGTTTTTCGAAAGTAAATCCAAATTCAAATGTTAAATCGTATTTCCCGAACCAAGAACAAATCAGCGTGGGTTTGGTGAAATATATCTGGGAACACGCATTCAAACTTCAATTGGAAGCCACTCAAGACAAATTGATGTATAACGATGGTCGTCAATTATCCAACTACTTGTTGAGATTTCAGATAGAAATGGGGATATGAAATACCGCATCACAGATCTTTGGCGTGATGCGCTATGGGTATTTATTCTTTAGGCACAAGTTGCAAACTTGCGCCAGCAAGGGGATATGAAATAGCGCATCACTTTTATTGGTGTGATGCGCTACTATTTATTTGCCATACGTATTACAAATACTTTAAAATATGATCAAAGTTGCTATATGGGCACAAGTTGCAAACTTGCGCCAGCAAGGGCACAAGTTACAAACTTGCGCCAGCAAGTGGAGTTGCAAACTTGCGCCAGCTAGGGGATTGTTATTCATTATATTGATTGGAAGATAATTAATCCAATCATCTAACTATTTCTTTAGGCACGAGGTACAAACTAGCGCCAGCAAAAGACGTTGTTTCAATAAAACTACTATACTACTTAAACTTTACCATTTTTATTGGTTCAAAATATTCTCTCTTCAATATAATATCTACTCCCATACTATCCCTCATTTCCTGAATGAATTGTTTTGCCGGCATGTTACCAGTGTAAGTAATAGAATATTTAGATGGTATGGTCATGTCATAAATAGTATAACCCAAATGCCTTGGTGATATATTTTCAAAATGTATCACTTTTAGTTTATCAGCAGGCCAATCTCTTCTTAACCCAATTTCGATTATTTCCATATAAGAAACAGGAGAAATAAATGTATATCTATCGTCTATACTATAATGGGACATACCTCCCCCTTGATCTATATATGGAGATAGCACCGAAGTATCTCTAAATATCAGATCATATACATAATGGTGTTTTAAGGTATCAATGATGCTAAACGGATATTTGCGAGATATCTCATCTAAGATTTGCTTTTTCGCCCACAATGTATCTTTACAATTACAAATACTAAAATTTACTATTCCTGACGTATAATAAACCCTATCCTGGTCGCTATAAGTAAAACCATCCTTGTAAGTCTTATTAAGTAGCCAAATAATTATATGGTTCTTTATATTGCTTTTGTTATAACATCCATATCCAACACTATCATTTCCTACTATTGACAATGTTTCTCTGTCAAATGTACAAGGAATCTTACTAATATTATTTTTGTAAGAAAAACAAGAAGTGATGGTACAAATGATACCAATGAATAAGTAAAGTTTTATGGACATAATTCTCTAATTTTAAGACCACGTAGGTCTACAAATTTTGTAGCACAATCATAGGCAGCATCTGGTGAATTGGTTGCGATAGGATTAACAGTAAAATCTGCCGCTCTTTCGGTACATTGCTTTTCTATACCAATATTTTCAATTTCTTTTCGTAATAGTGCCATAAATGCTGTTTTTTCTGAAGTGAAACTACCTGGAAATATAGGTTCATTTTTATCAATGTTTTCATTGGCTTTTAATATTGCAGAATTGAATGCTTGGGTAAAAATATCTTCTACTGTAAGGGGAGCACAATTAGTAGGTTTTGTAATGTTATAAGTAAGATAATCATACGAAAAACTAATGTTATTATTTAAAGAAATTGATAATTTATGAAAACCTACGGCTAGGTCTCTGTTGGGATTATTTACGCTTGGCACGACATCTAAAATTTTATTACACATTTTTTGATTTGCTGAAAATGGAGTAACACTCTGGTCAATAGTATTGCTTATACCTAAAAAACTTTCGAGACTGTTTGTCATTTCTTGTTCAATATTCCAAGAATTTAGCGCTTGTTCAAATCCAAAAGGATCATTAGAAGCTGTTTCTGAAGCTAATTGATTTCGATTACAATTGTCCACGATTTTCGACTCAAGCTCTTTGAGTCTTTCATTTTTTTGGCAATCATCCATCGCCATATTTACTACATTTACAATAATGTCTCTTGTTTCATTGTTCATACTTTTAATGCAATCATCAGTTATCTCAGGGAAAATTGTTTTAATATCTTTCCTCTGCTGGTCCAAGTTTCTGCCCGAAATTGGGCAGATAAATGCAACTTGTGCCTTTAATACTCCATTGCTATTCATTAGTAAACATATAACCATCAATAAGCCTGTTTAATATTTCAACATCCAAAAGACTTCCTAAAATTAAAAGAACCCATATTTTACGAATTTGAAACTCCATACATTAAACTTTAACTTCACTAAACAAAGATAAGGAAAATTATAAAATCAAAAGCTATAAATTATAAAAATAGGGCACCACTG
>CAMBRK010000091.1 GCA_945870185.1 Aureispira sp. CCB-QB1 | reverse complement strand
AAAAATATATAACAATGACTTATTTTGTAGCATTTGCAATTATTTTCCTTCTGGCTGTAGTAGTTGTACAGATTGGAAAATTGTCGGAATTGGCTGGAAGAATCAGAGGCGAGGAGTCTGTAGAAAGGTCAAGTAATAATACTCAAGGTAAAGCTTTAGTAGCATTTATGGTCGTCTTTTTACTAGGCACTGTCATATCTGCATATTATTACAAAAATGATATGTTGGGTTA
The DNA here is from genome assembly GCA_945870185.1 of Aureispira sp. CCB-QB1. Classification (GTDB taxonomy): domain Bacteria; phylum Bacteroidota; class Bacteroidia; order Chitinophagales; family Saprospiraceae; genus OLB9. Next base: position 16,548 of record CAMBRK010000091.1, on the reverse strand, counting down.
TGGACCTTTAACTTCGGCTTCTGCACACGGATTTGAATTAGATCATATTTTTAATGTAACCTTATTATTCACAGGTATCGTTTTTGTGATTACCCATATTTTACTCTTTTGGTACTCTTATAAATACAGAAAGACAAATAGTGATAGAAAAGCCTTATTTTTTGCTCATGATACTAAATTAGAGATGATATGGACGGTTATTCCCGCTGTAGTTATGACTTATTTAGTGGCTAATGGTTTGATCGCATGGAATAGTATTTTTCCCACTCTTACTTCTGAGGATAAGTACCTCGAAATTGAAGCTACGGGATACCAATTTGCTTGGGATATCCGATATCCTGGTGCTGATGGTAAACTTGGAAATAAAGATTTTAGATTAATAGATCCGGCTACCAATAGTTTAGGTATTGATTGGAGAGATGAAGCTTCTGTAGATGACATCGTATTGGGTGGTACTGACAAAATATTGCTTCCAAAAGATTCATTAATTAAAGTTAGAATCACCGCAAAGGATGTATTACATAATTTTTATTTGCCACATTTTAGAGTAAAAATGGATGCAGTTCCTGGGTTGCCTACTTCTTTTATCTTTACTCCCGTAAAGACTACTAAAGAATTTAGAGAACAATTGAGTCAATTTCCTGAATGGCAAGTTCCAGCTGATCCTGCTGAGCCAAATGGTCCGAAAAAGTGGGAAAAATTTGAGTATGAGTTAGCTTGTGCCGAATTATGTGGTAAAGGTCATTACTCTATGCGAAGGATTGTAGAAGTTGTAGAAAGAGAAGAGTTTGATACTTGGTTAGCTGGTCAAAAAGCATTTTACACTACCAATATTAGAGGAACTAGCGCTGATCCTTGGGATGGTAAAAAGTTATTCCCTAGTGAAATTAAAGCTAGAGCAAGTGAGTTGAAATCAGATATTGCTAACTTTTTGGCGGATACCACAGGCTCTGCAAATAGAAATATACAATTGAAACATGTATTTTACAATACTGGGTTAGCAGACCTTAATAGTAACTTGTCCAAGTATGAACTGGATCACATAGTTGAGTTAATGGTAAAATATCCATCTATGAAGGTAGAATTAGCAGGGCATACTGATAATGTAGGAGATGGTGCTAGTAACTTAGCATTATCCAATAGCCGGTCCAATAATGTATTACAATATTTAATAGGTAAAGGTGTAGCTCCTGGTAGAATGAGTGCCAAGGGTTATGGTCAAGACCAACCTATTGAGCCAAACGAAACCCCTGAGGGTAGACAGAAAAATAGAAGAACTGAACTTAGAATAACTTCTAAATAATCATTAAAATCAAACAGTGCAATGGCAAACATTACAGTTCAAGAGCAAGACGTTCTGATCAAAGAACAAGGTTACAATGATCATTTCCATGACCATCATCACGGAGATAAGTATCAAACTAATTTTATTTTCCATTATATTTTTTCAATGGATCATAAAATGATTGCACGTCAATTCCTCATTACAGGAATGATTTGGGCAATTATAGGTGCAGCTATGTCAGTTGTATTTAGGCTACAATTGGGCTTTCCTGAGGAAAGTTTAACATGGATCAAGCCATTTTTAGGTAAGTGGATCGTTGTAGACGCATCTACAGGCATAGGTAAACTGGCCCCTGAGTTTTATTACGCACTTGTCACCATGCATGGAACCATACTGGTATTCTTTGTTTTGACGGCTGGTTTATCAGGTACCTTTTCAAATCTATTGATTCCATTACAATTAGGAGCTAGGGATATGGCATCACCATTTATGAATATGCTTTCTTATTGGTTTTTCTTTCTTGCAGGAATCGTGATGTTTTACTCCTTGTTTTTAAGTACGGGTCCTTTCTCTGGCGGTTGGGTGGCTTACCCTCCGTTGAGTGCCTTGCCACAGGCTTCATCAGGTTCAGGTACAGGTATGACTTTATGGATTGTGAGTCTAGTATTGTTTGTGGTTTCTGTTCTTCTAGGAGGTATTAATTATATAACGACTGTACTTAACTTAAGAACCAAAGGAATGAGTTTATGGAGAATGCCTCTTACCATTTGGGCGTTTTTCGTGACAGCAATTTTAGGACTTTTATCATTTCCAGTATTGGCGTCAGGTTTCTTTATGTTAGTTTTTGATAGAAGTTTAGGAACAAGTTTCTTTTTAAGTGATATATTTATAGCTGGTCAAGCATTGGATAGAGTAGGAGGTAGTCCTATATTATATCAACATTTGTTCTGGTTTTTAGGACACCCTGAAGTTTATATCATTATCCTTCCCGCGATGGGCTTGGTGTCAGAAGTATTATCTGTCCATGCGAGAAAACCGATTTTTGGCTATAGAGCTATGGTTTATTCAATCCTAGCTATTGGATTTTTATCATTTATTGTATGGGCACACCACATGTTTATGTCTGGAGTAAATCCATTTATATCCAATTTCTTTGTCATATTTACATTAATCATAGCCGTACCTTCAGCAGTGAAAGTATTTAACTGGATTACCACATTATATGGTGGTAATTTGAGATTGAATACGCCTATGCTTTTTGCGATAGGGTTTGTATCTATGTTTATTTCGGGTGGTCTTACAGGTATATTTTTAGGTAATTCTGCTATTGATATTCAGATGCATGATACTTACTTTGTAGTAGCGCACTTTCACATTGTAATGGGTGTAGCTGCATTTTTTGGAATGTTTGCCGGTGTGTACCATTGGTTTCCAAAAATGTACGGCCGGTTTATGAATGAGACTCTAGGTAAAATTCACTTCTGGGGTACTATGATTTCGGCTTATGCGATCTTTTGGCCTATGCATTATATTGGTATGGCTGGTGTTCCAAGGAGATATTATTCCTTCGATAATTTTGACGCTTTTAGACATTTTACAGATATGAATAAGTTTATCACTGTATTTGCCATTATTTCATTCTTTGTACAACTTGTTTTTGTTATCAATTTCTTCTATAGTATTTGGTACGGTAAGAAGATGAAGACTAAAAATCCTTGGGAAGCGAACACTTTGGAGTGGACAACACCTATAGAGCCTATACATGGAAACTGGCCTGGAAACTTGCCTGTAGTACACAGATGGGCTTATGATTATAATAAGGATGAAAGGGAATTTGTTCAGCAACATGTACCTTTGAAAGAAGGTGAAGTTGGAGATCATTAATCAAAGTTTAGATTTTACAATCTTTGGATACTAATAAATCTTATATCAAAACAGAAGCACTTTCAACTTTGAAATATTCAAAGTTGAAAGACTATGTCATGCTCGTGAAGCTAAGGCTCTCCTTGGTGGTTGTCATTTCTTCTGTATTGGGTTATATGATTGCTGCAAAAGGTGCTGGTAATGTTATAGATATTATCAAGATATCCATAGGTGGTTTTTTGGTAACTGGTGCTGCAAATGCTTTGAATCAAGTATTGGAGAAGGATTTTGATGTCTTAATGACTAGAACAGCAGATAGGCCTGTAGCAACAGGTAGAATGAAATCTTCTGAGGCTGTAATGTTTGCAGGTGTAAGTTGTTTATTTGGTATAAGTATTTTGGCTACGTTTAATCCTGTTACAGCTTTTATTGGAATGCTTTCTTTAATTTTGTATGCTTTCGTTTATACACCTCTTAAACGATATAGTACCTTGGCTGTAGCCGTAGGCGCTATTCCTGGTGCATTACCAGTTATGATTGGTGTGACTGCTTTTGAAGGTACTGTTACTTTATTTGCATTCGCTTTGTTTGTGATTCAGTTTTTGTGGCAGTTTCCACATTTCTGGTCCATTGGTTTTCTCGGATTTGAAGATTATAATAGAGCAGGGTATAAATTATTACCTGAAGAAGATGGAAAAATTAATAGAAATTTAGGTCTTTCTTCAATTTTTTACGCCGCTATGATCATACCTGTAGCCATATGGATTTTTTTAAGAATGGACGCAGGACTAGCAAGTACATTTTCAGTAATATTATGCACACTAGTCTATATATATTTTAGTTATAATTTCCATAAAAAGTTTGAAAGGACGTCGGCATTGAAGTTGATGTTTTTTTCGTTTTTTTATTTGCCATTAGTTTTGATTTCTTATTGGTTATTTTAATGAAGTAATATGGAAAATGTAATTAATAATAGAAATAGAATCCACCCACACAAATTTGCTTTATGGGCTGCCATGGCAAGTATAAGTATGATGTTTGGTGCATTTACAAGTGCTTACATAGTAAAACAAGCGGCGGGCAATTGGTTAGAATTTTCATTTCCGTATGAGTTTTATTGGAGTACCGCAGTAATATTGTTATCTAGTGTAACTTTACATTACTCATTCTCAAACTTTAGAAATAAAGAGGAGAAAAAGTACAAGCAACTTTTGATAGCTAGTTTAGGATTGGGAATAACCTTTGTGGTTTTACAATATTTGGGATGGACCGCTTTGTATGAAAGAGGTGTGGATTTGAAAGGAAATGTTTCAGGTTCATTTTTTTATCTGCTTTCAGGTATCCATGCGCTGCATGTTTTAGGTGGTATCGCAGCGATGATAGTTGCTATGCTACATGCATACACTTTAAAGTTTAATGTAACCGAGAAGAGAATTAATAGATTTGATTTAGTGGTAAACTATTGGCATTTTGTTGATTTTCTTTGGATATATTTGGTGATATTTTTATTAATGAGTAAATAAATAAAATTGTTATAATGGCTTCAGATACTTTAGCACATGAGCATGATGTAGCTCACACCAATGAGGGTGGTAGCTGGAAAGGTGGTAGCGAACCCTTTAAAGCTTCTTATGGAAAGCTGATGATGTGGTACTTTTTGTTATCAGATGCATTTACTTTTGCAGGATTTTTGATAGCATATGGAACATTAAGATTTAGTGTACCTACTTGGCCTGTTCCTGATTTTGTATTCAGTACCTTTCCGGGAGGTTTTCATCACAAGCCTTTATTGTTTGTTACGGTGATGACTTTTATACTTTTGGCTAGTTCATTTACTATGGTAAGAGCTGTACAAGAAGGTCATAGAGAAAATCAAGGTGGTGTAGTAAAGTGGATGCTTTGGACCATTATAGGCGGTATCGCTTTCTTGGGTTGTCAGGCTTGGGAATGGAATACATTAATGGGAGTAGAGCATATGACTATCAAACAAAATCCTTTTGGTACGCATACTGAATCTGGAGTATATTTAATGGGAGATGGACATGACATTAAAGAAGGAGATAAATTTGTTGCAGGTCAATCATATCTAATACATCAGCATGATGGAGCATTTGCGCCATTACAGTATAAGGTTACTGAAGGTCCCAATGCAGGTATGGTTAAAGAGCAGCAAATGGGGCCAAAAGCATTTGGAGCATTGTTTTTCTTTATTACTGGTTTTCACGGGTTTCACGTTCTTTCGGGTGTAGCTTTTTTGATTATCATTTGTCTCAATTCAGCCACCGGTTTATATATCAAGAGGAAAAACGGATATGAAATGGTAGAAAAAATAGGTTTATATTGGCACTTTGTAGACTTAGTGTGGGTATTTGTATTCCTATGTTTTTATCTACTTTAATTATATTGATCATAAAATAAATTTAGAATATTATGAGTCATTTATCATACGAACAATCAAAATCTCTGGCTACTAAGACCATTATTATTTTGGCTGTTATAACAGTAGCAGAGGTACTTTTTGCTTTATTGGGAAAAGGTTACATCGTAGAGGGTCTTCATTTTCCTTTATTTTTGATGGGAAGTGTCATGATTGTGATGAGTATAGTGAAAGCATACTTAATTATCTATGAGTTTATGCACATGAAATATGAAGTGCCTGGCTTGGTAAAAACTGTTTTACTACCGACTTTACTTTTAGTGTGGGCAGTGATTGCTTTTTTATCTGAGGGTAATTATTGGAATACTTCGCGTTCTGCAGTAAAGAATGATGTTAAAATAGAACTCAGCGACACTTCAAAAAAGTAATGCTTGTGTAAAATATTAAAAGACCATGCTATTCTTATATGAAGTATAGCATGGTTTTTTTTTACATTTTATTTTTTTATTTGTATTTCGAATATTTTAGTTCGATATCCCACAAGAAATGGTTTCACGTTTTATAAAAAAAAAATTACATTTTTATATAAGACGTCGGATGATTATCGTGTAAAATACAGCAATAATGTTCAACATTTAACCAAAACCCTTGTTACCTTTATTTAAAATTTGAAATGAAGCAAATGCAAAAACACATATCAACAATAGCTGTAATGGTATTGGTTTTTATAGTACCTTTTGGAAGTTGGTATTACCTCAAACAAGGATTGGATTATAGGAAAGATGCTCTAGTCACATTAGCTCCAAAAGATAGCATTGATAGTCGATTGGACACTCTAGCTTTTTTTAGAGGGAAGACTACCATCGTTGTCAACAAGTCTTCTGATAACTTGGACAAGTTAATCTCTACCATCAAAGATCAATTTAAAAATACTCCTAAATTTCAGGTCGTTTATATGGATTCTTCTGTATATAACTCGGGTATCATCATTCCTAAAATGTATTTGAATGATTTTTTTAAAAAGTATCAGGACCAGCAATATTTGTTGATCGATGAGAAGTTAAAATTGCGCAACGTTTTTGGTTTTGACAAAGAGAGTACCAAGAAATTGATCGAATACACAGCCATAATTTTGCCCCGACCTAAAGAAGCCGATATTGAAGTAAAGCATTAGCTTATATGACATCGACCATTAGTTTAATTAATAATATCGAAATCAATTTATGATATATCCTAAACCAAATGATGCGCTAGCAAAAAATCTAACTAATCTGAGCATTGTTGTATCTATCGTGGTGCTTTTGCTAGTAGGCGTCATGCGAAGAGTAAAGATCGATCTAGGGATAGACTTTAGTTTCATACCGCCCATATCAGCGTTATTGAATACTTTGGTTTCGATCTGTTTGGTCGCTGCTTTGTATTTTATCAAAAAGAAAGATTGGGTTAACCATAAGAAATCGATTTATGGAGCCATGACTTTTTCGGGGCTTTTTTTACTAGGATATGTTTTGTACCATTTCACTACAGAGGAAACAGTGTTTTGTAAAGATGGTATCATCAGCACGGTGTATTATTTCTTTCTGATTACTCATGTCGTGCTCGCTGGATTATCGCTCCCCTTTATTCTCATTACTTTTAGTCGAGGATTTACCTTTCAGGTAGAGAAGCATAAAAAAATGGCAAGATGGATATTTCCTATTTGGCTGTATGTCGCTGTGACAGGTCCTATTTGTTATCTAATGCTTAAACCATGTTACATATGAAAAAGTTAATGTTACTTTTCGTTTTGATTGTAGTCATTTTAGTTGTGTTTTCCCCTGATATGGCAGCCCAATGCCCCATGTGTAAAATGTCCGCTGAATCCAATCTTAGAGATGGTGGTACTGCTGGTAAGGGATTAAATAATGGGATTTTATACATGCTCGCTCTTCCTTACATATTAATAAGCACCTTAGGATATCTTTGGTATAGAAATCGAAAAAACTGTGACACACCCACGTAATGGCGTCATATACCTAATCATTCATCTATCATATCCAACAATTCTTTGACTATTTTTCGATAATATTTAAAAAGTTCTGAATTTTTAAATAATGGGAGGATATCGTCAGCATATTTTTCATTAAGATTGTACATTTTTTCATCTATATCTTCAGGGGTTTCAAAAAAAATTCCAAAAATATCAGTATCTAACTTTGCTATGGTTCCTGCAAGATAATGGTTGGAAGCAATACTGGCTTTGATTTTTTTCTCTGTTTTTGAAGATTTGCCATATTTCATGAATGTGAAATATACCGCTGCGAATGAAAAAAATTCATCATTTTCTTCAGGATATTTGTTGACTAGAGTAGAAATCGCTTTTCGGTCATCTATTTTATAGAGTAATCTAATCAATTCGAGCCTGGCACCTAAATTGTCTTCATGATTCATGTCTATGAGTTCATTATAAAGATCTATTGCATCATCTATATAGCCACCGATTTCATAAGTTTTTGAAAGTAAGTATTTTGCTCTCATAAATGGCCTTGTATGCGATGCTTTCCACCACATTTTATCTTTTTGTATCCGTATGTAGTCATAATCGAGATTGGTTATATTGGCTGCTTTCAAGAGCATGTCTATCCTTTTTTCGAGGTCACCTTGCCATCCTGCTATTAGTACTTGAGATTCTATATTGTGAGGGTTTGTTTTTAGTATTTCTTCAGCTTTTTTTACGCTTTCATCATGTGGCAAATCAAAGAGATCTAGTGCTGCACATTCGTCATCTTCTCTTGCATTGATGTTTTGTGCTCTTCTTTCTTGATCAGAAAGTGTTGCATATTTTTTCAAATAATTATTTAGTTCTGCATCATCTTCTATATCATCTGTCAACATGTCTCTATAATAATGCATAAAGCTTGAGTAATGATTATCTGGCTCAAAAGCATTTTCATCTAAATCTCTGATCACTAAAAAATCAGGGGTGATGCGGTACTGAGTTTGCATTATTTCAATAAAAACAACCATAAATGCAAGTGGACAGTCTATGCTGAAGGTGATAATATCAGCATCACTGTTTATGCTGTATAAGTTAAGCGGGAATATATCAGGTTTGTTACTGCTTACAATATTTTTGATTTCGTCAATCAGACTATCTTTATCAGTATTTGTGTCTTCATTTAAGGTTATGGTGACATGCAGGTTACACTTCTTAGTCATCATAAATGATGTATTTTTTGTAGTATCTTCATCTAAATGGTTAAAATCATCGTCATCCATAAAATCATCATCTTCATCTACTTCATCATCCCACGCTAACTTTATGGGATCAAAGCTGACTTTTAAGGTACTCGCTTTCAGTTTTACACTCATTTGGTTGATCTCGTGAATTTCTAAATCATAAAATTGTGAAAGTAAAGAAATATGGTCACTAAATGTTTCAAATCCCTCAACCAAAATGCGTTCTTTGTTGTACTCAATAATCACTAGATTGGCAGCCGCAGCGAGTGTCTTTATATCACTTTTTTGTATCTTATTGCCTGCATTTATATAAACAGTCCAAAGCTCAAAACCACCATTGGAAAGTTCCCAATATAAGTCATATTCATTCCAAAATGCCGTCATATACTCTAGATATGTATGTTCGAGCTTTTCAGCATGTTTGGATAAATTAATTACTTTACTCATGGTTTTGTTTTAAGAAATAAAAGTAATACACAAATTTTAAATAGTTTGAATTTAGGTCAGTCTTAATAATATTATAAGTAAAATTACCTTTTTTAAAATCTTCCACATCTCACCACTTCAAAATCTTAGCCATAGGATGCTTATCTAACCAAGACATGACGATTTGATTGCACTCGGGATTTGTCGGCAGATACTGTATAGCTTCTTTCCATTCTTCAGGACCATGCTGTGCATCATCTTGAGCTAGATAGCCATACCCTCGATAATGTCCGCCTTCTATGAGTACCAGGCCGATCTCTTCCCGATTTCTTCCTTCTGTGACGATAATAAAGTCATCATCAAAAGACTTTTTCAGAATTTCTAGTCCTTCGGTAGCTCTTTCGTTATAGCTTTCCGGGGCTTCTATTTGTTGGCAAGCTCCTGTGCAGGCTCCTGTCTGATAATAAAAACAACTGCTTTCGGCTTCATGGATACCTGTCAGGCCTGCGCAAAGGCCCAATAATTCAGTAATTTGATAAAGATGGCTTCTTGCTGAAGCTTTAGAGCTGTAGTGATTCAGTATTTTTTTATTGGTTCTGGTCTTAACGCTTGATTTTTCCCAATTGAAACGGAGATAACCCTGATGATCAAAATAATGGTAAACAAAATAGGGATAATCTTTAGCTCTTTGAGCTTTGTTGACTTCAGGTTGGAGTGCTTTGATTTCATTAGATTCTAATAGCATGGCTATCAGTTCGGAACCCGTTTCCTCATAGGTGATATCTGCGACTTTGGCTATGAATTTATCCGTTTTACTGTCTATGTTACCAAAGTGTTGCATGACGCGTTTACGGATATTAATGCTTTTACCTACATATATGACATGTCCGTATTCGTTGTAAAAGTAGTAGACTCCTATGGATTCTGGAAGATTATGAATGCGCTCTATACTGATATCTTTGGGCAAATGGGATGCCTTTATACCGGCATTGACAATTCTGTCTGCTTGTTGGGCGCCGTCTTCATTGGAAAGTATTCTGCCCAAAATATCGACTGTGGCTAAAACATCATCCATAGCCCGATGGCGGTTTTCTACTTGGATATCAAAATGTCTGATCAAGTTGCCCAAACTGTATGACTTTAACCCTGGGAAAGCTTTTCGGCTCAACACTACGGTACATAGTTGCCTCCGCGTTAAGGTGAAACCTAAGCTAGCAAACTCTTCTCTGATGAAACTATAGTCAAATCTCACATTATGAGCTACAAATATGGCACCTTCGGTCATATCTACCACTTTTTTGGCCACTTCATAAAATTTGGGAGCGTTGGATACCATGCTATCAGTAATGCCGGTGATGCGCGTGATTTCGTACGGGATGGATCTTTCAGGATTGATCAGTGATTCGAATTTATCTACTATTTTTTCACCATCAAATAATACAATAGCTATCTCCGTGATGCGGTCTCTTCGGGCCATACCACCTGTGGTTTCGATGTCAACAACTGCATAAAGTTTGGGTTTCATTAGTTTTGTTTATTTGCAGCTTCCACTTCTATTTCTGTATTTTCATTTCTTAAAAAGAAAGTGATCAAGCTGTAAAGCAATACTGAGGACAATAAGACAAAATAATAAGTAAAGAGTCTCCAAACAGATACTATTAGAAAGGATAAATCAGAAGGTATACTTTTTCCAAAGATCAACAAAAAAGAAGCTTCTGCTCCACCGGAAGCACCGGGTGTGGGAATAAATAGCATCATAACAAAGACCACCCATTGCCTGATATAACTTTGAATCACATCAAAGTCAACTCCAAAAGCATGCAAAATGACCAGAAGTACTGAAAATTTGGCCATCCACTGAAGTAATAGCATGGTAAAACTGGCCAGCATTCGGAGTTTTCCGTGTTTCAAAGCCATTTTAAAGTTAGATTTCATATCGATGATACCATCTGAAAGTTTGCTCCTAAAGTTGTAAATTTTATTTTTTATGCTCATAGGGATATAAGTCATCAACCTAAAGCCCACGGGTATTTTATTTTTTCGGAGTAGATAAATATAGGCCATCAATATGGTAAAGAAACCGATCAGGTACCAGCTATACTCTTGAGTAAAATCCAAGACATGAGTGACCATCCCCGATACCAAATGAGAAGAAAATATACCAGCAAGTACAATACCCAATGTATAAAATATAATGTCTTCTATCACACCATAGGTCAGTAAAAAACCCACATTCCCAGAACTAAATCCTCTATTGAGCAATAATGCTGCTTTTACAGGTGCTCCACCTACCGCTGTAGGACTCAGTGCCGAAGCAAGATCAGCAGTGATCACGACTCTGAGCAAATCTGCATATTGGATCTTTTCTTTTAAAAATATAGACCACATATACACTCTCAAGGCGTAGAATATCCACGGCAAATACAACAATACAATGATTATGGCCAAATGTATATAACTGATGCCTGATAAAAATTTGAGAAGTGATTTTTCCGTAGTGGACAAGACGAAGACGATATGTGCACCCACACCTAATCCAATAAAAAGTATCAGCCTGTTTACTATTTTTTTGAAATTTAACTTTTGTGAAGGCATCGTGTACTTGATTGATGAGAACTATTCTCTAAATGCCGCAAAAGTAAATAAATTAATTCTTGCTTTCGCAATAATTTAGATGAATGATTAATCTATGCGGCTAAACGTCCTGGAGATCACTCTGAATGAAAGGGGATGTATGATGCCAAATTAATAAAAAAATAAAAGTTTTTCAAAACATGGCAGACATGGAAGAAAACCTTGAAAACTTCCTGAACAAGCTGATGTGATTAGTTTTTTTAATTAATAATGGCCAAGTGCACTGATAATAACGACCCATTTTTCGGGCTCTTCGATTACTTGATATATAAGTCTGTCCTTCTTATTGATCCTTCTGCTCCAGTATCCTGACAAATGGTGTTTTAGTGCTTCGGGGTGACCAATACCAGAATAAGGGTGAGTTTCGAGTTCTAAGATAATGGTTTCCAACTTTTTGATCGATGATTTATCACCTGATTTTTCAATTTTTAAAAAATCTGATTCAGCCTTTGGCTTAACTATGATTTGATACTTTGCCATAGATTTTTGGGGTCAATGATTTTTCCACCATTCTCTTGACTAGCTTTTAAAATCATATCGACAAAAGCTGGATCATATGGTTTTTCCTTTTTCTTTTTGCTTTTAGTTTTGAAAGAGACATTTAGTCCTTTTAGAAAATCTTTAATTTTCTCGGTGGTGACACTGTCACTGCTATCGATGATGATGGTTTCCATGTGCAATCCAGTTTAAAGTACAAAGTTACTTATTTTTTGTGAAATCTTTAAGTGCAAAAATCAAATACTGCTTTCGTTCCACTCTTCACGGCTTTGGAGTACATAGTTTTAAGTTTGTCTGCAATATCTTTAGGTAATTTACCTCCATATTTTTCAGATAGTTTTGGCTTTGGTTGATTACTTATTTTAAGCACTTTAATATTATGTAAAACATCCAAATCTTCAAAAAGTCTACTCTGAATGAAAGGGAACGGTTGATGCCAAATAATCTTCTGCATTGTTCTTTTTTGAGCATAATTTCCTAAAATAAGCGCTGATTTGTACTATAAAATGGGGAAATCGTACCTAAAACCACCAGAAATAGGGGTGTTTTGGGCATCAAATCGCTGCTCAGCCCCGTAATTACCGAGTCCGCAACGGAGGGCATAAAAAAAAGTCTAAAATTCCTATTTTCTAAACGGAATTAATCATCATAATCCCATTTTTGGGGTTTCCCAACAGAAAATAGACATTAAAATCTCATTTTTTCTAGTTTCTGAAAGGAATCACCCGTCCAAAAAGCATTTTGGGGCAATCCTTTCAGGAAACTATAATATTTAACCTAAAACATGTATAAACCTTGGGAAACTAACCGTCCAGCAAATTTTATGACTAGCTCCCTATAGGATTGTATTATATTCCAAATATTATTTGTTGCTCCTTTTGGGGACGGAATAAAATTTATTTGACAAAAAATATTAGAATGAACTTTTATCCTAGAGTATTAGCAATGTGGCTAATAACACATCTATGAAAGTTAATGTATTGAATCTTAAAACATAAAAATCGAAGATGCAAACTGCATTTACATGTTTAGCTTTGACTCCACTTTATGCAATAGTTGCATTGCACTTCTAAAAGCATCAGCCATTTCTTTGTCTTGATAGTTATTGTATGTAGAAGCATTTATAGCACGCTCACCATGAGATACATTTAGGGTATAATTGAGTGCACCTTCAAGTAAAAAAGCAATGGTTGGCATCTTAAGTATTTGTCCAATGTGATGCAATCTTTCTAAGGTGATCTGAACTTTTCCGTTTTCTATAGCTGAGTAACTACCGATAGTAATACCTAAATCATCTGCCATAGCCTGGCAGGTAATGCCTTGATTAGTACGAATTTCTTTAATACGGAGTGCAACAAGTTGATTGATTTCCATAATTTTAAATGATTTAAACAGTAAATAATATTTTAAATTAGTAGAATGATAATTTTATATTTGGCATTGTCATCTGTCTTTGGCAAAACCAAACTAACATACTGCAAAACTAAAATCTTTTCTGTATTATTGTGTACAATATCAAAAATATTTCTCGTTTCTTTGTTGTGTCATGATGCGGACGTCAGTATCTATTGCATGTGGTTTTACCATGTTTCCACTAATCTCACAGCTGGCGGGGTGTAAGAACAAAAAAAATCTAGCGGGATATTTACCCTTACCCGGCTGAACTACGAGTGTGGGAAGGCAATGAAAAAGAGAGGGAGAAGTTTATTAATATTTTATTATGATTGATGTAAATTTTTCAAAACTCAGTAGATCTCAAATGAGAGAAATTATTGGGGGGGCTGACCAATTTCAAGCTGTAGGTAAGCCATGTGGTACAATTTGTAAAGTTAGTGCAGACTGCAACCCTCCTGATGGTACTGGTAAATTAGCATGTGTTTCGTGTGATGTAGGAAAAGGTTGTTCTTAAACAACAATATTAGTCTAGATTATATTCAATTTTTCATGCTGTCTAAAAAGCTAAGCTTTTTTATTATTAATAGAAATTCGATTTTGATTTTCGATTTCAAAAAAATGGAATTTTATGCGTAATTGAAAATAAACTTTTTAGACAGCTTTAATTTTGTTTAAACCAATGTTGAACTTTAAAAAAATTATTATTCATAAGAAAATGTTGTATTTCACAATTAACTATATTCAAATTAAAACTTAGCTTTTATTTTATAATCAATTTAATGTAAAAAAAATAGTGCAAAAGCTCATTTTACTTCTTATAATCTCAATTTTCATAAGCCAAAGCCCTTCAGTTGCTCAAGATGATTATTTTATAATTATTGGAAAAATCAATGGGTTGAATAAAGGAATTGTCAGCTTGGCAACTCCTAAAAATGATTCTACTTTTCAAATTGAAAATAATAATATTGAAATTAAAAATGGTTTTTTTCAATTTTCAGGTAAACTTAATTATCCCAGACGAACAAGATTAATCATAACAGATACCTCAACGTATTATTCAGATTGGTTTTATATTGCAAATTGTAAACAAAATTTATATGTTGATTTTTCACAAAATACAATAAATGTTGAATCAGACTCTGATGTTTTTCATGAAGATAAAATAACTTTTTCTAAATTTAATGATTCATTATATACTATCAAGATCAGATACTACGAAATCATTGACAGTCTTTTAGAGATAAAACAGAGTAAAGTAAAAATAGATAGTATATATGCAAATATTAGCAAATTGTCTGTTATTTATGACAATTATCTTGAAAATCAAATTTTGAGAAATCGAAATTCTTACATTGCCTTAACAGAACTATATCATTCTATAGAATTTGGGAAACAAGACAATTTCAAATTATTTGAATTATTCTCTCCAGAATTAAAAGAATCCATTCTTGGAGCTAAAGTTAAAAACAGATTATTAAAATTTAACTATTTAAATGTAGGTTCATTATTTCCATCTTTTAATTTACTTGATACCAACTTTACTTCTAAAACATTAAATGTCATAAATCAGGCTAAATATACATTGATTGATTTTTGGTTCACAAACTGTGGAACTTGTGTAAAGCAATTTCCTAAGTTAAATAATATATATTCAAAGTATAACAATTTTGGTTTTCAGTTAATTGGAATATCTACTGAACTAAAAAAATATCAAGAAGAGTGGAAAAATGGACTTATAAGGTATAAACCCCTTTGGCCACAATTTTGGGACGTTGATCATATACAAACTTCAGAGTATGGTATAAAATTTTTTCCGACAAATTTTTTACTTGACTCAAAAGGAATTATTATAGCAAGAAATATTGAGATAGATGAATTATTAGTTTTTCTAGAAAAGAATTTAAACTAATATTAAGTCTACCAAAAATGTTAACAAATTTAAATCAGATTAAATTGACAAGAAATATAAATTTAAAATTAATCTTGCTCAATATTTAGAATTATTAATTACTAATTAATTAATAATTAACGCTGATAAACTTAATTAATTTTTTCAATAATTTTTATCCAACAGAAAGTAATAATTAAAATCTGAAAATATTGATTTATTTTTTTAAGGGATAAAATGGTTTACATTATTAACAAAGGATAAGCAATGGAGAAAAATAATTTTAGTTTTATCTACAACTACTTAAAGTCAATTGATATACAAATTGATAAGCAGGAATTTGAAATGCAGGTTTTTTCACATCCTGACTTCCCATCAATTTTAGCCTTTTCTGACACTTTGAAATTTTTTGGTATAGAAAATGATGTTTTTAATGTTTCTAAGAGTCAAACGTGTGAACTACAGAATAATTTTATAGCTGTTTTGAATAATGACAGCAAAAAAAGTACTCCTTTTTTTGCATTTGTTCAAAAGGTGAATGAAAAATTTACTTTCTATGATTTTGTAACTAACAATAACAGACTTTTGGATGAAGAAAAATTTATTGATTTATTTCAAGAAACAGTCTTAATAGTAAAAGCTGTACATAATCATTCAAAACAAAAATCGAAAATTACATTACATAACACAGTTAGTAATTTTTTCATAGCACTTTTTCTATTGTTGTCAATTAATTTTTTCAATATTATTTTTTTTAAAATATACAATGGAAATATTTGGTATATTTTCTCAGTTTTGATACTTTCTCTAATTGGGTGGATACACTGGAGCATGTTGACCCCCTTAAACAGAATGAATTTCATGTTTAGGCATGTTTGATTTTTTCTGACAATCTGGCTGATGCTGACCCCCTTTTTTAAGGCGGTAGAGATTTTATTCTGGAGCATATTGACCCCTCTGAGT
>CAMBRK010000090.1 GCA_945870185.1 Aureispira sp. CCB-QB1 | reverse complement strand
ACTCAGAGGGGTCAATATGCTCCAGAATAAAATCTCTACCGCCTTAAAAAAGGGGGTCAGCATCAGCCAGATTGTCAGAAAAAATCAAACATGCCTAAACATGAAATTCATTCTGTTTAAGGGGGTCAACATGCTCCAGTGTATCCATTTTTAGCATCGATACTTCAAGAATTGCTGTCGAAGGTTTGACCAAACCTAAAATTCCTTCAGAACAACCAGGCGGAACTTTAGAGCTTGACTTACTCAGAGCAGGTGATCGCAGAGTATCAGTGGAAAGTAGCTCACCTGCATTGTTGATGGAATTTAATAATGGCAATACTAGCTTATTAAAGTCAGTTCAAATTTCAACTTTACAAAATGCACCTTTGGATAGTTATGTCAGCTTAAATGTAAAAGATGCCAATAATTCACTAATCACATGGTCTGCTGAATTTAAAGATAAGAAAGGTAATCTTCAAAATTTTGGGCCTTATAATATAGACAATGCGTACATATCCAGCAAATCAATTTTGGGAACACAACCAAATGGTAAATATAAAATAACTATGAGAGGCATCAAACAAGATGGATCCATAATAGAAAAGAATGGGAATGCAAATATAGTGCTTTGGACTCCGACTAAAAATGAAGCAGGCTCAAGATTCAGTATTCTTTATGAATTTAATGATTCTAAAGCGATTAAAATTTATGAAAAATATCTTTTGGATGTTATCACCCCTAAAATACCAACTGGCAGCAAGGTATTTATACACAGATATACTAACATCATAGGTAATGAAAAAAATAATTATGAACTTTCACTAGCAAGGGCCCACGACGTTCACGGCATTCTTAAAAAAGGACTGAGCAATGCTGGAAGAAGTGATGTAACTTTTGAAGTCATTGGATTCGGAGAAGATCCCGTAGCATCACCATTTGGTAATAAATATCTGGAAGAACGATTTTACAACCGAACAGTCATCATAGATATCATTCCGAAAAAGTAAAAGCTTAATAAATTAAAGAATCTATACCGAGGCTGTCTATTAATTTAGGCAGCCTTTTTGATTAAAATGTTCTGTTGTATAACGGTTGTGCCGTACCCGTCGTGCCAACGGCAGGAGGCATGATCGTGGTCACGGCTTGTTACAGATCGTATTTGTTTACGTATATACACTCAAATCCTTTGATTTTAGGACCCATTCCACACCATTCATTCGCATCTCTTTTAAATCCTATAGAGTTGGTTAAAATGTAGGATCTTAAAATGACTTTGTTGTTTCCTTTTGCTTCAAATCTTACCACATCTTTGTCGTCTAAGTAAT
Source organism: Aureispira sp. CCB-QB1 (assembly GCA_945870185.1). GTDB lineage: Bacteria > Bacteroidota > Bacteroidia > Chitinophagales > Saprospiraceae > OLB9. The sequence continues at coordinate 15,524 of CAMBRK010000090.1, read as the reverse complement.
TGTATATCAACTCAATATTTTGATAAAGTTTTTCTATAATTGTATCAATTGTATTGTTCTCAAGCTTTATAGTTATTATATTTCTATTTGTTGCAGACTCGTAATTTACAACTCCAATTTTTTTAAGTTCTTCTGGTATTAAATTGACTGTTTTAGAATTTTTGTAGCAAATGTCAACATTTTTAAAATTAGTTACACGTATGTTATTGACCAAATCAATTATTTTACTATCTAATTTTTTCTTTTTCGTTTCACCTTTATTTATTACTATTTGTAAAATTCCAAAGCCCAAATCTATAGTTCTTGCTATGGAAGTATCAATATAATTTTTGTCATTTATTATGTTGTGATAGAAATTGATTTCTAATATGTTATCGTCAAATTTATAAGTATGATGTTGAGTAGAAGAAAGATATTTAGATTGTACAAGTTGACCTGGTATTTTATCTACAGATATGAATCTTGATTTGTTATCGAACTCAATTGAATATATATCACTAATGATTATATCATTTTCACCACAACAGTTTTTCTTTACGATTTCGCAACCAGTAAGAATCAAAATTGCAAAGATATTTATTAGGTATTTCATTTTTTATGATCAGTAACGTCCAAGGCTATGTGATGTGCCTTCCTGATAAGACGAGATGTACATCAAAGCCTGTGTGTTATGGCTTCGTGATTTCACTTTCATCAGCAGTATCTAATTCTTTCAAGATGTCTCTACCTTTTAGGTTTTTTTGAGCTTGTTTTACTTTTTCAGGAAACATTAAAATATCGGTATATCTGTCAAGTGCAGGATTGTATTTGATCCCTTCATTTTGTTTCTTATTGTCTATTTTTATGTCCATTATTTTAAACTTTTTCTGATTATGAATGAATTGTAGTTTACACCTTTTTTAAAACGTTGAGCAACTCCGTCAAGTTCCCCATAAATGCTAAATTCTTTTGGTATAAGGCTAATAAATTTTGAAATACCCATTTGATACAGTCTTGTCCTGTTTTTTGTTAACCCGACAAAATAAACAATTGCTGTTGGGTAAACATCAAAAAAATCTACCAATGTATATGCGACTGTAGATAAAACCTTTTCAGTGTCTCCATTATTTGAAATTGCACTAAAATCAATCTCATCATTCGCATTTTTATCACCAAATCCAAGATTAAAAACTAATGGATCATCATAGATTAGATCATATTTTACAAGTTTAACAATGCTTCCATGATTGCCTTTACTAATGAACTCAAAATATACAGAGTTAACATTGTTTTCGATTTGATATCTGTCTATATCCATATTTACTCCTTCAAAACCTTAATTACTTGTTTAATATCTGGAATGTATTTAAATCATAAACTTGTGAGTTGTTATGGTATAACTTTCCATTATCCCAAATATCAAAACGCCCCTCTAAATCTAACTTAATACTTTTATCATTTAAATCCAAAATTACGCTATGATGTTTACCATCCTTATAGTATCCTAAACACATGTAATTTTTGTGTACCCAATAATATGACTTATAAATTCAATCGGCAAATACAACTTTGATCATTGAATTATTTCTTATTCAGAAAATCATCACTCCAAAATCATCAAAGGCATCACCAACTGATCCTGATTCCCACTGATCTTAACAAAATAAGCCCCTTGGGGCAATTGTTGGGTTTCTAAATGAATCATATGATCTCCTTGGCCAAAATACTCCTGATCTCTTAGATTACGAACAACATTACCTGCCGCATCTACGAGATCTATTTTCACAGGAAAACCTGAAGTAAGGTTAAATGATATCTGCGTCCAAGAAGCTTGATTTCTATTTACTGGGTTGGGGAAAATCTTCCCTGAAATATATTTTGATTTCACATCGCTTACCGAGGTGTTGGTCTCATTAAATACAATATTTTCATCCCCAGCTTTGTATGGTACATAAAATATAGGTAGATAATACATTTCATCCTTGGTACCTTCTCCCCAGGTTACAAATTTTGGGGGTATCGTAGGATTAGCAGGATTGTTGGCTGTGTTGTCATAAGTCGCTATGGCTCTGATTTTACTACCCTTTTTGGCCCGAATATATTTATTGAAGTAATAGTCGCCTTGCCAGTTAAAGTCCCAATCGTTGATGCGTATCAGGTTGGTCTTGGTTCCATCAGTATTTTCCAGGACTACTTCCCAATCTTTTCCCAAATAATGCATGTGTGGAGACAAACCAATCAAACTCACATCAAAAGGTACGGTATAAACTCCTGTAAACTTTTTGACTTGATTGGGAGTTAAAAAAAATGAACTGGCACCACCTACCAGATCGAAAGGAAGCATGATTTTACCCTTGACGGTACGTTCTATGACTTCGTTGCTTTTTGCAAAAAAAATATTGACAGTGGAAGAATCCTTTTCGTCTACGCTCCATGGTGCATAATGCATCTGAACTACAATGTCACTATTTGCAGGCAAATCCTGTGCTAATCCATCAGGGAAGTATCTTGACTTTTGCCCCGGAACATATCCTGGAAATTGGTCCCTATTTATCACTTCATCTGCATTAAAATCAGCAAAATCATCAGCTGAAAAGCCATATTCAGGGGTTTGTGCATCATATTGTCTAGCTTTTCCAGATTGATCTGCAAAAAATAAAGCGTGGTGAACGATTTTATTATTACCTGGTCGTAATTCCAGGGCTTTTATTTTTTTATTTTGAATGAGTCCACTAGGAAGTACAAAATACCTGTATTCATCTTTTCCATTACCTTTATGAGTATAAGATTTTTTAAATGTGAGTACCAAATCCGGAGTACCGAGCAAAGAATTGGTTGGAAAAATCGGAGCTTGTGGAAGATCATTTGGTAACCCTTCTTGAAGCCCACCATCAATCCATGCACCAATCTTTTTAATTTGATCGTCATTGAGATAGTTTTCGCCCAAGAATCTACTAAAATTGTGATCGGCTTTCCATGGTGGCATGATGCGTTGTTCAGTTACATATCTGATGGTACCCGCCCAATTTTTAACTTCTTCATAATTGGTCAGGCTCATAGGTCCGATTTCTCCTGATCTATGGCAAGACATACAGTGATTGAATATAATCGGTGCGATGTCTTTGTTGAAAGTCACCTGTCCTAAGGTGCCGTCCACAAAAGCGAAAACACCCATAACTAAAGCAAATATTCTGTTCATTTGGAAGAAAGATTTAAAAGATTATCATTAAAATTTATAAAACAGCCGATGGCTTGAGTGGATTGAATTTCCGGTGATTTACCTTGTATGACATGATTTAGGGCATCTCTGAGATAGTGTTTTGATGCTTGAGATTTTCTTTTACCAGGCTTGTAAAATAAATCATTGATAGCACCTATATATTCCACTTTTTGTTGGGATTCATTATATACAACTGCAGTAGGTAGTATTTCTGCGTTAAATTTATGCGACCATTTTTTGTAATAATCTGTTTTGGTCTGCATGATGAGTTTATATTTCTTTTTAAATTTTTCAATACCTGCCGGCTTGGAAGCGAAATTGGGAAAAAGACCCATAAATCCTACCTTCTTTAAAGCATATTCCTGATGTATGGCGTTGATCTCGGGGGCCAACTCCTGACAAATACGACATTCGTCCAGTAAAAACAAGTATACGGTGACACTATCTCTACTGACACCCGTGGTTCCAAAAAAAAGAAAGCTACAAAAGATCAGAATGATACGCATCCCAATATTTTATTGTAAAAATATTTAATCATACAAAAGTAAGTATTTTTATTTAAAATGTCATTAATTCTTTATTAAGGAGCAATGATAAACTTTGTACTCCATTTGAAGATACTTTTTATCCATACCTCAAATGAAATAAATGATTTATCTTTGCCACATGAATACAAAGTATTTATATATAGTAGCAGGATGTAATGGGGCCGGTAAAACGACCGCATCATTTACAATATTGCCAGAGATCTTGCAATGCGATCAGTTTGTAAATGCAGATGAAATCGCAAAAGGCTTATCTCCATTCAAACCAGCAAGTGTCGCCTTCGAAGCGGGTAGAATAATGCTTTCGAGAATTGAGCAGTTATTTAATGAAAACAAGACTTTTGCCATAGAAACCACCTTAGCCACAAAGATTTACAAAAATAAAATCATAGAAGCAAGAAGTAAAGGATATCAAGTGGTTCTTTTATTTTTTTGGTTAGAAAATGTGGAAATGGCTATAGACCGGGTACGCATTAGAGTAGCCGAAGGTGGTCATGATATTCCGGAAGATGTGATTGTCCGAAGGTATTATCGTGGCATTAAAAATCTTTTTGATTTATACCTTAATTTAGTAGATCAGGCGATAATTTTTGATAATTCGAAATTAAATGCAACTATTCTTGCAGAAAAACTCATCAGCACCAATTTGAAAATTCACCAAATTGAAAAGTTTAATCAATTGTTAACATATAAAAATGAAAACATATAAAAGACCTGAAAACATCCAAAAAATCATTGATGGTATGGAGTTGGTCCGTACAAGACTGATTCAATACAAAATAAAAATGAATAGCGAACTCGTAGTGATGCAAAATGGTAAAGTCGTCAGGATTAAACCCGAAGAATTAGTATTACAAAACGAGCAGCTAAATGGCTAAATGGCTGAATGGCTGAATGGCTGAATGGCTGAGTTACTGAGTTGCTGAGTTGCTGAGTTGAACTTGCTTACCAATCATACTCATAAGGAATGGTGCAGCTAATTTTAAAAGAGATGATACTGATCCTCCTTTCATTCCACTTAGGTTAGAGATCATATCGACCATGCCATTGGTTTTGTTACCAAGTAATGCCTCTACGATACCACCACCAGAGTTTAATAAACCATTTACACTACTTGCACCGCCACCGAAAAGACCAGCGATGTTGCTTAGACTTCCCATGTCTAATTTACCAATCATATCCATTAATCCTTGCGCTCCTGAAGGAGTGGAAGATTTTTGAATTACTGACCCCAATAAAGCAGGCATCATACTTCCTAATGCAGAAGTTATATTTGATTCAGATTCGCCCAAGAATGAGCTCGCTTGTTTTGCTAATTGACCTGTAACTTGGTCTTTTTCTAGATCTAATAAGATGATTGACATTTTTTAAGAGTTTAAATTGTGAAAAATATTTTTTAATAATGGTTTCAATCAAAAAACAAAAATTAGACTGTGGTATCATAAAAAGTCACATTTCAAAATAATGATTTTTTTTCCAAAACAATAAAATAAAACCAAAATAATCATTTGCAATAAAAACATAATTCATTATATATTATTAATCAATTAATAACATATAAATATTCACCTACATATAACAAATCACAATAATGTGTTAACCTAAATTTTTGAATTATTTAATAACATTTTTCGCTGCATTTTTAATAGATTTTTCAAAATCTAACATTGAACCAAACTCAGTCCTATAGGCTACTCCCAACCCGTATTTTTCTCTAAGTCCAGTAGAAATGATATCAATGTCATATTTTCCATAAAGCCTAACCTTGAGTTTTCTATCATCTGTAAGTATGTACTCTAGTGCAAAATCCGGAAGCACTTGATTGATTTGCTGACCTTGAAATTGCAAAACATAGTTACCACCTACGTCCAATGATAGTCTTTCATTTTTAAATATTATTGTATTTTTTATGCCTATTTCATCCGGTAAAAAACTATTAGTTAGACCAAAATTATTATTTCTGACATTCATATCAAAATCTACCCCAGAAATAATGCTACCATCCCCTACTATGGAATTGAGTATATTGGTGATGTACATGGAAATTTGACTAGAAAGAAACTCACTTAAAGTATTGATACTGGCTGACTGAATTCCTGAAGCACCAAAAACATCCGAAATTCGATTGGATTGTATAAAGGTGTTAAAAACAATAAGCCCTAGGACTTGGCCATTGAGTTCCTGCTCATTGGTCTGAAGAAGTCTCAATTTATTGGCTGCAAAGTTAGCGATATCTCCTGTTAGGTTGGGAAATCCAAGTCCAAACTTTACTTCTGGTTTAAATAGACTTCCTCCCAGATGAAGATTGACATCCACTTCTGTGTTTTGACTGGCCAAATTTGCCTGTTCCTGCGAAATACCAGAGATATACTCAGAAATAAATGGCTCTACGGACGTTCTGGTTCTATATTTTGCAGTGATATCAAGGGTTGCATTTACGGGATCACCAGTCCATACGATACGTCCACCTCTTTCTACCACAAAAGGTTTTGCTACTAAGATAAGAGGTGCTGTAAAAAGGTATTGCCCAGATTCAATCTCGTAATCCCCAAAAATTTCAAAATCACCTTTACGAGTGATGTCGATTTTCATATTGCCCCGACCTTTTCCTTTGATCACATCACCTTTGGATTCATCAAAGATTAAGCTTAATTCTGCATCTGGAGTAATCGTAAGTGTCATTTGGATCTCTATACCTTCGAGACCCTTGGTTTTTTGTTTGGTAATGATCTGTGTAGTATCTCTTTTAATAAATTTAATAAAACTTTGGCTCAATGCGGTCTGACTATTATTTACTGGAATAAAAAGTTTGGTTCCAGGTCCAGTTACGGCAGTGATTTTCATATCTACTTTTTCGAAAGGCCCTGTGAAGTCGGCAGATAATTGACCTATACCATAGCCATAATAGCTTAGATTATCCTCTTTTGTAGTATTCAAGCCAATCACATTTTGTCCTGACAAGGTTGCGTCTACTCCAAACTTTGAAAATAGCTTGTGTTTTAGGCCTCCTCTGATTACCCCTTTGTTGCCATTCATATCTGTGATTACAGCTCCATTTAGATCTATTTCAGTATTCGTGAGTTTGAGTTTTTGTTTGTCAAAGAAATATGTTGAACCAGTATAAATCAGTGTGGTCTGCCCATTGTGTATGGTTCCGGTACCTTCTACCTTTAAATCAGACGTAGGACCACCAAATGTAATATCAGCATCAATGCCACCTTGTGTATTTCTGATGCCGTCTTTGAGTAAGAACCCAACAATCTTCATCGGAGCTTGTCTGAGTTTCACTTTAGAGTCCACCATTTTAAGTTTATCATTATAGCTTCCGTTGAAAGCTAAAAATTCTCCAATATTGGCGTTTACATTAAAAGGCTTTCCCGATGGCTTGCTGATATCTATATAAACTGACCCAAAAGATTCTTTATTGATCATAAATTTGGGCACATTGATATATGCTGATATATCCTTTTCCGTTTTAAATACATCAAAAACCCGCGCAGAAATGGATGTTCCTCCATCGAACTGAAGCTTTTTATACTTGGTGATGGCATTGATTAGATTAAGATCAAAGTTACCTATTTCGACATTTAAACCTCTATGATCATTGATATCAATTACCTCAATATTTCTGTAGCCATCTGATAAAATAAAATTGTCAAAATTTAAATATTGATCACCAAAAATAGCTTGATTATTTTTTTGAATTTTCCATTTTGTACCCAATAAAACCATCAAATTTTCATCAAGATTCAGACTATATCCATTTTTATCTGGTATCATCCTACCTTTGATATCGAACGTTTCTAGTGTATCAATTAGTTTTTCGGTCACTAGCTCAAAATCTAAAGTATCTTTTACAATATTGGCTTGTATATCTATAGGATTGAATTTGCGGCCGATGGCATAAGTAGAGTCCACATGAATCGAGATATTCCCATTTTTAGAATTGGATGTGACAAACAAGTTAATCTGCTTCAAAGTGTTGTCCTTAATCTTCAGAAATGGTATGTCGGAGGCGAGGGATAATTCATTTTTTTCAGTATCGACCTTGCCTTTAATGACACCTTGGGTATAGTAGCTGTTCTTAAGGCCCAACAACCCTAAAAAATTTTGACTATTTTTTAATTCCAAAGAAAAATCAAACTTTTGTGTGCCGGTCTGTAGAGGTAATGCCTTCTTTTGTAATTTTGATACTTGCGGATAATTTTTATAAAGGATACTCCTTACAGAATTCACTACACTCGGCAGGTCATATAAACCACTCACTTTCATCAGTCCTAAATCAGAATTAATCATCAATTCCTTTCCTCCTATCGCTAGATCTCGGGATACTATAGCTACCTGATCTATTCGATAAGCGGTATCTCTTATCGACATGTTTAGGTTATTGATATTGATATTGCCTGTAAAATCATTGATATTACTTCCTGAAATATTGATATCTAAATCGGCCTGAAAAGTATTGTTTGTTGACGCAAGATTCAGTGCTTTAAGGTCCAGATTCTTGATCTTGGACTTAAATTGTAAAAAAGCTTGGTTATTTAGGTATTCTAAGGTTCCATCAAAAACAAAATCTATATTTTCGTCTTCAGACTTTAAGATTCCTGAGAAAGTGTTTTGATCAATTACACCATCCAAAGTAATATTTTTATATGGATACTTTTTAAAATACAAAGACTGTATAGATGCTTCCAGATTGGCTTTTACTGTTTTTAATGTAAGTCCTCGACCATCCGCAACAGTAGACTTGAAGTTTACCAATCCAAAATCAGCATTATCAGTCCATCTACCCATATTGAAGTTGGACAAATTGAGGAGCCCAGAATAATTTGCCTTATTAGACCCTTCCTTTATATCCAGCCTCATATCTAATTCAGCTGAGCCAATGTCCGTTCTCACTTTTCCATAAGCTACAAAATCTTCAAGATACCCATCAAATCTACCTGCAAAGTTGATAGAACCTAGCTTGTAAAAATTTTGAGGTGGGTTAAAGTTTGGTACCATCATCTTGATTTTACGCATACTGGTACTGAACCTGTCAAGCTTAATATTAAATACTGCATTATCGGCATCCAACAAATCTCTAGTATTGAAAGAACCAGCGATACTCAACTTATCTCCTAATTTTATATCTACATCTCTTCCTGCTAGATTATTTACCTTTCCATAATATCTGCCTTGTATATTGATGGTCTCATTTAGATTGGTCTTGACGAATGGAACTTTGCTTAAACTTCGTACGAAGTGAGCCAAATCACCTAGCTGTATAGTAGCTTCTTTAAAATTAGCATTGATCACCACATCATGTGCAAAGTTTTTAAATGCATTAAAATCCAAGAAACTAAATTTTAGCTGATCTTTAATTTTTGTTTTTCCCATTTCAAAATCAAAAGATTTCAATTCTGCTGATGTAGGGGTGATTAAAAGCGTATCTGCCTTTAAATTATTGATAACAAAACCTGTATTATCTGTTGCACTTAGGGTCTCTATATTTGCAGTAATTTTATTATTGGACTCTAGCTTTAGGTTATTGATCAGAACATTTATGTTTTGAAAGTAAAAGTTATTATAATCTAGATAGCCTTTAAAGTTTTGGTCAGGGAGTACTAAATCATTGGATGTACCAAAATATCCATTTCTGATGACCAACTCACTTAAAAGAAAAGTTGGGAGAATACTTTCCGTGTCTAATTTTACGTCAGAGTTTTGGCTTATGGCTAGCTCATTTTCAATATTGCATTCATATTGAAATATACGATTCTGATATCTAGGACCATCCAGAATGATACTCTTAATTACAAAATCACTACATTCAAAATCGAGATACTCAATGTCTACAGCTCCACCAAGCAGTGAAATCTGTTTATGGGTACTCTTATTTTCATCAATGACTTGAATTTTGATATTGGAAAGATCGATCTCTTTGACATCAAGGAGAAAACTAGATTTTGAAGCTGATTTTTCTTTGTTGCTAGAAAGCTTTTTAAAAAATGCTGCTAAGTTGGACTCTGAATCTCCTTCTTTTGTAATAATGTTGAGTTCAAAATCTTTAATTCCTAAGTACTGCATGTTCAGCTCATTAGAAAGTAGATAGAAAAGATTTTTACTTAGAGAAATGTTCAGAGCGCCAATATGAGCAATGGTGTCATTTCCAGACTCTAAAATTGATAATTCTTGAAGTACGATACCATCAAACGGGCTGATTTTGAGTTTCTTTGCTATAATGGTTGTATTAGTCTTTTCAGAAATATAGGCAGCTAATTTAGAAGATAAATAGGTCTGTACACTCGAAAATTGTAATAATAAGAATAGCAGGACAACGATCCACATCACCGTCCAAACTAACCTTTTCAACCATTTATAAAAAGGCGATACTCTCTTTTCTTCTTGTTCATTTTTAGGTAAATCGCTCAACCTTATTGTATTATAATTACAACTAAAAAACGTTTAAAGGTAAACATTTTATAGTCAATTTAGGTCATTTAACAATTGTTTAACCGCTAATATCCGTAGAGCCTACCATAATACACGTATTTTCATGGAAAACCATTAAGGGTAAAATGCGACTTCATTTATATGCATGGGCTTCCTGCTTTCCAGACACTGGCTATGATACCTGCCGCGACCGATACATTCAAAGACTCTGCTACCTTATCTTTTGCCCCAGGAATAGAAATTTTCTGAGTTATCCATTGGGAATTTTCAGGCCGAATTCCTTTCCCTTCACTACCCAAAACCAGGATTGTATCTGAACTTAAAGCAGTGTTAAATATAGATTGTCCTTCCATGTATGTACCTGCGATATCCTTATCATACTGCGTCAGATCTGCCAGCTCGGCTTGACAAAGATGGACATTGGCCATACTTCCCATAGTAGCTTGAACTACCTTAGGGTTAAAAAAATCTGCTGAATCTGCAGACCTAATCACGGCATGAATACCAAACCAATCAGCCAATCTGATGATCGTTCCTACGTTTCCAGGATCCTGTACTCCATCAAGAAATATGGCTGATGTGCCTCGCTGCGAGAGTATGTTTATCTCATCTTGCTTTTGATCTAGGACAATTATAATATCTGAAGGTGTTTTGAGCCCAGATATCTGATCCATTTCTTTGGAAGATATGATTTCAAGTTTGGATAGAAGTGCAGTAGGAATATGATACTTATTTTGGTTTTCAAACGTTATATATATGTTTTCAATTCCATATTTTGATGATTTTAGAAATTCAATACATACTTTATCACCTTCTGCAACGAATTTGTTATAAATTTGTCGGAATTTTGGCATTTGCAATGCCTTGATATCTTTAATTCTTGGTTTTGAAATCAAGGTAGTAATAAAATTTTAATGTACATAAATAAAGAAAAAACAAGTCTGTTCAAACATCTTAGCATCCTGATATACATAGGACTGTTTTTTATTTCTTGTAATACTAATCAATATCTTCTGCCAGATCAATCCTTATTGAAAAAGGCAAATATAGTTTTTAAAAATGAAAAACTCATTAAAAATAAGGTTGAACTTCAAAACGAGCTTCTAACTTTTATTACTTCAAAGCCAAACGAAAAGCTACTTTTTGTTATTCCAAAAGAATACATTTACTCAAAATATAACGGCGCATTAAAGAATCTCGGGGAAAAACCAACCCTATATGATGAAGCCACAGCAAAAAAGATAGCCCAAAATATGGAAAACTATCTGAGATACAAAAAAGGATTTTACGAAGCCAAAGTTGACTTTATTACAGAAGAAAAAAATAAAGGATTCACAAGTTCATCCGGTACTGAAGTATGGACCGTTACTCACATCACTTATCTGGTCAATACTGGGCAACCTTATAAAATAAAAGGTATCACCTATGAAACCAATGATAAAAGGGTACTCGATTTCATCAATAGTCATCAGGAAAATGCATTTATAAAAGCAGGAGATGATGTTGATTTTTCAAAATTTGAATTGGAAAAGAGCAGACTCACTATTACTTTACAAAACAATGGTTATATCAATTTTTCAAATAACTACTTTGAAATCACGGGAGATAGCAACAAGTTAAAAAGAGAAATTGACATCTTTATCCAAGTCAAGCCGCCACTTCCAGACTCCCTGCATCAACAGTTCACTACAGGAGATATTCAAGTTTTTACGGATTTTTATAAAGATCAACCCAAAGATATGCTTGCAGTAGACTCTTTGGATAAAGTCCTATACTATCGACAGTTGCCCTCATTTCTGGTCAAACCATCAGTTCTTGACAATGCTATTTTTTTCGAACAAGAAAAACTAGTCAGTCGTGATGATCGTCAAAAGACTTTCAGAAAACTCAATAGATTAGGTACTTACAGATTTGTCAACATCAATAGCTTTAAGAGTCCTGGCTTGGACACCATTCTAAATTTCGATATTCAACTGGCTCCCTTCCCCAAAAAATGGATATGGGACGGTGGCCTTCAAGGATATTTCAGTACTCTAGGTGCCGCAAGATTATTCGGGACATCGGTATCATCGCAGTTTATCAATCGAAACTTATTCGGTGGATCAGAAAGATACACTTTGAGAGCAGAAGCTGGTATGGAAATCGGATACGAAAAACAAACAGGTTTCGTCCAGAGAGCCAACAACATCAGCTTACAAAACAACCTTGTGATTCCCTCATTTCAAGATTTTATAAGTCTTGGAAAACTAGCCAACAAGACTGGAATCATAAAAGATCAATTTTACAAAAATTTTCGTGAAGAAGCTACTACGAATATTGGTCTGGGTTTTAATATCAATAATATTATCAATTTTTATTCCCTAAACTCAGTCAATGCATCCTTTGGGTTTGATTACACATCTCCTAAAAACAATAGATATATCTTTAGGCCACTAGGTTTTAATCTCGATTTATACGAAATCAGAGATAGTACGAGATTTCAGCCACAAGTATTATTAGCCTTTCAAGACATCTTGAGTACTGGATTTTTATTTAGAGACATCAGTTATATATACAATCGAAACAAAGATAATAAAGGAAGATCCTTTTTTGTGTTGAACAATCTCGAACTATCCGGTTGGGAGGTACATCTTACCAATAAACTTTTCAATGTTATATCGTCACAAGATCAGGTATGGAGCCTAGATAAGATTGCTTTTGCAAAATATCTTAGATACGAACTAGACGGGAGGTACAACAGGGAATACAGTAAAACCAGTAGTTTTGCTTCCAGACTTAATCTAGGGATCGTGGTGCCCTATGGAGAATCTAAAGTAGTCCCTTTTGTCCGTCAGTTTGGAGTAGGAGGACCCAACAGTCTCCGGGCATGGAATATCCGACAACCAGGCCCTGGTGGATTTTATGATAGCACATCAGATACTTCTTCACAAGCCATATTTGTCAATCAGGGAGATTTCAAGTTAGAACTTAATGCAGAATACAGATTTAAAATCATATCAGTATTTGACGGGGCATTTTTTATAGACGCCGGAAATGTATGGACACTCAGAGAAGATGCGAATAGACCCAATGCAAACCTAACCGGTGCTTTTCTAAATCAAATGGCCATTGGTGTTGGCTATGGGGTCAGGTTCAATTTTGATTTTTTTATCATAAGGTTTGATTTCGGTTACAAAATACGCAATCCGCACAAAGATGAAGTAACAGGCCGATATTGGAATACTATAAAAGAAATAAGACAACAAGGTCTAGGTAATTTGCAGGTGGCTGTCAATTATCCGTTTTAGTGGGAAGTCTTTCGTACCATATTGGTTTCTGAAACCTATAAAGGATTGGAGCGTCCAAAAGATCAAAAAAAAAGCAAGCGTTCTATTTATTTAATTTGGCTTTTTTTAATAAATAAAATGTACAGTCCTGAAATAAGTTGACACAAAAGATTTTTTTAAAAAATTTAAATATCATGTTAATGAAGTGCTTCAAAACAATATGCATATCGTTGAGAACAAATTACTATTTTAGGTTTTTCCCCATTTTGAGCTGGAATAACATTAATTTCTTTTCTCCATATTGCGCCGCCTTCATCTTTTTCAAATAGAAGGGGGTCTAATTTCCAAATTGTCTTTCCAGTTTTAATATCTTTTGCATAAACATAAATAGGTCCCCCACCAACAAAATATGCGATTCCATTCATTATCCTATTTTGTAATTTACTTGATGTTCCAGACCCTTCAGTTTCCCAAATGATGGTTCCATTCAAAAGATTCAAACCATATGTTCTGCCATTTTCACAATTCGCAACAATAATATTTTCAAAAATTTCAAAACCAGAAAAAGTAAAATCATGCGGAAACTCACGTTTCCATATTTGAGTACCAGTAAACACATCATAACTAAACATCTCTCTTCCTGCAGTAAAATAAAATTTATTTCCAATAAGTTTAGACCATCCACCATTATTTTGTTTTGGTATTGCTGCAATTTTATCCCTATATATCCACTTGTTATCCGTTAAATTATATAAGTTCACTCTTTGGTCGTAGTACCATTCAGGATACGCTTGAGCTGAGATGATAAATAAGTACTTTTTACCATCAAAACTAATTGGTGTTATCCAATCAGGGGATTTAGTTCGGTTTTCCACTCCTAAGGTATCTTTGCTAAATGGTATTCTGAGTACTTCTTTAATTTCTGAATTGTAAATATTGCTTTTAAAGATTGGATATACAATAAATCCATCATCTGTATTTATTTGTGAATTAAAATAAATTTCATCTTGATCGCTAGAAAATCTGGAACTAAAACTAAATAGGTCTTCGTTTCTATGTCTAAAAACATTCTCACCCGTGGCTAAATCAATGGTATAACGCCTACTACCTGTTGTCCAATGCAGATGATTATTATGTCTAACATCCCAGGTGAAATCACCTCCTTCCGTCAGTGGTTGATACCAGTCATTCCATTGCCATTGTTTTTGGCCATTAACAGAATTCAAACAAGTTAGGAATCTTGATTTTGAGTTTTCTGTAGTTGGAATAATTACATTTCCACCAAAAACCATATTATTTCTCAATTCAGGGTTATGATTTATTTTTCCATCAACATTGATCTGATATTTCCATAAATAGGGGAGAAATGTTATTTCTCCCCTATTGTTTAAAATTGTATTTTCCTTTTTGTTATCATCTTTACAACATGATAACAAACTTAATAAGATAATTAATAAAAATGATGATTTCATATTATCTCGGTGGAGTTGTAAAAAAATCATTTGTCCCTCTATCACCACTAAGACAACTTCTAATTTGGGAAGCTACACTTCCATGAACTGTCTCTTCGATATGATTTGCACCGTCTGCTTGATATACGTTTCCTTGTGGTATACCATTTATTATTTGGGCATCACGGCATATAAATCCATCAGATCTTCCATTTGCAATAACGGTTTGTGTTGTTGTAACAGTTTGCCAGCAGCCATTTATATTTCCCCCACAATAGGTATTCAGGCAATTAATCCATTCAGGACTACCTGTGTAACCAAAGCAGTTGCAGTTGACTCCTGTGGTATAAGTAACAGACACTTGTTCTGTAATATTTCCTCCACATGCTATTAATTGATTCCAGAGACCTTCACTTCTATCAAACCAATTTACACCCCTATGCCATTGTGCAGCTTTGAGGGCCTCCGCTGCTGTAACCGCCCATAATAATGGATTCCAAAATCCAAAAATACCTGTAATAATTGAGGCAGTTAAATGAGTCATATAGAATGCGTGATAAATTGATCTAAAATCTTCTGCATTCTCTACCCATTTTGTATCATTAGCATTGTTAGTATCAAGAGAACT
>CAMBRK010000089.1 GCA_945870185.1 Aureispira sp. CCB-QB1 | reverse complement strand
GCGGATCTATGACGCAGCTCAGTACCATTTTTAAAGGTCAGGGTCGCATAATGATTGCATACAAAATCATTAGCTATCTCTCTATCATACAATGTTCTCATGATGCTTCTAGCTTTTTGTGCAGCATATCCATGACATCCACCAGCTATTTGCTCCACATCTCGCATTACAGGGTCCGGCATGGCTACTGACCTATTGCCTGCATAATAATATTTCATCATGATTTCATGCAAGAGTCTGAATTTTTCGAGCTGATTTTTATAATACGGATCTGTTATCGATGATGCATCTAGCACATTGATAAAGGATGTTGCAAATTGATACTGGCCTTCTGCGATAAAACTTTCATAGATATCATATATCACCTGATGGTCGTCTTTTTTGAGCAGCAGACTTCTGATCTCATCATAATCCGGAGTGTATCCTTCGGCAGCAGACTCCATATGCAACCTAGTCAGTGCCTGCATGTAGTGATCCCTGATTCTTAACCTTTCATTGCTAGCAGTACGGGCATCGCCAAGACTTTCCGCTTGCCTGATGGCGTTGACTTGTGGTGTGGTAAAGCTTGCAGATGCTTCTACTATATGGCTCACATATGGGTCGGCAAGTAGTCCAGGATTGCGGCGGATGATATCTGCTACCTCTGCCTGAGTAAAATATTGGCTATGAGCAAACATAGTATGCATCGATCGGTCTGATACATAAGGTGATGCATTGATCAACGCTGATAGCACTGTAGCAGGCTGTGATGCACTGTAGCAGGCTGTGATGCACTGTACATCTTGATCATAGATACCAGATGCCCCGTACTCCCTTCGTCCATCATAGAGGAGATGCTTCTTTTTTCATCTCTGATATCGAGGTCACCACCCAGAGGTATGATGGCAGATCCGTAAATATTATTCAATGTAGTGATAAACGCTCGTGCTGCTGCACTGGTTTGGCGCTGTAGCCATGTGCTACTACTGCCTCCATCACCACCTGAGCCTCCACTATTCCCACTGATAGGGCCAGTCTCACCATATCCTGCCCATGGCTTGCATGCTGGGCATGGTCCACCACAATCTATTGCGGTCTCACCATAATTTTTGATTCCATCATAGCAAGTATTGAGGTACACCTTGATGACACATGGAGGACATATGCCTCCACAATCTACGCCTGTTTCTGTACCATTTTTGATACCATCTGTACAGCTCGGTCTTACGGGGTCTGGATGTGGGCAAGGTGCACAGTTGGGCCCGCCACAGTCTATCTGTGTCTCTCCATTATTGAGTATACCATCTGTACATGTTCCACCAGAAGGAGGTATCACATTACATGGTGGACAAGGGCCTCCACAGTCCACATCTGTCTCACCATGGTCTTGTTGCTGATTGTTGCAGTATGTTACATTACAAGGAGGACATAGTGGGCCACCACAGTCTACTCCTGTCTCTCCGTAATTCATGATCCTATCATTGCAGGCATCACAAGGTGGGCAATGTTTGCCACCACAGTCTAGACCAGTCTCACCATTGTTTTGTATGCCGTCACCACAGTGCGCTGTTTGTACTAGTACAGGGGTATCGTCTAGTTTGCAAGGTCTGCAAGAGCCACCACAGTCGATACCAATTTCGTTGGCATCTTGGACTCCATTACTACAATGATCAGGATAATCAGGTGGTCTGGGATAATCAAAATCACATTTGCTTGTACTCTCATCATTATTTTGTATTGGCTCAAATAGAGATGCATTATTGCCAGTTATTGATTCTGGCTCTTCATTTACTTTATCGAGATAGTGATATGTTAGTTTACTATTTACATTATAATTTACATGAGGGAAGCCACTAAATTTATTGCCTGCAGCCATAAATCTATCTCCCTGGACAGGGGCGATCCTATTGTATAAGGACATTTGTAAACCAGTATTACATTCAACTGCTAATCCAGGGGAACTGCCACCATTTTGAGGCGGTCCGGCAGTAATTTGAGCAACAGAAAAAGTTCCTTGTAAACTGTTTTTAAAAAATAAATTTTTATTGATATTTGTACCAGCTTTATTAGAAATATTAAATGGAGTGTTTGATGGAGAATTATTATAAATAAAATTATTATTTGTAATAGCATATGTCCCTACATCACCAATATCAAGATTCAAAATATCATTATTTTGAATCCAAATTTTACCAATACTCTCTTGAATCTTGGTTGTACCTAATTTACTATTTTTGATGTCAATATAAAGATTTGCAAAAGTATTGTCAACTAATATATTGCCTACGTCACTTCCATGACTCATTTTTAAAGTTGAATTAACCAATTTTATACTACCAATTTGGTTGGCATTAATGCATGTTAAGCTGCCATAAATGGTATTTCTTAATGTTATCCCACCTGATACTGTAGCGTCTTTTATGGTGACAAGAGCTTTACTATTCAAAGAGAATATGGCATCAATGTCAGGAAAATTTGATGATATTAAAGACCCACTATTGATATTTATTCTTGCATTTCCAGAATTACCTACATTAGTAATTCCATAAGGAGCGAAACCATAAATTTTACTATTGTTCTTTATCTCAATGTAGGCTGATGATGAGCCATGTTTGACTTCTATACCACTCCAAGTTGTAGATGTACTAAAGCATGCAGACTGCGAAAAAGGTATTAATTTTGAGTTGTTTACAATCAGGATACCTCCAGCATTTACTACAATTTTCTTACCTGCAAACATTAATGAACAATCGTTAATATTTAAGATGCTGTTTACAATTAAATCGCCGTTAAATATAATATTATTTGAAATAGTTGTGGGTGTATTTACAGTCATACCATTAGACAATACTGCATTGGTCGTTCCATTACTAGGTCCTCCATTGTTCCAAGGTTTACTTGCATTCTTAAATTTGATGGCAGAAACTTGTCCTGCTGTCATAATAAGTCGCTCCCACGGAACACCCCTTGGGTGATATGACATAACATTATAAATTAAATCATAAACGTTTGAAATTTGTTTATAATCTACACCACAAGGATCCTTTAATTGATCTTCATTTTTAATTTCGAGTTTTTGATAATCAAACATTTTGTTATTTTCATCTGGATGGTCTACGTAATATGGGTCTGGCTGAGTATCACAAATCCTGTCACCATTTGTTAGGCAGTTGCATTCACAATCCGCGCTTCCTGTTCTTGTTATTGATTCATGTGTGCTAGGTATCTCACGAAATCCATCAAATGTATGTTTTGGACCAAGTGCATGGCCAAGCTCATGGATTAAATTGTGATCACCTTCATCTTCTTCGACAAAAAAATATCCTACTTGACCACCCGGAACTCCAGCAACTTCATCAACAACCACACCATGAACGCAATTTGGGAATCTTCCATTTGCTAATCCAGAGCTATTTTGATTTGGACAATCGCAAATATTAGGGACATAAACTATATTTAAAAAAATTCCCTTTGGATTGTAGAATAAATTGAGTTTATTTCCAAGTGCTTGAACTTGTGTTAAATCTGTATAAACAGTGGAGTACTCCAACACGACATTATAGAACACAGCGCCACCCGTCCATTCTGGATCAGTACAACCAACTGAAGAAAGATACTTACCGGGATATTCATAAAATTTGTGTACCCACCCATATTTGTGTGGAGATAGATTTGCATTAACATTTTTTATCCCCAAAAAGGAGATCAAAAAGAAAATCAGAAAAAAAGAAAATTTTGTTGATTTCATGATAAAAAATTTAAAAAAGTAAAAAATAAGTTTCTCCATCTTTTTGGTAGTCACATCAGAATCGGAATTGGGGTCGTTTTTTTACCGGAAGCTGTAGCAAACTAAAAATAGGAATGTAGAAAAACTTTTATCGATACAAAGATAAGGGACATTTTCAGCACTTAAAAATTTTGATAGGGGTAATTTTTATATTTTTATTTTACATATACAATTAATGTCGTATGTAATAAAGACTGAAAACTTATTTGTTGCTTCAATTAATTAGGTGGAATCAGTTGATGTTGATGTTGGTCATCACAAACTTCCTACCTATTTCCTATACCTATCAGATATTATGGATTTAGAATGTGATTTTATGGAATAGCAATGTGACATTATGGAATAGCCATGTTATATTATGGAATTGGCGTGTGACATTATGGAATTGGCGTGTGACATTATGGAATAGTCATGTGATATTATGGAATTAGCATGTGATATCATGGAATTGGCATATGATTTAATGGAATAGCCACGTGATATTATGGAATTAACGTGTGACTTTATAAAGTTACCGTGCGCATTAACAATTGGAGCACCCGCATTTATAAAATTGGTGGCATCTTTAACCATTGGAAATTTTGCTAAAGGTTACTCCTACCATTCATTTACTCATTCACAATGCATACATTCACCAAAACTTGTGCCATAGCATGCGGTATCACAAGATCACCAGAACTTGTGCCGCTGTAAGCGGTATCACAATATCACCGATCATCTGCCTTTATACAAGTGTGCGGGTCTCCCCTTTGGGCCTGCCAACCGAATAAGGTTGGGTTGGGGGCCTACGTGGATCACCGATCATCTGCCTTCATTTCATTACAGCAGACAGGCAAGATCACAAATTCACCGATCACCAGATCTTGTGCCGTTGTAAGCGGTATAACCAAATATTTTCTATCTTTGTCCCCGAAACCAAATGTAACACAAAAATGATTAAGAATGTAACCATAATTGGTGCAGGAACCATGGGCAATGGTATTGCTCAGGTATTTGCCATGCAGGATTTTAACGTGACTTTATGTGATATTTCAGCTTCATCATTAGCAAAAGCGATGACCACCATAGGTAACAATCTGGATCGAATGGCCAAAAAAGAAGCTATATCATCAGCAGATGTCCAAAGGTCTTTAGAAAATATAAAAACAAATACTGATCTGGAAAAATCAGTCTTGGATGCAGATTTAATCGTAGAAGCTGCCACAGAAAACATACAGCTTAAAAAAGATATTTTTCAAAAGATAGACTCTTGGTCACCCGGACACTGTATATTGGCTACCAATACTTCGTCCATTTCGCTGACTCAAATTGCAGCTGCAACAAAAAGGCCCGAGAAAGTGATTGGCATGCACTTTATGAATCCGGTACCGGTGATGAAATTGGTAGAAGTAATCAGGGCATATTCTACATCAGATGAAGTCTGTGCCACTGTGATGCAGTTGTCTCAGCAATTGGGTAAGATTCCTGTAGAAGTCAATGATTATCCGGGATTTGTAGCCAACCGTATCCTGATGCCGATGATCAATGAAGCTATTTATACGCTATACGAAGGTGTGGCTGGTGTTCACGAAATAGATACGGTGATGAAACTGGGCATGGCACACCCTATGGGACCATTGGCTTTGGCTGACTTTATTGGCTTAGATGTCTGCATGTCTATCCTGAATATTATGTACCAAGGTTTTGGAAATCCTAAATACGCTCCTTGTCCACTTTTGGTAAATATGGTGACTGCGGGTAAACTAGGAAGAAAATCAGGAGAAGGTTTTTATGTGTACACCGAAGGTTCCAAAGACTTAGTGGTTTCACCTAAGTTTTCAAAATAATATCCGATGTGGTCTGATCACTTTGACTTACAACGTCCCTTTAATGGGTTGAAAGTATTGGATTTATCTTCGGTATTGGCAGGACCGCTGACAGGTACATTTTTTGCAGAGCTAGGAGCCCAAGTGATCAAAATAGAAAACAAACTGACTGACGGCGATGCTACTAGGCAATGGAAGTTATCTTCTGAAGACCCTGATGCTCCGTATTCAGCATATTATTTTAGTGCCAATTATGGTAAAGAAATAATACTCATGGATCTCACTGATCAGCAAGAGCGGTTGGCTTTGGAAAAAATGATTGAAGAAGCCGATGTTGTTATTTCCAATTTCCAGAAAAAAACAGCTAGTAAATTGGATTTGGAGCCTGATACTTTATTAAAAAAATATCCCAATCTAATCATGGCACAGTTGAGCGCATATGAATACGATGATCCCAGGCCGGGATATGATTTGGTCATGCAAGGAGAAACGGGATGGATTTCTATGACGGGAACTGACGCAGATCATCTGTCAAAACTTCCTGTAGCCATCGTAGATATTATAGCAGCTCATCAGCTTAAGGAAGCCATCCTTATTTCAATGCTGAGTAAATCAAAAACAGGAAAAGGTAATGTTGCCTATGTTTCATTGTTTAAAAGCAGTATTTCTGCTTTGGCCAATCAAGCATCCAATTATTTGATGGTAGGTCATGTACCCAAACCGATAGGTACACTTCATCCCAATATTGCTCCTTATGGTGATATTTTTGTTACCCAAGATGAGAAAAAACTGATTTTAGCTATAGGAAGTGATGCTCAATTTAAAAAACTATGGTTTACCCTTAACTTAGAAAAAGAAAATTACAATATCTTTGGGTCAAATTCTCAAAGACTTAAACATAGATCGTCGTTAGTACAATTAATACAAGAAAAGATAGGTAATTTGAATTTTGAAATTATCGCACCATTTCTGAATCAAAATGACCTTCCTTATTGTCTGATAGATGACATGAAAGCGGTTTTTGAAAATCCTTTAGCAATGCAAATGGTCAAAACATCACATACAAATGGCGTGGTCGCAAAGGCTGTGAGCAGTGTAGCATTCAGTTTCCCCAATGTTTAGTTGAAAATAGTTTAGTACGGTTTTTGCACTATTTAAATATATTATTCATTTTTTTTTAAATTCATGATATAAAGTGCTTTATAAGAACACTTTAAACATTTTATAATATTTTAATGTAAATTTTATGGTTCATCAAATAAAAGGTTTGACAAGTAAATTTGCTTTAATTTTGACTTTTGTTTTAATTATTTTTAAAATAAATGCTCAAGATCTTCATTATAGCCAATTTTACAATACTCCTCAAAATATTAATCCGGCTTTGACAGGAGTTTTTGGCGGAGACCACAGATTTGTTGCGTCTTTGAGAGATCAATGGAGATTTGTTCCAGTCCCTTGGACTACATTTAGTGCTGCATATGATAGAAAGTTGTACGTGCTGAAAGGTGATAAACATTTCATGGGAGCAGGTGCCAGTTTAAACCATGACAGACAGGGAGACTCACCGTTGACACTTACATCCTTGAATATCAATGCAGCCTACCATAGATTATTGACTCCTGAACACATTGTCAGTGTAGGACTTGCTCTAGGCTTGGCTTCCAGAGGATTTAATAGTCAGACATTAACTTGGGACAAGCAATGGAACGGAGACGCTTTTGATCCATCCTTAGGTTCAGGTGAAAACTTTGGAAATTTTGAACGAGTTACATTTTTAGAAACAGGATTGGGTTTGAATTACCGTTATCAGAAGAGTAAGAGATCTTATGCGGATGTCGGCCTTTCGGCACTCCATTTAGTAAAGCCCAACACATCCTTTACAAATAGCAACGTTTCTAGACTACCCCAAAGGTTTACCTATTCCTTGGTGAGTAATATGCAGGTTGCGGATATTTTAGACATTCAATTACACGGCTTACATCAAATCCAAGGCGAATACTATGAAACTGTTTTTGGCGCTTTGGGCAAAATCTATTTAAGTCAAGCCAAAGGCAAAGAGTTTCAGCTTCATGTAGGTGCTGGATATAGAACCGCTGGTTCACTTTTTCCTACAGCAGCGATTCAGTACAACAATATTTATGCATCTTTTAGCTATGATATAGATCGTACCCAATACAACGCTATCACCCAATCCAATCGCGGTGGACCAGAAATACACGTTAGGTATATCATAGTAAATGTCAAATCTATTAAAGAAGTAAAAGTATGTCCGATCTATTAATCAAACAGTTGTATATTATGAGAAATTTTAATATTTGGTTTTTATGCTGCTGCTTGATGGTCATTTCACAAGTATCTCATGCACAAACTCCTCTCAAGAAGGATGTCATTGCCAGTGCAGAAAAATATTTTGCAGATAAAAATTATTATGCAGCCTTGAAGCAGTATAATGACGCTCTAGGCTATGATTCAACTGATGTAAATTTAGTATTTAAAGCAGCAGAATCAGCCAGAATGTTTAATTCTTATGCTAGAGCTGCGGAAAAATACAGTTATCTGATAGATTCACTAAAAGATGATACCTATCCATTAGCCATTTTTTATCTGGCCAATATGAAACAAAGATTAGGCAAATATGATGATGCCAGAAATTACTATAATATTTATTTAACAGAGTACGGCGGATTAGATACGATTTTTACGGCTAGAGCTAAAAAAGAAATTGCTTCAGTCGAGTATGCCACTAAACAAACGCTAGCCAAAAAGAAGAATGTAAAGTTTGAAAAACTAGGAACAGACATCAATACGCCTGCTTCGGAGGTAGCTGGTAATTTATTTAAAGATGAATTCTATTATTCATCAATGAACTACAAAGAAACAGTAGTAGAAAAGGGTGAACCAGCAAGAAATATTTCAAAATTACTTAAAAAATCTAAAGATAGTACCATTACCGTATTGCCTGGCTACATGAATAAACGGCAAAATTTAATTTCAAATGCAAGTTTTAATACCGATGGGACAGTCATGTATTATACTATTTGTAATTATATCAATGGTTCAGATATTCGATGTGACATGTACAAAAGTAATGTAGATAGCTTAGGCAACTTTTCTAATGAAGTAAAATTACCTGGTCCTATTAATATGGAAGGTTTTACAGCAACACATCCTCATGTTACCAAAGACAAAGCCACTGGAAAAGAAATTTTATACTTTGTTTCTGATCGGCCCGGAGGTCAAGGCAATATGGATATTTGGTATAGTTTATTGGATCCAAAATTCGGATTTTCAGAGCCTAAAAATGTGCAAGAAGTCAACACATCTCAAGATGAAATAACACCTTTTTACCAAGATAGTAGTGATTTTTTATTTTTCAGTTCTGATGGGATGATCGGCTTAGGTGGTCATGATATTTACAAATCACCCAAAACAAATGATTCCTTTGGGTTGCCCGTAAATGCTGGTATGCCTCTCAATAGTAGTTACAATGATATCTATTATTTTGAAAAAGAAGATGGAACTGAAGCTTATATGTCATCAAATCGAGAAGGTGCTTTTTTCCTGGATGCTTATTTTGAATCCTGTTGTTATGATATTTACAAGATGGATATAAAGAAGATTGATTTGGATCTCAATGCCCTTACCTATGATAAATTGACTGGAAGAGATCTCAAAAAAGCAACTGTGATTCTGATGGATAAAGAAACAGGGCAAGAATTGGGCAGAGTTACCAATGATACTGGCATAGATCATAAATTTCCACTTTCTGCAGACAGGAGTTATATTGTTATCGCGGAAAGAGAAAACTATTACCCTGACACTATCGAGTTATCCACATTTGATGCTGAAAAATCAGAGAGTATTATTAAAAAAATGTATTTGAGCACTGATATGATGCTCTTAGATGTTTTTACTTTTACGGAGGTAGGTAGGTTACCTTTAGACAGTACTACCGTAACCCTTATAGACTTGACAGATCCTACCAAGACACAAGAAGTTCAGTTTAATCCTTTGTCCAATGATTTTTATTTTATGCTGGATAGAGGAAAGGAATACAAACTCATTGCGAAGAAAAATGGCTACACAGATGCTGAAGAATATGTAGATACGAGACCTTATGATAAATCTGGCTTGATTAGAAAAGATATGTACTTAGATAGGTTCTCCTTACCCGATTTACTTCCTATTGCCTTGTATTTTGATAATGACTTACCAGATAAGGCAAGTCGAAAAACGACAACCAATACTAAGTTCGGACTCTTGGTTACAGAATATATGGATCGTAAAGAGACATATAAAGAAACCTATGCTAAGCCATTACCGCTTACAGAAAAAGATGCCATCAAAGATGCCTACGAGTCGTTTTTTGAAGGCGATGTTCGAGGTGGGTATGACAAGTTTAAGATGTTTTTGGTCAGTTTAAAGTATGAGTTGGAGGCAGGGAATAAGGTAGAGCTAATCTTTAAAGGATATGCTTCACCTAGAGCAGAGAATAAATATAACTTGGCATTGGGTCAGAGAAGAGTGAATTCGGTAAAAAATGAAATGATATTTTATGAAGATAATAGTTTAAAACCTTATTTTCTTTCTGGACAGCTAAAAATTACCGACATTTCATTTGGTAAAGAGTTATCACCAGCCGATGTTCCGTCTGACCTAAAAGATGAACGTAACTCTATTTATAATATGAAAGCCGCTAAAGAAAGAAGGGTAGAAATTTTAAGGGCAGCTAGAACTTCTAATAACCAATAAAAGTGATTCAAATGCGAAATACATCATATAAATACTTTAAGAATCTTATTATCATTTTCGTTGCTTGGTATTTTAGTGGGCAACTGAGCACTTTATCTGCAACACACATAGTGGGTGGTAATTTGACGTACAAACACATAAGCGGAAACAGATATCAGGTGAAATTGGTCCTTAGACGGGACTGTATTCTTGGATCAGATGAAGCCCAATTTGACAATCCAGCTTCTATCGCAGTTTTTACAGCAGGTGGAGATTTGGCCAAGTGGCTTCCTGGATTAAATAATGGACAACTTTTTATTCCATTTATGGTTTCTGACACACTAAATGAATTTATCAGATCAGATTGTGGATTTGAAGGTACTCAGGTATGTGTTCATGAGACAACTTATCAGGGATTTGTAGATTTACCCAATAGACCAGGTGGTTATGTATTGGCATACCAAAGATGCTGTAGAAATTCTTCATTGAATAATATCCACGATCCTTTAGAGACAGGTTCTACTTATTGGGTATCTTTAGGGGACAGAGCACTCAGTTTGAAAAATTCTTCACCTACCTTTAATCAATGGCCAGACGTATACATTTGTGCCAATAAGCCTCTTGTTTTTGACCATTCTGCATCTGATACCGACGGCGATTCTTTAGTTTATAAACTATGTTTGCCCAATTCAGGAGGTACAAGAATAGACCCCAAGCCACAACCTGCTAATTTCCCACCATTTCCTACGGTTCAGTTTAAATCACCGTACTCTTTAAATGATGTGATGGGTGGACAACCTTTACAAATAGATCCAAAAACTGGTGTTATGACCGCTAACCCTAATCTTGTCGGGCAGTTTTTAGTGGGCGTATGTGCAGAAGAATATAGAAATGGTCAACTCATAGGTGTTGTCAGACGTGATTTTCAATTCAATGTAAGGGTATGTAGCCAACCTCCCAAAGCACATTTTACGACTTCAGAATTTAAATGCGATGGATTACGTGTGGAATTTTATAATAACTCACTTTCGTCCAATTCATATTTGTGGAATTTTAATTTTCCTTCAAGTGATCCTGCTTTCAGATCAACTCAGAAAGATCCTGTTTTTACTTTCCCTAGATCAGGAGTATATGACGTATTACTCAGAGCTACTAGAGGTTCAGACCAATGTTTTGATACAATTATTCAAAGAGTATCCGTTTTTGAAAATAAAATTGAACCGGCATTCTCGTATAGGTTGAATGGCTGTGATCTGGCTAAAGACAGTTTGACCATCTTATTGACAGACACTTCCGTATTTAATGAACCGGGATATCAAATTTCTTCTTGGCAATGGAAAGTCACTCAAAACGGAGTAGAGACCAATTATACAGGGCGTAATCCTAATATTTTTGTGGCGGATGAAGGAAATATTACTGTAGAATTGTTACTGCAAGCGAGCAATGGTTGTCAATCTTCATTGTTGAAAACTATTGATATCCTTGAGTTGGTCCCCAAATTAGATTTTGAAGTAGAGTTTACGGGTTGTCCAGAACAAGATTCCATACAACTTAATATTACTAATACATCACAAGCTATAAATCCTTTGGCTATTTTAGATAGGTCAGATTGGGTAGTTGGCTCACAATTGATTACAGGCAATGTGATACAAGTGACTTTGCCCAAAGATCTCAAAGAAATCAATATAAGATTGGATGCCACATTTAAGGATGCCTGTGATGTTTCATTGGCCAAAACCATTGACCTTACCATGTTTACACCAAGATTGGATGCAGTCATCTCACCAGTCGAGTGTCCTGACAATGACAGTGTTACCATCAAAATAGATTATATTGACACTTTATCAAATGGCATCGCATTTAATGACTTAATCTGGAATGCGGGTATCATCTCGAATATATCCAATTATTCAGGTCAAAGTATATTGGTTACGATTCCGAAAGATAGCATATTAACATTTTCTTTGGAAGGTACATTTGCCAACGGTTGTATTGATCGGATTACAAGATCTGAGCTGCCTGGCCCATTTGCCACGCTGAAATTTGAAGCAGGTCCTATCATTTTATGCCCAGGTGAGTCCAAAGATATCATTACAAACGGTAATGCTGGTTGGACATATACTTGGTCGCCCACTGAAGGTCTTGATCTAAGTGATCCGGCCAATCCGAAAGTAAAGTCTGACATTAATAGAACCTATCTCGTTACGGTCACAGATGGTTTGTGTAGTATTGTAGATAGTGTGGATGTAATAGCACTCACAGGCGGTGTAAATTTAGCTATAGTAGGAGATACTGTGACTTGTGATGGAACAATAGAACTCACAGTCAGTGGTGGTATAGGAAATGGTACTTACTCATGGGGTACTGAACCCAACATCACTAATGTAATCGCTACAGGCGCCACCGTAAAGGTATCTTTTTCTGGAACGGAGTCCGAATATTTTGTGAAATTTATCGGAGATGCTTGTTCGACAGAGCCTGCGAGAATCAAAGTAAAAAATCAAGCACCTAGCATTGATGATCTTTCACCTATTACTTTCTGCAAATCTGATACGACCAAAGTTTTGTTGCTCAATTTAATTTCAGATCACAATATTACTTATAATTGGGGGAGCAGTCCAAACATCATTTCAGGAGGTAATACCAATGAGCCCATCATCGGAATTGCACCCAATGAACTTGGCCCGATAGTGTTGAACTACACAGTTACCAACCAATTTGGCTGTAGCCTAAAAGACTCTATATTGATAAATATTGGTGAAAACCCAGTTGCTGACTTTGATTTTAAATTAACCGAGTGTGGTCTGTATGAGATTTGTTTTAATTATGATGGTGATGCAAAAGGATTTGTAGCTTGGAATTTTGGAGACCCTAGTACTGAAGATGACAGATCTCTACAAAAAACACCTTGCTATGTTTATCCCAATAACGGTACATACACGATTACTTTGTCCAATGTGACCAGTGTTTGCCCATTTAAAGATGTGGTAAAAACGGTTACTTTAAACCCACAGATTGTTTTGGAAAATATTCCAGATCAGGTATTGTGTGCGGGAGATAGTATAAACATTAAAGCAATTTCCAATCTTTCTGATGTCATCTATGAATGGTTGGATGCAAACGGAAACGTAATTTCAAATAACGCTACCTTGCAGTTATTATCTAATGTAACATCACAATATGTCATCAAAGGCACAGACATCTATGGGTGTTCAGACAGAGATACTGTGAACATAGATATTTTTAAGTTTTCTTTTGATGTTGATATTAAAGATAGTTTATGTTTGAATACACCAACTCAGATTACACTCAATATAGCTCAGCCACAGGACTATGAAATTTTGTGGTCACCTTCAGATTGTATAGTTTCTGGGGGCAATACGGTCAGTCCGGTGATATTACCTGTATTGGACAAACAATTAAGCGTAGTGCTAAAGCACAAACCTTCAGGATGTACCGATACATCTAAAGTATCACCCAAAATAGCAAAACCGTTTTCGTTTGATGTAGAAACTCCTGATTTACTATGTTTTGACCAAGCATCTACTATTGAGCTTAATATTCAAAATCCGAATGATTTTACTTATTTATGGTCGCCTGCAGATTGTTTTACCAGTGGCACTACAGGAACTAAACCAACATTAAAATTGACCAAGGACAAAGTGGTAAATGTGATAGTAACCAAAAAATCAAGCGGATGTAGACAAAATATGGACGTACCAGTTACTGTAGGTGAGCTTGTTGTCATCAATGTAGATGCAGAACCTAACGCAGAAATATATGAAGGTCAGTCTGCGGAGTTGGTGATAAATAATTTTGATCCAAAGCTCAATTATCTGTGGAGTACCAACGAAAGGAGTGAGTCTATCATAGTAAGCCCGAGAGACGAAACCACGTATACCGTAACGGTGACAGACGCCAACGGTTGTACAGCAGTAGATGAAGTGACAGTTACAGTTCGTAAGGCTAGGTGCGACGAAACGGATGTTTATTTGCCTACAGCGTTTACGCCTAATGCTGATGGTACAAATGATATATTTATAGTTCGAAGTAATTTTGTCGACGAGGTAGAGCTAATTATTTATAATAGATGGGGACAAGAAGTCTTCAATAATGGCAATGATAAGAATAAAGGATGGGATGGTACTTTCAATGGGAAGGAGCTACCTCCTGATTCATATGCATATTACATGCGTGTTTTATGTATTAATACATTGGAGTATAAAAAACGAGGTAATGTTACTTTGATCCGATGATTTGAAGTTTTTTTTTGAGTTTCGTAGTTAAGAATTTTATAACAAACAAATATAAAAATTTGTAATTTAAAACGAATGACTATATTTGCACTTGTTTAGGACCAGGTATATGTTATTTGGTGCAGTTTAAAATTAAAAGTAATTTATAGAAATGCTTAGCAGAAGAAATGTAAGGGTAAAAGTGATGCAAATTATGTATGCCCAAAACAGGGATGAGAAACTTGATCAAAAAGGAACGGTAAAGGAGTATTGGAAAAGGATTGAAGACAGTTTTGATTTATTACTGTTTAGTTTGTATAATTTAGTGCATATAACCCGGACAGCAGCAGATGATTTTGAAAAAAGGAAAACAAAACATCTACCTACTGATATGGATAAGATATTCTCACCGAAAATCTGGGATAACACCATGATTCAGGCTTTGGCAAGAAATAGTGTGATCAATCAAAAGTTTGAAAAAAAGAATTTTGCTCAAAAAGTTGATAAAGATCACTTGAAATCTATTTATTATGATTTTTCAAAGGAAGAGTCTTATATCAATTACTTATCAAAAGAATCTTCAAACGAGGATACACTCGAAGTTTTATTGGAATTATTCAGGTTTTGTAGAAAAAATGAACTTTTTAATGAAATCATTGAAGACCAATTTGCAAATTGGGAAGATGATAAGTCTCTAATAATAGGCACAATTAAAAAAGTATTAAAATCTTTACCTTCTGAAAATGAAAACTTCATCATGGAACATTATCCTGATGATGAAACATGTAAAGATTATGGTGAATTTTTACTTTTGAAAACTTATTTGGAAGATGAAGCGTTATTAAAGTTAATAGAGCCAGTATTGCAGAATTGGGATGCAGATAGAGTTGCTGTTTTAGATATGATTATGATTAAAATGGCAATTTGTGAGTTTTTATACTGCAATACAATACCTGCAAAAGTCACGCTAAATGAATACGTAGAGCTAGCCAAGAGTTACAGTACTTCTAAAAGTAAGGAGTTTGTAAATGGAATTCTTGATAAGTTGCTAAATGACCTGAAGTCCAAAAACTTAATCATCAAAGAAGGTAGAGGACTGATGGATGATTAATATGATTTTATAATTATTTAAACCATAAATATGAACACCACAAATTTCCCACCATTTGTGATTTCGCTCTTGATGGTTTTGACCAGCATGACGATTGTTGCTCAAAATACTAAAGAAGCAGTCATACTTTACAACAGCCAGGTAGTAAGAGCAAATATTACGCCAGACGGAAACGTTACTAGCATTATCAAAGAAGAGCCCGATTTTCTAAAAGGTTTTGAATTGAAAATTCAGGACTATGGTCAATTTGTTGCTAATCAACAACTGCCTGTTAAGAATGAGCCTTTTGTCGTAGTATCCAGTGGCAACTACTCAGTCGTCAAAAAAGAGTATAAAACCGTCTATTTTGAAAAAGATAGAGCTACTTTGACTGATGAGACTATAGCTCAATTGGATCAGATTATTGCATACCTTAGAGAAAATGTGGAAGTCAAAATCATTGCCATGACGCTTTCCAAATTTGAAAATGGTTTAGTGAGTAAAAATAGACTCAACTCCATCCGAACATACTTTAAAATAAGAGGTATCGGCGAAGATAGAGTTTTGTTTGAATCTTTATTTGCTGAAATGGATGCACATGAAGTTAAATTAGGCTTTATAGAGTAACTTCAAATAATTTACTGATTATGCTTCTTAGAATTTATATTCACATTCTTTGATTCATAGTACATGGCTAAATTATTTTACAAATATTTTAAACAACATTTCTTGAAAAATGTGGTTTAACAGTATTTTAGCATCATATTGACATTAAGGAGGGCCTGCTTGGTGTAATATAAATTAATGATAATCAATTATGTATGTACATATTCGTAGATTTCGTTGCATGGGAATTTCTTCAAAACTCTTGAATCATTTGCACATCATTTAAGCTTTTGCCCTATGCGGGCCTGCCTGACCGCAAGGCAGGCGGCAGTCACTTTTTTTCTTTTTGCTTACTCTTATTACCTTCGTAATAATAGCCCAGAAAAAAAGTAAACAAAAAAGACCAGTTCAAAAAAAGGTAACTGAATGGTGCAGCTTTGCTGTATTTGAGTTATACGAAATCACTCAAAAATGAAGGCACTGATCTAAACTTAGATCAGCTAGGTTTATTGTTGTGCATTCCCGACCTACCCATCCCTTTCGGGTTCCTTCACTTCTCGCATTGTCATGCTCGACCATAAAGGATCGTTCAGTCCTGCATTTTTCTATCGCGCTGATTATCAATGGTTAA
>CAMBRK010000088.1 GCA_945870185.1 Aureispira sp. CCB-QB1 | reverse complement strand
CTACGAATCCACCAATTTTTTCTGATTATTTTTATATTTAATTATGGCAAGCCCTTACAAATCAAAGATTTGAAACGTAAAATGTATTCGATTTTATTACCAATGATCTTCTTTTCTGACTTATTCATCTATATGATTTCCGGCAATTTTGCCGTATGCCCTCTGCCACGCGTACTACTTGGGGCTTGAATAGGAAACAAAAAAATGTTATTAGCATAGTACTGCCTATATTTTTCTGTTTATAGATTGTATTAAGCCTTACCTTGCTTTCAAGGTTTTTTAAAAGTAAGATTTAAACCATCCAAAGGGCTCAACACATTGGCTACACTTTGGGTAGTAACATGGGTGTATATCATTGTGGTTTTAATATTAGAATGCCCCAATAATGCCTGTATATAAGGCAATTGTACACCATTGTCCAATAAATGAGTTGCAAAACAGTGTCTCAACGTATGCGGACTGACATTTTTTATAATTCCTGCTTTTTGTACTGCGTTTTTTACTACTTTTTGCACACTACGTGCAGAGTATTGATGTATTCTGTCTTGACCCTCGAAGAGCCAATACTGAGGCTGATATTGATCAAAATAGACTTTAAGCAGTTGTTTGAGTGTTTGACCTAAGTTTACCACACGATCTTTATTCCCTTTCCCATTGCGCACTATCAGTTGGTTCCTATCCCACCATACGTCATCTACTTTTAAGGAAAGTAATTCATTGAGTCTGAGTCCACACCCATAAAAGATATATTGGATAGATATATGTTTGATATTGGCTAAACTTTCTAATACCCTATTGATTTCATGTGTGCTCAAGATGGTGGGGAGGTGAAACTCTCCTTTTGGCCTTACTATTTGCTCCAATTTTACATCTTGACAAAATATGACTTTTTGATAGTAATATTTGATGGCATTAATTGCTGTGTGTACCACACTATGGTACTTTTGTTTTAGAGCCAGTTGGCTTAAGTATGCATTGATTTGTGATGAAGTAGCAATGCAAACATTTTGAACACCTATTTCTTTCGTAAATTTAAAAAATTCAGGGGTATAGGTATAAATGGTACTCCATTTCCGATTTGTCCTGATCATACTATTGATGTAAAGTTTTAAAAGTTCGTGAAATGCTTCAGGATATTTTGCCATTAAGAAATTTTGTTTTTCAAGATTAGTGTACTCTTTTTTGTAATGATGATGTTCATTTTGAAGTGTTCTGTCGATGATTTTAGCACCTAATGATGTATAATGGCATTGTAGCTTAGATAGAACAAGGGCTTGATGAGGCACCAGCCATCGCTTCATATCTACATCATACAGAGCACTAGGCATTTGAGATATATAATTGGTGTCTATGCCATATCCTTTGAGTTTGATGCACACTTTGTCTCTACCGTACTCAGGAGTGCTATATATTTCCACTATTTTGGGTTCCGTAGTCATCCTTATGAGATTATAAATGCGGTGGTAATCCTTAACCGACAAACAATTGAAATATGCCTGTAAATGGTCAAGATTCTCAATATTGGCATATATAGACCATTGTAAATGATTTTTATTCCAATAGGCACCAGACAGGCTTTTTACTATTTGGATATCCGCAGTGTTGTATGGCATTGTTATCCAAAGTCTACCATTATTATAAGTGATGGTCACGACCAATTTATTGGTTGATTCATTGATAACTTTATTAATCGTATATATTTGTTTTTCATTAATATCATTCTGTAATTCTAACGAAAGATTTGGTCTCGAAGCACAAACAGTTAAAGGAATCCCTAATGCTTTTAGATTAGCATATTGATCTGACTGGTAAGGAATATAGTAGCATCGATTGGTTATAGAATATTTAATAAATGCTTGACTTTTGATTTGTCGCAATAAATTTTGTTCGTATTTGAATACAAAACCAATTTGTGGTTTGTCGCAATGTGTTAACGGAAAAAGAAATAACATATCAATATTTTATGGGCAAAAATAAAAAATGTATACATCATAAGAAACAATTTATCAATTATATCCGTTATTAAGCGT
The DNA here is from genome assembly GCA_945870185.1 of Aureispira sp. CCB-QB1. Taxonomy (GTDB): domain Bacteria; phylum Bacteroidota; class Bacteroidia; order Chitinophagales; family Saprospiraceae; genus OLB9. The sequence continues at coordinate 15,284 of CAMBRK010000088.1, read as the reverse complement.
AATTTTACAGTAATAAACGTTTATTACGGTAAAATGACGTTTAGTCTATAAACCAGCGACCTAAAACGATTTATTTTCACTATAAATTTTATCATTTTTTTATGTCATCTGATATCATTTCATCATCCCTAAAGCGACACCAACGTCTCTGCCGCCTCTGCAAAGAGCCTTTTACAGGGCGCTCTGACAAAATTTTCTGTTCAGCTACATGCAAAGCTATGTATCACATTAAGCTCAATAAAGTCACAGTTGATGCTGCCGAAAGAATTGATAAGATTCTTCACCGCAATAGATCTATTCTTTTGGAAATCATGGGTAAAAATAGTAAGCAAAAGAAAGTCACCAGGGCTATCCTTGACCGTAAAAAATTTCATTTTGGATACATCACTCATTACCATATCAATACTCAAAACAAATGTATTAACTATGTTTACGATTTTTCATGGATGATTTTTTCAGATCAGGAAGTGGTCATTCAAAGAAAAAGTATCGAATAGCACTTTTTGCGACAAATCATAGTCATCACCACAGTGCGAAATAAAAAGTGAATTAAGTGACTCATTTTGAAGCACTTGATGGTTGTAATTGATGATCATTTTAGATTTTGTATTCAATAATCCCGTCAAGCTATTTAGGCACGCACACAATATTTGAAAATTTCAGATTTTCATTAAAAAGAAGAAAAAAAATCTTTTCAACCTTTTTGAACAAACATGACGTCTACCTTCCCTATTCGATGAGTAGTTGTAGATCTTATGGATCAAAAAGCGGTTTTAGTTTAGGATTCTGTCAAGTTAACAAGTACTACCTTTACCTATTTTTTTTTTGAAGATTATGGATAAAACTTTAATGCCGGCCTCCACTGTATAGGCGTAAGACAGGCATATTTCGAGCTTCCTTATTGTCTTTAAGACAATATTTGCCATGAAAAATTTTTCATTTTCAAAGTTTATAGTAGCTTTATCCGAAATTTAGATTTATATCGTAAAATATAATTTATGTTAGTTTACAGAATGCTGATTTGTAGTACATTGATATCAGTTTTTTATTTTTCAGCCTGTAAATCGCATACTCAAAACACGCCTATGCAAGTATCCCAAAATGTAAATAGCTGGCCTGAATGGGCTAAAAATGCCAACATCTACGAGGTCAACATCCGACAGTACACTCCTGAAGGTACTTTTAATGCTTTTAGCGAGCACTTGCCTAGGCTTCAAGAGATGGGCATTGATATACTTTGGTTGATGCCCGTATTTCCTATTAGTACCACAAAGCGCAAAGGAAGTTTGGGGAGTTACTACGCTGTCTCCGATTTCAGATCGGCCAATCCTGAGTTTGGTACTGATGTTGACCTGAAAAATCTTATCGATCGGGCACACCAACATGGGATGAAAGTAATCCTCGATTGGGTACCTAATCATACAGGTTGGGATCATAAATGGATAAGTTCCAATCCAGATTTTTATACCAAAGATGCATCAGGCAAAATTGTGGACCCACAAAATGATGACGGAACATCTATGGGATGGGATGATGTCGCTGATCTCAATTATAACAACCAAAGTATGAGACAGGCCCTGGTTGATGATATGATTTTCTGGATTAAAGAATATCAAATAGATGGATTCAGGCAAGATATGGCATTGTTGGTGCCATTAGACTTTTGGGAAAACACGAGTAAACAACTCAGGGCCATAAAATCCGATATCTTTTTGCTAGCTGAGTCCGAAGTCCAAGATCACGTCAATAATCAATACTTTAATGCCATGTATAGTTGGAGTCTCCATCATATACTCAATGATGTGGCCCAAGGCAAGAAAAAAGCAGCTGCCATAGCGGATTGGTATAAAAATGAAAGGCCTAAAGTTAAGTATGGTTGCTACATGCATTTTACGTCCAATCACGATGAAAACTCGTGGTCGGGCTCAGAGATCGAAAGAATGGGAGAAGCGCACCAAGCTTTTGCTACATTAGTCACGATGATAGATGGCATCCCTTTGATATACACAGGTCAGGAAGAGCCTATGCCACAACGTCTAAAGTTTTTTGAAAAGGACACCGTAGGTTTTAAAGACTTTGCCTATGCTGATTTTTATAAAAAACTGTTCAAGATCAAACACGAAAATCCTGCGCTGTGGAATGCAGATTTTGGTGGACCGTTGGTAAGCGTAATGCCACACGAAGACATATTTGCATTCGAAAGAACCAAAGGCGATAATCATATTTTGGTAGTCATCAATCTTAGTAAGCAGATGCAAAGCATACCGGCACACCGAAGTATAGGTGGTGTGGAGTTGTTGAGCGGAAAACCCATCAATTTTAATGAAGGAGATGCGATCACGCTGAGGCCTTGGGAAAGTGTGGTGGTCAAGTAAGCAGTTATTTCAAAGTTCGAAATTTAGAAGAAATCATTAAGTCACCATATAAATAATTTATTCATGAAAAAGCCATTATTGTCACGTGCTTCCATTTGGAATATGAGTGTCGGTTTTTTAGGGATTCAAGCAGGATTTGCACTCCAAAACGCCAATGCGTCCCGTATTTTACAAACTTTGGGAGCGGACACCCATCAGTTAGGTTGGTTTTGGTTGGTTGCTCCTATCACCGGTATGTTGGTTCAGCCGTTGATTGGACATTATTCTGATATTACCTGGACTTCATTGGGACGACGCAAACCCTATTTTTTGGTTGGCGCCATCTTGGCATCTATTGGTTTGGTACTGATGCCTAATGCCGGATTATTTACCGCTATTCTGCCAGCGCTTTGGGTTGGGGCAGGTATGCTGATGATCATGGATGCATCTTTTAATGTAGCTATGGAGCCATTTAGAGCTTTGGTTGCTGACAAACTATCCACAGATCAAAGAACAGCAGGATTTGCGATTCAAACGGTACTGATTGGTTTGGGAGCCGTCATCGGATCTTGGTTACCCAAAATACTTGTAGAGTGGTTTGGAGTCAGTGGTGAGTCCATTAATAATGGAGTACCTGATAATGTGATTTACGCTTTTGTTTTTGGTGCTCTTATTTTGATGGGTGCCATTTTATGGACTATCTTCACCACATCAGAGTATAGTCCAGAAGAGTTGTCTAAATTTGAAGACGGTGGAGATGATCATGAAACAGTGTCCACTTCCAATGTAGTTTCTACGATCTTCAAAGATTTTGGTAAAATGCCTGAAACCATGAAACAACTGGGCTTAGTCCAGTTTTGCTCATGGTTTGCTTTATTTGGCATGTGGGTATATAGTACACCAGCTATAGCAGAACACATCTATGGCTTAGCTGCCAATGATACCAAATCTCCACTTTATCAGGAAGCAGGCAACCAGGTAGGCTATATTTTTGGAATTTATAATTTAGTTTCTGCAATTTTTGCTTTTACATTACCATTTATTGCGGGCAAATTAGGCAGGAAATATACGCATGCCATATCCTTGGTTGCGGGTGGTATTGGACTCATCTCCATATACTTCATTACCGATCCAGAGATGCTGGTTTTCCCAATGATTGGCGTAGGTATGGCATGGGCAAGTATTCTAGCTATGCCATATGCGATGTTGGCCGGCTCTATACCTGCACACAAGATGGGGATATACATGGGAATTTTCAATTTTTTTATCACCATACCACAAATCACTAATGGTATCATCGGTGGTCCAATTTTGCATAATATATATGGTGATCATGCGATCTATGCTCTGGTAACTTCCGGTATATTTATGTTGTTGGGCGCTGTGGCATCGATCTACGTTAAGGATAAAGATGATCCAGTGTTTATGAAATCTATTTAACCCCTTAAATAATAAGACACAAATTTAACCATCACCTCTGATTTCGTTGGTTATTAAATCGTTACTTGCTTTATCGAAGACAACGGGTGCAAAATACTTCGATACTTCAAGTAACAGGTGAGATATATTTTATTTTTTGATGATGGCAATATTAGATGTATTGTTTAAAAAAAAAATATTAATATTTACCAATAATTGATCTTGTTTATGATTTTTATCAAATATTATTTTGTCTATCTGATGTATTCTGAAAATTTTCCATATCTATATTTTTGACTGATAGTACCACGCATTATGACAAATCTTAAGAATATTTACATTTTTTTACTTCTCAATAATCTCCACCGATACGGGAAAATGATCACTATAACCCAATAGGTTTACCGGTTTCCCCATCCCACCAAAAGGAATGGGCTTTTTATAAATGCTTTTGTCTGTCATTTCAACAAATTTTTCAACTTTTACGGATCCTTCTTTAATTTGGAAAACAGATGTTTTTTTGATTACATTTTCATTTACTAATATTTGGTCCAGCATATTTGGAGCGTTTTCAAAATAGAAACTGCCATTACCATCACCGATAATATCCCACATCAGATTATAAAAATAGGGGTTACTTCCTCTGACCACTTTTGTCCTGCTTCTTTCAGACATTGCATATTGAGTGATGGACAGGTTGTGTGGCTCATCATTATAGTCGCCTACTGAAATTACTGCAGTGTCATTTCCATGTTCTTCCATAATGCGTTGATGAAAATATGCTAGCGTTTCTCCTGCAATAAATCTATATCCCTGACTTTCGTATTCACCGCCACTTCTTGATGGCCAGTGGTTGACCATCACCACTATTCTGTTACGTTTTACTTTTGTAAGAAAATTTACCTGTAAGATGTCTCGGGTCGCTGTCCTCCGCATAACAAAATGATTAAAGACCAGGTTAGTAAAAACGCCGGGATTAGTCGTATCAACATTTCCTCGTTCCACTTCTACCATATTTGCATCATAAATTATAGCTACGTCTATTCCTCTCTGATCTTTTGTATCTGCATGAATAATTTTATAATTACGGGACAAGGAAGCCAAAGCTGTTACCAATCTTTTTAGAACATTTTCATTCTCTATTTCACATACTCCAAGGATATCAGGACCTAGTCCATTATTCATTAGTTTAATGATTTTTGATAATTGACCTATTTTGGCTGAGAGTTTAGCGTCATCCCATCCTTTTAGATCCTTGCCAATGGCACGTTTTAATTTATCACTCCTGTCAGGGTAATTTTCAATTTCAAAAAGGTTTTCTAAGTTCCAGAAACCCACAAAGTAATTTTGCATATTTTTTTTATTTATTTGGTTAATAAAGCTTTTAAAAAAGGTAAGGCATTTTCTTAAATATTCTATTCTAATTTCTTCGCTCTGTCAAACAACCCACTCTTCAAAAACCAGGAACAACCAAAAGCAAACAAACAAACCGCTTCAAGCCAGAAAATGGGATGCCACGTAGCAGTGATTGGAAACGCTTCTTTTAGAACTAAAATGTACAATGCGATAAGACCCAAAGATGCCAAAATACTGTATCCCCAGAAGCGATAAAAAAATAATTTTCGTGGAGCAATAGTATCTCCACCTTCCCTATGTGTAAATATTTTGATAGAAAAAAAAGCCATGGTCAAGAGCAATATAATAGCACAGGCTAAATGAATATACTCTCTGAAATAAGAACCATCTGAAGGAATACATTCATATTCACCTGCGAAGATAGATGTAGGAATCAAAGCCACTCCTAACGCACTAATAGAAGCTATTGTAGACGCGATTTTGTCCACTTTGCTGTATCCATTGTAAGCCATAAAACAAAATGATAACGCACATATCATTCCTACAAGCAAGTTTCTGGCATCAGTATGATAGAATGCAGATATCGAGTGCAGCATGCCATTTTTCAAACATGGTGGAGCAGGAATTGCTGCTAAATACACTATTAAAGGCATGGTTATAGCCAATATTCCTATACCCAGAATGATTTTATCTGCATTGATCAGTTGGGGATTCTTGGTGGTGTTTTTGATGGTGAACATGAGAAAATATTTTATTATTTAGCTTTATTATAAAGATTAAACAGTGGTAAATCAACTAAAACAGATAGGCTAAATCGTGCATTATGTTCCAAATTCACTTCATTTTGACTCGGACCTACTCTTTTTAAAAGTGGAGCACGCTGCCAACCAAAATTGATAGATATAGGAGATTGACCAAATCCATAAGAAATAAAGGCTCCGGGTGAAATAATCTCTCTAAGATATATTTTAGCCACTTCATCATCTTCATTGTTAAACCTAAAAGAGCTGATAGCACCTATATCAATGGCGGTAAGAAATAAACTTATACTACCTTTTTTCCATCCATGACTAAATGCGATTCCAACTGGTGCAGCGATGCCAAACACGCTTTTACCATCTTCTATACCAGTATATAATCCTACATAACTATTGAGAGAAATATTGAAGTCCGAATTTCTTTTGACCCTTGATGATCCACTCGGCATGGCATAGGTTTCAATAACTTTAGCAACCTCGTCTGAATTCTCGGCAGCAATGGATTCGGCCATAAAGGATCCGTATTTCATTAACCACGATATTTTATTATCTTTATTTAAATTAGGGATCAAATCAATTAACTCCATAAAATTAAATAAAGCGGAGCTATATTTTTGGGTTGCAATATCTGCATACAGTGAGTTGCTTATTTCAAGTATAGATAAAGCCTTGTCAAAATCATTTGAAGTAGCTTGAGTAGTTGAGTGAAAAGTATCAAGTATTTTCCTAGATACTTTAAATAACTTGAGGCTGTAATCTATATATCTGGAAATATCTTCGTTATTTATGCTGCCATTGCTTTGATTTGCTTTTACCAAACTGGAAATGCCTTGAGTCAACTGAGAAATCTCTGAAATAATTGGTGTATATGAATCAACTTTTGCAACATCATTCAGTTTGGTAAATAAATCCAGATTTTTTTCCCGTAGCTTTTCTATGGTTAGCCCAATAAATATTTTTAGCAATTCATTATTTTGGCTGAGTTCTAATATTTTAGAGCCATCTACCCAATAAGTCATATTCGTTCCTGAAAATGTATCTCTGAGAGCTTCTGACAATGTTTGGGAAATAATAAAACTATTGTTCACATCCACATGTAATGAATCAAAAACATTTGCGTTCATTGAAGCTAGTATTTTGCCTGGATGTGTCTTGTCTCTAAGTCCTTGAATGATTTTTGAACTTAGATGGACACCTGCTTTATATTTTTGATCAATATCAGGCTTCCCTGAAATGAGTTTATCCACACTATCTGGAAAGTTATTAAAATCTTGCTGATAGCTTTCTCGCAATAAATTTAGGTAGCGACTGTAATCATAAATCTCTTCAATTCTCCCCAAGACTTTAAAGGTAGCAGGGAATAATATCCTAACATCAGGTTGTGCTTCCAATTCTCTCTTGAATTTTTCAAAAAATGAAATGGTCAATTCTTCTTTTGCCCTTTTTACCAGAAATTTTGCCAACCCATCAGCATACCTGGTCACATCGAAGCCACCAATAGATGACAAAACATTGTTTGTATTAATATTGGTGCTGGTGCTGCTTTCTCTGGTACATGACTTTCTTAATTCTTTTAATAGTTGATTATCTGTATCTTCATTTATATTAAGCTTGTCTAGGATTTGATTTACTTGGCAAAATTTACCAGCACTATAGAATTCATATATTTGATAAGCATTGTAATAGGGAGTTGAAAGGGTGATATTGGATTTGCCTAAACGGTTTGAATTGAAACTTTTATTATCACGATCATCGAATTTGAATGCCTTTATTTGATTACCAAAATGGAGCTGAAATTGTCCAAAGATCATATTGATTTTAATGACATTTTCTTTAAAAAGAATGGTGGCAAAAGGGTCAGCTTTAACAATTTGGATGCTATCGCCATTTTTTATATCAAATAATTTAACATTAGAACTATTCTTAATTTCACCATTATTAATAAATTTAATATACGTATTTATATCTAATGGATTAGGATTTTTATCAAGTTTACTCCACTCCACCGTGCTTTGGCCTAAAATACTTGAACAAGCTAGGAAAATTATAATTATTGTTTTAAAACTTTTCATGGCAAGTATTAAATTTGATTATTAAAATGTCTGATGTTTAGCACATTGCAAATTTCTTTTAAACTAATGCCCAAAGTATATTTTTCATTACCATACGTGGCTGAACCGATTAGTATTCCTATGGAGATAATTTTACTATTAATATCATTTGGTTTTTCATGTACATATAATAATGATCCAGAATCTCCACCATCTGAATACTCACGCTCATGTTTAATCAGCATTAAATTATACATAAATCGATCGTTGTCAAATTTACAACTGAATGCTGTCATCTCCAGCCTACCGGATACTGGATTATCCAGCGCATTCGATTTAAAGGCTATATTTGCACGTTGATCAGCAGTGATGTCTTCGATATCTCTCATATCTGTGATAATCCCGATACCATATTTATTTTCTAAAACGTGTTGATCAAAATCAATGACCGCAGCATCTATAAAGCTGGATCTGATAAGATTGGTTACATTACCGATGTTTGTTTCAGTATCACTTTCTTTTACTACGGAGTTATTATAATCAAAATGTCCATGTTCATATCTTTGTACCACGTGGGCGCAAGTCAGATAGCATTTTTTATTTGTTTTTTTATTATAAAATACGCCTGCTACTGATCCCCTGGAATCGGGATTATCTAAATAAACATAACCCCTTTGGTTCGAAAGAAAAGTAGCTTTATTGCCTTTTAATATTTCTATGTTTACCTTGTACATAGAGTCATTAGTGTAAATTTCATCCCTTATAATTTCCTTTAAAGATTCAGGCTCTTCTGCAATGATTTGAATGAAACCCATTTTATTGGATTTATTTATGGCTAAGATACCCGGCAAACTCTCCCAATACGCCCTGTTTTCACTGATCGCTATCTCTACAGGATCTTTGGATGTCACTTTTTCACCTTCCATTTTAAGCTGAGTGATTTGTCTTTTCTTTTCTTCACTTTCTTCGGGTTTGACACCAGAACTACGAATAGAAACCAGCTTTTTGAGCAAATCAAACCAAAATTGGGCACCAAGAGTTAAAGCCAAGGCGGTGAGCACGATCCCCCAGAACTTTGATTTCCAAGGTAACATGGCATTTATAATGACTTTAGCTTTCGCATTAATGGGAGGATATGCCTGTCCTTTGATCCAGAAATTGTGATTTTTTCTGTAGGTAGTATCATATTCTATAAAGGATAAGCCTATTGTGTCCTGAATGGATTTAGTTAATTGTTTAATTTCGTCTTCTAGTATTGAAATGGAGTCTAAAATAGTTTTTATATCTTTAACTATTAGTGGATTGTTTTTTATTTTCTTTTTTAGTTCATTTATTTTCCCTCTTTTACCTTTGGACAGCTTAATGCTATCTTCGACATACTTAGCTTGACTTTCAGTAATACACCTCCAACAAATTGGATCATCGCTTATACAAATGCGCTTTTCTTGTACATTAATTTTAAATTCCCATCCTGTTGCTAGGATATCATTGGCTTCAATAACAGCACTTTTCACCATGGCGTGTGCCTTCATTTTATAATTCAGTTCTTCTAAAGAATCTTCTATTGACATGAAGCTATCTATTTCAGCCTTTTTATCAATTACATTTTCAGCCAACTTAACCATTTGCAGTCTTTTTTCTTTATCATTGCTTAAGGTATTTATGATCTGAAAAGTATCCACATTCAATAATGTACACAAAAAAAGACCTATATAAAATATAATCGTACCTATCTTACGCTTATACCACCCATTTACCCGATCCATGGTATCTGCAAAATGATGAAGTAGCAGATCTACAAAATTTTTAAAATTGTCATCAGACCTTTTAACCAGGTCCTGAAACATTTTGAGTGTCTCCGGCTCTAGATGCATAGCATTCGTTTCTATAGCAAATTTGACCTTATCCCATTCACTAATACCCCTTCCTTTATTGGAAAACATATTCAGCACTGTAATAACAAAAGTCTCTGGAGAGACATAGGCAGGTTTTCTGTTACGTAAGGAATACCAGGCCTGTTCTCCTGGTTTTGCTAAATATTTTATGGATGGTTCTTCATAAAATTTTCCGGCATTGGTATATCTGAAGTTATTGTCCTCCACCAAAAATATATCCTGCAACCATTTCCTCGTATCCTGCCCTGAGCCAATTTGTTTATCATTTAATATATTATCTATTCCTTGCTTCAGCATTCTTGCTCTCATGCCTATCCATGAAGATATAATCTCAGCAATAATACTCGACAAAAGGCTGTATAAAAAATAAATCAGCACTATTCCGATCGCGATATCCAGAACTATCATATGACTACATTTGACTTTTTGCTTAATATATAAGAGCTCAACATTATTTCAATTAGAATTAATTTTATACAATTTTGTCCAATTCATGTATACATGCTTTCTCTTTTTTATTCCAATAATAAGTATGTGATGTAAATGGAATATTTCTTCTCCACCAGCTACCTTCTGCTTTTAATTCTATGTCTTTAATCCCTTTTCCAAATATATCTTTCAATCTTCCTCCTATAATATCATTGGAATAAAATATATTGGTCCATCGTGTCATGGTAAATAATGCTGCATGATGGGGTACTAAAAAATTATTCGGTCCGTGCTCAAAAAAATATTTGTATTCGTCATGTGGGTCCTTAGATGGCGGACAAGTAGGAAATTCTCTAATATTTTTACGGGTTATAAATTCAGCTTCATTATTGGCGAGAACCATTGCTGCATGAGTAAGCGGTGAACCGAGTGTAATAAAATCAGAGAATTTCCAGGAAAGTTCAAATTTTCTATAATTCAAACCTACTTTTCGTTGCTTTTCCTGATAATCTGTAAAATCATAATCATTACTGTAAAAATCCTGATTTCCAAAGTCTTTAATATCTTGCTGATCATGGTGATCTTTATAAACATATTTTGTATGGTACTGAGGAAATAAAAATGTAAGTAAATCAAAGCATACAATCGAACCCAAACTATGCCCTACCAAAACGATATCACTGTAAGTATCTTTTCCATCAGAATTTTTGGCATCATGCAATTTTTGCAACAACTCTACTCCTTTCTTTCTTATTAAATTTCTTACTTCTATATTTTGGGGTGTAGGCATGGTGTACCGGATAACATCTCCTATGGATTGAAGGATAAGATTTGAAAAAAAGTATTTGAGAGCTGGATATATAAGTTTGTAAATAATAAAAATTCCAATCCCGGATGCAAGCACATTTTTTACATTAAAGAATTCAATGACTTGATTTTCAAATAGTACTCCGGAAATTATCAATGCAACAGCTAAACCCAATAAAATAATCCTAAGAATCCATATTGGTTTCTTCGCTCTGGCAGACAAATTTTTACAAAAAATAAGGTTAAATGACCAGGTTACAATATCGTACATGGTAGGCTCTTTCATCAAATGTGCCCAATAAAACTCATAGTAATCAACATTTCTATTGTGATATGAAAATCGTCTTGTCTCATAATCATGCATAATTCTGTCAGGACTGCTATAAAGCTGTGTTCCACCGGAAGCGATATTTTCAACAAACTCTCTTATAGATGTAAGTGGAACCTGATTTCCCATACCATGTACCAAAACAACTGCCTTTCTCTGGTTACCCATGTGTTATTTAGTTAAATTTTATTAGATTTAAATCAATTCTTTCTTTTATGATACTACTCCCTAAAAAGTAACTCAGCATGCTTGAAAATATTTCAAGCAAAGCTAAGGGCAGGAAATTACCCTGTCAATATAACTTTTGTTAAATGGCACCTAAGTTATACTAAACCAAATCCAATAAGGTAAATACATAAATGAAAACTCCTTGGAAGGAATGTAGAAATGATCTTTGCAGCCATTAAGTGTTCCCGTTATTTGTACCTGAGTAGACTGAGTAAAACTGCCTACGAAGCACAATTGATGTAAATAGACCATCACCTGTGTTTTAGTTGGTTACCAAAAAGTCGCCTACAAAACTAAAGGTAACGGGTGAGAAATCCTGAAGGTATGTAAGTTGAAGGGCAAATATAATTATATTATTTATTTTTGGTAATTTTAGGTGTAATATTTTTTAATAATTCATAATTATATAACTATTTAGTCGCCAATTTCTTACTATATAAATTATTATTTCGTGGCATCAAAGTACTTAAAACCCATCTCTTGATGTATTCTGCGCTTGCGCCATCCTTTGTTATCAATCTGCTTGTTCATCGTATTTCAAAGCTCAGAACTTACTCTTTTCCTTAAGTAAGAATTTATATTTCTGACCACTTCGTGTCTACCCAATACAATGTTTGTTAAGGAAATGGGGTAGGGAAGTGCGCTTATATTATTTTAACTATATGCTATCGGCTATTGATTACATTTAGTATATAAACGAAAAAAGGCGCTCTGAAAGCGCCTTTGATGTGATCCCGACAGGATTGCATTTGGTTCACTTTTTTGCTTTAATATTCACCATTTATATCTGTTATACAGCATATTATATATTTACAAAATGCAGATTAGCGCAAAATAAATACATCAAATACGCAAAATGTTTACCCCAATGTTTACCCCATTCTTCGAAATGTTAGTATATTTGTATATCAAATTTCTAACATTATGGCATCTGTTCAATCGGTATTCCGGAAAGACAAGCTCAACGCTAAGGGTGAAGCTCCAATTCACTTTCGAATCATCAAAAACAGGAAAGTTTCTTATGTCACTTACGGTTTAATGATGCCGGAATCACAATGGGACTTTAAAAACAATAAAGTCAAAGCTACTCATAAAAACAGTGCGGGATTAAACTCTTTCATATCGACCAAGTTCACTGAGTTACAAGACCAGGTATTCGAATTTGAGACAGTGAATAAAGAACTATCTACCAAAGACCAAAAACATAAAACCTAAAGACTAAAACCCAAACCCCAATACCCAAACCCCAAAGCAAGCTTAGCAACCATACTATTGAAAAATTATCTTAAGAAAAACTTCGCAATTCGGGAACCTATATTATATTGGTGAAGAGTGTGGAAATAAATGGAAAGATTTTTTTCAAAAAATACATTAGGAGAATTTTGGGAGCGTTATGCAGATTCAGAGCAATATTTAAAAACTTGGCACGAAACAGTAAAAAAGGCTAATTGGAAATCACCTGCCGATGTAAAACAAACATATTCAAACGCTTCGATTTTGAAAAATAATAGAATTGTATTTAATATTAAAGGAAATTCATATCGATTAATAGCCAAATTTAATTTTGAAAAACAATGGGTGTTTATTAGATTTTAAGGAACCCACCAGAAATATGATAAAATCGATGCAAACACCATTTAAAAAAAAAAGCAATGAATATAAGACCGATAAAAACAGAAAAAGATTATAGAGAAGCATTAAAAAGAATGAAAGAAATTTTTGACGCTCAAATTGGAAGTATGGAAAGTGATGAGGCTGACATTTTAGGGATGATGATTGACGAGTATGAGACAAAGCATTACCATATTGAAACACCAGACCCAATAGAAGCGATAAAAATCACAATGGAAGAAATGCAATTGAAGCAAGTTGATTTAGTTGATGCCATAGGAGGTGAGCAGGGTTTCAGAAGTGTTAAATAGAAAGAGAAAATTAACAGTTGGAATGATAAGAAATTTGACTAGACGATTAAATTTATCTTCAGAAATTTTAATTAGCGAATATAATTTAGTTAGGTAGGGTTTAGGAACCAATATTTAGGGTCTTCTGAAAAAGTCAAAACTTTTCAATTTAAAGACAGCTACTGGTGTTTGATTTCGTTCAAAAACAAGAGAAAGTTAATAGGAACGGAATAAGCATTCGATAAACAACGTATTGACTGCCAATGATTTCAGGAATGCATCAGGAGCATGGTCTCCCATTTTTTTTATAAAGACTATTGCCTTCAAAATTATCCAATTGAAAAGAATATTTAAGTTAAAAGACTGTATTGTAATCAGTAAGGATCAAAACTACTAATATGCATAGAGCCTACAAGCTATGCATCAAGATACAAGCATGTCCTATGTAAGGTTCTTTAAATTTTCAGCCTGTAATGATTGGCAAAATTATGTTTGATAGTTATTACTTCGTAAGCCCTTTTATTGAAAGCGGACACTTCTATTTTAAAAATGGCATATTATTTGATCTTATAATATGTATTGTATTTATCAAGGCCTACTTAATTTCAGTATAGGCAAAATTAAATATAATTAAATTTAAAAATATTAAATTATTATTTTGTCTTAATTATAAGAGTATGCATATTTTTAGAATTAAATTCCAGATACTAGCATTATTCGCTACGGTTCAAAAGAACTATAAACAGCCATTTCACTGCTCAATTCACCTAAAGAAGTTGGTAAATGTCCTATTTGGAAATATTATTTTTATCATGAGTAAAAATAATATTCAACATAAATTTTACAACTCAAAATATAATGAATCAATTTTAAGTAGAAATAATAATAAGCCTCAACCTTCTTCCTTTATCTCTAATCTAAACATTATGAAAAATTTTGATTTTGCCAGAATTTTAAGCAGCGATTATTTACACAACATCAAACTATCAGTGACCGTTGTAATGATGATTTCATTTGTGACTTGTATCAAGGCCCAATGTCCATCAACTTCCTTAGGAGGTCAAGTTTTTAGAGATGATGATACTGATGGTACGAAAGATCCATCAGAAATTGGAATCGCTATGTTTCCAGTAGAGGTGTATGATGTCAATGGCATAAGAGTTTGTAACACATTAACCAATGCTACCGGTAATTGGACTTGTACTGGTTTAATAGCAGGAGAACAATACAGGGTTGAGTTTAGAACAGAAGTCTTAATAGCAACTCCAGGATTTATTGGTCCAAACTCTTCTGGTAATGTTGTAAATACAACTGCAGGTACATGTACAGTTAATTATGCTGCATTTGACCCGGCTTATGTCTGCGAAATGAACCCTGATTTGGCAATGGTATGTTCAAGCGACACCTCCGGTGAAAGCTAAGTCGTTCTTTGGTGTTAGGCTCTGTTTCTAGCATTTTTAGTGTTTTACTTATTTAACCACACAAAAATAAGTAAAAATCATGAAAGGCAATGAAATTTCAGCCAACAAATTGACGACCAATGCAGAGCATTGGGTTAGTAAGCTTGTTCAGGTATTGACCATCAAAGAGTATGGTGCAGGTACGATCAAGAGCTATGGCAATGAGATGGTATTACTCTTTAAGTATTATCATCACAAGGATGTAGAAACGATCACTCAGGAAGACATCGAACAGTACATCTTGTACATCAAGAGTGTACACAAAGTGGGTCGAGCCAAATGCAGGAGCGTAGCCCAG
>CAMBRK010000087.1 GCA_945870185.1 Aureispira sp. CCB-QB1 | reverse complement strand
CTATTGACCAAATTCAAGCAAAATGGACGAAGCCAATTAATGACTTCGGTATTATTCATAATCAAATTCTTATTATCTTTGATCATTTTTTAGAAAATGCCTAATTTTCCTTCTCTCGAGTTTACACATTATTTTTTACACTCTCTTTTCCTACCAATAAACTAATTTGGAAGTGTTTAACACTTATCTTATAAATTTTTGTAAATATTTTAGTGATTTAAACAAATACTGTTAAATGCTGACCACTTATTCGTTTTTTAGCTCCACTTATTATTTTTTTGCTGTATCTTTTCATGAATTACCCTTCCATTTACTACCTTGCTTAATCTAATTTTATTTAGCTTTAAGATGTATATTATCAAGGTCGTTTAATTAGTACCTAATTTGAAGTCCTTCTCGCTTGAAGGAAAGTTTTAGCCTGCCTGCCGGCAAAGTAGGGATGGGTAAAATCACCAAAAAATATTCAACTAAACAACCTTTTATTTTTAATATCACACCATTGGTAAAAAATAGTAATTGAATAAGTTTATTATATATATATGGACTTTTTTGGGCATCTTTTCACTATATGGCCTAAGTGGACAGGTGATGCCATTAAGGTCTTTTACCGCACATGAAGGTTTGCCACAGATACAAGTGACTTCTATTTTTGAGGATAGTAGGGGAGTGATTTGGGCAGGTACAAAAGGTGGTTTAGCATATTTTAATGGTATTAAGTTTATCAATATTTCCCAACAAATGTATACAGACCCTACCAATACTCAAGTGTTAGGTGAGCTCCCTGACGGTAGTGTGCTTTTTTATAAAGTACGAAGTTCCAAACTTTATTCTTTTAATGGTGCCAAAATCATGGAATTTCGGGTAGATAGTAAAGATAATAAAATTAACCTTGCTTTTATAAGTGATTATTGCTTGTACTACAGATACGCAGATAGAAGTATAAACCATATCTTCAAGCTCAATTTACTGAGCAATAAAAAAGATTCCTTAAAAATAGATGGGGATCATTTTTATACGAATTCTGGAAAAGAATTCAAATTAGTGAACAATAATGAAATTTATTTTTACGATGACGGGATATGGCGCCATCATAAAAAAGCTTCCGATAATTCTGAATACCATATATATCAAGCAAATTTTAATACCCCAGTGATTTTAGAAACCAATAAGATTACACGCACAACAAAAGTTTGGGATTATAATCTTGCATATCATCTTTTCTCATTTCAAAGTAGTAATAATGGATCCGTTATAAAGGTGCAGAGCTTTAATGATTTTACTAATATCGCATTCACAGATCAAAATTATATTTACTTTGTAAAGGGTAGGAAAATACACAAATTGTATTTAAACAACCAGACATTAACAGGCTTTTTAGTAGACAAAAATAATAATCTTTGGCACGCATCAGAAAACGGACTCCAGATTTTTGGATTCGATGGATTTCAGACCATTCCTTTGGATGTGTGCAAGGATGTATGGGCATTTTGCAAATCATCAAATAACAAATATTACTATACAGGTTATAATCAGGGTATTTTTAATATAGTCTTGAATGCTGAAAATAGTTTTAAATCCAAAATCGATAACCCTAAGAGCGTAAACGATCAGTACTACTACACCGCACTAGAAAGAAGTAATAGTTTATATTTTGCTCATAATCATGGAGTAGTTAAAATAAAAAATGGAATTGCTACAAAAGTTCCTGGAAGCCAACCCTCACTAGCACTTAGTTATGATAAAATAGAAAAATCTATTTATTGTGCCAGCCCCAGAGGCTTTACAGTTATTGATAGTACTGATCATGTAACCGTTTTTAATGACGATATATTTCAAAATAATTTTACAACATCGGTTTTACCTTATGGAGACAAGGTGTATCTTGGATCTTATTATAAATTTATAGTTTATGACAAAAATAAAAGAACATATAAAGATTTAACACCCAAATTTGATAAATTTGATTTTCCCTCTGCTATTTCTTTAGAAACTTCAGGAGATAATTTTATTTGGGTGGGCACAGCAAAAGGTTTATTTTTGTTTAACATCAAGAAAGAAACTTTATTTCCAGTGCTTCAAAACATTATACACCGAAATGTGCTGGCCATTAAAAATATTAAAAATGAAATATTATGTGTGGGCACAAATAATGAACTCATTTTTATTGACTTAAAAACCAGTGTTATCAATAAACTGGATTTTAAAATTTTTAATCACTTGAATGGCTTTTTGGGCCAAGAGATTGCTCAAAACAGCTTATTCTTAGATCATACGGATACTTTGTGGATTCCTTCAGCAACATATTTGTCCAAAATATCCATAAAAGACATCTCTTTTACAGAAAATTTGGGCCACGTAAGATTCACATCACTAAATCAACATTTAATTCCATGGCAACACGATGATTCACTATTTTTAGTGCAAACTCCTGATATAACTTTCGTTTATGAATCTTATGGTTTTCAAAGACCAGATGATATGGTATTCCAATTTAGAATAAATAACGGTCCTTGGTCAGAATGGCTCACTAAAGAATATTTTTCATTAACCAACCTTTCATCGGGAAAATATATTGTACATTTAAGAGCTAAACATGGCAGCAAAGCAGGTACATCTGACGAAGTTTTTGATATCTTAAATATTGAGCTAAAACTACCATTTTACAAAGAGCCTAATTTTCATTTTTATGCTTTGGCCTTAGGTATTTTATTTTTGCTTTTTACATTTTTTTATTTTTGGTTGTTTAGATTATACAGGATTAGAACTCATGAAAGAGAAAATAAAATAAAATATTTACAAATCCACACCTTACAGTCACAACTCAACCCTCATTTTGTATTTAATGTGTTAGGCACTATACAAAGCTTAGTGATCAATGACAATAAAGAAACCGCGAATAAATATCTAGTCTCTTTCTCCAAACTGATCAGAAGGTTCCTCGACAGCACCATTAAAGCCAATTCAGCAATGGATTCTAAAGGAATGGAAATTGAAATTACACTTAGTGAAGAAATTGAAATGCTGAAGTTATATATAGATTTTGAACAATTACAATATCAAAATAAATTTGATTATACTTTTGATATCGATCATCAAATAGATACTTCTGTATTTACCATACCGCCAATGATTTTACAGCCATTTATTGAGAATGCAATCAAACATGGATTGATGTACTTAGACCATAAAGGAAAATTAGATGTAAAGTTCTATTTAAAAGAAGACACTCTTGTTTGTGAAATTTTGGACAATGGTGTTGGAAGAGAAAAAGCAGCAGAAATTCAGGCTTCTTCTATAAAACTGTACAAATCAAGGGGTACAGATTTAGTCATGGAAAGAATTAATATATTAAATACCCTGACTTATGACATTAGATTATTTATTGAAGATATGTCACCAAACGGAACTAGAGTAAATGTTTTTTTCAACCATAAAAAATAGAATTGTATGGAAGTACTTATTGTTGAAGATATTATAGCAACTTCAAATCTCATCAAGAATCGAATTGAGACACTGATCCCGGTTGTGAAGGAAATACATCAGGCTTTTACTTTGGAAGATGCTGAAACCAAAATTTTATCTGGCAATTTTGATATCATTTTCTGGGACGTTAACATGCCCAAAGGTACTTCTTTTGATTTGCTTAAAAAATTATCTTTGGAAAATAAGGTCACATTTGAATCTATCTTTGTTACTGGCGAAAAAGAAAGTACTTATGTTATCAATGCATTAAAATTTTCGGCAATAGATTATCTTTACAAACCTTTGGACGATGATGAGCTTATGGTTGCTACAATTAAAGCAATCGATAAAAGAATAAAATCAAAAAGTAATCAACAAATTGATTTTCTGCTTCAAATGCTATCTACATCTAACAATGAATCCCAGAAGGTGGCATTTAATTTAATAAAAGGAACAACCGTATTTATTGAACTAGACAACATTGTAATGCTTGAAGCTGACGGTGTCATCACTGACATTCATCTAAATGACCAAACCATTCTTCACGCAAGTAAAAATTTAGGATTTTATAAATCTTTTTTATTGGAAAAGGATAATTTTTTTCAGGTAAGCCATGCAGTTATAGCCAACGTAAAAGAAGTCGAAGCTTTTGACAATAAAAATTTGATTATAAAATTTAAAAATGGTACTTCTACATCAGTATCTCGTCGTAGAGCAAAGGAGTTTAAAGACTTCCTCAATGGATATGACCCTAAATCTGGATTAATAAACAAAATCTTAAGTTTTTTTAAAGGATAACAAAATAGAGCTAGCTGACATTGTGACTTATATTGCTTAACATGGCTTTGGCATGACCTTTAATTTAGGATGGGTAAAATTCTTTATCATCCCTCTCCACAATCTCCTTCCTCTCCCCATCATACCTATACTTCACTATCTCCCCAGAAATAATGAGTTGAATGGCCTGTTCTATAATGTACAAAGGGGCAATAAACCATTCTCTAGGAGTGTGCCTTTGCCCGGCTTGGTCAAACACATCCAAGTTAAGACACCACTTTCCGAAGAAGTTATGCATCAGCTGTTCCAGTTTTTGCGGATTCATATTGTAGCAATTGTACACTATGATGATACTGACATCTGCCATAAGATACGTAGGCTCCTGGGAAGCATTTTTTATCCTTTCTTCCACTTTAGTAGTGGAGTATCCTATTTTATATAAATGTCTTATTGATGCTATGTCAGGATTTGTGCTTTTTGATTTTAGAACGTAGATATAACCTGTATCTTGATCTTTTTCAGTGATACTCCCGAAACGCTCATAAAATATCTCATTGGCTTTATCTACGTTTTCAGATACGGATTTGCCGTTAGCTAGTAATCCCTTGTACAATGAGCGATATAGCATATTGGATTCAGTGCCATTTTCAAAAATGACTCTGGTCCTTCCATCTTTTCTCAACCGGCTTCCACTCTTGTAGGGTTGAATATCTTCCTTAAAATCAACTTGCTCAAGATACAACAATATACCATTATGAACATAATAGTCGCCTGCTCTTAGATTCTGTTCTTTAAATGCCAATAATTTTCTTTTGCCAGAAGCCAAGTCGTTTTGCACAGCTTTAAATGATGCTTCATACCGATCAAAATCTTTACAACTTTTGCGTTTAGCAACAAAATCTGCACTGGCTCTCTCTTCAGGTAGGGTGACATGTTTCAGATCAAATAGATTTTCCTCGTCGCTACCCAATAAATCCATATCATCATCGCCAAAAATATCAGAAATGGAAGTAAGCACTTTTTGCTCATTCAACAACTTGTGAACATCATAAGGCTTTAGCATTTCTATCTTTAAGGTATGACTTCTGATGGATTGAAGCCTGGAGTAAAGCTGATGTTCCTGAATACCACCTCCAGCCTTGGGTTCTCTTTGATGTTTATCATAAAAATCATTGATCTCACCAAATGATGCTACCAATCTTTCGTCTTCGTTTCTGGCTGCATTATTTGATGGTTTGATATTCAAAAGCCCAAACGGATCATCATCAAATATATCAAAGAGTGTCTTTTTATTAGCCATTTTGTTGCTTTCTTTTTTGGTCCTTGATATAGAGTAATACTTCGGACATCCTACGTTCTATGGCATCTGCAGATTGTAAGGATGGTTCTCTCTGAAACGTAGCATAAAATGACTTTATCTTTGGCCACATGATCACGGCTTCATCTTCACTCACTTGTATTCTGGTGGATTCTATGGCATCTTGTATGACTTTAAGTACCTTAGTAGTCACTGATTTTGATAAAATTTCGTATGCTTTTTGAAAAGGATTGATGGTATCAATCAGGTCAATATGCAAATCATCTATGTTGACAAATTGCCCGGCCATCCTGATGAAACGTTGATCAGCTTTATATCCTTCATTGCCACCACCATCATGTGCAACCATACCACTGAATTTTTGTACATCACTGTCGCTCAGATCAGGATATAGTGTCCGGACGATCTTGGGTATCAAATCAGTGGGGACTGTATCGTTTCCATTTCCTGTTGCTTTCACGTATTGGTCATCTTTACGTATGGCTTGTTTCAATGCATCGACGTCGATCATCAGATTGTTTTTTATCACCGAATCCAATACCACATATTGTCTCACTTCTTCCACTTCATCTTCTGTCAGATTGGGATATTTGGTTTGGATGATCTTTGGTATCAATACCCTGTTGATCACCTCAGCATCTATTTGTCCTGGAATAGCTTTCAGCATCGTATCATCTTGCAAGATGGTTGCCTTCAGGTCATTCAGATCTGAATCAACGATATCCCTGACCCGCTTCGAACTAGGAGTCTTAAATCCCCTGACCTTGATTTCTCCTTTCTCAGCTTTGTCATCATCACCGAGTTTTGACTTAAATTTAAAATTGGGTGCCATGACCTGTTCCATCAATAAGGATGCGGTGATAGCTTTGAGCATATTATTGACCGAGAGTTTTACGGCGTCATCAGCCGCATCGGGCTGAGCGATGAGATTGGTAAACTGTGCATGGGTTTTGTTATCACTGTCCCGGGTACATCTTCCTATGATCTGAATGATCTCTGTGAGAGATCCGCGATAACCGACCGTGAGCGCATGTTCACAGTAAGGCCAGTCAAATCCTTCCTTTGCCATTCCCAATGCAATGATCAGATCCATGTCATCCACACCTTTAATCTCGCGTAGATAGTTTTGGATCTTATCCCTATCTCTTGCTTGGTCATTGACCAAATCAGCCACTTTGATCATACGACCGTCTTCATGTCTTTTGATGGTGATGACACCTGTTGTCGCATCTGTCCCTACATATTCGCCTATGGCATCCAGGATGGTATCTACTTCCCTATGTTTATCTTTGGTAGATTCTCCGGAATTGACATTGGGTATATGTAGGATGGTTTTCTTATTGGTA
Source organism: Aureispira sp. CCB-QB1 (assembly GCA_945870185.1). GTDB lineage: Bacteria > Bacteroidota > Bacteroidia > Chitinophagales > Saprospiraceae > OLB9. The sequence continues at coordinate 10,542 of CAMBRK010000087.1, read as the reverse complement.
TCCAATATTTCCATGATGGCAGATGTGTACTTCCCTTGGTAGAAGTGATACCCTATACCCAGTGATTTTAGATAGGTATATCCATTCAGCTGCTCATAATAATTATAGGTTACTTTGGTAAACTTTGCTTCGTCCTCAGGTTTCAGCACAGGTACACTATCACCTCTGAAATAGGATCCGGTCATGGCGATAATATGGGCATTAGACTTCGCCATGATCGATCGCAGCAATTCACCCAATCGACTGTCACCATCCGCAGAAACATGATGAAACTCGTCAATGGCCAGCAAGGTACCGCCAAACATGCTATCATCTAGCTCCTCATATGCAAATCTTAATGTGGCATGAGTACAGATAAGTATCTTTTCTTCATTAGCCATGAAATTCTTGAATGCCTCGACCTTTGTTTTGCTACCGTCAAGTCCGGGAGTACATAGATTGTATTGTTCATTATAAGTCCAATCAGCATAAAATCCATACTCGCTAAGCTTTGTAATACCAAACGAACCACCAATAGATCTTTCCGGCACGGCTACGATTACCTTCCTGATTCCTTGGTTGACGAGCTTGTCCAATGCTACAAACATCAGTGCCCTAGACTTACCAGATGCTGGTGGTGCCTTTAGCAATAGATATTGTGCATCTCGGGACTGATATGCCTTTTGCTGCATCTCACGCATACCCATCTCATTGATTTTGGCACTTTCACCTGTTTGTCCATAACTCACATGTACTATATCTGGCATTATTTCTTATTTTTAAGTTGTTCATTAATGTATGGAAGTATTTTACTAAGTTTCAATAAACCAACTTCCTTAATTTGCAATATGTATCTTTTGCATATTGCTTTCATTATCCATTTCACCTTCACTAAATATATTATTAATATGGCGTGATATTACAGACTGATCTCGCTGAAACAGCAAAACGATTTGCTCCTGCGTAAGCCAAACGGTTTCATTATCATATCTGGTCTCTATTTTTGTTTGGCCATCCTCCGTCTGATATATTATTATTTCTGAATCCATATATTTTACTTTTTCTTAAATCTATTCTTATAATCAAAATCACATTATATCACACAAATCAGCTAAATCAGTGGTTCAGACAATAATCATCTAAAACTTCATCTACAATGTCTAAACTTCATCTAAAACTTCATCTAAAATGTCTAAACTTTATCTATTTAGTTAATCCTTCTTTAACCCAATTTAATAAGATTGTCAATGTTTTACCTATATTAAATAATTAAATATATATGTTTTGAATGACTTTACAGCTATTATAAATGTCTAAACTTAGTTGCAAATAATGTCTAGACATTATTTTTAGACATTTCCCATATTTTCCCAACAATCCTAATAACACCATTTTTCCTAAGGGTTTGTAGATTGTTTTTAACCTTGTTTTTCTTCTGCTCTAAATTAAGTACATCAGGAAGCTTATCCAAGAGTATCTTTTCAAAATCTTCCTTCTTACCAGAATTAAACTTTGTTAAGTAATCCAAAATTATTTTTTGACAGTAATCATCATCAATGCCTCTTTGTTTGATGTATGTTCCTTTCTCATCTGTCACTTTCGCAACTGAAGCAGAGATGTGATAACTAGGTTTCCTTCCTTCTATCAGGCCTTTACTTTTTAATAATGTTGCATCATTATTATTTATAGGCTGATGTTTGGCAACTTTATCCATCAACATAATTTCATTAAGCGACAATGATGGCATTGAAATCAATTTCCTGGCATAATTAATATCCAATACTTTTCCTATGATGGTCACTTTTACATGGTTATTACTAATGTCATAATCAGGTAAAGGGAAAAACTTGTTTTTCTGTATGGTAAAAATTCTTTTGATGCCACTACCTGTTGTATCAATCATGTTGAGATTGACCATAGCATTTGATAGGAATGGGTTCCTATATCTAGATTCAGGAGCATCAGCCCTAATCACTTGTTCCACAGACTCAGGTATAAAGTGTCCCATATTACTAAATACCAATACACCATCTTCTCTTTCGACCACATTTATTTTTCCTTTGTACTCATAGTCCTGATGAGCGATGCAGTTATTCAATGCCTCTCTGATGATGTAAGGGTCAAACTGATCTACCTCTTCAGGAAAAAGTGATCCATCTTGGATATATCTATATTTTAAATTCCTTATCTTCATTCTCACAGCATCAACGGCCAATATAAATGGGCATCCAAAATGTTCATAATCTTTCTCGAGATTATCTTTATCTTTCAATATCCATGATATCCTGGCTTGTGCTGGATTGATAAAATGGTCAGACTCAGGTTTGCCAAGAAGTAAAATAGCTGTTCTAGTAATTTTGCCCTGTATGGTTATTTTTGCTTTATTCAGAAAGGTGATATCATCCCAGCCGAGTATTTCAGACTCAATTTTCCGATTCTTCTCAATAAATTGTTTACGACCGAAATCAATGGCTTCCTTTGATAAATCATCAATGCTCGCATCGGTTAGTATCTGAGACGACCAGTCATAAGATACATTTTGTGCCTTTATTCTATCTCGTTCATAATCATTTAGTGCACCCAAACTTTCACCATCCCTACCATAGCAATGTCCTTTCCAAGAAACTGGTTGTCCTTTTGGAGCTGCGGGGATTTTACAGATTAACACTGTCTTATCATCGACATTTACTTTAGATATTTCATCAAAAGACAATCTTGGCACTGTAAAACTTGCCATTTCAAGCTTATATTCATTTATCTGATTATCATTAATTTGAGTGCCTACAATAGTTTTATCATCTTTTATTCCGAAAATAATGTAACCTGAATCCAATCCTTTGAGATTGGCTTCATTGCTTAAGGCAGAAAAATATTGTCCTAGTTTATCTTTATCGTACCGAGATTTTGCTTCTTTAAATTCTACAACTTCGTTTTCGGCATCCATCCGTAATACTTTTTCTAAAAATGTTATCATATTGCCACCCATTATTTAACCTACTTTATACTTCGAATTAATTAATCGCTTAAACTGCAAACTCTTGCCACCAAAATTAATCAACAATCCAATTTCAAGATTATATGCTTCCAGATAATTGAGAGCCTGTGTAAAATGAACATCATCCATGACAATGATTGCTTTCAATTCCACCGATATATGACCTTCCACCAAAAAATCCACCCTTCTAGTACCCACTTTTTCCTCCTTATAAAAAATCTCCATATCATGCTCTCGACTAAAAGACAATCCTTGTATTTCCATTTCTTTAGCCATTGCCCTCTGATAAATAACTTCCTGAAACCCATTCCCCAATATCTTATGCACTTCCATCGCACAACCGATAATTTTACCAGTCAAAGCTGAATATTTATACTCATCTTTAGTATGCATCACAATATATTTAAAATCAAAATAAAAATCATATCAATCACCTTAATCAGTGTTCCATAATCACACTTAATCACACAAATCAGCTAAATCAGCGGTTCAGACAATAATCATACTTAATCATTTAATCCGTTTAATCAGTGGTCGAGGTTTACCTTCAGTTGCAAACAACGTCCCCTTAGTCTTCTCTTCTTCTATCATCTGCTCATACATCTTAAACAAATACTCTAGTCGCTCCTCATCACTCTCAAAAGGTTTGCTACGATAACATCGCTCTATAGCCAGATCATTCTGATGATGAGCTTCCTTCAGACCATCGGGCATCTTGTCCGGATCATAGAGCTGTGCAAGTGTCTTTTCGCTATGTTTCTCTCGCTCTTCCAAAATGCGATACACATGTTTTTCTAGTTCTTGTTTTTGACTATCGGATATGGTTGGGAATGGAAAGGCATTGTATGTTATTCCAATTGCGTAATTTATATCCATCTTTAATCTACCTGAGACTGTGTGCGTCCATATCGAGTGTATTTTTGAAGACAAAATACTAAACACAAACGGGTGATCACCATAAATTACAGCTGCTCTATCAAGAATAATTGTATCTTCATTATAAAAACCGCATTGAATATATTCTCTTCTTTCCGAGGTGACTCTGGGAATTAGAATTGCTGTACCAGTTTGATGTCTTATTTCGGCAAAGCAAAATGGTTTGTCTGCAAGTAAATTAGTCGCTTTTCTTTCACTCTTTAATCTTGATAATCTAACTTTCTCAACCCTAATTCTTATTTTTTCAATTTCTAAAGCTTCATGTAGATCTTCCTCTATTATCCATAAACACCATCTAAATGTATTATTTGTAAATTCTACTGCTCCGACTAACTTTTTGAAAAATTTTTCTGATTCAGGATTTAATTTTACTATTTCTGATTTCTCTTCATCATTTAATATTAGATTTCCATCATCATTTGCCATGCTACCGAAAACCATTTCAGGTAGTTTAGAGATTTGCTTACGTCTTTTATTAATAAATATATTTTTATAATCAATCAAATAAGGGTTAATATTATTTGCTTTAAGCTTTAACCCATTGGAAAAAATTAGCTTTGGTTTATTTGACTTAGAACGTAAACAAACTATTATACAAAAAACTGCTGCCTTATCTTTAGCATTATTTGTCCATAAAAATGGTTTGAAAGCTGATTCAATTTCAACATTATTTTCCAATATTGCAGGCCATAAAATGGAAACTTGTTCTCCTTGGCAAATTGAATTAGTACTAACAAAACTCACTTTAGATAAATGTAAATCATTAATATAATTTGCACCTTTAAAAAACCATGGAGCAATATAATCTAAGTTGTTATATTCAATTGATGAATGAGAAAATACGTAATGCATATCGGCTTTATGGGCAGCCTTTTGCAGCCTCGCACCCAAATACGGTGGGTTCCCCAATATATAAATCTCATCATCCTTCTCTTTAGGACATACTACTTCCCAGTCTACTCGACATGCATTACCATGTACGATATGCCCGGTCTCCATCAGGGGTAGTGCAGGTCTGGACATACCAAATGCCGCAAAAAATGCCTGATTCATCTGATGTTCTGCCAGCCATAGAGACAATATCGCGACTTCATGCGCAAAATCATCCAGCTCTATACCATAAAAATGACTCAGTGTTATCATAGACAGATATTCCGTACCTAGATCGAGACTACCACTGCCTTGATGACCACGCAACGCTTGTATGTCATGGATGATCAGCATTTCCAGTTTGCGCAATTCCTTATACGCTATTATAAGAAAATTGCCACTACCACACGCAGGGTCAAAGACCTTGATCTTGCTGATACGTAGTCTGAGATCATTGAGTTTCTTGAGATTTCCTTTAGCATTTTCATAAGCTTCATACAGTTCATTCAGAAACAATGGTTCGATCACCTTCATGATATTCGGCACACTTGTATAATGCATGCCTAGTCCTCCTCTATGCTCAGGCGTGATCACCGCTTGTATCATAGACCCGAAGATATCAGGATTGATAGCCTTCCAGTCCAGCTCTCCCATGTCTATCGCCATCTGCCTACTTCGTCGCGTAAACATTGGGGCAGCATATTGATGACGGAATAGACCACCATTTACATATGGAAAAGCATCGAGATAGGCAGGTAAGTTTTGTCTTTGGCCTTTATCAGTATTCATGACATCCCATAGCGTGTCCAGATAGCTATGCAGATCACTACCATCTATCTGAGTATGACTACTGATAGCACCCGTAAATTGTCCTTGTTCAAAAATACCAGTATCTTCTGCAAAAAAACAAAACAACATCCTGGACAAAAACACATTCAGACTATGTACTTCCGCCTCCGTACCGGTAGGATTATCCTTGCTGATTTCATCATAAAACTTAGCCATTTTGTCCGCAGCTCGTACATCAGCAATCGTCTCTTCTTTCCCCTCAAACTTTTCCATCCCTGCCCATGGCAAAAAGAAGTCAAAATGATTGATCAGTTCTTTTATGGCTATATCCAGTACATCTTTAGTTTTGGTATCGAGTGCTCTGATATGAATACCATCTGTCAATATTACAAATCTAGGATCATACTTGCCAACCCTTGTGTCTGCAAGCACAGTGTCATATACACTTCCCACATCACCATCAGATACAAATTTGTAGTACAGTTTTTTCTTTAGTATGATTTCTCCATCATCCTTAGACAAGTTCATACCACCTTTTTCGAGCCTGCTGATGGTAGTCTTGGGCAGCCCATAAGCTTGCAGCAAATCAAAGACAAATCGTTCTTTGTCCAACCCCTTGATTACCTTCTCTACATTTTCCTGTATCTGAGTGATGTTCATATTTCTTATGACAGAGATCTTATCTCTTTTTATTGGATTGAGACAATAATGATGCTGCCATTGACTTTGTTAAATCATTGTATTTATCACTTTTCATTGCATTAGATGCTTTTGTTTCCATTGCAGCACCAGTTTCCTTTTTGGTATTGGATTGTGACATAATGGATCCTGCAAATTGTTTTGCTATCTTTGAAGCACTATTATCTTTTAATACTTTACTTGCTTCAGAAGCTATGGTTTTTGATGATTGTTTCAAATTTTTCATTTTCAAATATTTTACGTTAAAGATTAATTACGAATAATTTTAAGTTTTACATTATCGCTATAATACAAAGCATTCAGGTCTTTTACATTGATATGTAACATATTGGCAAGTTCATCTTTTGTGTATCCCAATTCATTGGTATGCAACTCAAGCATTTCCTTAAACAAAGTCGCTTTTTCTGGTGACACATTTAATTCTGCGGGTTCCTTTGTCTTATAACCTAAATAGGCCATTTGTTGCCACAAATATCTATATTGATTATCGGTCACCTGTGCCAATTCTTTTGCTTTGTACAAAAGTGCACCCATTGATATTTTCCAATACCTTTTCATATTACCCAAAGTCTCAAGACTAATTGTTTCAAGATCTTGTAAAAATTCGGAAGCAGGTACAAGTAATTCAGAAGCAAATTGCATGGCTTCTTTTTCTACATCACGGACTTGGGCTATTTGTTGGCCAATATGCATAACCAAATGACCCAATTCGTGTGCTAAAGTTAAACGTTGCCTATCTCCTGGCATTTTGTTGTTGATATATATGATTGGGTGTCTATCTTTAGAAATTAAACTTAGACCATCCATTTTTTCAGAGCCAAAATCAAATGGAACAACAACTATCCCATTATCTTCAATAATCTTGGTTAGATTCTCTATTCTGCCTTTTGGAATTCTCCATTTTTGTCTCACCCATTTTGCTGCTGCTTCAGGTGCACCATGGACATCAACATCCCATAATGGTAAATTAAGTTCTGGAAGCTCTACACTTGTCATAAGATTTTCTAAATTCATCCTAACGAGATTCATACTGCCCTCTGCCTTTAATAAATCTCTTTTTTTGATTACAATTCTTTTTCGATAATAGGATAAATTTGGTTCAAAAATATTATTTGTCTGCTCAAAAAATGACATCGGAAATGCGAGGACATTACAAATAGTTGTAAAAATTTCTTCTGATGGTTTGTTTAAACCTTTTTCAATTTTTGACAACATACCCTGTGTCAATTGAATAAGATCAGCCAATTCACTTTGAGAAATACCCCTTATTTCTCTAGCCAACACAATCATTTCTGGATTTACGGATTTCATTGACTTTATATTTTATTTACTTTGTTCCTGTCTTTTTAATTTGATTATCTTTAAGTTTTACCCTTTTTTGGATGGTCACTTCCCCTACTGATTCAATTGGAGTGAAATTGATAATATTTTGTTCTATGGACCCATTTAAACCTATTTGCCACTTTAAATTATCACCTAGTTTACAAAAAACATAAATATTTTTAAGACTGGTCCATGTTGCATCAGGCAAATATCCAGCATATAATAAAGTAGCAGCCTCAGGAATCCCTGGAATTTCTATTTGATTTTTATAGTCAGAAGTCTGTTTTGTTAAAATATTTGACGTACCAAAGTCTTTATTAATCTTTTTAAATCTGATAAAGATGTTATCCTTTATTTGAATACCAAAAACTCCATTAAAATTTTCGCATCTTACTTCTATATTTCCTTTAAACATTCTTTTTATCCGAGCCCTAATAAGCCCATGTATAATATTAGCCTTCTCTTTCTTGTTAAAGGCTACATTAACACCATTACTATGGTGAAAATTAATAGTGGCTAAATGATCATTAAACCCACTTTCAATAGCCTCTTGAATTTTTAAAAGATAAGGTTCTAAAATTATTTCCGCTTGTTGTTTCGATAATAAGTGCTTCATATAATAAAAATTAATACTGCAAAGGTAATGGATAACTTTCAATAAATTGCAAAATCTTATAAAAATATTCACAAAATTGTATTAAATTTATTCATGATTTCATAAATATCTGTTATGTAATATTTTACAATTAAACTATTTGTCCTTTCTTTCATGTAATTATGAATATAATTATTAATAAATGCAGATACAATCATGATGATTGGTATTGTATGTATTACATCACTAAACTAAATTCCGCTATTTTATATTGAACTTGTAAACTCTTTTGTAAGCAAATCATCAGCTTTAACCCAAGTCTTATTAGTCCATAGTCCATTTTTATCAAGATTCCTCCTACCTTTGCCATTCATAAACACACATCATGCAAAATTATCTTTTAATTATTGGCCTTTTTCTTTTTTCAAATATCCTTTTTTCCCAAACAGAAATCCTTCTAGATAGCGCTTCAGCTTCCATTGGTAAAACTGTCAAAGTATGTGACAAAGTAGCCGGCATCTTCGTAACTAAACTTGTGCCGCCAAAAGCGGTAGGAGAAAAACCAGTCACCTACCTAAACCTTGGAGCTGACTACCCAAATACAAAACTAACCATAGTCATCTTTCAGAAGGACTTACCCAAATTCCCATTCAATCCATCGGACCATTATAAAGGTATGAATGTTTGTGTCACAGGTGAGATATGAACTTATAAAGAAAAAGTACAAATCATAGCTAAGAGGCCTGAACAGATTGAGATAATACTTTAGTTAGAGATAGCAATACATTTTAGTCAAGGATTACTATAAAACTTTTTGATTAAAGGTAATTACAAATTAGTTACAAAATTCCTCTATTGCTTCATATGCTTTTGAATATCCCAGCTCACCTGCCTTACTAAAATCTAAGCATCCTTCATCGATTTGACCTAAACGATGTCTCGCAATTCCTCTATTAAAATATAATCTATCATCCTTTGAATCTAACTCTATAGCTTTTGTGTAATCAAGTATTGCTCCTCGATAATCTTTTAATTCAAACTTTACATTACCTCTGGCAAAATATGCATCATCATTTTTTAATTCTATAGCTTTTGTATAATCAAGAATTGCACCTCGATTATCTTTTAATGAATGCTTAGCACTACCTCTGTGATAATAAACATAACCATTTTCTGGATTTAATTCTATAGCACTGTTATAATCTTGAATAGCACCTAGATAATCCCCTATAACAGCTAGTGCCAGACCTCTTAAATGATACGATTCTGCGTCATCTCTTCTTAACTCGATAGCTTTTGTGTAATCTTCTATAGCACTTTTTTTATCTCCCATAACACTCTGAATTACACCTCTAGCTTTATGTGATTCTGCATCATTTGGATTTAACCCTATCGCTGTGTTAAAATCTTGAATTGCACCTTTAAGATCAAACGCTTTTTTCTTTGCAGTACCTCTACGAAAGAATAAGTTAGAGTCATCAATTTTTTGTTCAATTGCTTTGCTATAATTAATAATAGCACATTCAAAATCCTTCTTTTCTTCACATTGCTCAGCTTTAATTATAAATGAAGAAGTATCTATATTTTGAGCATAAAACCTAGGCCCAACAAATAATAGTATAAATACTATACAGGTTAATTTTTTCATTCATCTTGCATTTATAAGTTTAACAAATTCTATAGTATATCGTTTAAATCTTAAAAAATTATACAAAACAGTTAAGCATATTTTCCTAATAACTATCGTACCCAAAAATAAAAGCTAGCTCCATCCTCCGGCACACTTCCTTCCTTCACTCATTCCGTTTGCTCCATTTCACGCTGTTCCCATTTCGCTGCACTCCATTCACTCATACAGTCAGAGAGCCTTCGGATTCCCGCAGCATAAGTATCATGCTACAACCACACTAGCCCTGCTTTCCATAGGCGAATGATTCCAGCGCACCAACTCTTTACTCAAATCATTCCACCTATTCCATTCCAGCCTTTTCCACCGCTCAGTACCATGATACCCATGCTCTAATACCACGCTCCTTTTCCCACGCACAATGCTCAGCTTCCCATATTGCGGCTTCGCCTTCCTAAGTTGTCGCTCTGCTTGTTCATTGCATTTCACAGCCCAGAGCTTTCACAGGTAAAGCGGCGTGCAGTCTATGGTGTGGTTATCGTATCGTATATTGCGCCATACCTGCCAGAGACCCTTCACACATAGACGTTTCACTGTTCGTTTCAGGTACTCTGTCACTCTTCCAGAGCGGGGTATGGCACATACACGATCACGGCACACCATTACGCTGCACTTTCACTGCTTCCTGTATCTGTGTATCCTGCTCAGGTAGTGCATCCTGTCCTATGC
>CAMBRK010000086.1 GCA_945870185.1 Aureispira sp. CCB-QB1 | reverse complement strand
TTTTAGTTAGGGTCTGCTGAAAAAGTCAAAATCCTTCATTTTAAAGGCTGCTATTGGTCTAGGAAATCGTTCAAAAAACAAGCGATAGAGAATGAAGAGTCAAAAGTGCGTCTATCGCCTAGGTAGAATATTTAGAATTAACAATTGATTTCCAAGGCGATAGAAAAATGCAGGACTGAACGATCCTTTATGGTCGAGCATGACAATGCGAGAAGTGAAGGAACCCGAAAGGGATGGGCGGAACTTGGGAATGAACTTAAAATTACTCGTAGCTGATCTAAGTTTAGATCAGTGCCTTCATTTTTGAGTGATTTCGTATCACTCCAATACAGCAAAGCTGTACCATTCAGTTACCTTTTTTTGAACTAGCGTTTTTTGGTTACTTTTTTTGGCAATGCAAAAAAGTGACTGACGCCCGCATAGGGCAAAAGTTTAGATGAAGTGCAAATGATTTAGAAGTTTTGAAGAAATTCCTGTGCATCGAAACCAATAAATTTGAACTCATAAAATTGATAATCATAAATTTATATTACATCAAGCAGGCCCTAGTTAGTAATGGCTGTAGTAGTAAAGGCACAAGTTACAAACTTGCGCCAGCAAGGGGATTACTTTTTTTTTGTGTTTCTACTCTTTGGAATTTTACCTTGCGATTCTAATAGCAACGTTCTAGCAAAATTCCTACTTACTTCTATAAGCTTTAACTCATACTCAATCGGGCATTTAATGCCAGATTCTTGATCTAAAAATGTACTAACTTCGGTTCTAACACTTCTCAGGATGGATTCTAAAATTTGATCTTTAGTGTCCATCTTTCCGTTTTTTAATGGTTAATAATACTCAGGTGAGGCAAATATAATGCTTTTTTTATTTTTGTGCAATTTGTTATACACACGATCAAAATATTTACAGCTTAGAATAGAATATGTTTTATATCTTTGTTTAATAAATACCAAAAATAGTATTATTATATCGAATTTATAAGTAAATGTTTTTAGTTAGTAATGGCTGTAGTAGTAAAGGCACAAGTTACATTTATCTGCCCAATTTCGGGCAGAAACTTGCGCCAGCAAGGATGATGAGTTTGGTCATTTATTTTTACCACCAGTTAGATAAATTTTTAGTTTTTTTAATCACATAAATACATTTAGTATGCCTAAAAAAATTTTATTAAATGTTGACGTCCCTGGAGAAATGGGAGATAATACAATTGTTGACAATAGATTTACTCCTATAAAAGTATATCATCTTGAAATGGTTTTTGATCGTTTTCCAGACGATATTTTTAAAACGTCTCCAGTTTATGTTGTTTCAAACAATCTATATGACATAATTATTGATCAAAAATTATCTGGAATAAATAATCCAAGATTAATTTCATATAATTTTAATGTTCAGTATAATTTGCTTCAGAGAGATGGTAAAAAACCAACTCAGAATTATTATATGGTCGATATTTCAGAAAATGAATCTGATGACTTTTCTTTAATTAGGGTTAACAATGTAAAAAGATTAAGCGTAAGTGAAAGAGGTTATAATTTATTAAAATCTTTTAAAATTGAAAATGCAGAGTTAGAGTAAAGTGAAAATGTTAATATTATAATTTAAGAATAACAATAAATTTTTGCCAATGAAAATCCACCAAACCCTTTCACTATTTTTATTCTCCATCTCCCTCCAGTCCCAATCCCTCACCTTTGGGCCTACCACCACATTGTTCAATCTGGATGGAGCGCACTGGGCATTGTCACAGCCCATGATTCCCGCAGAGAGCAGCGATGGTAAGCATGTGGATTTTTATGGACTCACAGGGAGCACATACAAAAAGCATACCTATACTGCGGGTAGCTTTCCGGCTACATCGTTTATGCTTTTTGGTGATTTCAATTATATAACCGATGTCCACGATTTTGATGGTGATGGTATAGATGATATTCTTACAGATGCTGATATATATAGGAGCAAAAGCAACAATGTCTATGAGCGCGTGCCTTTGGGCAATATCAGCTACGAAGTAGAAGGTAGTCTCGACTATGATGGGGATGGCCGAAAAGATGTGCTCGTCACAGAAGATGATTTTAGTTCTGGTTTGACTTCATTGTACGTACTCAGAAATAAAGGTAACTTCACCTTCGAAAAGATCACCGTAGAGCAAAACAAACGCAATATGTTCACCGTCATATCTGCTGATATCAATAGAGACAAAAGAGACGATATCATAACGGTCACAAGCAGTGATTTTACACCTTTTGCTATATTTCTATCCAATACTGATGGTACATTCACCACCCGAGAGATCAAAGGCAATGATAAATATTTTCTCCAGCACACGCTCAGTCTGACAGACATGGACAAGGATGGAGACTTAGATCTCGTTGTGATGGATTACGAAAAAGGACTTTGGTTTTTCGAAAATCAAAATAATTTTACCACATCCGTCCGCCGCAAAGACACAAGCTTCGATGCCGTAACCAATGGGCTAATGGTCCACTGCGATGATCTAAATGGCGACGGATGGCCGGAGCTGATCGTGGGCACGCTCACAGCCACCACACTCTCTATACAAGTAAGCAAAGGGACTGGACCATTTGAGTTTGATGCATTACAAAACGTGGGTACACTACATGGTGGCACCGGTGATGGTTTTGCCCCACAAGGTCGTGCCATCACACGTATGTTACACACTATTGATATCAATGCAGACGGCAAAAAGGACATCGTCATGACTTCTACCTTTGACAAGAAACAAGTAGCCTGGATCAATAACTCGATGATCAGTAGCAGCATTGACTTAGAGCTGTCAGATGTATCAATCCATCCAAATCCGGCCAACGACATGATTCATATTACATCAGACTTAGGTGTTACATACCATATCATCAATACGTCAGGTCAAACCGTAAAACAAGGTGACTTACAAAATGGCAGTCCAATTGATATCAGTCATTTGTCATCAGGCACCTACATCGTAGATATTTTAGATCATAAAAATAAACACATCATTCAAAAATTGATCAAGAAATAGTTGTAAAGGCACAAGTTGCATTTATAAGGCTAAGTCCCCGTGGGAAAGTTCAGGTAGTTATAATGTTTTGAAGTCTAATCGTGAATACCACTTTTTTTGTCCCTAAGAAATAAACCACTTTTTTGCGATACTACCGTCTTTATCTCTGCTAAAATCGAGAGTGCAATCTCTTCCGAAGTCTCTGCGCCGATATCCAATCCTGTGGGACTATAAATAGTAGAAATTTGTTCATCTGACAATGGTCTGCCTTCTTCTTTGTACTCAGATAGCATCCTTTCCAATTTTTTCTTTGGACCCAACATGGCGATGTACCTTACCTTGTTTTGAAACAGTTCGTAAACCAATGCTTTATCATAGTTATAATTGTGGGTCATCAAGGCAAAAAATGTAAAATTATCAGTTTTTGTACTTTTTATTACTTCTTCAGGTTTGGCGACAAGCACGTCACAAGCTTTGGCAAAACGTTCTTTTTTGGCATAATTTGCCCTACCGTCTATGACCGTAGTGTCCCAACCTAGTACATCAGCCATTTCTACCAAAGGCATGACATCATTTCCAGCACCCACGACTACTAATGAAACTGCTGGTGGAACAAATTCTAGAAAAACAGTCATTTTTTCACCATTCATTTGGACATCTATCCAGGTACTTCTACATGATTTAAGTGTACTATGACATTCATTTAGTAAAAATTCTGACTGAAAATCTAATTTGTCGGTGCCAACCGTTTTGTTTTGTTCACCTATGAAAAACAGGGTGCCAACATTAGGTTGCTTTTTATGTTGTAAAGTGAAAAATGTGGCGATGACTGCATTTTGTCTGGTTGAAGCCATCTTTTCGAGTAGCGCTAAAGGATGATTTGCCACTTCATAATCAATAGGTTCGATCAATATCTTAATAATTCCATTACAACCAAGACCGATACCAATCGTAGCATCATCATCGTCCATCGTATCATAAGTGACCAATGCCGGCACTTGTTCGTTGATGACAAGGAGTGCTTTTCGCATCGCATCACCTTCCAAGCATCCACCACTGATAGCACCTGTAAGCATCCCATCTTCGGCGATGAGCATCCTAGCGCCAGGACGTCTATAAGAAGAACCATCTACGTGTACGACAGTAGCTAAAGCACATCGTTTTCCTTGTGACTTGTTCCTGTGATAACTTCGTATGATGTCTCTGATTTCTTTCATGGGTGATAGTTAAACCAAAAATAAACTGGTGCGATTTAAATTGATCAACTTAAAATTTTCTATTGATTTACTTCAAAGTCATCACAGACATATAAGGATGATCAGGATTGACAATCAATTCTTGTCTCAATGGATGAATGAGTACGTCCATATCTTCTAATGGTATCGCACCGAGTAGTGGCTCGCTATTGCCAGGAAGAACCATAGCAAGACATGAAGTAGTTCTATTTTTGAATTTCACAAAAACAGGTCCCACGACATCCATTTCTATCAATCGATTGTCTGCAGTATAGGCTGACCTTTTTTCTATAAAAGGAAGTTGTAATTGAGCTTGGATTTCTTCGTTAATACAGAGATTATATGCACCTGTGTCCACTAACATGTTAAGTCTAATTTTTTTTATTTCATCTTGATCAATATAGTTTTTCCTTGCTAATCCTACGTCTTCAGCATTAATCAATTCTATTTCTGCATGTATTAGGCCCATAATATAATTTTGATTTTATGAAAAGTTAAACATTGGAAGATTGATTAAAGTTCCATTTATTTCGTGTGTTATGTAAGCGTTTTTTTATTCTAGCTTTTGAAATGACAGTTCAGCTGTGATATATATTTTTCCAGTTGCCAAAACTTCAAGTTTTAGAACGAACTTGTATTGAGAAAGCGGTGAATTAACCACTGGATTTATAAATCATCAATTATCTTTATATTACAAATAAAATCCCAAATAGAATTTGCAAATAGATGCTCATTATCTGTAAGAAATTCGTATTCATAGTCATAATATAGTTTACCAAATGATTCGTCCGATTTAAATGAATAAAATATATCATGTGCTGGTATAGCCGGACATATTGGTAGTACTTTATTTTGCCTACAAAATTCTGAAATCTCTTCATCAAACTCTTTTAATCTGAATATAATTTCATCAATATTGTGGCATGTATGAAATCCATCAAAGGCTTTGATTTGATTATCAAAAACTATATTACAATCTTCGAGTTGAACAGAATACTCATAATTTGTTTTGTCAAAAGTATTTATCGCATTAAAATGAAGTAAATATTGTCGAATTGACGAAGGTAAAGAACTACCATAAAAGGATTCCAATTCAAGTACCGCTTCTAGATTTTGGTTTAATTCAAAATCGAAGAGTTCTAAACCAGATAACCATTTTGTATTTCTTAAAGTCTTCATATTTATTTTTAAAAATTAATAAATTGCCAAAATAAGAGAATCGAATAAGCCTTATTTAAATAGGGTCAGAGCCTTCAAAAATCAAGGTTTTACAACAAATAAAAGCCGTAAGCTCGACACAAATCACCATCATAGATTTTAATCCGTGAAATTTAAGCTAACCTACCCCATCAACTTAGGATCTACCAAAAACGGTTGGTCATAATATCTCTTTCCTGTCGCTTTATACAATGCATTGGCCAATGCACCGATCACAGGTGGATTGAGTGGTTCACCTAGTCCTGTGGGATCTTTTTTATTATCTACAAAATGGACTTCTATCTGTTTTGGTGCTTCTTTGTGTCTGATGAGTCTGTAGGTATTAAAGTTGTTTTGTTGTGGTACACCATCTTTTAGTGTGATGGCACTGTAAGAACCATGACCAATACCATCGATGATACCACCTTCTGCAAGATTGGTTGCTGCTACAGGATT
This sequence comes from Aureispira sp. CCB-QB1, assembly GCA_945870185.1. GTDB lineage: Bacteria > Bacteroidota > Bacteroidia > Chitinophagales > Saprospiraceae > OLB9. The sequence continues at coordinate 11,699 of CAMBRK010000086.1, read as the reverse complement.
TATCACTATACCACAATCTACCGCTGCGGTTACTTTTTTTATGGTCGGCTCGTTGTCTTTCATTTCGATATCTACGATTTGCGCGACGTAGCTATTATGACAGAAATAAGCAGCAACACCACGGTGCAATCCTGCTGTATCTTTGCCCCAACCTGACTTCTCCTTGATGAGCTGGAGTACTCCGGCATATCTTTCCGCTTCGTAGTCATTGTCTTTGCCTACAGGACTAGTTTTTGCTTTTTCTAGCCATTCCAATCTCAAATCTATTGGGTCTTTACCCATGGTTTCTGCTAGTTCGTCCAGAAAAGATTGCTCAGCACCTGCTATGAAATTAGACCCTGGCGCTCTGAAAGCGCCCACACTGACATTGGACGTAACAGTCCATTCTTCAGCCAGATAATTGTCCACTGCACCAGCTGGAAAACGATTGGCAGATAGGGAACTTTCTGGGACACCTCCTGTTTTCACATGAAAAGCCAATAGGTTTTTATTTTCGTCCAGTGCCGCTCGGTAAGTGGCATGATAAGCTGGGCGATAAATTCCTGTAGTCATATCATCTTCACGTGAATAAATCAACTTCACAGGCGCATTTACTTTTTGCGAAATAACAGCGGCTTCTACTAGGAAATGTCCATACAACCTACGACCAAATCCACCACCCATACGCGTCATTTGGATATCTATCTTTTCTAATGGTAAACCCAGTCTCGTAGAAGCTGATTTTTCCATAAACTCTGGGGTCTGAATCGGTCCTACCAACTCTGCTTTATCTGCAGTAACATGAGCGAAAAAGTTCATGGGTTCGAGCGGACTGTGTGCCAAAAATGGCGCGGTATAACTTCGCTCCAATATAGTAGCAGCTTTTTTGAATGCGGCTTCTGGGTCACCATCTTTTCTAACGGTAGTGGCAGCAGATTTTGATGCAGCAATCATTTGTGCTAAGTGGTCATCCGTATTTTCTAGACCAGAAGGTGTAGCTACTTTTTTAGTTTTACCAAAAAACGGCACTTCTATTTCTTTACTTTTGATTTGCTCCCATTCGCATGTGATGGCTTTTTTGGCATTCATGACTTCCCATGTGGAATTGCCTACTACGACGACCAATTCATTGAATGAAAGGGTATCGCACCACTGTGTTTCGTCCCCTTCTTTATATACGTCAATTTTAAAAACATCTTTGATACCAGGCATTGCCTTTGCAGCAGCATCATCAAATGATTTTAGCTTGAGCCCAAAAGCAGGTGGATGCACGATCATGGCGATCAGCATACCTTCTTTTTTATAATCTAATCCGAAAAGTGGTTTGCCTGTGACTATTTTTTGTCCATCTACATTATTTCTGGATGTACCAATGATTTTGTATTCACTTATTTCTTTGAGCTTAACTTCTTTAGGTACAGGAATGCTGGCTGCTGCTGATGCCATTTCTCCATACCCAGCAGATTTACCACTATTTTTATGGTGTATCATACTGGCTTCCGTTGTGATTTCAGATACAGGTACGCCCCAAGTTTTGGCCGCAGCTTCTTTGAGCATCTGACGAGCGGTAGCGCCCGCCATTCTGAGTCCTTCCCAACCATGACGGATAGCTTGACTACCTCCTGCTATTTGTCGTGAAAAAATAGAAGTATCTAGTGGCGCTTGTTCTACGATGACATATTTCCAATCGACATCAAGTTCTTCTGCGACGATCATTGGCATAGAAGTTTTGACATTCTGACCGATCTCAGGATTGGGGGACATGATGGTGACGACACCGTTATCGCCGATTTTCAGGAAGCCATTTATTTTAAACCATTCTTTAGGCATCGAAAGCAGTTGTTCAGGAGTAGGTTTGCAAGATGCCAACCAACTGAATCCGATCATCACACCACCACCTGCTAAGGCACTGGATTTGATAAATGATCTTCTACCGTGGGATATTTTTACGAGTGTCATAAGATATTTTGTGATTTGGCGATCTGGTGATCTAGTGATTTTTTGATTTTGTGATCTGTGATTTTGTGATACTTCTTTGCACATGAGCGCAACTTAGTGTAGCCGAAATCACCGTTACATATTTTTAGCTGCCGTTTTTACGGCTGCTTTGATTCTGGTGTAGGTGCCACATCTACAAAGATTGCCATGCATGACTGATTCGATTTCATCATCGCTTGGATTAGCATTTTCTTTGAGTAAAGCCACTGCTGTCATGATTTGTCCTGCCTGACAATACCCACATTGTGGAACATCGTGTTCCAACCAAGCCTTTTGGACTGGATGATCTCCTGATTCTGAAAGTCCTTCTATGGTTGTGATTTTTTTATCGCCAACAACACTTATGGGTAATACACAAGCCCGCACTGCAGTATCATCCAAGTGTATGGTACATGCGCCACAAGAAGCAATACCACATCCAAACTTGGTCCCTACCATGTCTAGATGGTCTCTCAGTACCCACAATATTGGCGTCGTAGGATCTACATCTACTGTTTGGTTGGTACCGTTTATATTAAGATTAAATGTCGCCATAGATGATTATTTTCTTTAATGAAAATTTGGAAATACAAATATAAATGAAACATTTAGTTTACAACAAATAAGTTACTTTTAAAAGGAAATACAAATTTATAATTAAATCATTAAAACCTTAAATACTTATTAAACAAATTTTTATTATAAAAATTAACTAGAAATCACTCATGCCGATATCCATCCCGCACCTTAAACACATGAAATATTTGTGGAAAAAGTGCTTGGACGGCATCTTTCACAGCCCCTTGTGAGCCAGGTAAAGTAATCACTAATGTACCTTTTATAAATCCTGCAATGCCACGAGAAAACATGGCATAAGGCATTCTGTCTTGACCATAACTACGCAGTCTTTCCATAATGCCCGGCACTTCTACATCTATCAAAGGAGATATAGCTTGTGGTGTCACATCACGCTCTGAGAGACCTGTACCACCTACAAAAATCAATAAGTCCGCACCTACATCACTAAAATGCTGGACTTTAGCTCGTATGCGTTCGACCTCGTCAGGTATGATGTCAAAATGCATCATTTTGCAACCCATCTCCTCAAGTTTGTTGACCAAATATTTTCCAGAAGTATCTACATTTTGGCCAGCTGAAATAGTATCCGAACAAACGATCACCACACAGTTGAGCGTTATTTCGCTATTGTTTTTTGCATCTGATTTTCCACCAGTTTTGGTTTCTAGTTTGATGGATGATACTTCTATGCCTTTGTCTATTGGTTTCAGCATATCATAAAGGGTAAGCGCCGTTATGGCAGCACCATGCATCGCTTCCACTTCCACACCTGTTTTGTAAATGGTATGGACTTCCACCTCAATTTTGATCGTCAATCCTTCTATGTGGTGTCTGATATGGGTATATTCCACAGGCAACGGATGACAATCTGGGATGACTTCAGATGTTTTTTTGACTGCAAATAGACCTGCTACCCTTGAAAATTCCAATACATCGCCTTTGGGTATCGACTTATTGATAATCATGTCTATGGTCTCTTGCTTTGAGACGGTAACAATCGCAGAAGCAATGGCTTTACGAAGGGTATTATTTTTATGGGTGATATCTACCATTATTTATTGATTTTCCAAGTTTGAGTACCATTATCAAATATTTCTTCTCCCCATATCGGAAGTTCAGATTTTATCCTTTCTACCAATTCTTCACATGCGTCAATGGCTTCTTTTCGGTGTGCGGCGGATGTAAATACAAACAAACATATCTCACCTGTCGGTACCAAACCCAAGCTATGGTACACATGTAGGCAAGTGAGCGGATATTTGGCAAAAATATCTTCTCTGATTTCAGTCATTTTCTGCAATGCCATTTCTTCATATGCTGTATAATTTATGGCTGTCACTTGATGACCATCTTTCTCGTCTCCACGTATCTGACCTAGAAAGATATTGTGTGCACCAATGTCTGTTTTAGTACTATGTTTTTGGATGCTCTCCATGATAAACGAAGGGTGAATAGCACCTTGGATGAAGATGTTTTTTATTTTATGATGGCTCATTTAAGTTGATTTTATGATGGTTTTGCCAGTGTAAGATACCGTTTTTCAGACTAAAAATGGTCTTATTTTCATCTCTCTGCGACAATATCTTTGCAGCTTCTAAACTTCGTTTGCCGGATTGACAGAAGAGAATGATGAAATTTTTATCAAAACTAGGTAACTCTTTTTCCCATGTAGAAAGTGGATGTTTTTGATGGTGGAAATGATCAATCTCTGGCTTTTCAAAGGTTTCTCTTACATCAATAATTACCACATCTTCTCTATCAAAATAGGATTGAAAATCTACTGCATCTAGTTCGATATCAAGTTTGAGTCTACATAACAAACTATAATCCTTGGCTTTAAATGCGACTAAATCGGTTGGTATAAGAGACCGAGTTTCTTGTGATGGTTGAATCACAAATGTTTGCCAATGATTAGTGAGTAGATTGACCGTTTGTAATTGATTAATCAAAGGTTTTCCGATACCTGTAATCAATTTAATGACATCACTTGCCTGAATACAACCTATTATGCCTGGCAACACACCCAAAACACCTATTTCAGCACAATTGCCTATCTCATTTTCCATAGGTTGATTAGGAAAAATATCTCTATAATTGGCCGATCGTTTATCATTTCCTAAGTCCGCATTAAAGACGGCCACTTGCCCTTCAAAATTAGATACTGCGCCGTATATGAGTGGTTTCCCCAATAATACACAGGCATCGTTAATGAGATATCTTGAAGGAAAATTATCCGTAGCATCTACCACCATATCATAGTCATCAATGATTTCTACGGCATTCTGAGTCGTCAAATAGGTGGCATAAGTCGTGACATTTACCTCAGGATTCATCTGCTGAAGGTAGTGCTTTGCTCTTTCTACTTTTGGCAAACCGATATCTTCCGTTTTGTACAAAATTTGTCTTTGGAGATTAGAGAGACTGACTACATCCTTATCTACTACACCCAAATGACCTACACCTGCAGCCGCAAGATACATCAAGACAGGACAACCCAAACCACCCGCACCTACGACTAATACCTTGGCAGTGGCAAGTTTGTTTTGGCCTTCTCGACCAAATTGTGATAATATGATTTGTCTTTGATAACGTTCCATTTTTTTACCGATAGTCGAAGTCTGCGACTTCGATTCTATATTTTTTGAATTTTAAATTCAATAATTCATTATAAATTGCAATCAAAGATTGCAATGCCATTAGCCACCCGAAAAAGGTGGCAACAAAGCTACTTCCGATTTTTCACTTAAAACAACCTTTTCTGCAATCAAAATTTTATCTACCGCTATTCTAAAAGATATATCAGATAATACAGGAAACTCACTTTTTAATTTCGCAAGCAAAAGATCACTATCTTCCATGCTTTCTATTTCAATAAAACCAGCGTCCAACTTTTCCTTCAATTGTCCAAATAACAATATTTTTATCTTCATACAATTTGATTTGGTACTTATTCCTTTATTGATTTAATAATTTAAAAATGGCAATGGACAATACAAAACTTAATACATATTTTAAGGCACGATGGTTCAATTTTGATGCACCTAGATATGAACCAAGTATGCCACCAACAAAAGCTACTATGACATAAAGATAGATATGGGAATCAATGTTTACACCTTGTACCAACTGACCACATAATCCTGCAAAAGAATTCACAAAAATGAAAATAGCACTGATTGCAGCTGCTTGTTTTTGATTCATACTATACAATAATATCAAAATAGGTGACAAAACAATACCACCACCTATACCCAAAAGCCCTGATAAAAAACCGATGCTTCCTCCTATTAGCAAAGATATTGCCAGCGAAGGCAAAGGATTTTTATTGTTTTTTAGATTGTCAAAAATCAACATTCTAATCACCGCTAGCATCAAAAACACACCCAATAAAATCTTGTAAATACGGCTATCCATATGGATCATTCCACCCACAAAAGATAATGGCACAGAAGCCAAAGCAAATGGCAAAAATGACTTAAAATTAAAGTGACCACCTTTGTAAAACTGTATAAATGCAACCAACGACACAAACAAATTTAATATCAGCGCTGATGATTTCATCGTATCTACACTCATCCCAAAAATCGCCATCAATGCCAGGTACCCACTCGCACCTCCATGACCAACAGAGGCATAAAGCAATGCGACCACAAATAACAAACTGTAAAAAATCAACTCTTCCACCTCTTCTTTTATGTTGGTAAAAGTAAAATTTCCACTTCCGAACCTGACGCCACTTGTGTAGCTGATTCATCTATGCTAATGAGACAATTTGCCGCAGCAAACGAACTCAATCTGAATGACTCCTGGCCACCCAAAAACTTAACGCTTCCTTCAGCATAATCACCTTTCAAAAAATGGGTTAGGCCACTGTTTTTTTCGAAGTTATCCGTTAATCTTGCCTTTATCCAACGCTGCTTTTGATGACTGGAAAGTAGATCAATCGCCATGGAAACATAAACATAAAAACACGTCAAAACAGAAGCAGGATTACCTGGCAAACCGAATACCAAAGTGCTGTTTTTTGTTCCAAAATAGTGAGGCTTTCCTGGTTTTTGTTTGACTTTATAAAATTGCTCAACTACTTCATTTTTTTGAGCGGCTTCCAATACATAATCATATTTTCCTACACTAATTCCACCTGTCAATAGTACCAAATCACTTTTTTCTAAAGCAACACTCAGCGTTTCTGACAATGTATCAAGATCATCTTTGGCCCATAATACTTCGATATCTGTTATTCCTTTTTGGTGCAAAGCCGCGGTCAATGTATAGGAATTTACATCATAAACTTGGCCATAATCTAGTGTTTGACCTGGTTGTTTGAGTTCATTTCCAGTAATGATCAAAGTCACTTTGGGTTTTGGAAAAATAGAGATCTCATGGATGCCCATACCAGCCAAATATCCTATACTCGAAGGTGTAAGTAGGCTACCTTTTTGCAAGGCCAATGTACCAGATTTAATTTCTGCGCCGCGCAGACGTACATTTTGACCTAGTGTTAAATGATCGTCAATAATGACAAGATTTCCATTTTCTACCCTTGTCTTTTCTTGCATGACTACCGTGTCAAAACCTTTAGGCAATGCAGCACCTGTGAATATTCTCACGGCAACATTACTATCTATTACATCATTGGGTATGTCGCCAGCAGCTACTTCTCCAGCTATCAAATATTGTTTTCTGACAAGTTCATTTCCTAAGCTCAAGGCATATCCATCCATGGCGGACTGATCAAATCCTGGGATATCGATAGGCGAATATACATCTTTGGCAAGTACTAGACCAAAGGTCTCTGAAACTGGTTTTATGGTTGGCGGCAATGCCTGTGTTTGGTGGCAAATGATGTCTATGGCTTCTGGATATGGGATCATGTGGTTATTCATTTTGCACGCTTTATCCACCTATGGTGATCATACTTCTATTTTTAATAGCATCTGCATCGACATGGGTAAAATCACTTCCCATCTGACCTCCGAGTTGTTTTGCCTTGCTCTGTACACTTTGATATATAAGTGGCAGAACATCTTCACCACGACGAAGCGGCGACAATAAATCTGTTTCTTCTTTAGAAAAAAGGCAATTTTTCATCTTGCCATCTGCCGTGAGTCTGAGTCTGTTGCAATCTCCACAAAAGTGCGCACTCATCGTACTAATGACCGCAAAGGTACCCGCAAATCCTGCTATTTGATAGCCTTTCGTCGTAGCATGTTTTGCCCTTGGGATGGGTAAGAACTCATATTTTTCACCAATGATTTGAAGCATTTCGTCTAGGGTCACTACTTTCTGACTACTCCAGTGATTACCACTGAATGGCATAAACTCGATGAATCGTACATGCAGAGGCAAGTCCCGTATGAGCGCGATGAAGTCATTTATTTCGTTGTCATTGACACCTTTCATCACCACCACATTGACCTTCAAGTGAAAACCTTGTTCGAGACCCAGCATGATATTATTGTAAGTCAACTCAAACTGATCTCGCTTTGTTAATAATATAAATTTGTCAGCTTGCAACGTGTCCAGACTCACATTTAGGGAGTGAAGACCCGCATCTTTTAACACATCGATAAATAAATGCAATCGAGTGGCATTGGTCGTCATCGTCAGTTGAACAGGCAAAGTGGCAAGCGATTTGATGATATCAGCCGCATCTTTTCTGACCAAGGGTTCGCCACCTGTGAGTCGTATTTTCGTGACTCCCGAATCAACAAATATTTTGGCCAATGTAAGGATTTCATCAGGCTGCATCAACTGTGAGACGGGTGTAAAGTCATAGTCATCTTCCGGCATACAGTACGTACATCTCAGATTGCAATTATCCGTGAGAGATATGCGCAAATAATTATGTACCCTTCCGAAAGTATCTGTCATCATGTGTCTGACTCTGTTTGTTTTAACTGTTGGTAATCTGCTGCGGTATCAATATCCAACTTCCCTTTCGGAAAATCTATATAAGCTACTTGATCAGGAAACATATCCACTACTTTTTTGGCTCCTTGACCACCTTTCAGCTCCATCAAGTAAGGAAACAAAGATTTATGAAATAAAGTTGGCGGACCAGAAACATCACCGTACGAACAGTGAACTATAGATTGACCAGAACTATGATATTTTTCAACGATCTCACGCAAAATTTCGGTAGTCAAAAATGGCTGATCGCAAAGTAATAGAATGACAGCTTCTGTCTCAGTATTTTTCTTCAAGACTTCACTCAATCCACATCGTATAGATGATGACAAACCTTCGCTCCAAGCCATATTTTCAACTACTTTTCCTTCATAAACATTTACCCGAGCCAATATTTCTTCTTTGAATGCACCAAGTACCACAATCGTCTCGATGTCTAGCAACTGCGTCAGATCGATGGTATGTTGCAACAAGTTTTTGCCATGATACTCGAGTAGTTGTTTGGGACTACCTAGGCGAGATGATTCGCCTGCAGCTAGGAGGATTAGGGAGATTTTGGTGGAGTTGGGTGGCATGATTTAAGATTGCAAATTGATTTTTATTTCTAGAGACCAAATGTAACTATTTTAATCTTTTTCTCTATTTGTAATCATAAAAGATACCCAAAATGGACTTTTAAAACGTGAAATTCAGATTTTTAATTACTAAAAACTTTAAAAAATATCTTATATTTGCATTAATATTGGATACTTGGATTAAAGCGTTATATAATTAAACGCATAAAATCACATTTTTTTAAAATTAAACAATATGAACATAGAATCTCGTAAATTAGAGTTTATTCAAGAATTTTTAAAACTTCAAAGTGAAGATACTATTTTGCTTTTTGAAAAACTTTTACAAAAGGAAAAACAATCAAAATCTCTAAAAGTACTTAAACCAATGACTGCAGCAGAATTGGATAGTCGGATAGACCAATCCGAAGCTGACTTCAGAAACCATAAGTTTAAGACAAGTGATGAACTCTTAGCCAAGTATAAGTAATATATTACAATATTATATGGTCTGAATGGGCTGAGATTCAGCTAGGTAACATTTTTTATTACTATTTAGAGGAAGCTGGTATAAATATTGCAACCCAACTTATTGAAGATTTAATTTTATCCCCAGAAAATTTGCGAAAAAACCCTTATATTTGTCAAGATGATCTATTATTGTCTCATAGAAATATCAACTACAAATACTTAATCCATAAAAACTACAAAATAATCTTTGCTATTGATGAATTAACTAAAACTATTAAAATAACTGATGTTTTTGACACTCGTCAAAATCCAATTAAAATAAAAAGAAACCGTTAAATCAATTAATAAAGTTTTAGCCTAATCTGATGATATTTACTTGGAGTAAATCCGTAATATAATTGTGCTTCCACGTTGGTTTCATCCAAGATAGTATTGGTAAAATTCCTTAATTCACCATCTAATTTTTTATAAACTCTGGTTTCGGCACCAATGGCTAACGTGGAATAACCTGTCTGGGTTATTTGTGAAACTGCATTTAATGATAAACATAACAGTGGAATAAACAAAAACTTCATGATTACTAAATTTTTTGATTAGCAAAGATAATTATTTTTTCACAAAAACTTATTTTCGTAAAAGTAAGACATAGAATCATCTACTCCTGATTTAATATTTTTAGAGTGAATCAAGTGGATTAAAACATGGCTACTCAATTATGATTTTTATCATTTAATTGGTTTAAATCACCAATCTGGTATGATATTAGCTATATGTTTAATGTATAATAATATAAACAGTCAATAAAATAGATAATTATTAAACCCCTGACCGTTTTATCAGTCATCTTATTTTTTAGTTTATACACGATCTCAGCGCAAGACTTCACTGTTTGGAACACTTCTCGTTTTACATGGAAGGGAGCCAATGAAGGAAACCGAGCCATCTGGAAAGTTGGTGATACCTTAAATACTTATTATGTGGATGGCATTGATATTAAGTTAACACTTTTGGATACTTTTAAAATGAATGCTACACCGTCCAATCTCTCTGAGTTTTATGACTTCACTAAAAGCAATGCAATCTATGGTCGCGGTAGTCTAGCATTACAGATGAAATCTGAAAATTCAAAATAATCCGTTTGTATGGAATATGCTTTACAGAAGCGCGTCGTTTTAGAAGACATTTGTCTTTATGGCATCGAGATGAAGCAAAACACTTCAAATCTCCTAAGTAGTTGGGTGTATAGTGTTAGTATTTTTGCAATTAGTCAATGTGGGCGTGTTCCTGTGGAATTATCATATGTTTCCGAAACGCCAGCATTTACTATTATTGGTCAAACAGCAAGAGCCAACTTCAGAGCGGGAGTTGATGGAGATTTACGACATACAGATCCAATCCAAACGGTGCTCTCAAGCTTCATACAAAGCTACCCATAGAAATGCTTAAGATTTGCTTTAGCAATGGATCCAAAGATGACGGTTTGAGCAATAGTCACGCATTAATAATTCCAGAGTTTAAATTTAAAGAAGTAATAGGAAGCATTTCTGGAAGTTTTTCTGACCGAAAAAACAATATGAAGCTCAGCGGATACAGCATAAGACTCATAGACCCCGTGACCAATCTGGTAATAGTCAACAAAAACGGTGACTTGATGCAAACTGTAACTGATGAAAATGGCCTATATAGGGCTTGCTTGGTTTAATGTAAATTATAGATTGTCAATTACATATGTTCAAATTATTTGGTTTCGATGCACGGAAATTTCTTCAAAACTCTCAAATTATTTGCACTTCATTTAAACTTTTGCCCTATGCGGGCAGCATTTACTTTTTTTCTTTTTGCTTACCCCTATTACTTTGTAATGCTAGCCCAGAAAAAAAGTAAACAACCCGTCACGCTTTGCGTGAAAAAGACCAGTTCAAAAAAAGGTAACTGAATGGTGCGGCTTTGCTGTATTTGAGTGATACGAAATCACTCAAAAATGAAGGCACTGATCTAAACTTAGATCAGCTAGGTTTATTGTTGTGCATTCCCGACCTACCCATCCCTTTCGGGTTCCTTCACTTCTCGCATTGTCATACTCGACCATAAAGGATCGTTCAGTCCTGCATTTTTCTATCGCTTTGATTATCATTCTTTTATTTTTAATATTCTACAAATGCGATAGACGCACTTTTCTGCCCACCCGTTTCACGCCTGCCTGCCGGCAAGGCAGGGTTCACTTCGTCA
>CAMBRK010000085.1 GCA_945870185.1 Aureispira sp. CCB-QB1 | reverse complement strand
GCGGCTTTATACGTTATGCATACATGCCATTATATTGATACAACACTAGATATCGACCCATTTAATATTACTGGTCATGGAATTTTTTATCCGCCACACATTACAAAAAGGATCTCAGGACAATTTGGATTATTTTCCATTCAACCAGAACCAACTTTAGAGTTTCAAGATGGCTTTTATAATGATAAAGGAAATCACATTACAAAACTTGAATTCGATACAGAAACTGCAAGATTAATCCAGAAGCAACTATATTTATTAGGTATTAGGCATGAAAGTGTTTTTCCAGATTTGGATGGTTACACCCAAGATTTAAAGGTAAAATTCAATTTAATGCAATGTCACACAATCCATTCATCACCTTTCTAAAATAAAAATGTAACAATGAATTTAAGTCAAAAACAAACCATTTTAGATATCCTTCAAAAAATTCAGGACACTGATGTTAAAGGACTTTTAATAGATAACTTAACAGAATCCGTTAAAAATATCAAAAACAGATAGATATGCCACGCAAAGAAAGACACATAGTACCTAACAAAGACCGCGGTGGTTGGGACTCCAAAAGAGAAAATGCTGAAAGGTCATCAAAACATTTTGATACTAAAAAGGAAGCCATAGAATGGAGTCGAGAGAAAGCCAAAGAAGAAGGTTCAGAGCTAATTCCACACAAAAAAGATGGAACCATTCAAAATCCGAATAGTCATGGTAATGACCCACATCCACCCAAAGATAAAAAGTAAAAAGGATGCAATATCAATTATACCTAGATGAAAGTGGTGATCACGGCCTAACCACTTTAAATCATGACTTTCCTGTATTCCTTTTATGCGGCGTTTTGCTCTCTGAAATTGAATATATCAGGTTAAGAGATGCATTGAATAATATAAAAAATAGATTCTGGGGTCAAAAAGAAGTGATTTTTCATAGTCGTGACATAAGGAAATGCGATAAAGAATTCTCTATTTTATTTGATTTAGAAATTAAAAAGGATTTTTATCAAAGACTTAATATGGTAGTAAGCGATGTAGATTATACCGTCATTTCATCCGCTATTCAAAAAGATAAATACATTAGAAATTTTGGTCTTCTTTCCAATGATGTTTATGAATTAGCACTTTCATTTATAATTGAAAGATCTATTTTTTTTCTGGACAGGATCAAAGAGCGTGAAAAAGAATTAAAGATCATTATAGAAAAGAGAGGAAGTAAAGAAGATAAAAAGCTTGATGAACATTTTCAACGTCTATTGGCTCGAGGTACTGCATTTGTATCAGCTGAGAGATTAAAAAAATATAATATTACGATCACATTTAAAAGTAAACGAGAAAATATAAATGGTCTTCAACTTGCAGATTTGATTGCTTATCCTTTAGCTAGACATGTGATTGAACCTAAAAGAGCAAATCCATCTTTTGACCTTATTCAACCTAAAATTTATAGTAAAAACGGAAAACAGTATGGACTTAAAATCTATCCATAAAACAAAAAGCTCAACTTGCGCTGAGCTTTTCGCCGATCGGGGACACCCCAATCCATTTATCTTGACGCTGATTGCGGGTTCAGCGTTCGAAACCTTTGTAGATTCCCTACCCAAGGTAAAGAACGATGCAAATATATGCCTATTTTAAGTAATAACAACAACAACAATAAAATAATTTCAAAAATTAGTAATTTTTATTTTAATTACGGCAAACAAAGAAAGACATATAGTATTAAACTTTGATCGAGGTAGATGGGATTTAAAATTAAAGTTCAGATGGAAATTGTTAGAGAATTGTTAGAGATTTGTTAGAGAAATTATTAGAGATTCAGTTATATTAAAATTGTTATTTATATGTATGTTATTAAATTAGAATATGTTGATTATAGATTAATCATATTGCTCTAACATCATCATTCGTAAAAGTTATTAGACACACAAATGAACACACCAAGTTTTAAAGAAGATCATATCAGCCAGATACCAGCACTTCAGATGTTGATTAATTTAGGCTACACATACATCACTCCCACCGAATCAGATAGACAACGTGGCGGCAAGCACAGCAATGTCCTGTTAGATGATATTCTTCGGAATCAGCTTCGTACCATCAATGCAAACAAGCACATTAGCTCTTCACGCACCACCTATATCAGTGACACCAATATCGAAAATGGTATCCGGGCACTTCGTGAGTTGCCAATGCAGGAGGGGTATGTCGTAGCTTCAGAAGCTTTATACAACTTACTCACCTTGGGCAAATCTTTTGATCAGCAAGTAGATGGCGAAAAGAAAAGCTTTACCCTCCAGTATATAGATTGGCAAAATCTAGACAACAATGTCTTTCATGTCACCGAAGAATTTTCGGTCATCCGCACCAATGGCAAAGACCATTACAGGCCTGATATCGTCCTATTTGTCAATGGCATCCCCATGTGTGTGATCGAATGTAAAAGGCCTGATATGAAAGACCCTATAAAACAAGCCATCAGTCAGCATCTGCGCAATCAGCAAGATGAAGGCATCAGAAATCTGTACGTCTTTGCGCAAATAGTCCTTAGTATCGCCACACAAGAAGGCAGTTATGCTACTTTGGGTACCATAGAGAAATTCTGGGCACAATGGAAAGAAAAATTCAATGGTGATACGCCTGATAGCAGAAAAGTCCAGGAAGACCAATATAGAGCTACCTTAAGCAATCTGAAAAACAAGCCATTATCTATGGAGATCAAAGAAAAATTGTTTTCAGAAAGATTCAGATACGTAAGACAATACTTTGATGCCATCGAGTCTGAGCCAATCATTCCTACTGCTCAAGACGAATACTTATATGGATTATGCCGTCCAGAGCGATTACTAGACCTAGTATTTGGATTTACATTGTATGATAATGGTGTAAAAAAAGTGGCCCGCTATCAGCAATACTTTGCCATCAAAAAATCTATTGCCAGGATTCATGAAACCATCGATGGGAGACGTAAAGGTGGCGTCATTTGGCATACCCAAGGAAGTGGCAAATCGCTCACCATGGTGATGTTAGCACAAGCTATAGCTACAGAACCATCCATTCGCAATCCCAAAATCATCTTGGTAACAGATAGGACAGACCTAGACGATCAGATCACAGGTACTTTTCGCAAATGTGGCAAATTTGTAGAGAACGCCACTACAGGACAAAGACTAGCTGAGTTATTATCTAGCAGCAATGATGCAGTGGTGACCACTATCATCAACAAATTTGTGGCAGCAATGAAAAAAATCAAAGAACCGTTTCAGAGCAAAGACATTTTTGTACTCATAGATGAAGGACACCGTACCCAACATGGTACCTTTAATGTAGAAATGGAAAAAGCCCTGCCTCATGCATGTTTTATTGCTATGACCGGCACACCGCTCTTCAAAAAAGAAAAAAGCACAGCCGCTAAGTTTGGTGGTATCATTGATGCTTATACCGTAGATCAGGCAGTGACAGACAAAGCGGTAGTCCCACTACTCTATGAAGGCCGGCTCTCCAAGCAGACAGTTAATGACAATCCTTTAGATACTTTTTTCGAAATGATTTCTGAACCTTTTAATGAATATCAAAAGGCAGATTTCAAGAAAAAATTTAGTAGAGCTGACCAGTTAAATGCAGCCGAACAAAAGATGAAAATGATAGCTTATGACATCAGCCATCATTTTAAAGACAATTGGGAAGGCACACCATTTAAAGGTCAGTTGGTATGTGACAAAAAAATAAATGCCATCAGATACAAAAAATACTTAGACGAGTTTGGATTAGTGAGTTCTGAAGTACTCATTTCATCACCAGATGACCGAGAAGGAGAAGATAGTGCTTATGCTACATCCACCGAACCAGAAAAAAAGTTTTGGGCCAAAATGATGGACGAACATGGTAATGCCAAAAAATATGAAAAACAAATCATCAGCCGTTTTAAAAACCAAAAAGACCCGGAAATTATTATCGTAGTTGACAAATTATTGACAGGATTTGACGAGCCCAAAAATACAGTCCTTTATCTCACCAGAAATCTTCAGGGCCATAAATTATTGCAAGCCATAGCACGGGTAAATAGAATCCATGATGATAAAGAGTTTGGCTATATAATTGACTATTACGGTGTCATCAAAAATCTGGATAATGCGCTAGAGTTGTATTCATCCTTTGATGAATTCGATACAGAAGATATGGAAGGAACATTGACAGATATTAATGAAGAAATTAAAAAGCTTCCACAAAAACATTCAGAATTATGGGATATTTTCAAAACCATCCCAAATAAACGGGACGCAGAAGCTTACCAGGTTTTATTAAGAGACGAAGCCATCAGAGTAGTTTTTTATGATAAATTGTCCACCTATGCTAAAGCACTTAAGTTAGCGCTTTCGGCACTTCTGTTTCACAAAAATACAGATTCTAAAACAATCGATCGATACAAAGAAGATCTTGCCATGTTTATGAAACTTAGATTAGCGGTCATTGCTAGATACAGTGATTCCGTTGACTATAAACAATATGAAGGTCAGATTCAGAAGCTCATAGACACCCACATCAATTCTGAAAAAGTCGAAATCATTACGGAAATAGTTAATATTTTTGATAAAGAAAAATTTCAAGAAGAAGTAGAAAACACCACTGGTAAGGCTGCTAAAGCCGATAAAATAGCAAGTAGAACTGCAAAACACATTTCTGAAAAGATCGATGAAGATCCTGTTTTTTACAAAAAGTTTTCTCAGATGCTCAGAGAGACTATTGCAGATTACGAAGCCCAAAGACTTAGCGACGCCCAATATCTAAAACGAGTCCAAGAAATTATGAATAGTGTATTATCCCATACGGATAGCGACATTCCCGATAGTCTTAAGGACAAAGATGTAGCTAAAGCATTTTATGGAATTTCCATGGAAGCTTTAAAAGAAAAAATTTCAGACATTGTTCAATGCACTGAAATATCAGCATTGGTGGCCATTCACATTGACACAATTATTCGGACAGCAGTATTAGATACGAATAAGCCTATCATTGATTGGCAAAACAAATCCAATATTACAGGGAAATTGCTAATAGACATTGGTGATTTTTTAATAGATGAAGTACGGGATAAATACAAAATTTCAACTTTGTCATTTGGAGACATGGATGACATTGCTGCCAAATGTATTTCTGTGGCCAAAATCAGATATAAAGGATGATAGACCATATCAAGTTTGGATCAGAGACCATAGAATACACATTGCAATATACAAATAGAAAAACACTGGGCATCACGGTTAAGCCTGATATGAGCGTCCACGTTACATCTCCTATGGATGTACCACAGGACAGAATCAAAGAAAAATTGAGATTGAAGGCACCGTGGATATTAAAACAAAAAAGTTTTTTCCTGGCTTTTCATCCTAAAACACCAGAAAGAAAATATGTAAGTGGCGAGACACACTTTTATTTAGGAAGACAGTATAGATTGAAAATCCAACCTGGAGAAAAAGAATCTGTAAAGCTCAAAGGCAAATTCATAGAAGTATCAGTAATTGAAAAGTCAAACGCATCATCTTTAGTAAAAGCTTGGTATTTAGAACATGCTAGACATAAATTTAACATGCTCGCCAATCCATTGATTGCCCAATTTGAAAAATACAATGTCCATCCCACATCCATCATCCTTAGAAACATGCCTTCCAGATGGGGAAGCTGTACACCAAAAGGAAAAATTATCTTAAACCCAGAATTAATCAAAGCCCCTAAAAGATGTATTGAGTACGTAATAATCCACGAATTATGTCACCTAGTTCATCATGATCACACCCAAAAGTTCATAGATTTACAGACCAAAGAAATGCCCGATTGGCCCAAGTGGAAAAATAAGCTGGAAAATATGATGGCTTAGTATTTAAATATCTTAAGTATATCTTCAACTGGTTTATTTGAAACAGAAATATTATCATTACACCAATTTCTTTTACCTACCGAATCCTGTATTAATACCAAATGCAGAATATGATTTATTATTATAAATCCATTGGTGACCATTTTTTCCTGTGGCCTTCTCCCACCCATATGCTAATACAAATCCGAAATTATTTCTGGAAATAATTATATTGGGTCCATATTTCCATGTAGGATTATTTATTGTTGTTCTATATTTACTTTCATCAAGAAATTGATCCTTTGACATAGTAACTGAAGATGGGCCCAAATATCCACCCAAAGTAATTGAATAATTATTCGATACTTCAGAATTAATAACAGACTAATCAACTTTTTAAATGATGTTTATATCACACTATTCATTTAAAAAAGCCATATAGGATGACTTAATTTCATCATATGTATTATTTGCTAAGTCATTCCATCTGACAAAATTGGTCCTGTATTGTAAAATATTTTTCTTCATCCACTCTATTTGGCCTTCTGTAAAATTATTCATACATAAATCCGGTACATAATCCATAAAATTATTTATATTATCTACTCCTGGTTCCTGAGGGCATGAATCGCAAATATCGTTTCCGTCACAATTAATCACTTCATTTGTATGGGTGCAAAATGACTTATTACAAAACTTTTGAGATGGTGTGTCAGATATGAAATCTCCATTAATGACTTTGCCATTCAATTTCTTAAAATAATCACACCCATTATAATAAATTTTATCATCACATGTATTGCACTTTTTTAACGGGCACAATTCACTATTCATATTAAATGTGTGGTATAAGCCAAAGTAATGGCCCACCTCATGTACCAATGTTTTGCCCTCACCATAAACTGATACCCCCGGATAACCGATCAATGTTACAGGATTCAATATAATGCCATCATTTACTTCTTTAGGGAAACTGGAAATACCTAAAATTTCACTACCGGTTTCAGTATAAAGTTCAGAAACAAAAATATTTAAGTACTTTTCAGGTAAAACAGATTTTGACACAATTTCATTAAATTTGTCATCAGTAATTAAAACTCTGTGATTTGCACTTTTATAATTTATTATGTTGTCTTTTTCTTCGTTTTCAAATTTTATCCCGAATTTTTCATACACATCATTTAAAGTATTTAACTGCAACTCTATAGATTTAAATATTTTATTTTGAAGATCTTCATTGTATGATTTTTTTTCATACACAATAAATCTCACGGGAACAATTGCATTCATATTATCTAACAAACTTCTTCCAATTCTACTTGTGGTAGGTTCAAAAAACCTTTGGGTATCACTTGACCTGTCATCAATAGATGCACATCTCTGAATTTTATTTTTTGACTCAAAATCTGGATAACTATTGGAAAAATCTGGTATGGTTTCACCTACAAAATCTATATTTTTAAGATTTAGGATGGTGTATTCAATTTTTTGTACGGAATCCAAATTTTCGAAATCGACTTTCTGCAAAAATTGTTCAATTTTAGTACTTTTTGTTTCATTTAAAAAGGCAGACACCTGCTCGTGACTCTTTTTTCCGCATTTACATGAAGAAAGGAAAAGATATACTATAAATGCGATGTAAAATAAATGTCTCATAATACTTTTATTATTTATTTTCCAAAACTAAATCCTGTAAGATTAACACCAAACAATAAAGTTGGCTTCCAATTGTATCTATTTAAGTCATCTATTTGGAGTAAATCACCTTCAGCAACTTGATTAAGTGTATAACCTGATTTTAAACCATCTCTCATTTGGGCAAACCCAAATCCAAGCGATAATCTGACTTTTTCAGTGTAAGATCCCACTACATTAAAATGAACATTTCTAAAATCTTTATTTGCGTTTGAATAAGATATTCCAACTCCATACCCTATAGAAAATTCACCATTCTCTCCCAACTTATGTGCTGGAAAATTTAATAGCACAGAGGGTAAAAAATGTGTTTCACTGGATTGTTCTGCTGCAACTAAACCGTTTTGTAAATAATAGCTTTCACTTGTTCCGCCATAGGCTAAGGCGGTAACAGGTAAAAATTCAAATTTTTTCCATTTGTATTTGGCTTTCAAAATGATTGTAATTATTGAATCTCCTACATCTCTGTTTCCAAATTCATATTTTTTTGATACCTTTAATTTTAGGGTTAAAATTTGATTTTCCTTCAATGTAAAATAGAAGTCAAGGGTTGGTTTTGAATCGGTAAACGCTTTCAACTTAGTATTATAATTTGTCACCATAGTTCTGTATGATTCTTCAAGTATTTTAAAAAATTTAATATCGTTACCTGTTAAAGAGTTTTTCTCATTTTTGATTTCATCTTCATTAATATCAATAGCTTTTAATTCAGTTCTAGCTATAATTTTAACTTTATTAAAAAGAGATTCTGCTGTATTATCATCAACCACGTCATCAGAATTCAAAATATATTTATTTAGTTTTTTATTTTCTTTTTCAACAGCTTCAATTGCGGTCAGAATCTTTTTAAAACTATTTAGTAATGTGTCACTTGGTTGAGGTACATCATTATGCAGTCTTCCATTTGTTAACTCGGCGTCTGATTTGTATTTTGACAATTCTTCTAACCATTTGTCCCATGTAGGAATTTCATATGTAATTTTAGATGAGTCTATAGTAAATTCATAATTGTATATAAATGGATTAGGGTTTTTAATTCTGATGTGAACTGTTTTTCCGACCGAAAAATATTCTTCATATTTAATATTATGGCCCACAATTTCAGAGTCTCCTCCTCTCAAATGTAAAATTTTAAGATCTTGACAGAATATGTGATTAGAAATGAAAATAAGAAAAATAAAGGTTATTGTTTTCATGATTAATTGATTTGAGTTACAAAATTAATCTATTAATGCAGAAAATGCAATGATGTAACCCAATAAAAAAAAAATAATTTTTTACCAAATTATACATCATTGAATATTTGTTCATTTGATACATTTTTGATGCCTAAAATCATCCAATTCAATACGTATACATCCACTAAAAAAACTACAATGATTCAGGAAGGTTACATGTAAAGTCTTCCAGGCCAGTTCTATATTATACCCTTTAACCATTTAAAATTTTTTCAGATTTTTCAACCTTGTGTTATCTCAGTTTATGCTCGATTTGTGGCGATCAAATTTATAGGACAAGAATATTGAAATATGAAGTGCTATTAAATGAAATGCGCACTACCTTATGTACTAAAAAGACGTTCCCTGCAATTATTCTGAAAAAACTAAACTTAAACGAAAACTTTATTGTCATAAGGTTATTTAAATTTTATCGAAAAACAAAGTATTAAACCTGCTATTCAAAATGATAGATTTTATTGGAGACATCCACGGACATGCATCAACGTTAAAACTATTGCTTAAGAAATTAGGTTATGAGTCAAAATCAGGAACTTATAAACATCCAGAAAGAAAAATACTGTTCATAGGAGACTATATCGATAGGGGACCAGAAATACCTGAAACGCTTCATTTAGTCAGAAATATGGTAGAAAATGGAAATGCAATAGCTTTAATGGGTAATCATGAATACAATGCAATAGGATTTCATACCAAAGATTCAAATGGAGGCCATCTGAGAAAACATGATATCAAAAATATAATCCAGCATTTCGATACCATCAAACAGTTTCAAAACCGACAAAAGGAATATGATGAATTTATAGATTGGTTTAAGACCTTGCCCTTATTTTATGAAACAGAATATTTTAGAGCAGTTCATGCTTGTTGGGATGAAAAACATATAAATCACCTGTATGATATTTTACCCAATCAAAAGATCAACGACAAACAAATTGCAGACGCATCTTGTGAAAGTCACCATCTTTTTAATATAGTTGAAGAGACTTTGAAAGGCAAAGAGATGAAAATGCCAGTTGGTCTCTCATTTTTTGATAAAGATGGAACAGAACGGACAGAAATAAGAACTAAATGGTGGGAAAATCCAGAAACATCTACTTATAAAAAAATGAGCGTACTTCCACTCGACCAGCTACCTGATTTACCTATTGATACATCACTTTTACCATATACAAATTATTACAGTGAAAATCAAAAGCCTGTATTTTTTGGTCATTACTGGCTCCAAGGTGCACCATCTTTACAAAAATCCAATGTCTGTTGTTTAGATTATAGTGTAGCCAAAAAAGGCCATTTAGTAGCTTATCGCTTCGACAATGAACAGATATTAAGTAATGAAAAATTTGTTTATGTTTAAAGAATTGAACTTTCCTCCATCCTTCGGCACACTTCATTCCTTCTCTCATTCCGTTTGCTACATTTCACGATGTTCCCATTTCGCTGTACTACATTCACTCATTCAGTCAGAGAGCCTGGTGACTGAGCGCCGTGAAGCAGAGCCGAAGTCCGCTCGGCATAAGTATCTCCGTCTCTCCATTGCACTCAGGCTTGTCCACATTCCATTCCGTAAGCAGCTATGATTTTTATTGGCCTTGCAAATTCAATTTGCAAGAAAAAACATCTTTCCTCATTTAATAGCCATATCTTAAAATCATAGCTACTCTTACTCCATTCCATCCCACAATTCGTTCCATTCCATTTCTACGATACCCATGCTCTAATACCACGCTCCTTTTGCCTAGCACAATGCTCTACTTCACCAGCTGTGCGCCA
Organism: Aureispira sp. CCB-QB1; assembly: GCA_945870185.1. Taxonomy (GTDB): domain Bacteria; phylum Bacteroidota; class Bacteroidia; order Chitinophagales; family Saprospiraceae; genus OLB9. Next base: position 7,649 of record CAMBRK010000085.1, on the reverse strand, counting down.
AAGGCACTTCCTTAGTTGTCGCTCTGCTTGTTCATTGCATTTCACAGCCCAGAGCTTTCACAGGTAAAGCGGCGTGCAGTCTATGGTGTGGTTATCGTATCGTATATTGCGCCATACCTGCCAGAGACCCTTCACTCATAAACGTTTCACTGTTCGTTTTAGGTACTCTGTCACTCTTCCAGAGCGGGGTATGGCACATACACGATCACGGCACACCATTACGCTGCACTTTCACTGCTTTTGTATCTGTGCATCCTGCTCAGGTAGTGCATCCTGTCCTATGCTCCACAAGTTCCGCAAGATACAGGCACACTTCGTTTGCACCACCTGTTTGTATCCACATCTACCGCAGTTCATTTTATTTGTTTTGTGGCAGCCATGTGGGTGCATCTGCTGGCATAGACGCTTGGAGACAGAGAATACCCACCATCAACGCACATCCACTACATAAAGCTAACACCTTTAATCTTAAACTTAATCTCAACCTTAGCATTAATCCCAATCTCAACTCTATCCTCCCATCTGTCTCCAGACTACTCCTATGCTCAGCAGATGCACCGCTGCCACTGTGTATTCTTACTTTATAGTTCGGCTCCTTCCAGGAGCCTGTTTTCTAAGGCATAGTCATAGCTGAAGGCTCTTTTACCTGTTTTTTTCATTCTTTTTGTGAAATTTCTCGTCCTTATTATATATCTTTTATATTTGTACATTTATTAAACAGTCAACACTCATTAAAAATGAAGAAGTTTTATTGGTACATTTGTAAACTCTTTTCAATTTTATTTGCAATAAATCTTTTATTTCCTCCGCTATATAGAGTTTCTGGTATTATATTCACAATAATAATTATAATTGTTTATTCCTTTCTTGAAATTAGAAGTTTTCTCAAAAACTTGAGATTAAATACTGATACAACAAATAATGTATTATCTACCGTCGTTATTAAATCTCTCGATTACAGCCTAAAAAGATTTGGATATGCACTTTTTTACTCATTTTTTATAACATATTTTATCTCCATTCTTGGAGCAAGACATATTCCTGTTTATGAATTTGGACATTTTTTTGAACCTAAAGAATACAATGCAAAATATTTAGTTCAATATAAATTTGACGAAAAGTCATTAAATCCAAAGTTAGGAACTGCTGAAATTTTTCGCGAGAGTAATTGGAATGGTCACTCTTTCTATTATATCACTAAGATATTTGATGAAAATGATATATTTGAATTTGATAATATTTGTACAGTGAAAACATTTAAAAATTGGTATTTTTGTGATGAGTTAACCACAAATAATGATACCATCTGGATTTTTATCACGGACACTAAAATTGAATAATTTTTATTAAATTTACTATAACAATTTAAGAACAGATTATTACGTTTTTAACTTGATTATTTATGCTTTACTTTACTTGATTTAAATTTAATATATTCAAGATGGTTATGGTCAATTTCTAAAACTTCTATATCACTAATATTATCATATTTTCTTGAATCTATTTCCCATTTATTGCCATTTTCGTCTTTAAATAAGTTCCAATCTGATTGATGTAATTTAATAGTATCTCCAACACCCAATATAATTTTTTCCAAACTAAAATGGGACTTTTCATCTTCTGTATATATTAAATTACTTCTATGGTCTATTGTTGTCCGATTAGAAACCTGGGCTTTATATTTACCTTCTAATTTTTCATAATTTTTGTATACATCTATATCATTATAAATCGCACGAAAATTGTTATTACACCATTCATTTTTAATATTAAATTCATTAGAATTCCTTTTCATAAAATCTTTAAATGATACATTATATACGTAAAATAATGGTAAGGCAATAATTATCAAAAAAGCACCTGCTATGTCTGCATAATGTCTTTGATTTTTAGTTATATTCCCAAGATGAATCATAGTTATCACTATATATATTATGGAGATGATTACAAGCAATATTATAAAAATTATAAATGACAATCCAAAGTAATATCCACCTATTGCATAATCTAATTTTATGTTATGAAAAATTATTAAACTTAAAACTGATAATATTATCCCTACATATAAATTTGATTTTACCTTGGTTCCCCATGCATTAGCTTCTTCATAATAATAATATTCATAATCTCCGATTTTAATGTAATTATACTCTTTATATATTTCACTAAATAAAAAAATAGTATTTGACACAATAAGAAACATTCCTAAATACAAAATATAATAGTAAAGGCTTAAACTACATTTAGGCTTCCCATACTGATCGTAAGTATCTTTACAAAAAAGCTCAACACCAAATAAGATAATTGCAATAAAAATAAGTTCTATTACAAGTAAAAATCGATAATGCTTAATGTTCATCTTAAAATTCATATAATTTTTTTCTGCAAAGATATAAATTTTGCCTTTTATCACCGCACATACAAACACTAAAACACTAAGGTAGCTACAGGTATGATATCTGCGGTTTGTGTGTTACTACTCATACTCATTTGATCATTAAATTGTTTACATAATGAGATACAGACATCCACAACCTGAGCTTTCTTTATATTCAGGTATTATTGTTTTTAACCCATAGCCTACTTTCTAAGGCATTTTCAAGGCTCAAGTTTACCTGCCAAGGAACGACGGCAGGGCTGTTTTACCTGTTTTCTATTATATTTCATATTTACATACGGTCTACAGAATTAAATGTATTACCTTTGCTTAAACTTAAGTTGATAATTTTTTATGAGTGTCCAAAAATATAAAGAAGCTTTCATGGATGTTGTTAGATGGTCTATCACAATATTGTTAATACCAATTATATTTTGGGTTGTTTTTTGGTCATTAAGTATTCCATTTGAATTTATAGTAAGTCACACCTCATGGTTTTATACACTTTTTTATGTTATAATGTGGTTCATGATTATTGGACCTGCATTTGGAATGTTTTTTATGCTATTTAGCAAGGTTATCTCTATAACCCTTAATTATTTTGTCCGCCAGAAATTAATGCTTTACTATCTTTTTAATATTTGTTCTTTAGTCTTTATTTGTTTCACATACTATATTGTGTGGTCTGATTCAATAATGTTAAGTTGGGAATTTTTTAAACATCCAACATTAAATAGGATCATTTTTACAATATATATGACCGTTTATGTTGTATTTATAAATTCAGGTATTTCATCAGCAATTTTTAAATAAATCTTTATTATATTATGACGTTTGTAATTAATCAAAATAAGATCAAAATTATGTCAAGGCTCAAGTCTGTAAAACCTGTTTTTTCATCCATTTTTTAATTAAAAGCACCTCCACATAAAAACACTTCATATATTTGTAGTAGAAAAGGCACACATCTTTTACCAATTACAAATGTATCACAATCGTTTTTAAAAGGCTAAATAGTGAGTGTCGCTTATTTTTAAAGGTTATACGACACATAATAAAAACGACAATAACAAACTTTTAAATCAAATAAATATGAAAGTCATACGATACATAATTTTCATTCCGATAATCTTTGTGATTGTTGCGTTAGTTTACACTTTGTTACCAATGTCTTTATTCGCCTTAATGGGCTTGAGTAAGTTTTGGATAATTGTACTACTAATATTCTTCGGTGGTTTAGCTGTTGGTATTTTTGCATTACTACCTGGTGGCATAACTTGGTTATCCGCAAAAATTTCACCAAACAAAGAATTTGCTTTTTATTCAATATTAACAATTAGCGTTCTGTTAGGTATTTCACAAATTTATAGTTACTGGACAAATCCTGACCTAACTGAAAATGGGTTTGGTATATTCTTAGGAATAATGCTGACTTGTTTGACTATTGGATTTGCTTCATCTTTATCTCTTGCTGCAGGGATAGAAATGTTTGAAGAAAAAGAAGAATCTCTTGGAATTTTACTTTCAATAGGGTCAATTATTTTTTACATAGGTATTTTCTTTGCGTTTTGTTTATTATCAACTAAAATTTGCTACATCAACCCAGACAAAACTTACACTTGGTATTCAGGAATTTGGCACGGAATATTTGTAATACCTCATTGGGTTGTAAGTTGGTTTTCAGACGACATATATTGCAAAGCTCCTTACTCGACAATTGGATATAGCATATGGTGGTGGATTAGTTTCATCTTTATTGGGTTAGGAATGTTAGGTGGTGGTAACAGAAGAAGAGAATACTAAAAACAAACTTGAAATATATGGACAGAGTAATTACTTAACATTTATTATCTCCTTTTCATAATATCCGCTTCTTATTTTTATGACGTTGGAACTAATTATGTTTTATTATTGTTTATTCAGTTTTATAATTTTTGCTATGAGTAAAGTTATTATTTCATTCTTGCTTTTTTCCACTTTTTGTTTACCCATTTTCAGCCAAACTAAATGTGATATAGCAAATTTTTTTTCTGCCAAAGATGTCAGTTATGATGATATATTCGTTATGACAAAGTCTGGCGACATTGAAGAAGTTGAATTAGTTTTAAACCCTTTAAAACTTGATGCTGGGACCTACAAAGTTGAAGTTACAAGAAAATCATCTAACCTTTACAAAGTTGATTACCAGGACGTGTACATCCAAACAAAATATTGTTCTCAATTTTCGTACAGTGAAAAGGCATATATCGAAGTTGAGAGTAGTTACGGTTATTCTAAGGGGCAATTAATATTTATTGAATAAGGGAATTTTTAATGATGAATTACTACACAATTCTTGGTTGTAAAGTTGATTCCACTCCAGAACAAATTAAAGCTCAATACAGAAAACTTGTAGCTCTGCATCATCCAGATAAGAACTTTGGTAGTTTAGAGTCTGAAAATAAATTTAAACTCATTTTAGAAGCCTATGAAGTACTTTCAGACCCTATCAAAAGAAGAAAACATGATATATATATTCAAACCACGCCAATTAAAGCTAATGCAGATCAAATAAAATCACCAAAAGATAATTTAGTAAACATTTATAAATTAGATTTATTGGTCTATGGGTTGCTTCTTATAATTGTCGTATTCACGATCATAAAATTTACAAATACCACAGATAATAGTGCCAAAAATGCCACTATCAAAGATCCAAATAAGACTGAAAGGCCGCATACTGGTGAAATTGATTTTACAAAATAATAAAATAAATAAATAAAATGGAAATTAGAATTTTGACACTTATAGTAATGTTATTCTTTGGGCCACTATTAATGGGGCAAAGTACTAAAGTATATATTGTTAAAGCAGATGAATTAAACGTTAGGTCGGGTCCAGGCGGTCAATATGAGAAGCTTTTTAGTTTGGTCGAAGGTCAAGAAGTAGAGCTTATAAATAACGAGAATACCAGCTGGTGGTTAATTAAATTTCAAAATAGTTTAGGATATGTGTCTTCAAAATTCTTAATAGAAGATCCCTTTTCGACTTGGGAAAAGAAACATTACCCATCAGGCAGTGCGCCAGAATGCGAGAATATTATTCCAAAATATGATCCATCACTGAAAAACTATCTAAAAATTAATGTTGGTTCTAATACAGATGTTGTAGTAAAATTAATGAAGAAAAACCTAATGGGTGAAGACTACTGTATTAGAATTGCATATGTAAGGTCAAATGAATCTTACAAGATGGAAAATATCCCAGAAGGTCTCTATTATGTTAAAATTGCCTACGGAAGTGACTACAGACAAAAAATTGAGAATGAGCAATGTAAGGTAAGATTTGTTCGAAATGCAGAATATGAAAAAGGTGAAGAAGAATTAAGCTTTTATAAAATACCTGTAACAGGTGGTTATGATATACCATCATTTCAGTTAGATCTTGATATAATTATTATTGAAGGCCGAAGGTTTAATGAATTTACTTCAGACACTATAAGCGAAGAAGAGTTTAACAAGTAATTGGATTATTTATTTTCCTAAATTAAAAACAAAAGCTTAAAACAATGAGTAATATATTTACAAAAAAAGAAATCACTAACTTAGTAATATCTACACTAGCTACAATCGCTGTAATTTGTCTTTCTATTTTTTTAATTTGGAAGTTTTTCCATAATTACGAGTTTATTTACTTAATTTCCGGAATTCTTTTACCAATATTGATGATATTTTTATCTTCACAATATTGTGCTGGTACTTTAGCTGTATCGATAGTTACGATTTTAGGAATTTTAGGATATTATTATCTAAACGATCCTTACAAGTTAATAGCTTTAAGTATCTCTATTTATATGGTAATGTTTAAATTAATAAGATTGGGAAATAATTTAAAAGGTAATTATATAGACAAAGATATTTTAATGAATAACGATTTATCCTATTTGCATGAACTGTTAAATTCTGATTGGTATCAAAGTAATAAAGATCTAACCTTTCGTGAAATTCCAACTTACTCTTTGATCAACCAAGCTTTTCATAAAGAATATGTCAATAATATTATTAACGTTCTTGTTCTGAACAATATGAAAGATTTTTCAAAGAGTGACTACTCTAAAGAACTTTTAATAAGAATTCATGCAATTGGAATAATTCATACGTTACCTATTCCAATTTCTAAAAATGCCGATGGTTTAGTATCCACAGGAACACAACTATTAATCAATATTTTCTCAAACTTGAAGACAATTAATTTCATGAAAACTATAGATATTGAAGACTATGATGTTATTGTGTCATCTGCACATCAATTAATCAGAAAATCATCAAATAAATTTGGTACTGTGTCAATTAATGAAATTGAAGAAATTAAAAATAATAAACTTATATCATCAAGGTTTAATCTCTTAAAGTAAATAAAAATGTCAAAAGAAATAATGCAAAAGCTTCCATCAACTTTAGCTGACCTTGATATGATTATGGTTGAAGACCATGTTTGTGGTCAGTGTGTATCTGGTGAATGTCATACAAAAGGTGTTGCCAAGTCTACAACTTTTCTTAAAGGTACTACATGGTATATACATATTAGAGTTAATCGAATGGCTTGTGATGATCCCTGTGGTACATTTGTTTATATAGGGGATTTTAAAACAGATTTGGTAAATGACTCGACACTTAATAAAACCGACATCCATTTTGATTCTGAATTAGATTGCGTAAGGTTTCTTTTAGATAACTTTGAAAATATTTTATGCATAAATTAATTGTATTATAATATGGCATGTTCTTTACAGCCTTCGCAAAACTCTTCTTGATTTTTAGTCTTCCCCCTTTACAAACAAAGACAACTTCGTAAGGAGTTTGGTAGTTCAAACTTTAAAATTACTTCATTATAACAACAAAAAACCGACCAGCAAATATAATCCTTTCCTAGCTTAGTAAAGTTCAAGCCCATAGGGTTTTGATAGATAAATACATCGCACTCATCCACCCTATATTTATCCATCAAAAAACTTGACAAAGCAGCTCTTCTGATTTTTGCTGCTTATCGGTTTTTGTTTGTCCATCGTATGTTTTTAAACATCGATGCTAATTTTATTTAGTATCAAGTATCAACGGTATCACAAACCTTTATAAAAGATACTATGATGGATACACTGGAGCATGTTGACCCCCTTAAACAGAATGAATTTCATGTTTAGGCATGTTTGATTTTTTCTGACAATCTGGCTGATGCTGACCCCCTTTTTTAAGGCGGTAGAGATTTTATTCTGGAGCATATTGACCCCTCTGAG
>CAMBRK010000084.1 GCA_945870185.1 Aureispira sp. CCB-QB1 | reverse complement strand
TAAATCAGCTATTTATATTCGAAAAGCGTAGCACCGCTACGGTTACAGAAGAAAAATAGTCCGCCGCGGCGGATTCTGATTTGCAGACCTTGTCGAGCCAAAGGCACGAAGTTTAGCTTCGGAATAGATTTTCTAATGCATAATCCGGGTTTAATGCGTGAAGGATAGGAGCGGACACGATAGTAAAGCGTATAGCCTGACCTGTAGTGTAGCGAAAGGGCACGCCCCAATAAAAACAATCTTTTTGGCAACGTAGCATTATTTATATCGAATTTATGCGCCTTTGGTAAGCTATCCAGTCTTCTTCATGGTCAATGTCATGAAGTGTGGGAAGCTTTATATAAGTTAGCTTTTGTTTTTCAGTATTTTGAATGGTTTTACTATAAACATCTGCTGTGCTCCAAATGACATCTGTAAATAATTCCGGATAAAAATCATCCATACCAATACAATAATACCCACCATCAAAGGTTGGCCCTATGACCACATTGTGTTTTTCAAGATTATCAAAAGCTTGGCCTATCATTTTTGATGTTAGGTCAGGGCAATCGCTTCCCATGATGACTACTTTGGCGCGTGCAACAGTGCCTGAGATTTGATCAAAGATATCCCGAAATGCTGACTTCATTTTCTCTCCTAAATCACCAGCTACCTGTATATTTTTATTCATATTAGCGCCATTAAATAAATCTTGGTCATCTATAAACGAACTATAATAAATATGAACTTTACAATCCAGCTTATGTATATTACTCTGGGAAATACCTAATAAATGCTGGTAAATGGTTAATGCTTGTGCATCACCCGCTGTAGCAGCTATTCTGGTTTTAACTTTACCTAATTCTGGATTTTTAACAAAAATGATAAGATGCCGATTCATTATTCCTTCTTCTTGTCATCTTTTTCAGTTTTAATTCTGACTTTATCTCCTGACTTAAGATCTTTACTGACTACATTATAAGGGCCGGAAATAACTTTAAAACCTTTTTGAAGACCCTCTGTGATAAGTATAAATTCATCATCCTGTATTCCGGTTTTTACTTTTACCATTTTGGCCGTGTCTGCATCCATTATAAAAACCACTTCGTCAAATTCAATCGCTTTGATATTCTCATCTTCGGATACGCCTTCTTCAGGTTTTTTTTCAGTGGTTTTCTTACTTGTTCCATTTTTTTCCCTTACGGTTACGCACTGTATCGGCACTGTGGTGACATTGGTTGCTTCTTCAGTATAAATGTCTACAGATGCGGACATACCTGGCCTCAGGGGATATTTTCTGGCAGCTGTTTTGATATCACGATATGATGATTCATCCACTCTGATTTTTACGACAAAATTAGTTACCTGATCCGTATTTAAAGTAGATGCCGCTCCTGCCAAACCTACATTTGCCGCAGAGTTAGCAATTTGTGTTACTTTTCCTTTAAACTTTTTACCCACATACGCATCCACGTCAATTTCTACGTCATCACCCACAGAAACCTTGAGTATGTCATTTTCACTCACATCTACCTGTACTTCCATAGCATTAAGATTAGAGATTCTCATCATTTCGGTACCGGTCATTTGGATAGTTCCTACCACTCTTTCTCCCTTTTCTACCGAAAGTTTGGAAACAATACCGCTTGTAGGAGACTTGATCGTTGTACGGGACAAGCTTGTTTTGAGTTCGCTAAGACTTGCCGCAGCTCCTTTGATGGTATAATCAGATGCTTCAGCATTTTGTTGTGCAGATTTTATAGATGCTTCAGCAGCCCTAAGATTAGCTTCCAACTGTTTTAAAGTGGCCAATGATTGGTCTAAATCCGCCTGAGAAATGACTCCATCTTTTTTAAGAGCCACATTTCTATTATGTATGGTTCTGGCATTTTCGAGTTGAGCCACTATTTGTTCTTTTTGAGCTTTATTGGATTCAATCTGCGATTTAGAAATGGATAACTGCGCTTTGGAACTGTTCAAGCTAGCTTCACCACGTTGTACGGCAGACAAATAAGTATCGGGATTGATTTTAGCTAATACTTGCCCAACCACAACAGAATCACCTTCTTTGACATAGAGTTCTACGATTTCCCCAGAAACGTCAGAAGAAATTTTGACTTCAGTCTCAGGAAATATTTTGCCACTTGCAGATACGGTTTCCCTTATAGTTCGTTGCTCTACATCGGCAATAGTTACGGCTGTTCCTTTGGGTTTGGACTGACCTTTCCATACTGCGACAGCAGCAACTAAGACCAAGATTCCTAATAGACTATATAAAATCCAATTTTTACGTTTCGTTTGCATAATGAGCGATATTTAAAAGATATTAATTAAGTTGAATGGGTTTTCCTAAATAAAAGTCTAAGACTTTGGTTCTGAAAAGGTAATCATATTTTGCTATAAGGTGGTTCGTTGCTGCAGCATCGGACAAGGTTTTAAGTCTTGAAAGTTCGAATACATTGGTACTTCCATTTTCAAATCTTTTAATGGCATTATTGTACAGATTGTTTTGTGCGTTTTTTGTTTTTTCGGTGGCCAGAAACCTTGCTTTGGCTGCTTTTGCATCAGCGTGAGCTTGTCCTACGGTGATTTTAAGGGTTTCTTTTACTTGTTCGTAGGCTAACTCTGCCCTAGAAGTATTCAGTTTGGCTCTTTGTACATTAGATCTGTTAGCTAGATTACTGTAAATGGGTATGTTCATAGATACGCCCACACCATATGATAAGTTATCCGTAAATTGATCAAAGTAAGGAATTCTGTCTAGTTCCACGACAGGGCTGGGAAAACCAACACTTACTTCCTGATTATTGATCAAAACAGTATTAGGATTGTATGTAACTCCCGTAACCCTTGGTGTAAAACCTTTGTTAGAATAATTGGTTCGTAAACTTCCTCCTGCAAATAATGAGGGTATTAATTCTGCAGCAGCTATTTTCTCACCCAGGAAAGCACTTTTGACCCTCATCTCCTCAGCATGTACTGATGATTGATTCCGCAATGCCGAGGTATAAAGCTCATCGAAAGTAACGATTTCTGGATCCGTGTCAATTTTGATTGCAGGAGGCGAAGCGATATCTATGCTTTCCGATATATTGATTCTTAAGGCTTGTTTGAGATTGAGTAATTGAATGTTTAGATTATTTTGAGCTTCTACCAGAGTTTGTTCGTTTTGAGCTATGGTAGCTTCGATTTCCATTCTGTCATTTTCAGGTCGATTACCTACCGCAATTTGTTTATTGAGTAGAGTCAATTGATCTTTGGTCTGGCTTAATTGTTGGGTGGCATTTTGAAGGTTTTCTTTAGCGAAAAGAATATTAAGGTAAATGCTGGATACAGACAACGAAATATCGCGTTTGCTTTGATCCAAATCCTTTAAAGCTGCTTTGTTGTTGGCGTCGGATTGCTTTATAGAATTAGTAATTCTGCCACCATTATAAAGTATGGCATTGGAATTGAGAGAAAATCCATTGTTAAAAAATGTTTCCGTTACAAATTCATTTCGGGTAGGATCAATCGTCCGACCAAAATTCCAACCTACGTTAGTACTTCCAGATAAATTGGGATATCTGCCATGATTAGCTTGCCGTAAATCAACTTCTGTATTTTGAAGTGCGATTCGACTTCCTTCTACTTGAAAACTATTTTCTAGGGCTCTATTTACACAGGCTTCAAGCGTCCATATTTTTTGACCAAATAGTGTACTCTGTGTCACCAATAGGAAGACAAACAAAAAATATTTTTTTACTGACATATGTTAAGGATACTTTTTTGATTAAAACCTTGACAGTCCTTATCGTTAATTTAATACCACAATATTAGGCAAAACACGTCGTATTGCCCAAAAATATTATATAAAGTTTAGAAATGGATAGACTAAAATGCAATATAGGTGAGTTTAGAGGTTATCAAGGTTTCAAAATTATTTATAACAGTGCAAAGTATATTGCAAATAAATTTGCAATCCCAATTTCACACCTCCGTCAATTCCACATAATATCCATCCGGATCTTGAATAAACATTTGTAACACACCGTCAGGACGTGCTTTGATGTCTTTTATAATAGGGATGCCTTTACTCAGCAGATATGTTTTGGTCGATATCAGGTCATCTACAGCAAATGCGAAATGCAATTGGCGACTTCCTGAATCAGGTGTGATTTTTCCATTTTGTTCGATCAGATGAATAGCTATGCCATGCCCACAATCTAGCCATGCACCCTTAAAATCAAAATTGGGTCTGAGCAGCATACCCAAACCCAATATATCATGATAAAATGCTATACTTTTATCCACATCAGATACTGCGATGGCATAATGATTGAAGCCTTTTACCTTAATTGCCATCCCACATTAAAAATGCTTTTAAGAAGCCATCCAGACCTCCGTCTAATACCGCATCCGTATTTCTGCTTTCGAAACTTGTGCGATGATCTTTCACACGGCGATCATCCAATACATAGGACCTGATCTGAGAGCCCCATTCATTTTTCATTTTACCGGCCTCGATTTTGTCTCTCTCTACACGTTGTTTTTCTAATTCTATCTCGTAGAGCCGTGACTTTAACATTTGTAAGGCTTTATCTCTGTTCATGTGTTGAGATCTAGCTTCCTGACATTGGATAGCTATGCCGGTAGGTATGTGTTTAATCCTAACGGCGGTTTCTACTTTATTGACATTTTGACCACCAGCTCCTTGAGCTCTGAATGTATCCCATTCTATATCCGCTGGATTGATAACAATGTCTATAGTGTCATCTATCATAGGATGTACAAAAACAGAAGCAAACGATGTCATCCGTTTGCCTTGAGAGTTGAAAGGACTTACCCTTACCAAACGGTGCACTCCATTTTCACCTTTGAGCATACCGTAGGCGTACTCACCGTCAATTTCTATAGATACAGATTTGATTCCAGCTACATCACCATCTACTCTGTCTAGTTCTGTCACTTTATATCCAGTTTTCTCTGCCCACATGATAAACATACGGATCAGTATAGATGTCCAATCACATGCTTCGGTACCACCGGCTCCTGCATTGATTTCCAGGGTGCAACTTAGCAAATCTTCTGGTTTGTCCAGGGTAGTTCTAAATTCTATATCATCCAGATAGGCCAATAGTTCGTTGTATTTTTCATCAACTTCGGCTTCTGTCGCCATACCTTCTCTTTGGAATTCTTGTAGTACTTCTACATCATTAGCAGATGTTTCCAGCATATGATACTTTTCTACCCACTTTTTGTTGTCTTTGAGTTGTTTTAATATAGCTTCAGCTTTTTCTGGATCCTGCCAGAAAGTAGGATCTAGAGATAGTTGTTCTTGTTCTTCTATTTGAATTTTGCGGTGATCGACGTCAAAGATACCTCCTTACCGATGTCAATCGCTCCCTGATATCAGCTAACTGCTCTATGGTCATTGTCCTGCGTGTTTATATGGTGAAAAAAAATAAAAAACCGGATGCAAGAAAGTAGCTCCTTGCAATCCGGCTTGAAAACTTTATGGTATTTATTTAATATCTTCTACTTCTACGTAGAATGAAAGTTCTGCATTAGCAGGAATTACTGGTGGGCTACCTGCTTCACCATAACCCAACTCAGCAGGAACAAATAAGAATGCCTTACTACCTTTGTTAAGTAACATGAATCCTTCGTCCCAGCCTTTGATAACCTGACCTTGACCTGGAGTAAAAGTAAACTCTTGACCTCTTTGGAATGAATTGTCAAACATTACACCATCCATCAAGGTACCATAGTAATTAGCAGTCACTTTGCTTCCACTTTTGGCATTTTCACCTTCTCCTTGTTTTACAATATAATATTTAAGACCTGATGGTGTGCTCTGAGTCTCCAACTTGCCTGCTTTATAATCAGCAAGTGTTGTCTTTACTAATTCTTCTATTGCAGGAAGTTTTTCCTGGTTTGCTGCAACTTTAGCCATCATAGCTGCTTGTTGCTCATCCATTAATTTTTTATTAGCTTCTTCGTCTAATATCTTTTTGATTCCGATTTCGTACACCATATGCTTGAGGTGTGCCATATCAGGAGATACATTAGGCATAGAATCCATAGGCATAGTCAACTGGTAAACGTCTCCCACCTTTGCTTTCATGATCATTTCCAGTATAGGATTAGCGTTAGGACCGGTAGGTATTGAATCTGGAATCAATAGGTTGGGCAATTGTGCTTCATCCATCATTTCGTTTAGCACTTTACCATCATCGCCAGTAATTTTAGCCGTAAAGTAGACATAATCGCCTGCTTTGGCTTCATCACCGCTTCCTTTAGTGATCAATTTGTAATCATACCCTGTTGAAGTTTTTGTTTCAGTTGGTTTACAAGATGAAACCAACAATGCCAATATGGCAAGCATAAATAAATTTTGAAATTTCATTTTAATGTTTTAAATATTAATAATAATGAGCACCCTGATACAATTTTTACTTGATAAACTCAGGTGCAACTTTTTTTATTCTCTTGATTACATCATGAAGATTGGCATAAGCACTACCACCTGATGCGTTTTTGTGGCCACCTCCGTTGAAGTATTTATGTGCCATTTCTTGAACTGAAATATCTCCTTTTGACCTAAATGATATTTTGATAATAGAAGGTTGCTCTAGCACTAAGATGGCCATTTTTACATTTTCTATCATCAACATGTAGTTAACGATACCCTCAGTATCTCCACGTTGTATGTCAAAATCTTCATAATCTTTTTTGGTCAACCACATGATACCTAAGCCATGATCTTCTATAATTTCCATTCTATTGGCCAAACAATGACCTAAAAGCTTGAGATGTTTGGCTTTCTGAGAATTGAATATTTTGTCGGACAATTGATAATCATCTACTCCGGCAACTTTTAATGCCGCTGCGACCTCATAAGTATAAGGTCTCGTACCATACCTAAATGATCCGGTATCTGTAATCAAACCTGTAAAGAGACATTCGCCCATAATCGGGTCTACCTTCGCTCTATCTCCTAAATCGTCTATCAACTTAAATACCAACTCACAAGTACTACTAGCACCCGTATCAGAAAACTCAAAATCTGAGAAAGGCTCAGGATCCAGATGATGATCCACTAGTACTTTTTTAGCCTTAGAAAACTGTATCGTTTCTCCCAATTTATCAACTCGATCCAATCCATTAAAGTCCAAGCAAAAAATGATATCAGCTTTTTCAAGCGCTTGTTTTGCTGCGTTTTGGTTAAGATCATAGATTATAGACCTTTGAACACCAAAAATAAAATTAAAACTTGTGGGATATTCACTAGGGAATATAACTTTTACGCTATGATGTAATTTTTGTAAATAAGCCGCTAAGCCCATCGATGAACCTATAGCATCTCCATCGGGATTCCGATGCGAAATGATGGCTATTTCTTTAGGAAACGACAACAATTGTTTTAACTCTCCGATTACATCTATCATATCGGGTGCAAAAGTCAGGATTTTATTCCAAGTTTCAAAATTTTTTTTTGTTTTTTAGATACTTATGAAATATGATTTTATATTTTTGCGGCGTTTTTTAGAAATCAAAATTTAAATTTTAAAATATGTCAAGTAACAGAACCTTTACCATGATCAAACCAGATGCAGTAGCAAGTGGTCATATCGGTGCTATTTTAGCTCAAATCAATGAAGCAGGTTTTAAAATCGTAGCCATGAAGTACACTAAACTATCAACTGAGAAAGCAGGTGAGTTTTATGCTGTACATAGCGCCAGACCTTTTTATGGTGAATTAGTTGAATTTATGTCTTCAGGTCCTATAGTAGCCGCTGTATTAGAAAAAGATAATGCAGTAGAAGATTTCAGAAAGCTCATCGGAGCAACAAATCCTGCAGAAGCAGCACCTGGAACTATCAGAGCTAGATTTGCCAAAAATATTGGTGAAAATGCTGTACACGGTTCAGATAGTGATGAAAATGCAGCCATAGAAGCAGCATTCCATTTTGCTGGAACAGAGATTTTTGGATAATCATTTTTCCTGAAATTATATTCAAAAGTCTATCTCAGTAAAATGGGGTAGCCTTTTGTTTTTAAAAGGTATGATGATTAGCCATATTTAGATTTGTAATTAAGTCGTCAGGAACTAAGAATAAGATTTTTTTTACTACTCTGGTGACGCTGAAGCTTAAAAGGGCTCAAAGGATAACCACTGAGAGCACTAAGGTTATCACTAAGGAAACTAAGAATATTCACTTGTGTGTAATTATTGGGCAATGGGATAGCAAATGATTGCCTGGAGATACTCGAAGAGTGGGTTATTTCCGGTCAGAGACCGTATAGATATAGCATCGAAGTTAGATTTATCTGACCTGTAACGGTCAGATTTATCTGACCTGTAACGGTCAGATTTATCTGACCTGTAACGGTTAGATTTATCTGACTTGTAACGGTTAGATTTATCTGACCTGTAACGGTTAGATTTATCTGACCTGTAACGGTCAGAAACTTTGACGATCGTGGGCGATAAAAAGCCAGAGTATCCAACCTTGGGCTTTTTCATTTTACAAGATAGCAACTTAAGAAGGGCTGAGTAATTTCCTACAGCAGGAAAAATATGTATTAACATAGGGTGAAGCCCTATGTCTTAAACCACGCTACATCCAAAGCCCTGAAAGGGCGATATATTTACTCCCAAACATATCTTTCTTCATATTCAACTTGATACTTTCGCCCTAACATGTACAAAACACAAATATAATTATTTCAGTTCTTTTGTAATCTAAAATTCATTAAAAAAGAGTAAAATAGTCTTTTATTTCTTCAATAGATATTGTACCAATATCCTAAATATTAGATGGATTATGAAAAAAAAATAAATATTAGACCTTTTCCAAACTTTCGATAGGTTTGACTTTGATGTTTGCTGTCAAAAATGAAAAAGGCCTTCCGAAAAAAAATCAGAAGGCCCTAAGCCAATTGGCATCATCAGAAACTGCAAATTATTACTTTTATCTTTATTATTCTTGATTTTTGCTATGATGTCATAAAATGGGTTCCTCAGTCGATAAATCTCCTTCGAAATGACGACAGATGTTAGTTTTTGGTGGAGAAAAAGTGGTTCACATGGCCACAGACACCCAATTTCCCCAAATACTATTTGGTATCGTCATTTAGTCATGTAAAAGGCACCAAAATTGCCCCCAAATGGGTCGTAAATGAAGTATTTAACACTCAAAATATACCTAAAATAAGACTTTTTGGGGCAAAATCGCTGCTCAGCCCCGTAAATACCGAGTCCGCAACGGAGGACATAAAAAAAGTCTAAAATTCCTATTTTCTAAACGGATACACTCATCATAATCTCATTTTTGGGGTTTCCCGACAGAAAATAGAGATTAAAATCATTTTTTTTTCTAGTTTCTGAAAGGAATCTACCGTCCAAAAAGCATTTTGGGGCAATCCATTCCGGAAACACAAATATTTAACCTAAAACATATATAAACTTAGCGAAACTAACAGTCCAGCAAATTTTAGTACTAGCTCCCTAAAGGATTATATAATATTCCAAATATTATTTGTTGCTCCATTTGGGAGCGGAATAAAATTAGTTTGGAGTTAGGAGAAGAGTGATGAGACCGTTCGCTCTAGGCTTCTCCTGCATCGAAGTGTTTCATTATCTGTTTCCTATTCTTTGTAGTTTGCGACATATCCTGTACATTTGCATGATATGAACACAGTATTTTAAATATATGATAAATCTTTGTATTCAAATTGCAAATTTGACATCACTTAGTCGTAGGCGCAGCTTGCGCCTAGCGGTGTTATTTCTGGTCTGAGACCGTAAAGATATTGCATCGAAGTTGCAAACATCGACGATCGGGAGTGGAGGTGCAGCTAAATATTAAAATAATATTCCAAAATAAATGTTATGAACTTTTATGATTATATCTTTTGTAGACTTTATAAATTTAGAAATGTAAATATTAGTCAATCAAATAGTGCATTCTCCAGTTTATTAATAATGTCACTGAATATTTTTTGTATTTTTTTAATTTTAATTTACTTATTGGAGTTGAAATTAAATTTTGACCTGATTGGGTTATATTACCATGCCAACTTTCTTGTAAAAGCATTGTTACCTTTATTTTTTTTACTTTTACACTTATTTTATTTTTATAAAAACAATAAATACAAAAGTATTATTTTAAGGTACGATTCAATACAAAAAGATAAATTCTATAAACTCAAAGGAATTTTGGTCTTTATTTATTCAATTTTTCCAATATGGTTAACCTTAATTATTGCGCTTCTTGGAATTAATGGGTATTTATAATACATCTATGTGAGGAGTTTACTACATTGTAGTGTTGCCATAGCTACGCCATAAATGAGCGCCGAAATTAATATGATACACAAAAGCCACATAACAAAGTATAAAGTTGTGTGGCTTTTGAGATTTTTGATTGCAGCGATATTTTTCTGAAAGAAATCCTTAATCTTCTTTTTGCGCCGTGAGGCTAAGGACATTCCGTCGCCACAGTTTTAAATCGACTATAAAATGAATTTGATATATGAATTATAACAATTACGACTATAAAAAAGCAAGAGTTGTACCTTTGTTAAATATTATTTCTAAAAAAATCCTTATTTTTGCGACATTCATTAACATACACAAAAAGTTAACACACAAAATGGCAAAACATTATTTATTAAGTGCATTGTTAGGTTTGGTACTTGTTGTTCAAGTTCAGGCCCAAAAGAAGGCTAGTCCTTATGATTTTGGTAAAATGTGGACCTTTGAAAATCCACCCAAGGAATGGGTAAAGACCACCTATGGTATGGATGTTCAGGACGAATGGTTTGATTATGTACGCAAGTCATCGTTACGATTTGCTACCTGGTGCAGTGCATCTTTCATTTCAGAAAATGGACTCATCATGACCAATCACCACTGTTCTCGTGATGTAGTGACGGCACTCCAAAAAGATGGCGAAAACTTTGATAAACAAGGCTTTTATGCTACTACCCTTGAGGAAGAAAGAAAGGCAGAAGGTCTTTTTGTAGAGCAAATGATCTATGCGGTAGATATCACTTCTTTAGTCAAAGAAAAGACAAAAGCAGCCAAATCAGATACGGAAGAAATGGAAATGCGTAAAAAAGCGCTGGAAGAAATCGAGAAGATGTACAAGGAAAAGGAAGACTGGAAAGGTCTGAGAACACAGGTGCAGACGTTCTATAGTGGTGGCAAGTTTTCCATCTATGGTTACAAAAGATATAGCGACATCAGATTGGTATGGATTCCTGAGTTGGATTTAGGCTTTTTTGGTGGCGATCCGGATAACTTTACGTACCCAAGATATAATTTGGATGCTACCTTTTGGAGAGCTTATGATGAAACAGGAAAACCTTTAAATACTTCTGCAAATTATCTGAAATTTAATAAAAACGGTGCGGCCGAAGGAGAGCCTGTATTCGTTGTAGGTAATCCGGGTAGAACAGAAAGATATCGAACGATGTCCCAATTTACTTACGACAGAGATCACAGATATCCACTACAGTATAAGTTTCTGAAAAACAGAAATGACTACTTGATGAAAAAATATCACGCCATGAAAAACGATCCTGCCAAAGAGCGTGAATCTCAGGAATTGCTTAATGATATCGCAGGTATAGCCAACTCTATGAAAGCTTTTGGTGGAATTGCCAAAGGACTTAAAGATCCGGAATTATTTGGAAGAAAAGCAGAAATGGAAAATTATATCAAGTCGAAATCTCCCGGTCTGACTTATTGGGATGATATGGCCAAACATTATGAAGTACTTAATCCACAAGGTTGGGCTATGGCATATTTGACGCCTAATCCTTTGAGAAGCAACATTTATACCGTAATGCATGACCTTGAAAACTACAGGGATTTGGTAAAAAATAATGGTGATCAAGCTAAAAAGGACAAGCTAAAGGTTACCATTATGGATAAGGTCAAGACTTTTAATGATCAGGAGCAAAAAGATTTATTCACAATGTTTCTGAATGAAGTGAAAGAAGATATTTATCCTGGAGACATGACACTTCAAAAAGTTTTGGGCAAGAGAACCGTCAATGAATATGTCAATTACCTGCTCAAAGAAACTAAATTTACGGAGGATAAGAAAGTAGAGAAATTCTTCGAAAAAGAAGATAAAATGGCCAAAGATGATGATCCACTTTTGGAAGCTGCAGCTGTTTTTGTCGGTAAACTCAAAGAAGCATCTCAGTTGTTCCAATCGTCACAACCTGCAAGACAGGCTTTGGAAGGTAAAATAGCCAACCAAGTCTTTAAAGTTTATGGCGATAAGTTGCCACCGGATGCAACCTTTACTTTAAGAATCTCTGATGGAACAATCAAAGGTTATGATTATAATGGAACGAAAGCACCTGCCATAACTACATATTTTGGTATGTACGATAGATTTTATTCTAATAAAGGAGAGTTTCCGTTTTCATTACCTGCAAGATGGCAAAACCCACCTATGGAACTACTCAAATCGCCTTTCAATACCGTATCTACCAATGATATCATAGGTGGTAACAGTGGAAGTCCATTGATCAATAAAAATAGAGAAGCTGTAGGTTTGATTTTTGATGGAAATATCGAATCCCTTCCGGGTAACTTTATTTTTGACGAGGAAGTCAACAGAACCGTAAGTGTACATGCAGGAGGTATATTTGCAGCACTAAAATATATATACAAAGCCGATAGAATAGTTGCTGAGATTGACTAATCAACGCAATAAAGAAACCCTGCACAATTAATTGTGAACGTGACGATCCTTTGCAAAGAGGGTCGTCTTTTTTTTGTCCTTATTGCCTAATGGGTTATAAATCAAGGAAACCATTTATAAATATCCTTTCGATGGGCGATGATAATAAACCTTATAACATTTTCATCTAATAATTCGAACCCTATTCTATAATATCCCATTCGATAGTAATTTCTGAAACCTGATAGTTTTTTTATATTGAGTATTTTATCCACAGAATCAGCAGTTTCGCAGTTATTTAAGATATGTTCAATCTTTTCGAAAATAGACTTGTTTTTATTTTTTCTAATGACTTTTCAAAAGATTTATCAAACTCAACAATCATTTTTGTTTTAATTTCTTCATGATTATTTCTTTATTCACCGTTTCATTTGTTTTTACATTCTCCATCAAACTTCCCAAAGCAATTTCTTCATACTGCTCATCTTTAAGGTCTATAACATGACCTCCAAGTTTTTTGGCAAGTTCAGAAAGTATCTTATTACTTTTTTTATCTGCTTGAATTACAATCGCTGACATATTTATTTTTGTTACAAAATTAAGTAATAATATGAGAATAATGTATAAGGAAGGTCTTAAAATATAAAATTTGGAGTAAAACTATAGGATGAGTAGTCCTAGAACAAAAAAATATTAAACAAAAAAAAAGCCCATAAACACTACGTCTATGAGCTTTTAATCTTGGGGTATTGTGGAGATGCAGGGACTCGAACCCTGGTCCAGACAAAGCAACTGAATGCTTTCTACATGCTTATCTTCTGATCTAATTGTCGGAATCGGGCAGGTTCAGAAGCCCACGTCGCCGTCATCTTATCTTCTGTGTTTTCGGATTGTGATCGAAGTATCTCACGCACCTAGTCCGAGGGTTTGTTGAAGTGCGGCTACCAGCGTATATCGGACGTCATCCGGGCGGCACTAAAAGCTTTATAATCCTAGATTACGCAGCTAATGCGAAGTTATTATCGCCATTTGTGTTTCGATCATCATTTGATAACGGAGTGAACAATCTTGCTCCGGCATGCTTACAGACCGATCATCTTTCCTGTCGATACCAGTCATCCCCAAATTTCAAATTTTTAGTTGTATATCTAATACAAACCTGTCTATCTGTCAAGACTACAATAAAACTTTACTTTAGACAAAAAAGTTTCAATTTTTCAAAGAATTATTGTTGATTTAATTACATTTGTTCTTGAAAGATAAAAAATCTAAGTTATGAAATCATGGTATGGGGTATTTTGGGTGATATTTTTTTTATTATTTGCAATGAGCGGAAACAGCCAATGGATTTATGGTGGTGGTATGAAATACAATACCAATACTGAATTTAAAGCGATAGCGTTACAAGCTAAAGTAGGCAAAGACATCTCAGAAAAATTTGATTTGAATGCTGATTTAGCTTATTATATCAGAAGTAAAGCCACCTGGTCTGTAGACATAGATCTGCATTATAAACTATTTAATATTAATGATAAGCTCATCATCAATCCGGTAGCAGGAATAAATTTTACTAAAACAGATGTGATTAACAATTCACTAGGGCTTGGAGCATCGATTAGGGTGCCCGATGAAAGGTATACTTATTACTTCGAACCTAAGTGGATTTTGGACAACAGTCAGTTTGTACTTAATGTAGGTGTTTTGTTTTAAGGTATGCCAGTAATAGACGCAACATCATATAAACCATCACTTTTGCTCCGTAATGGTCATTTCAATACGCTCTATCCTTACTATTTCAGAAAAAAGCACGACCATAATAACCATAGAATAAGAGTGGATACTCCGGATGGCGATTTTTTTGATGTAGACTTTTTGACATCAGGAAGTACTAAAATAGCTATCTTGCTGCATGGTTTAGAAGGGTCTTCCGATTCACAATATATCAATGGGCTGACGAAGGTATTTAGTCAAAATGGTTATGATATTGCGGCAGTAAATTTCAGGTCTTGCAGTGGCGTAATGAATCGACTTGTTGAAATGTATCACAGTGGGTATACTCAAGACATTCCTACATTGATTCATTATATTGAAAATGATTATGATCAAATAGTGATGGTTGGGTTTAGTTTGGGTGGAAATGTAGCTATGAAATTTGCAGGAGAACAAAAACAAAACATTCACCCTAAAATCAAAGCCATTGCAGGTGTTTCTGTACCGTGTGACCTTCGGGAAGGCAGTATCAAATTAAAAAAATGGTACAACTACCCCTATGAACAAATGTTTCTTAAAACGTTGATGAAAAAGGTGGTTCAAAAAGCAATATTACATCCCGATGTTATAAATTTGAATCATGTATCCAGGGTTAAATCATTATGGGATTTTGATGAGTACTATACGGCTTGTATGCATGGTTTTACGGGAGCAGAAGATTATTATGCCCAAAGTAATTCCAAACAATTTTTGGAAAGTATTGATGTACCTGCACTAATGATCAATGCCAAAGATGATTCTTTTTTGCCCCGGGAATCATATCCTTTTCATGCAGCTGAAGCCAATCCAAATTTCCATCTAATGGTACCAGATTATGGAGGACATGTGGGTTTTACTAGCCAAGGTAATAGTATGTATTGGACCGAGCATAAAATCCTAGCCTTTTTTAATAGGAACACTTTGTAATGTCAACAAGTGCATCTTTTTTTCGTTATATTGCATATCAAAACAAATGATGAACAGAATCTTAATATTTTGGGTGATCTTCTTTTACATAACAAATAATCTAGATGCACAAGTCAGAGGTAATATATCAGATCAATCCAATCTTTCTCTACCTTTTGCCACTATATATATTGAAGGTACTTCATGGGGTACCGTAAGTAATGTAGATGGTTATTATGAGTTAGAATTGCCCAAGAAAGGATTGTACAACATAGTTTATTATTACGTTGGGTATAAGCCTTATCGTTTTACTGTTGATTATGATGGCGGCAAGGTTGTAAAAAATGTAGTATTGAAGCTAGATAATCATATTTTACAAGAATTGGTGATTTATGCGGATGCTGAAGACCCTGCTTACCCAATCATTAGAAAAGCAATAGCCAACAGAGAAAAAAACAAAACAAATGTCAAAAGTTTAGAGGCTGATTTATACGTTAAAGGAGTAGTTAAAATTACAGATGCCCCAAAAGCTATTTTGGGTGAGGATATAGGGGATATGAATGGAATTCTAGATAGTACCCGTCAAGGGATGGTGTATTTATCAGAGTCCAAGTCCAAATTTTACTTTCAGCTACCCAATGAAACCAAAGAAGTGATGATTTCAATGATTAAATCAGGCGATAATAGCTTGTTTACCGCCAATCAATTTTCTTGGGCTTCATTTGATCTATATGAAGAATACTTAAAGTTTACTAGAAGCATTGTTTCTCCGCTAGCTGATGTTGCATTGAATCATTATAAATTTAAGCTAGAGTCCACAAGTGTGGATAATAATGGGTTTACCATCAATAAAATAAAAATTATTCCAAAAAGTCAAAACGCTCCATTATTACATGGCCATATTTTTATAACGGATGATATATGGAATATACATAGTGCAGATTTACAAATTTATGGGAATGCATTGAAGAATACATTTCTGGATACCATAGAAGTGAAGCAAGTTTTTGTGCCTACAGAAGGACGTACAAACTGGAAAATGTTCAGTCAGGTTTTTTCTTTTAAAGCTGGACTTATGGGATTTAAAATGGGTGGCAATTTCACCTATATTTTTTCCAATTATCAAATCAATAAAGATGTATCAGCAATATTTAGTAACAAAGAAACTTTTAAAGTTACGCAAAATGCAATGCAAAAAGATACTTCTTTTTGGGCTAAATCAAGGCCCATCCCGCTAACACCCGAAGAGAGCAAAGATTATATCAAAAAAGATTCGCTACAGGCTATATGGAATACTAAGTCATACATGGATTCATTAGATAGAAAAAATAATAAATTTTCCTTTCTTAAATTATTGACAGGATATAGTTTTGATAACACTTATGAGAAGAAGTCGCTAACATTTTCAAGTCCTCTATCCACTTTAAGATTTAGTGCGGTGGAAGGTTTTAAGATCAGCATCGACCCTATATGGACAAAATCTGATAGCATGCAGAGACTTTGGAAATTGCAACCTATCATCGAATATGGATTTGCAGATAAAATATGGAAACCAAGAATTAACATTGAACGTACTTTTGATAATTATTCTCTGGGTAAATTGTTTTTTAGTGCGGGAAGACAAAATCAACAATTCGACATACGTGAACCCATAAATGAACGAAACAATAGTTGGACTACTCTATGGTATAAAGTAAATGCGATCCGTCTTTATCAAAACAACTTGGTATCCTTGGGATATTCTCAAGAGATTTTCAATGGATTTTATCTATACATCAATAGTCAGTATACAGATCGTAAGCCTGTAAGTGTATCCACTCAATATAGTTTTAGGAAAAAGGATGCACCCTACGATGATAACATTCCTCGTAAAGATTTGGACGCTGATTTGTATCGAGCCAATGTTTATTGGAAAAATACGATCAGGCTTACTATAGCTCCAGGACAAAAGTATAGTTCTTATCCTTACTCCAAAATAAGGGATCTCTCGGATTGGCCCAATATAACCACTGAATATGAAACAGGTCTTGGTATTTCAACAAACAGCCAGTCATTCCATAAGCTTACACTCAGAGTGAGGGATTATAATGTCAATGCAAGGCTTATTGGTTATTTTCAATATAATGTAGAAGGTGGTAAATTCCTTGGGAATAAGCCGTCTTATTTTGCAGATTTTTTTCATCCTATGGGAAATGAACTTTTGTCACCTATTGCTCCCGACTTAAGTAGTTTTAACCTTTTACCATATTATGAGTTTAGTACAGGAGATTATTACCTGCAATTTAATTTTAGACATCATTTCAACGGCTTTGTTTTCGATAAAATCCCGCTAATTAATAAAACTCCATTAAAACTGGTTATAGGTAGCTCAGGTTTATATACTCCCGAGAAGGGGCATTACTTAGAACCTTTTATTGGTATTGAAAATTTTAGAATAGGCCCAATTAGTTTATTTGATGTAGACTATAGTTTTGGCTTTGACCAAAGTGGTTTTAGAGATCATGGTGTTACTTTCAGGTTGTCCCAATTACTTAATAATTAATCGTTTATTCGTCATTGTCATTAGACGTGCGAGCTACATAAAGTACTATCATTCCTCCAAATAACATGATAAGTTGTATTATTATCGTAATAACTCCATGATTATATATGAAATTTAAAAATGTAAATTTCAATCCTACCAATGATAGGATCACCGATAATATACCGATTGCAAACATTGAAAATCCAACAATTGAAAGTATGGGTTGCTTCATGACTTATTTTAAAATGTAAAATTAGAAAACATACACCCTAAGAAATAGATAATAATCGTTTTTGTTGCTTTTTAACTCAAAATATTACTTATCCAAAGGATTCATTTTCACAAAGTAGTATCCTTGTGCGCCACTTTTAAGATCGAGTTATTTTTGAAATTACCAATTTTTCTTTCAGCATATAGGTTTTAGTTTGAATTCATATGACTGACTTAGCAAAGTCCTTTTGATTAAACTAAATGGCTAATGTTTACTAATTTGAGAAGTTTTGACTCAGTTTTAACCCGAATTATGCGTTAGAACTTTGTCATAGCCTGTCCCGCTTTAGCGGGAAGAAGCTAAAATGCAACCAGCCTGACCACTACATGGTAGGCGGGCAGGTAAATCAGCTATTTATATTCGAAAAGCGTAGCACCGCTACGGTTACAGAAGAAAAATAGTCCCCGCGGCGGATTCTGATTTGCAGACCT
>CAMBRK010000083.1 GCA_945870185.1 Aureispira sp. CCB-QB1 | reverse complement strand
ATTTATAGATTTAAAAGTTTAAATAATAAACAAATTTACTTCTTTAATTTCAAAAAACCAAAATTTTTACAGATTATTTTTTAATTAATTCATCATTTACGCAATAAATGTCGCCATTACGACATTTCACCGAAATCCTATCTGTCTTTTCTATCCCTACTCCACCAATTTCTTGAGCTCATGCAATTTGAGCATACACTCTATGGGCGTCATGGTATTGAGATCCAAGGATTTGATGTTTTGTTTGAGCTCTCCTGCCACAGGGTCACTAGCTTCAAACAAACTCAACTGAAAATTATTGGGCACAATATTTCTTGCTGTATTTCGTGTATCAGCACCAGATTTTTCGCCTTGAATAGACTTTTGCTCCAGATCATCGAGTATCTCCATCGCCCTTGATATAATATCTCTCGGCATACCTGCCATAGCAGCTACATGGATACCAAAACTATGCTCACATCCTCCTTCGGTCAGTTTGCGCAGGAAGATGACTTTATTTCCGATCTCCTTGGTGGCCACATTGTAATTTTTGATCCTTGGATATTTCTCAGCAAGTTCATTGAGTTCGTGGTAGTGTGTCGCAAAAAGTGTCTTGGGTTGCACTTTACCATTATGTAAATATTCTGCCAATGACCAAGCAATAGATATACCATCATAAGTTGAAGTTCCACGACCGATTTCATCCAATAAAATCAAACTACGCTTTGAGATATTATTCATAATACTGGCCGTCTCATTCATTTCCAGCATAAAGGTGGACTCACCACTACTGATATTGTCACTTGCCCCTACCCTAGTAAAGATCTTATCTACGACCCCGATCTTGGCGGATGATGCAGGTACAAAACTTCCCATCTGAGCCATCAAGCAGAGTAGTGCAGTTTGTCGCAGTACGGCAGACTTTCCGGACATATTGGGTCCAGTAATCATCATGATTTGTGTATCATCATTGGACAATGTGATGTCGTTGGGTACATAGGCCTGACCTACCGGCAGCTGACGCTCTATGACCGGATGACGGGCATCTTTGATATCAATGACGTAAGATTCATCCACTTCAGGCCGGCAATAATTATGCTTGATAGCGATAAAGGCAAAAGAAAGAATACAATCCAACATGGCGATATGCCGTGCATTTTGTTGGAGTGCGCCTAAGTAACCACCCGCTTTGATGACTAATTCGTGATAGATGCGCTCCTCGAGCACCGCAATTTTTTCTTCAGCAGTGAGTATCTTGGTTTCCAAGACTTTCAGATCTTCAGAAATATACCTTTCAGCATTGGCTAAGGTTTGTTTCCTGACCCAAGAGTCGGGAATTCGGTCATGATCCTTGTATTTGTTGGTCACTTCGAGATAGTAACCAAATACATTATTGAACCCGATTTTTAGGCTATTGATACCTGTATTTTCTATTTCTTTGGCTTGTATTTCAAGAAGCAATTCCTTGCTGTTTCTGATCACATTCCGCAGATCATCCAACTCAGCATGACACCCATCTCGGATGACATTACCTTTAGAAATCATAGATGGCGGATCTTCCGAGATCGTTTGCTGTATGTCTTCTCGGAGTTTTTCGCAAAGTAAAAGTTTATCAGCCAATGAGATCAGTGCTTCATTCTGACTATTTTTGAGTATCAACAATACATCCGGAAGTAGTTCCAATGACTTTCGCAATTGTAAAAACTCTCTGGGAGCTATCTTTTCCATAGCTAGTCGAGATGATATCCGTTCTATATCACCCATTTGCTTTAGCAATACAGACAAGGACTCCTGATCATAGTACTTTTCCGTAAAATACGATACCATATCCAAGCGATCCCTGATTTTTTCTATCGAAAGTAAGGGCAACAAGATCCAATTTCTGAGCAGTCGTGCACCCATCGGAGTCACCGTCTTATCCATGATCTGCGCCAAAGATATACCTGAATCATGTGATGACCTGATCAGTTCTAGATTCTGTACGGTAAATCGATCCAACCAGATATAATGTTCGGATTGAATTCTAGTAATACCTGATATGTGCGCGGTCTTATCATTTTGGGTAGATGCCAGATAGTGGAGAATAGCACCTGCTGCTACTTGGGCCAAAGGCATCTCTTCGATACCAAAACCTTTAAGATTCGTCACCGAAAACTTATCCAAAAGCTTTTCGCGGGTATAATCGGGCATATACACCCATTCTTCCACACCATAATAATAGTATCTGTCACCAAATACTTTGGAATAATCCTTAGTAAACGACTTGGAAAATATAATCTCAGAAGGCGAAAAACCATCGATCAGTTTTTCAATAGTAGAAACACTTCCTTCAGACACTAAAAACTCACCTGTAGAGATATCTAAAAAAGCAACACCCATCTCATTTTTTGTAGTAAAGTAGATAGATGCTAAATAATTATTACTTTTTCGATCCAAGATGGTGTCATCGATAGTAACTCCGGGAGTGACCACATCAGTGATGCCTCTATCTACAATTTTTTTCTCCTTGGATGGTTTCTCCAATTGCTCACAGATGGCCACGCGATATCCTGCTCTGACCAACTTGGGCAAGTAAACATCCAATGAATGATATGGAAAACCAGCAAGTTCGATATCTACACCACCATTATTTCTTTTGGTAAGCACAATGCCCAAAATATCAGAAACTTTGACTGCATCTTCGGCAAAGGTTTCATAAAAATCTCCCACTCTGTACAACAGTATAGCGTCTGGATGCTTGGATTTCAGCTTAAAATACTGAGTCATCAACGGTGTGGTTTTACCGGATTCTTCTACAGACGGATTTGATTTTTTTGCCAATGCCTAAGTTCTCAGTTGATTAATGCAACAAAGGTAAAAAACCCTCAGTTAACAAAGTGATTTGACTACAAAATTTTAAATTAAAGCGTGTTGATCGTTTATTTTTCCTCCTTTGGAGCAGCAGGATCACTCTCAGGCAATGTGTATTGTTTTTGTTTTTTTCCAAACACAGAAAAATGTGCATATCTTTTGGGATTGAGCCTTAAATCCTGTAGCAACATGTTAAGATTGTGGGTAGTGGCTTCCAGATTGGTATACAAATCCTTGTCATTCATAAGTTTACCCATAGAACCTTCCCCATTCTTTAACTTAGCCAATACGGCATTTAATTCAGTCATAGTCTGACTGGTTGTACTCAGCGTGGTTTTTAAGTCAGCAATGGCACTTTTAGATACATCCAGCGTTTCATTGGTTTTGGTAATGGTATTACCCAAGTTTGACTTAGAAATGTCGGCAGTAATTTTATCTAAATTGGATATGATGCCTTCTATTCTTTGGTTACTTTTGGCTAAGGCGCCAGAAACAGATACCATATTTTGAATGGTCTTTTCCAAGTTTCGAGCTGAATTATCCATCAATTTATCCGTAGTGGCCGTAATTGCCGCTATATTTTTGGAGATGACTTCCAATTGTCTGACGGTTTCGTTTACGGAGCCTGGCTCTCCTTCTTTACCGATGTTAGCAATAATAGATCGTGCAGATTGAGTAAGCTCAGTACTATATTGTGATATATCTTCAGTACCCAACATAGAGCCTAATAAACTTATCGTATTACCTTTCAATTCATCACCACTTACAGCACAATCTGCTCCCGAACATTCTTTGTCAAATTCCAAAAAGATACCTTTTCCATCAACAAAACCTAAGCTTTTAAGATTTGCCACTGCATTTTTAGGTATTTTGTAATCACTGTCAATCAAATAAAAGACATCCATTTTTTTGACATCTTTTGGATTGAGTTTTATTTTTGTAACGGTACCTATTTTATAACCATTGACCATAATCGGCGATGAGACATTCAGGTCTGTAACATCTTCATAAGTTGTAAACAATTCATTGGCAGGAGACAGCAAGTTTCTACCCTTCAAAAAGGTGTATCCCCAAATCATCGTGACCAGCACTAAAAAAGTTAACAATCCAATTTTTACTTCTCTTGACATGAAATTAGTTTTGTTTTGACTTTATATATAAAGCTTAAAATATTGACAAGTATAATAATAACGACAAAGATATACAATGTATTTGAAAGGATAAAGTTTAAATGATTTTTATGCAAAGTGGAAATGTTATATTAAAAAAAGGTTTCTCACCACTACGTGGATTGAAATAACTATTTTGCATGTAAAAGTAAGGGGGAATAAAGATTTCTCACCACTACGTGGAGCTAAAAGTAGAAGTAAGGTGGGATAAAGATTTCTCACCACTACGTGGATCGAAATGACGATTTTACGTGTAGAAGAAGGGGGAATAAAGGAGTTCGGCTTTGCCGAACTCCTTTATTCCCCACCAAAACTCAAAAAAAGTCATTTCGAAGGAGTGGTAGCGACTGAGAAACCTTTTTTCCTTATTTTTAAGTCCAATTCACTGAGAATTTTTTTTCTTATTCTTTAATCATATTTTTTGGAAATTTTTATTTAAAAAAGTAGAAAAAGTACGATCTTGATATACTAGAAGGACGGAAAATGATCAACGCTAAAAAAAGATAGTGTAATCTTGAATCTAATTATCTGTTGATTCATTTTCATTTTTGAAGTCTTGCAATAGCTTAGTCACTTCGTCTCTGAATAAAGATTTGGATTTAATTGGCGTAAAACCGATTTCGACCCAATCAGGGTTTACTTTATTTATTAAATTCTCTTTTTTAGATCTATTCCATTTTTTAATTTCTTTCTCATTTATTATTGCTTCCATAATGGTAGGAAATTCTTCATAATAAATACAAATTTCTAAATTGTATCTACTTGTGAAAGAACCTTTAAAGTAATGTGTTTTGTGTTGTGTTATTCTTTTTTCAAGATCACTAGTAACACCGACATAAAGAACAGTTTTATTTACATTTGTCATTATGTAAGTATAGCCACATTTTACCATGAGCTGTTTTTATTGCAAAACTAACGTCTTTGATGAAATCTAGATATATTAGATATTAAAAAAAAGTTGCTCATCACTACGTGGATCGAAATGATGACATTTGTAAAAATGGTAAAAAACGACGCGAGACTGCTATTTCTGTCGCATTGATCTTGAAAAAAATATTTCATGTTATTTCGAGTCGCGTGGGAAGTAAGAAATCAAAAGCACCACCAACAAAAAAGCCTAATAAAGAATGAATCTCTATCAGGCTTTGGGTACCGAAGGCGGGACTCGAACCCGCACACTATTGCTAGCACTGGATTTTGAGTCCAGCGTGTCTACCAATTCCACCACTTCGGCAATATTTAAATTAGTTAACTTTCTTTAAAGCGACGCAAAAGTAGCTATATTTTCCTTAATTCGCAAAAGATATTTTGATTTTAAATAATAATTTTTAATTTTTTCTAATGATTGTTGTATATCATTCTCATTATCAAAATCATACATAGCTTCAATTCCTTCGTTTTTAATTTGAGCCATCAGGGTATTTACATCATGAATGGCTTTTCCTTTTTTCAGTTCATCATAATCCATCTGAAGGTCAAATATGGTTTCATTAATTTCCATGACATCCATCAGAAAATCTTGAGGCAAAGTTTCCTTTTCGGGATTTTCCATGACTTTGTGCAAAGACAAAATATATTTTATCCGTTTCGAATCGTCTGATAGTGTAGCAAATGCTTGATTTATCTCGCCAGATTTCTGGGTGATCTCATCTTGCATGTCTTGACTATCAGCGGAAATATGATCCGGATGAAAAGCTCTACTTAATCTATAATATGCTTTTTTAAGCTGGCTTTGGTCGATATGAAATTTTATGGATAAACCAAATAAATTGAAATAATTGGATTCCGTCTGACTCATCTACATCACCATTTAAAACCAACGGGAAATGTCTAATCCTAAAGCAAAAATCATCAAACCCATCAAAAGGATAAAACCGGCATAATTGACAACTTCCATAAATTTGTCACTAGGTACTTTACCTGTGATTACTTCCCAAATCAAAAAGACTACATAACCACCATCCAAGGCAGGTATAGGCAATAAATTGAAAAAGGCCAACAATATGGAAAGGCTTGCGGTGATATTCCAAAATACTCTCCAATCCCAACCGGTATCAAACATAGTAGCAATAGAAAATACAGAACCTAAAGAATCTTTTGCCTTAATCTTACCAGAAAATATTTGTCCAAAAGCTTTCAATTGGCTGCCCAAGAATCCTGTTGCCATAGACCAACCTTTGGGGAAGGCTTCAAAAAATCCATATTTTTGGTATGAAATAGGAAGACCATTTAATTCAATGCCTATAGTACCTTTGTCAGTCACTGAAATGGGTTTAGTTATGGTGTCATTGTTGACTAGGTATATAAAATCCAACGTTTTACCTTTATTCTCTTGAAGTATTTTTACAAATTCGTGCTGAAAAGTTGCAGGCTTACCATTAACATAAATCATTTTAGCTTCTGCAGGCAAGTTAGCTTTGGCTGCATTACCATCAGGACTGACTTTTTTGATATCTAGCGGCGTTCTCGGATGAAACAATGCCTTTCCTCTGTTCTCATATTTTGTCATTTCTCCGACCAAACTTGATGGTACATCGAGAACTACTTCCTGACCATTTCTTTCTACCTTTACCGTTTTCGCTTGATTAATGATGATTTCATTGGCTACTAAGCCCGAATTAAATTTTTCAATTTTGGTATCTCCTGCATACAACACCTTATCTCCATCCCGAAGGCCGATTTTCATACCCATAGAATCTACGACCATGCCTTGTTTTACATCTTCTGTTTTGATGTAGCTCTCGCCCCAATAAAACATCATCATGGCAAATATCAAGATTCCCAAAACAAAATTGACTGTAACACCACCAATCATGATGATCAAGCGCTGCCAAGCTTTTTTAGATCGGAACTCCCAAGGTTGTGGAGGTTGCTTCATTTGTTCTTTATCCATGCTTTCGTCAATCATCCCAGCAATTTTAACATATCCGCCAAATGGAATCCAACCAATGCCCCATTCAGTCTCACCTATTTGCTTTTTGAAAAGCGAAAAGTAAGGATCAAAAAAAAGATAAAATTTTTCTACCCTAGTTTTAAACCACTTGGCAGGAAGATAATGTCCAAATTCATGTAAAACTACAAGAATTGATAGACTAAGTATCATTTGTAATGCTAAACTAATTTTATCCATTTTTGGAATTTAATTTCGATGAATGTATATAATAAGTACTTCTAACGAATGAAATTTTGATAAAGTTGTCGTTAAAGCGGGCAAAATTAGTTTTTTTCTCACTATTTTTATCCTCGAACAATAGTTTATATTTAACTTTATCAAAAATTTTGACTTTATGCTCCTCTTTTTCTCCAATGAAATTCAAAACAATCAAATCATTCTAAGAGATGAAGAACACCAACATTGCTCCAAAGTTTTGAGGAAAAAGACTGGAGATACCATCCATATTACAGACGGAAAAGGAAACTTATACGTGTCCACCATCATTTCTTCTGACAAAAACCAAACGGTATGCCAAGTACAAGATCAAACCCATACTCCTAAAAAGTATCCGGATGTGTCTGTAGGGATAGCCCCTACTAAAAATGCATCTAGAATTGAGTGGTTTGCTGAAAAAGCAGTGGAAATTGGCATCACAACTATCTATATATTGATCACCGACAGAACAGAAAAAAAGTCAGATAACATCACTCGTCTTCAAAAAATAATCTTATCGGCAGCCAAACAGTCTTTGTCCATGTATTTGCCTGAAATAAAGGTGGTAACTATGAAACAGCTAAATGACATTCATAGCCAATACCAGCAAAAATTCATAGCTCACTGTGACGGGCCTACGGTAATACTCAAAGATATACATCATAAATCAGAAACTGCCTTAGTCTTGATCGGTCCCGAAGGCGATTTTACTGATAAAGAAATAGATTTTGCAAAGCAGCTTGGGTTCCTGCCTGTATCTCTAGGAGAAAGCCGATTGCGCACAGAAACCGCAGGTTTGGTAGCCTTAATGATGATGAGATATTGAATTATCTGATGATCGGGTGATCGGGCCTGACTGCTGAAATGCAATGAAGGCAGTTGATTTTGTGATCTGGTGATCGAATGGTAAAAGTGTGGTTTCTTCCTGCGGGCAAGCCGAGTAAAAACAAAAATAAATTAAAACTTTCATTTAGTTCAACACAATCGATTACTTTTATGTCCAAATTAAACATTTAAACCAAAATACATGAGAAGCATTTTGACCATTTTGTCACTTTTTATATTAATTACTTTGGGTCATACTCAAAACAATATGATCATTCCCCAAGCAGTTGACCAAAAAATGGCTGTACACCAGGGATCAAACATCCAAAAAACACCATGCGCTGGTACTATAAATGCTTTAGGTATTTCATCGGATTGGGGAATATCGATCAGAAACTATGGTGCTTTTAACCATACTGCCGCTGTAGATCAAAAGCAATTTAAAGATTTCAAAATAGCAGCCAATGCGAGACGACAAGAATCTCATGAGGATACATCTACCAAACTAACTACCACTGAAGATGCTCCTGCCTTGGGCAATCATTTCCGGGGAAATATGAGAGGAACAGGTGTACCTATGGACAACTCCATGGCCATATCCAAAAATGGGTTTATCGTCTCCACCATCAACAGTAATGTGATTTTTACCAATCCTGCTGGTGATATTACTTACACGAAAGGATTTCCGGATTTTTTCACACTGCTCAGTTTGGGTACGCGCATGTATGATCCGAGAGTGATTTACGATGTGGAGGCCAACAGGTTTATATTTATGTGCTTACATGGTTCAGAGCCTGCCAATACTTTTTTATGTATAGCGTTTTCAAAAACAGAAGATCCTAATGGAGAATGGCATTATTATAAAATTGATGGCAATCCGTCTGGTGATGACCGATGGTTTGATTATCCCAATATAGGACTATCCAAAAAAGATTTTTACATTGCTGGTTTAATGAGAGATACACCGGGTGATTGGCAATATTCTGTGCTTTATCAAATAGATAAAAATGATGGCTATAATGGACAGGAACTCCAATGGAAATATTACAACGACCTCAAAGATGCTGATGGCCAACCTTCTTTTAACCTAGTACCTGCTATCTCTGGATGGGATGATCTCACTGCGCCAGGTATGTATTTTGTGAGCAACAGTCCGAATGGTGGAGATACGTACAATCTGTATTATACGGATGGTGCTTTGGATGATAATCCCAAATTGACTTCACTACAGACCAAAGGATATCTAACCGAACTCGCTCCTGATGGCCGGCAAAAAAATACTACCAATGTACTGAATACTTTTGATAGTCGAATATGGTCAGCCATGTATCTCGATGGAACGGTCCATATGGGTAGCCATGTCAATACCCCAAAAGGAGACGTAGGTTTATTTTATGGTAGAATGGATGTGGGTAATCTTCAATTGCATGTGGATGTACTGACAACGGATGATATAGACTACGGTTTTCCTTCATTTTCTGCTTTTGGTGATCAAAGTACAGACAAAGAAATATTGGTCAATTACTTGTATTCCGGACCTGATATCTTTCCGGGTCAACAGCAACGCGTTTGTTCAGGTTCGGGTACGGAATTCAACTGGAGTGAGCCCACTACTTTGAAAACAGGTCAAAATTATGTCAATGCCTTATCAGATGATAATGAACGATGGGGCGATTATACCACATCCTGCA
Organism: Aureispira sp. CCB-QB1; assembly: GCA_945870185.1. GTDB lineage: Bacteria > Bacteroidota > Bacteroidia > Chitinophagales > Saprospiraceae > OLB9. The sequence continues at coordinate 9,003 of CAMBRK010000083.1, read as the reverse complement.
GAAGGTTTTTTGATGGTCGTGTAGAATCTTGGGTGACCGGCTGTTTTGGCGAAGGAAGTAGTTATGGAACATGGTTGGGACAATATTTTAGAGCGGTGGATACCTTGAGCACACCGATGCCGGACTTTACATCTGATTTGACCACTACTGCCAAAAATACCAAAATCACTTTTAAAGATATCACCAAAAAGAATCCGACATCGTGGCAGTGGATTTTTGAAGGTGGCACTCCCAACATTTCGACTGAAAAAAATCCTGAAGTTATTTACGCATCTGATGGTGCTTACGATGTAAAGCTCATCGTCACCAATAGTTTGGGAACAGATACCATTATAAAAAATCAATACATCCACATCCAAGATCCTGTGGCAAGACCAATTGCAGATTTCATCGTAGGCTTGGATACCATATTTAAAGACGATAATGTAAGTTTCACATCACAAAGTAGTGCCAATACGGTCAACCATAGATGGACCTTTCCCAATGGTGTGCCTGGTACCAGTACAGAAGTGAACCCGACTGTCAGATACTCTAAAACAGGAAGTTATTTAGTGTCACTCACCGTGGCCAATATCGCTGGTACCAATACCAAAACCGTACCCAAAGCTATCACAGTGATCAATAGAACACAACCTGAAGCCGCTTTTGCTACCGAAAAACAAAACATTCTGGAAGGAGCGGAAATATTATTTACGGATCAGTCTAAAGGTGGCCCAAGGCAATGGTTCTGGCAATTTGAAGGTGGAATTCCAGCATTTTCTGAAGCCAAAAATCCGGTAGTAAAATATCCGATTAAAGGTGTGTATCCTGTAAAGCTCAAAGTAATCAATGAAATCGGTACCGATAGTATTATGGTTGAACAATACATTAATGTAGGAGTTTCTTCTACTCTGGATATTGACAAAACTTCATTTACATTATATCCCAATCCTGCAAAAAGCGATGCACATGTGACTTTAAAATGGGAAGCATCACAAAAAGAAGCTTATAAGATCGTGCTCAGTGATATTCAAGGCCAACTCATCAAAACCTTGTATGATGATCGCGTAAAATCCGGACTTAACGAACTTTATTTTAAAACCACTCATTTAAATCCAGGTACTTATGTCTTAAAAATTCATACCGCCACTGGACTGCATCGCTCTGTCAAAATGATCGTTATAGAATGATTTGGTCAACGATAACCTAGACATAAAGGAACAGATTTGAACATAACCACACTTAAAGTTATTTATTTTAATTTGTCATATTAGAATAAAAAAAGTTTTCTCACCACGATGTGGTTCGAAATGACGAGATTTGATGTGAAAATGTGGGGAAGAAAGGGAGGTCGGCAAAGCTGACCTCCCTTTCTTTCCCAATTAAACTCTAGTCCTGCGTCATTTCGAAAGAGCTCTAGCGACTGAGAAACCCTTTATTTAATTTCATTATTTTGAAAATACTAATTTGACAAAGCAGAATTAAAAAATTAACCATCTTATACTAGGTCAGATTGTAGCATTATTGTTTCTTTGCAATTCAAATACATTAACATAAAATGATTTTGGTAACCAATGATGATGGTATAGTAGCACCCGGTATCAAAGCGCTGGTGGAAGTTGCACGCGAATTTGGAGAAGTATTGGTCGTAGCGCCTGACTCGCCACAATCTGGTCAAGGTCATGCCATCACGCTTACCAAGCCACTGAAAATAAGAAAAGTAGATGCGTTTGTTGGTATAACGTCTTATGAATGCTCGGGCACTCCTGTGGATTGTGTCAAACTTGCCAAAAATGTTTTACTTAAAAACCAGACCATAGACCTTTGTGTATCAGGTATCAATCATGGGTCCAACGCAGCGATCAACATCATTTATAGTGGCACGATGTCTGCGGCAATGGAAGCTAGTGTAGAAAATATACCTTCGATCGGGTTTTCACTGTTGGATTTTAGTTTTGAAGCAGATTTTGAAGCGGCTAAGGTATATGTAAGAAAGATCATCCAAGCTTGTTTGGATAATAAAATGGGTGCTTGCAAACTATTGAATGTAAACATACCTGCCGTACCCTTATCAGAAATCCGTGGTGTAAAAGTGTGTAGACAAGGAGATGGTACTTGGGTAGAAGAGTTTCAGGAAGGCACAGACCCACGAGGCGAAAAATATTATTGGCTGACAGGCAAATTTGTATCCTATGAAAGTCCTGAAAATGAAGAAAACGATATTTGGGCATTAAAAAACAATTTTGTTTCGGTAGTTCCGTCGGGTCATGATTTGACTCATTATGCCGGATTACCGTCTTTTAAACATTTAGAAAGCATATAAAATGATAGAAAAAAATAGTCTGCTACTTGGTTTAGTATTAGGATGTATTGTTCCTGTTTTGGGGTTTGTCACTGTAGAATTCATATTCAATACACTCACACAAATGGGTTGGATGGACGAGGTCAGTGCATCATCAGCGGGAAGGAGATTTCGTACCTTAGCACTTCTAGCTATATGTTGCAATCTGATACCTTTCCAGATATCTAAAGCCCAAAGATGGGATGATACGATGCGAGGCATTGTGTTTCCTACACTGATCTATGTAGGAGCTTGGATTTATAAGTTTTATGGCGACCTCATGGGTTAAGAATCGAGTCATCCAAAAAGAAAAATGATTATTCGAGCTACCTAGCGTTCATTGTAATCCGTATGCTTTTTTATTTTCACCTTTGCTTACTTTGCAATTTCATATGGCTATACCGCAAAGGCTCAAGGATATTGAATAATGGCTGGTCTATTTTATTATGGCAAGCAGATCGACCATAATTTTATATATACAGTCGCCCCAATGGTTAATGAGGGAAGCAATTCTATCAATGTAGGTGCTTGATTTGTAAATGAGAGCGGTAACTTTATAAATGCGAGTGCTCCAATCGTTAATTCCCATGGTAACTTTATAAATGCGGGCGTTCCAATTGTTAATGCGCACGGTTATTTTATAATGTCACACGCTAATTTTATAATATCACATGTTTATTCCATTAAGTCATATGCCAATTCCATGATATCACATGCCTATTCCATAAAGTCACACGCTAATTCCATAAAGTCACACGCTAATTCCATAAAATCTCATAGGTATATGAAATAGGTAGGAAGTTAGTGATGTCAAACATCAACATCAAATGATTTCACTTACTTAATTGTTGCAACAAATATGTTATCAGACTTTATTACATACGACAGTTATTGTATATGTAAAATAAAAATATAAAAATTACCCCTATCAAAATTTTTAAGTTTAGTAATGGTCACTTATCTTTGTATCGATAAAAGTTTTTCTACATTCCTATTTTTAGTTTGCTACACCTTCCGGTAAAAAAACGACCCCAATTCCGATTCTGATGTGACTACCAAAAAGATGGAAAAACTTATTTTTTACTTTTTTAAATTTTTTATCATGAAATCAACAAAATTTTCTTTCTTTCTAATTCTCTTTTTGATCTCCTTTTTGGGGATTGATGAGATAAAATCGCAACATTTTAAGTGTGGGACACCACCACCTACAGAGAGCCAAAGGGCTGACATCATGAGGAAGCTACGAAGCAATATCAATTCTCGACAAGTTTCTAATTGCTTTGATGCAGTTAATAGTGAGACAAAGACTTATAAGTTAATTATTGAATATTCTGCAGATGAAGAAGGTGAGACAGGCTTATCCACTGCAAATATTGATGAAATAGTAAATCATTTAAATACAGTATATAACGCTCAGAATATATTTTTTGACTATTATTACTTCCCTGTGCTATGCCCAGATTGCCAGTATAACGATCCAGGGTGGGGAAGAGACCATCCTATAATAAACACAATTGATTTCCAAAATTGTTTGTGGGCTAGAATAACAAATGAACCAGCAGGCAATATTGTCGGTCAAGGAAACTTTACATATGGAAGATTTTGGGCCTACTACCCATCAGATCAAGACCTATTAGATTTGTCTTTAAATATACCCAACTCTAATTTCATTTCTCATGAATTAGGTCATGCATTAGGTTTGCTTCATACTTTTAATGATTTTAAACCTTATATTCCAAATAATGAATTAATAAATCAAACTATAGATGGACAGTGTGTATGTAATTGTAAATTTACAGGAGACTTAATTTGCGATACTCCAGTTGATCCATTCTTTCCAGGGACATGGAATACAGCTATGTTTATTACTAATGGCGCATTAACAACAGGAATCGAAAATTTAAATGATGAAGTTGATGATTGTGGAACTTCTTACGATCAACTAATCCCAAAATCAAATGATGTTTTAAACAATGTGATGAGTTACCACCAAACTGGTAATATATCAATTATTACAAGTGGACAGGCATCTTATATTAAGTCATTTAATGCAGGAAAGCCATGGGAAATTAATGGATTGTCTGGAAGTGGAGGCACAATGAACTCTGGCTTTGTGGTTAACGGTCCCATGACCATATCGAGCCCATTAAATTTAACGGGCAATATAGAAATAAAATCTAAACTAACCGTTAAAAACACTTCCATTACATTCCTTGTAGGAAAAGGAATAGTAATTAAGTCTGGAGGGGAATTGATTTTAGATAATGGTCATTTAGGCCTGTATGGAGGTATGGAATGTGTTCCTGCCGCGACATTTTGGAATGGAATATCATCTAATGGTCCTGGTATCGTAAAGTTCTCAGCTAAAAACGGTAGTACTGTCAACAATGCAAAAATAGCCTTAAACATTAGAAATGCAACATTTCTAGCAAATATTTCTGATTCAAGAATCAATTCCTATTATGACACAGCTTTAGAAATTATTGACGGAAAAGGTCAAGTAAAAATTAATAATAGTTATATAAATGGAGTCGTTACTGTTGAAAATTTCTTTTCTGGTTTGGACATTAGTAGATCATTTGTAAATACACCAGCACTTCTTGATCCAAAAACTGGTGCCATAAAACGACTATATTGCAAAAACGCAATGTTGCAGATCAAAAACAACTGTAGCATCAACACTCAAGTTAATGTAAATAATACTGGCAGTCAAACGGTGAGATTGAGTAACAGTAGTTTTTCTGAACCTGTTGAGCTATCGACTCAAGCAGTCACTGTTATTAGAGAGAATTTTTTTAATTCAAAGTATAGCTTTAACGGAACAACTCCTTTTGGTCTCAACGTTTTATCAAATCGAAGAATAGATTTATATGGTAATGTTTTCTATACATCAAATGGAGCAAAATTTGGAAGCTCAAATGAATCTAGCCCATTGATATTTAAAAATAAGTTTACGGTTAGTGACATTGGATACCAAAATGATCAATCTGGCTCACTAGCTGATATATTTTGCAATGAATTTGTAAGCGGTGCCGATATTAATATAGAATTGAACAAAAAAGTAAGAGAAAACCAAGGTTTACCTACCATAGCAGCCGGCAACTTATTTCCACAAAATATGAGTGCTTTCAATATCAGATATTTTGACGTACCTAGATTAGATTATTTTTATAGAAATGTTACTGGCGAAGGCCCCTTTTCTACTTTCGGAAATGTAACAAAAATAGAATTATTAAGAGTTCCTTCAACATGTTCATTGAAATATCCCATCACCCCATCGACACCAGTACATTGTTCTAATGGGATCAAAGATGGAGATGAAAAAGATGTAGATTGTGGAGGTTCTTGTCCTCCATGTGTTCCTGTCATAATACAAGCAGCTCAATGTACTAATGGTGTTCAGGATATTGGCGAGACTGGCATAGACTGCGGAGGCCCTTGCCCCCCATGTTTGGCATCTTGCACTAATGGTATTCAAGACAATGGTGAGACTGGCTTAGACTGTGGAGGCCCATGTCCACCGTGTTCAAATGGTACTCCTGCTACATGTAATGATGGTGTATTGAATGGTAATGAAACAGGAGTGGATTGCGGTGGTCCGATTTGTCCACCTTGTAACATTACGTATTGCAATAATGGTATCCAAGATAATGGTGAAACAGGTATAGATTGTGGTGGCCCTTGCCCACCTTGCGGGATGCCGCATTGCAGCAATGGTATCCAAGATGCCAATGAAACAGGGATAGATTGCGGTGGATCGTGCCCTCCTTGTGTCGTTATTTATCCACCAACCTGTTTTAATGGAATTCAAGATGGTAATGAGACTGGTATAGACTGTGGTGGGTCCTGTCCGCCCTGTGTAGTGGTCTATCCACCTCACTGCTATAATAGTGTAAAAGACGGAAACGAGTCTGGCATAGATTGTGGTGGCTCTTGCCCACCATGTGGTTACTTTCCACCGATAGGCGGTGGCTATGGTGATGGAGGAAGTGCTGGGAAATATGTAAAAGGTAATCATTCTCCTTTTATAGAAAGTATCGATGCAATATTTGGCACAGGATTTATGACATTAGATAAGTATAAAGTAACACAAGACTTTATGGATCACTATTTGACTTTGGATGGAGGCAACACATGTGCTTTGCAGCAACACATAAGAACTCAAAGCCCTTTAAATCAAAATAATGTTCTTCAAAATTTAGCATCACTTAGCCCGAACGTATCACCAAATACTATTCATGTTTTATTTGAAAATAGTCGGTATTACACTTCTTCACAAGTGGCACAAATAATAAAACTTAATCCAGCTATACTAAAAGACAGATATATTTCACAGATTGTTTATGCTACAAATTCATTTAGTCCTAATGATAAAAATGAAATCATTAATAATGCATCAAACAATGATAGCAGATCTCAAATTGAAAACATAATAAATTTTAAAAAACAATGCCAAGAAGCCATCATTAGGGACAATATTGCGATGATTTCACTCAATGATCCTTTTGATTTTAATGCTGTCAGATCAGAATTGGCCACCGATGCGAGTATTTATAAAGTTTTTGATATAGCCCAATCCTATGCAGATCAAGGAAGATTTGATTTAGCTATTGAATCACTTTCTCAAGTTAATTCTTGTTATTTTACTGATCCATTAATCAAAGCACAAACACAAGGTTTGATCATATTGTATCAAAATTGGAATGCTTTGCCGATTGCCTCTAATCGAAATAAAGATGTAATTAACGAAATTAATAAAATCCTAACTGAGGAACACGGGTTTGCTACGGATATGGCAGCAAGTATTGCATCAAAAGATGTAAGTATCACCGAAAGATGGAAATATCAACCTTTAAGTTTCAAAACGGCTTCAGGTAATAATGATGTAGTAAATGACAAAATCAAGATATATCCCAATCCTGTAACATCTATTCTAAACATAGAAATACCTAATGGCCAGGAAACCAAATCACTCAGAGCATCTATTTATAATTCTATAGGGCAATTAATGACTGAAATACCCTTAGAATCATCGACTAATATTATTGATATTAGTGAATATTTATCAGGTGTGTACACTGTTAAAATATTAAATGAAACTCAATTGGTATTGGTTCAAAAGTTTATTAAGTTAAAGTAGAATATTTCTTAACCCTAAAGGTATAGGCTGAGTAAAACCTATTCATGCCTATACCTTTTAATTGTTATCAAAAATTATGAAAACCAACAAATTCATTTTATTGAGTACTTTAATGCTTATAGCTAGCATACAGTTAAACTCACAGGCTACCCATTGGAACCTAGTGGTAGAAAAATATGTATCTCGATTTTTTGGCCGTATGCTTGTTGAAACAGATTCTAGCTATGTGGTCATAGGTCAATCAGTAACCATCTTTGGTTTTATAGAGCAAGGTTTTTCGGTGAGTAAAGTAAGTAAAAAAGACGCAAGCCTTAATTCCACTATCCATTATGAAGAGCCCAATAAACAATTTGATTTCTTAGATGTTAAAAAAACGTACACATACAAAAATCGTATATATTTACCTCAACGAAACAGTGTAGGCCTTGATGAAATCAAACTTTTTAGTGTAGATGTGAAAACTTTAGACGTAGTGACTCATTTAACTCTTAATCCACCTGATCCTAGTAGTTCTTACTTTTTTATGAATGATTTTATAGGGATAAATGAATATGTTTTTATATTATCAACATATTTTACAGGCATTGTAGATACTCCTTCTGAAAAATATTGGCCTATTGTCATCAAATACAATCTTGAAACCAATGAACACGTAGTCATACCACTAGGTGTAGGCAAAGATTATCAGCCTACCACCGCGACACCATTTGGAGGAGGACTTTTGATTGCAGGCTACACTTCTGGCCAAAACATAGCTACTGGCAAACTGATATTACAGCACATAGATCTGAACGGTAATGTGACGTCTACCTATGAATCTCCAAGTCTTTCACCTATTTACTATTGCCTGGGTATTACTCCTATAAATGACAAAGAAGTGCTCATGGTTTCAAACACACCATTTGTTTCAGGTTTTAAAGGTTTTTCTAAATGGACAGTAACTAGATTTGACACATTCAGCAAAAAAATCATGTGGTCAACATCATGGAATGAGCCCCAAAAAGAATTTATATGGCCATCTGCGGGCATCATTCGAGGTAATAAAGAAAATGAATATTTATTGATGGCCAATGATTATGAAATCGTTAATGGGATTGGAAATTCACTGGGAAAAATAGTCAAATTTACTGATGCTGGACAAAGAATTTGGCAAAAAACTTATTTTTACTATAAAGATGAAAACGGAGGCTTCAACAAATTTGAAAACATTATCAAAACAAGTGATAATCGTTATACTATAATAGGATATGTATTTAACGGTCCATATCAAGATGCTTGGCTCGTAAAAATAGATGAAGATGGCAACATCCTACCCATAGATACCACATCTGCGACCGCTGACCACAACAACATACCTGAGATCAAAATCTATCCTAATCCTGCATCGCACTCCATCATCATCAATCAAGGTGAGATCACCGATATGACCTATCAGCTTACCGATATGAGTGGCGCGGTAGTAAAGACCATACCACTTCCACATGCTCACCATCATGTAGTGTGGGATATCAGTGATGTGGCATCAGGCACTTATGTACTTACG
>CAMBRK010000082.1 GCA_945870185.1 Aureispira sp. CCB-QB1 | reverse complement strand
GCCCACACATCATATAAAATCGAATTAAGAGGAGATAGTTTAAGAAAAAATCGGTAATTTTGTCACTCCTAAGCGGCATAAACCACCAAATCATCTGGGGGGTCAATATGTCCAGAATAGGGGGTCAGTTTAAACAGAATATCCAATTGGGATTTTTATGTCCTATGAAGCTATGTTGGAAGAAATTGGTATTCCTTCAAAAAATTTGAAAAATTTTTGTGACAATAATGGCGAGAATAGTTGTAAAAAAGTAATTAACTCAAATAATTTTGTCTCAGATTATTTAAGTATAAGTAAAACAAGTTTTATTTTTTTTTCTTTTCAATTTTTATTCTTAATAATTTCACTATCAGCTAATTTAGGACCAGAGAATCTTTATATTTTGACTATTCTACATTTTGCTTCTCTTCCAATCGTTTGTATTTCAATTTATTATCAGAGATTCATTGTTAAAGAATTTTGCAAAATATGCTTGTTAATTTCTACAGTTTTAATTGCTCAGGTTTTTTGTTCTTCATATGTATTTTTCATAAAAGATATAGTTAATTTTCAAAATGTAAAAATTGTTAGTTTAATTATATTATTAGTAACTTTAATATTAGCACTTCTTCTTGGGGAACTTTTTTACGAATATTTAAAAAATAAGATGAAAATCTTAAATGATGGTATAGTAAATCTAAAAATAAGAAAGAATGTAAAACTTTTTAAATTGGCTTTAAATGATAGTAAATACTACAAAGAATTTTCAAAGGCAGCTTCACTTAACTTTGAATCAAATTCTAGTAATTTAGATATACTTGTGGTTATCAGTCCTACATGTGGTCATTGCAAAGATACTATTGGGTTACTCTATAAGATATGGAACGAATCTAACAAGGGATTTAATTTAAGAATAAATTTTAATATCGATATGAATAAATCAACAAGTGAATTACTCGAGATTCATTTGTTATTAGTGAATATTTTTGGGACTAATAGTCACGATTATTTTATAAAATGTATATTGGATTGGTATAATCAAAGAGATATTTCTATATTGAAGAGATGTGATATTTATAAAAGGGACATAGATTTAATTTACACTATTTTAAATAATCAATTTCAATGGAATTATTCAAACAACATTTTCAATACCCCGAAAATAATCATTAATGGATATGAATATCCTGAGTATTATGAAAGGAATGAACTAGGATTTTATATCTTTGATCTTATTGAGATGTTTGAACTAGAATAGATATCAAGCATGTCCTTCCTCTTCACCCAACAACGCGATGCCATGGATTGTGGCCCCTAAGGTGATCTGAACTTTTCCGTTTTCTATTTTCTATAACTGAGTAACTACCGATAGTAATACCTAAATCATCTGCCATAGCTTGGCAGGTAATGCCTTGATTAGTACGAATTTCTTTAATACGGAGTGCAACAAGTTGATTGATTTCCATAATTTCAAATGTTTTATACAGTAAATAATATTTTAAATTAGTAGAATGATAATTTTATATTTGGCATGGTCATCTTTCTTTGGCAAAACCAAACAAACATACTGCAAAACTAAAATCTTTTCTATAATATTGTATACAATATCAAAAATATTTCTCGTTTCTTTATTGTGTCATAATGCGGACGTCAGTATTATAGCAGGTGGTTTTACCATGTATCCACCGATCTCACAGCCGGCGGGGTGTTAGAACAAAAAAAATCTGGCGGGATATTTACCCTTACCCGGCTGAACTACAAGTGTAGGGAGGCGTATGAAAAAGAGAGGGAGAAATTAATAAATTATATTAATATGATAAGTTTGAAAGATTTTGGAAAAAATTCTTTATCGTTTAAAGAGTCTTCGGTAATACATGGTGGAAATACTTACTGCGTAAGTGTAAGTCCTACTCAATATGGAGATGTCAAAGATAAGTCATACGAACAATATGGCGATGATGGAAAATTTCAGACTGGATGGTCAACTCTTGAGTGATGATTAATTTTTTTTTTAGGATATTTATTATTATAAATGCTTTACAAAGCGTTTCTTGTTCAATAAAAAAAATAGAGCAGGGTCCGTCTTCAAAATGGAAGATGGACTCTGTTAATTCATTTAGACAATTTATTGAAGATGAAGATAGTTTTGATAAAACATTAAAACTGCTAAATAAATTTGAGATAGATTCTGCTATTTATTATTTACATCGGATAAAAGGAATTCATAAACAAGAGTTTAAATATAGCAATTTATCAAATATATATTTAGAAAAGGGTTTAATTGATTCAGCTAAATATTATTACGTTAAACAATTAAGTCTGATATCTTCTTTCTCCGAAAATATTGATACAAATTTTATTTCACAACATGAAGGGGCTAAATATTTAAAAAAAAGAAATGGATCTTTGCTCAAATTGATTAGTGATATTTCGTACAGAGACTTATACTATCGAGGATATAATAATGTAGGAAATCAAGATAGCTTAGATAAAATTAATCAAGAAGAATTTAAAAATTATGTAAATAGATTTGGCTGGCCAAATATTTGTAAAACTGGAAATGATTATGAAGTCAAAGGATTTAACACATTTTTATATCATTTACCTAACAGTTTGCATTTAGAGTTTTTAGATTCTAGTATGTATTATTGTTTAAGAGGTGAGGACACTTGGTTCAGAGCTCAAATAATGTTAAGTAATTTATTTATTGACAAGAGTCTATCAACAGGTTTGGCTGTTTCAACAATATATGGTAATTGTGACAATAAAATTGATGATATTGAATTACTTGAACTTTATAGTATAGTTAACAATTCAATTAAATGGACTAAAAATATAAAATTATTGGTATATTATAAAGCCGAATATCAAACTCTTGCATTATCAACTATAGAAATTATCAATAAATTATGTAACAATAATTGTAGCGTAGATATTGTAGAAATTGACAAGGATCAAGATGTTATTAATTTTAAAAATCAAGATTGTTTATTTTTTAAATTGGTGAGGTAAAAATTTTTCATTTTATGAAAACAATTGTTATAGTTTCTGAATTAAAAGACAGTACTACAGATTTAGTCTCAAAATGGGTTTTAAATGAAAATGCAGAAGTTATTCGAATAGATATTGATTTTCCTGAGTTGAAAATAATTGAAATTTCGACAGAAAATTTAATCGTTTTTACTAATTTCGGGGTTCAAACCATAAATAAAGATTGTGTTGTTTGGTTTAGAAGAGCAATGTATTTTAATGTTTTGACATTTTCAAATTATAAAGAAGAATTAAAAAAACAATATCATGATAGAGTTCATAATTTCATTGAATTTAGAGAAACTGTTTTTTCATTTTTAAAGTGGTTATTGATAAATTGCAAAACAATTGCAAACCCATTTATTGATAATAATATAAATAAAATTGAAGTATTAGAAATTGCTAATTCCATAGGAATACAAATTCCAAAATATTGTATTAGTTCTAGCAAAGAACACATATTAAATAAATTCAGTAATGGGGAGTTCATTGCTGTAAAATATTTTAATTCTTATCAATTTACCACAGATGATAATAAAGTTTTTCAATGTTATACAAATAAGGTTTCTTATGAACAGATTGAAAATTACAAAGGAGAATTTGCAAATTTAATTTTTCAAGAATATATTGAAAAAAAATATGAATTGAGAATATTTTTTATTGAAAATAAATATTTTGCTATGGCAATATTTTCTCAAGGTGATTCTCAAACCTCAATTGATTTTAGAAAGTACAATTTTAACTTACCAAACAGGACTTCAAGGGCAACTCTTCCAAAGCAGTTCTTGGAAAAATTAAAACTACTTTCTAAAAAATTAAAAATTATTACAGGCTCCTATGACGTAATTGTGGATAAAGATGATAACTTTATACTCTTAGAAGTAAATCCCAATGGGCAGTTTGGAATGGTCTCTTTTCCATGTTATTATAATATTGAATATTACATTGCAAAAAAAAAATTATTAAAATGCTTATAAAGGAAGAAGAAGTTATCCCAGTGGAAAAAATTGTGAAATACATTGAAATTAAGGAAATTGGCTCAATGTATCACAGTATTACATTTTTTTACAAACCTATTATTAAATGTATTTAAATTCAGAAGACTTTCTTATTATACATGAGTCAGTAAAGTTAGTAAAAGGTAAATTTAGATCAGCAATTTACGATTTTCAGAGGAATGAACTCTATTATATTCCAAACGATCTTTTTAGTTTTATAACAAAAAGTAAAAATTTGAAACTATCTGAAATTTTTGTAATATATCAAGATGTGGCTGATATTATAACTGAGTATATAGAATTTTTATTAGAAAGACAATTAATTTTTTTAGGTTCAAATAATGATATAAAAGTATTATCTTCTAAAGAGAATTATAATTTTAACTATTGGGGACTTGTTACAAATTTGGTTTACTTCCATACTTTAGAAAATGAAAAATTCATCGATAATATCACTAATTCAATTAAGATATTTAAGTCATCGGCAATTACTATTATTTTTGAAAGAACAATGAATCAAAAAGACATTGAATATATCTTAAACAAATTTTATAATTGTTCAGCATTTTTAATTCATGTAGAAGTATATTGTAATTATGAAATAAACTTAGAGTATGATTTAATGTTAAACAAATATTCTTTTGTTAACAAAATTTTATTATATAACAGTAACACAAATAATGAAGAACTCAATGATTACGGTACAGTAATAATTAAAACAAAAATTTATTCAATAGACCCAAAATTTTGTGGAATTAATAGTATTAAGCATTTTACATTAAATTATGATTTTTTCTATGAATCCCAAAAATTCAATTCATGTTTAAATCGTAAATTAGCAATTGATCTAAATGGTGATATCAAAAATTGCCCATCTCTGACAGAATCATTTGGTAATATCCGAGACACTACACTTGTAGACGCTGTAAATAAGCCGGGATTCAAAAAATATTGGGATATTAATAAAGATAAAATTCATGTTTGTAAATTTTGTGAATTTAGATACGTTTGTACAGATTGTCGGGCATATGTTGAAGATCCAGACGATATTCTAAGCAAACCACTCAAATGTGGATACAATCCTTATACTGGAGAATGGAGCGAATGGAGCACCAATCCACTTAAACAAAAAGCAATCGACTTTTATGGTATGCGAGAGATGGTAGATGAAATGAAAGAGTCTGAAAAGCAAGTTTAACCAAATGCCCTTCCCTTTCACCCAACAACGCGATGCCATGGATTGCGGCCCAGCCTGTCTCAAGATGATCACCAATCATTATGGTCAAAGCTATCCGTTGCCCTATCTGAGAGATCGGTGTGGCATCACAAGACGTGGCGTATCTTTAGCAGGTATTAGTGAAGCCGCTGAAGAAATCGGCTTTCGTACTATGGCCGTGAAGATTGCTTATGATAGTGAAGCAGATAATCCTGGTTTAGTAGAATTTCCCACGCCATTTATTGCACATTGGAGACAAGAGCATTTCGTGGTGGTGTATAAGATTTCAGGGAGCAAGGTATGGATGGCTGATCCTGCTCATGGCAAGTTGCAACTCACCAAAGCACAGTTTAGTGCATCATGGTGTAGTGATGGAGATCAAGGTGTGGCTTTAGGGCTTGAGCCTTCGCCAGCTTTTTATCAAAAAAATGACAATATCGAAGCGGATGCAGGATTTGGATGGGGCAAATTGATGGCTTATCTTCGGCCTTACTCTCGCCTGTTGGTACAGTTTTTTATCGGGATAGGTGCAGGATTATTGTTGCAGGTTACTTTTCCTTTCCTCACACAGTCACTCATCGATGTAGGGGTACAAAACAAAAATTTGCACTTCGTTTGGCTTATCCTCATCGCACAACTCATCCTTTTTGTCAGTCAGGCAGCGATACAGTTTATACAGTCATGGATTTTGCTACAGATCGGCAAGCGGGTCAATGTCAATCTCATCTCTGACTTTCTGAGCAAACTGATGACACTACCACTAGGGTATTTTGACAGTAAAAATGTGGGAGACATCACTCAGCGCATCAATGACAATCATCGGGTGGAGAGTTTTCTCACCGGGTCTGTTTTGCATATTGTTTTTTCTTTACTCACCTTAGTGGTTTTTTCTGGTATTTTGATGTGGTATGATGTCAATATATTTTTGGTTTTTGCCGTCTTTTCTACCCTTTATTTGGGTTGGGTACTTGTCTTTATGAAGCAAAGAGCCAAGATCGATTATCTGGCTTTCCAGCAGCAGTCGGAGACTCAGCAAAACATCTTTGAGATCGTGCAGGGTATGCAGGAGATCAAGTTACAAGGCAGTGAGCGCAAGCGTAGGTGGAAGTGGATCAATATCCAAGCCAAACTATTCAGGATACAGTCGCGATCTTTGGCATTGAGACAATATCAAGATTTCGGAGCCTTAGTCTTTACCCGTACCAAAGACATCATCATCTCCTTTATGTCTGCCAAAGCAGTGATAGACGGTCAGATCACCTTGGGTACATTGGTAGCCATACAGTACATCGTAGGCCAACTCAATGCCCCTTTTGAGCAGATCATCGGTTTTTTACGAGCAGCACAAGATGCCAGACTGAGTCTCGATCGGATGGGTGAGATCACCCAAGTCAAGCCAGAAGATGCACCTGATGTGAGTTGGATAGAGGATATCCCCGAGGGTGTAGATATCACCTTAGAAAACGTGGACTACCGCTATCAGGGTGGAGAAGAAAATGTATTGCATGATATCCAGATCACTGTGCCTCATGGGAAAGTGACTGCCATAGTAGGACAGAGTGGCAGTGGTAAGACTACATTGCTCAAATTATTGTTGGGCTTTGATGATGTCAGAAGTGGGCGCATCCTCATAGGAAATACACCCCTACAAGCCATCAGCAAAAAGAAATGGCGTACACTGTGTGGTACGGTCATGCAGGAAGGATTTATATTTTCGGACACCATAGCGCACAATATAGCAGAGAGCGACGAAGTGATGGAGTTTAGCAAACTAGATCACGCACTCCGAGTAGCCAACATATCTGACTTTGTGTATAGCCTACCACTATCTTACAATACGATGATCGGTAGTAAAGGAGTGGGTCTATCTCAGGGGCAGAAGCAACGCTTGCTTATAGCCAGAGCGGTATATAAAAACCCGAGATACATCTTTTTTGACGAAGCTACCAATGCTCTCGATGCCACCAACGAACGCATCATCATGCAAAATCTGGATCAGTTTTATCAGGATAAAACGGTCATCGTAGTAGCGCATCGTCTCAGCACTGTCAAAAATGCAGATCAGATCATCGTCCTAGAAGCTGGAAGAGTTGCCGAGGTAGGTACGCATTCATCACTCATAGCAAAAAAAGGCAAATATTGGGAACTGGTGCAAAATCAATTGGATTTAGAATAACTAAACGTTATAGGTTTTTGAAAACCTATAACGTTTGAAAATAAAGCTTTATGCCTGACATCGATCAAAAACAAGAAATAGCCACAATAGATACCATCTTCGGTAAGCCACCGGGATGGATCTTGCATTGGGGTATTACGGTGGGTATATTGTTGATTTTAGGACTTTTTGGTTTAGCGGCGTTTGTAAGGTATCCAGACAAGTTGCATATGGACGGGCAGTTGATATCAGGTAGCAGACCTATAGACTTAGTACCAAAAACCGGAGGTGTCATAGATAGTGTCTATGTATCAGACAAAGATACGATATCATCAGGCGATTTTATTATAACCATATCGTCAACATTAGTACCATCAGCGGTTCAGGAGTATTATCATTTTGCTAACCGATGGGATCAGGTTACTCATATTCCCGATTATCTAAAAGTATTCGCACCAGATCATTTGGATTTGGGAGAGTTGACAGTAGCCTACTCAGGATTGGTCAAGTCTGTAGAAGAGTTTCATCTTTTTCTAAGAGATGGCTCTGTGTTTAGCAAGATAAAGGGCCTTGAGCAAGAGAAAGGTCATCTACAATCCATCAATCAGTCACTCCACAAACAGGAAAATTATTATGAAAAAAATATGACTTTGACAGAAAAGGATTTTGGTAGATTTGAAAACCTCTTAAAAGACGGCGTGATTGCATCATCAGAAAAAGAAAAGGCTGAAGTATCGCTTTATACCGAAAAAAGGAATCTTGAAGCCTTCAAAAGCCAAAAAATAAACAACGACATGCGATGGACACAACTCCACACCCAAATCAATGATCTTACAGCGGACAGGCGCAATGGTGTAAACAATCGTATTTTTACCATCCGTCAACAAATCAAAGAACTCAAAGGGTATATCAAAGAATGGGAAAATAAACATCAACTCAAAGCACCTATTGATGCTATTATTTCCTTTACGTTACCTATTGAGGCCAACACATTTATAGAACCCAATAAACCTGTATGTACACTTATACCCATACGTGGCTCAAGTGCTATGATCATAGAAGGATTGTTGCCAGTATCTGCATCCGGTACCTTGCAGATCGGGCAAAAAGCAATCATCGATATAGAAAATTATCCCTCTGCACAGTTTGGCACATTGTCAGGCATGGTGCAGGATATTAGCCTGATACCACAAGATCAAAAATACCGGGTCAAAGTCAGTCTTTCTGATGGGCTTAAGACGAGCTATCAAAAGGTACTACCTCCATCAGCTTTACTTTCTGCCAAAGTCACCATCGTGACCAAAGAATATAGCTTGCTGGAGCGCTTGTTTCAAAATATTGTGGATATTATGAGGAATAAGAATGGGTAAGTTTGTAAAGATGTTGGGTTTGTAAGTTTTATGAAACCCTACATACTTCCTCGCACCAATCCACCATCTACGCTGATGGTCTGACCGGTAATAAATCTGGAATGTGGAGATAGCAACCATACGGCCAATGATGCAAAATCTTCAGGAGACCCTAGATGTCCAACCTTGGTTTCGTGTTCAAATTCTTTGCGGGCATCATCCGGCGATATACCCAAAAGCATAGATTTATGGGCAAAGAGTCTATCCATAGCTGGTGTGGCGTGATAGCCCGGTGCCAAAATATTGCAGGTGATACCTTGATGAGCCACTTCTTGGGAAAGGGTTTTGACAAAACCGACGACAGCCATCCTTAAGGAGTTGCTCAGTATGAGATTGTCGATAGGTTGTTTTACAGCTGCGCTCTCGATAAATAGGAGACGACCATATTTTTGTTCCTGAAATTTTTCCAGTAATTCCTGTGTCAGCTTGACTTTCCATCGGAGTAGTTTTTCGTAGGCATTGTCCCAATCTGTAATTTCTGTATGGATAAATAAATTGGCAGGTGGTCCGCCAGCATTAATGACAATACCGTCCAGTTTTTTTCCATGTACCATCCTGATAAGGTTGGATATCACTGCATCAGTGGTAATGTCTCCATGTAGGATAGAAGTTAGCTCTGGATATTTTTGATTTAGGTTTTCCAGCTTCTCTTCACCTCGGGCATTGATGATGACATGGGCACCTTCTTGTATCAGCTGCTCGGCGATAGCTTTACCAAAGCCACTGGTGGATCCGGTGACTACAAAAAGTGAACCTTTGAGCAATAAGTCCATTACATCATACGCTCTAAAAAGTGTAGCAATTCTTTTTCCATGATATTAAAATCCATATCGGCATCAAAAAGCTCTTTCATTTTATCTATGATTTCACTTTTTTGTTCATGTGTTGGGAAATAGACTCCTTTGTACGAAAGTATGGTTTCATATGCTTTATAATCACTCATACCATCAAAAGCTGCATACATTTTATCGTAAGTAGTTGTACCTACTTTAGCTCTAATCAATTCCTTTTCTTCATCTGCAAATTCCATATCTACGTGTGATATGTAGATGAGTAGGAAAGCTAGAAATTCGTTATAACTCCATTTTAATTCGCCCATTGTTAATATGTTTAAGGTTTATATGTTTAGAAAGTTTAGATGGTTTAAAGCCTGACTGCTAGAATGTTATGAAAACTGATTTTATATTTTATGTTTTCCCGCCAATTGCGGGACTGCGCTTCGCTTGATTGTTTAATGTTTAAAGTGTAATGTTTAAATCTTTAAATGTTTAAGGTATAATGTTAAATGTCAGGAGTTTAAGATTGTTTAATGTTTGGTAACTATATCGGATTGACTTCCTTTAGAACGGCAGGTGTGGCTAAATGTCTTTCGTTGGGAAGTATTTCTTTGATAACTAATGAAAATTTGATTTTTAAACCTTCTTTTTTGTAGCTTTCAGGTAGATTACATGCTAAATATCTGTGGTTTTTATCTTGAGAAAGTAAAATGTATTGATCGGCAACTAATGCAACGCTGCCAGTCTGATCCGAAAGCGTTTCCAAGTTTTTACGTTCTGGCAAGCAATCCGAAGTTGCCAAGCCGTCATGACCCATTTTTCCTTTTAAAGAACAACCTAAAATATTCAGAAATACTAAAAATAAGATAAAGCTAATGATACGTAAACTCATAAATCTACTTTAATAATTGTGTTAGCTTGTTTAATGCATTATCCAATCCACTCACATCTGTACCACCGGCAGTGGCAAAAAATGCTTGTCCACCACCACCACCATTGATTTCTTTGGCAAGCTCTCTGATGATATTACCTGCATGCCAGTCTTTAGTTTTGGTGAGTGATTCTGAGATACTCAGCATGATGGTTGCTTTGCCCTGATCTTCCAGTCCAAAGAGAATGACCGCATCACCCATTTCAGCCAGCATATTTACTGATAAAGTTTTAGCGGATTTACTATCTACATCTTTCAGGATGGTCGCTACTACTTTGGCGCCCTCTATTTGAGTCGCATTTTGGATCAGACTATTTTTCATAGCTGATGCATGCATAGCTCTCAGTTTCTCTACTTCTTTTTGAAGTTCTTTGTTTTCATCTTGAAGGTCCGATACGTTTTTTGGTGTATTGATATTGTTTTTAAAGAAAGATTTTATAGCTGTCAATTCCAGGATTTGTTTATTGACAAAGTTTTCGGCTTGGAATGCTGTGATAGCTTCAATTCTCCTGACTCCTGCCGCAATGCCGCTTTCTGATAATATTTTGAACAGGCCTATTTGGCCAGTAGCTTTTACGTGGCATCCTCCGCAGAGTTCCTTAGAGTAGGATGGATCGAAAGTTATCATTCGTACAGAATCTCCATATTTTTCTCCAAATAACATCATAGCTCCAGCTTTTTTGGCTTCTTCTATAGGTAGCGATCTAGCTTCATCTAATGGAATGTTTTGTCTGATTTTTTCATTGACTATCTTTTCTATTTGAGACAATTCTGCATCGGTCATCTTCTGAAAATGTGAGATGTCAAAACGCAGATATTCATCTTTTACCAAAGATCCTTTTTGATGTACATGCGTACCCAAAACTTGTCTGAGCGCAGCATGAAGTAAGTGTGTAGCCGAGTGATTATTTTCTGTTAATGAACGCTTGACAGCGTCTACTTCTCCATATATATGTCCTGAAATATTATCAGGTATTCTATCGATGATGTGGATGATTAGATCGTTTTCTTTTTTAGTATCCAAAACCATAACGACTTCACCATCAAACATCAGAAACCCAGTATCTCCTACTTGCCCACCACCTTCAGGATAGAAAGGCGTTTTGTCCAGGACCAACTGAAATAACTCTTGGTCTTTTTGTTTTAAAACGCGATATTTGATAGCGCGACTTTCACTGACTATTAGATGATCATATCCTATGAATTCAGACTGCCCATCTTGCCCTAAGATTACCCAGTCACCAGTTTCACGTTTTGCATCTGCACGAGACCTTTCTTTTTGCTCGTTCAGCGCCAAAGTAAAACCAGCTTCATCCACCTTCCATCCTTTTTCGTCAGCTATCAGACGGGTAAGATCTACAGGAAAACCATATGTGTCATAAAGTTCAAAGACATCTTTTCCTTCTATCACTTGATCTTTGACTTTGATATCTTCAATTCTGCGCAATCCACCTTCCAATGTTTTGAGAAATGATTTCTCTTCTTCTTTGATTACTTTCTCTACAAATGATTTCTGTAAATAAAGTTCTGGAAATACATTTTCAAATTGTTTGGCAAGTACATCTACCAGTTCATACAAAAGCGGCTGTTTGTAATCCAGGTAGGTGTAGTAATATCTTACAGCACGACGAAGTATCCGACGGATTACATATCCAGCGCCATTGTTGGCTGGTAATTGGCCATCAGCTATAGTAAATGATATAGCTCGGATATGATCTGCAAGTACTCTGAAGGCTACATCTTTTTTGGTATCTTCAAAGTGGTATATCTTTCCTGTTATTTTTTCTACTGCGGCAATAGTGCCAGTAAATACATCAGTATCATAGTTACTGGATTTGTTTTGGATAGCCCTAACCAAACGCTCAAAACCCATACCGGTATCCACATGCATGGCCGGTAGTGGTTCTAAAGATCCATCTGATTTTCGATTGTATTGGATAAATACATTGTTCCATATCTCGATGACTTGTGGATGATCTTTATTGACCAAAAGATGTCCTGGAGTTATGGCTCTTTCTTCATCCGTTCTGAGGTCAATATGGATCTCACTGCAAGGGCCACAAGGTCCTGTGTCACCCATTTCCCAAAAGTTGTCTTTTTTGTTCCCAAAGATGATCCGATCTTGAGGGACTATCTTGGACCACTCAGCCAATGCAATTTGTGATGAAGGAAGATTTTCGTTTGGATCTCCTTCAAAAACAGAAACATAAAGTCTGTCTTTGGGCAATTTATATACTTCAGTGAGCAATTCCCAACTCCAAGCGATGGCTTCTTTTTTAAAATAATCTCCAATACTCCAGTTTCCAAGCATTTCGAACATCGTATGATGGTAAGTATCTACGCCCACTTCCTCGAGATCATTGTGCTTGCCACTGACTCTTAGACATTTTTGGGTGTCGGCTATCCTAGGATTATCTGGAGTTTTATTGCCCAAGAAATAGTCTTTAAACTGATTCATACCCGCATTGGTAAACATCAAGGTAGGGTCGTTTTTAAGGACTATAGGTGCAGAAGCTACTATTTTATGGTTTTTGGACGCAAAGAAGTCAAGGAATTTCTGGCGTATTTCGTTGGATGTCATCATCGCTTTACTTTTGTAAGTATGGTATACATATTTTAAAAAACGGTGCAAATATACAAGATAAGTAAGATAGGAAGAACATCCACCAATCGAATTGATATATTAAAACGTTAATGTTATGTGAAATGGGAGAGAAAGCACTAGTTGTGTGAGCAACTAAACCTGACTTCTTATTATTCTTTAAAATGTGTGTACTGTAATTGATAAAGCAACCTTAATATGCCTGAGTGTAATTTTTTTCAATTATCCACATCCTTACCTCTCCATCCAAAAACAAGGGATCAGCACTCCATTTAATAAAAAGTCATAAGTCCCGGTGATCTTAAAACCGACTTTTGATAGTACATTTTGGGATACTATGTTGTCTACATGAGCTGACGCATATAGTTGGTTGATTTTTAGGTTTTTTTCGGCTTCTATAATCCACGCTTGGGAGCTTTCAGTCGCATAGCCTTTTCCCCAAAACTCAGGTCTGAGTCTGTAGCCTAGGTCATAGAAACCTTTGTAGCCATTTGATTCTTCCTCTATAAATTTGATTCCTGACCAACCGATCAGTTCTCCGGTAGATTTTTCAATTACTGCCCATCTGCCGATACCGTTTTGTGTATATTGGTTTCTGATATTTTCCAGGTAGGTGTATACTTGGGATATAACAGTTAATGGCTGATTGCCCAAATATTTCATGACAAGCGGGTCAGAGTCCAATTTAAACAATGCTGGTGCATCACTCATTTCTAATGGCCTAAGGGTCAACCTTTCTGTATAAATAGGATTGGAAGTCATAAAGAGAAAAGGTTTGCAAATGACTCTATATATTGGCTTTCCTTGGATCTCATGATAGCTGATTGTTCTGGAGTTTTGTCTCCATAGCCTATGAGGTGCAGGACACCGTGAGCCATGACCCTAAGTAACTCATTCTCGAAACTTTCTTGATAATCTTCAGCATTTTCTTTGACTCTGTCTACGCTGATATAAATATCGCTTTCGATGTCATCACCTTCTTTGTAAGGAAAAGTAATGATGTCTGTATAGTAATCATGATTTAAATATTTGATGTTGATATCCAATAGATAATCATCACTACAAAAGATAAAGGTAATATAGTTTATGGTTTTGTTTTCCTGCCTTGCTATGTTTTGTATCCATTGGTGATATTGATCTTCTCGACCTGCAAAAGGTATCAAAGTCTCTGCTTCTCCATGAAAGGAAATATCAGCCATAAGGTCCTTAAGCAGTTTCTGATTTTAGGTTGAAATACATCTCTACTTTGCGACCGTCATCATCAAATGAAATGTCATCTGCCAGTGCTTTCATGATATAAACGCCACGACCGCCGCAGCACTCTATATTTTCAGCACAGGTAGGGTCAGGTACTCTGCTAGGATTAAATCCGGTGCCTTCATCGATGACACAAAAGGATACTCCATTATCTTTTTCTGTCACATGGATGTGCACTAGTTTTGTTTCATCGCTTTTGTTTCCGTGAATGATGGCATTATTGACAGCTTCAGTTAGACTTATCAGTATATCTGCATATTTTTCTTTATCAAAACTGAAATCAAAATCAAGTTTTTGAAGATAGGATTCTACTTCTAAAATGTTGTTGGGATTGGAACTGATGGTTAACATGCGATATTTCATTTTTGTAAACTAGCGATTAATTGTGAACCAAATATTGTGCCGACATGCTGCGATGGTGTCAAAAACGTAAAACTTTTTATTTAGTACTCTTGAGTGATTTGTAATATTCGTCTACTAAGGTTTTGTAATACGGTCTAAGTGACGGAGATACAGATTTATACATATCTATTTCTGATTGACGTTTTTTAAGATATTCTTGAATTGCCGGTGGCAATTCTTTTCTTTTTTCTTCAGCCGTCTCAGATTTGCGTTTGTTGTCCATTTCTCTTTGTCGCTCTGCTTTTTCGGCTTCAAGGAGTCTGGTTTCTATATCTTTCATCCTTCTTAGTGTTTCACTATTGAGACGCTTATTGACTAATTCGGTCTCGATTCTATCCATATTATTTATGATTTCTTCGAGTTCTTTAGAACCTTGACCTTGTTCTTTTTTATCTTTTTGCAGTGCTTCGAGTGCTTTCCTTAAGGCTGCCTGTTGTGCTGCTGCCTGAGCAAAATCTTTGGCAGATGTGCCTTCTTTTCCTTCCTTTCCTTCCTTTCCGGCTTTGGGATCTTTACCATCTTTTCCGTCTTTTTTGCCGTTGTCCATTTTGTCTTTCATTTTTTGCAATTGCTCAGAAAGACCTTGCTGACCTTCGGTAATTTTATCCATGGGTACTTTACCTGTTTTACCTGTTTTGCCACTTTTGCCACTTCCTTTACCACCGGGTTTATTGCAAGAGCCACTTCCCGGAGCTCCCGAAGCATTTTGTTGTGCTTTATCCAATGATTCATTCATCATCAACGCCAAGTCGTTGAGATTTTTCATGGTACGTCTTTGTTTTTCCTGACCCTGAGGCACTTGACGCTCTTCTAAGAGTTTAAGTGATTCTTTAAGATTAAGTTTAACTTCTGCCACTTTATCCATTACAAATGCTTCGATGTCAGAGTTTCTATTGGATAGAGCCACCAAAGTGTCTTCTATCACTTTAAAGTCATTTTGCAACTTAAACTGCTTGCGTATGGCAGATGTAAATGCAGGCGTGTTGGTCATATTAGGATTAAGATCTCTGAACAATACTTCCTGATCAAAGGATACCGTTACCAGATTTTCCAATAGCTGGCGAATGGTTTTCACATCTTCTCCAGCTTGGTCTGCAGCGCCACCTTCCATGCTCTCTTTCATCTCTTGTGCCTGTTCCTTCATTTTTTTAGAAGCCTTTTTTTGAGATTTGGCCGCAGCAGCATTGTCCTTCTTATCCAGTTGGTCTTTGCTTTGTTCCATATCTTTTTTGGCATCTTCCATTTGTTCTTTATTCTTTTCGCCCATATCCTTTGGTGGCGAAAGCTTTTTATTATCTTTTTCTAATTGTTCTTGCTTTTTTAGGATGTCTTCCATTTTTTTATTCAGTTCTTCTTGCTCTTTTTTAAGCTCTTCAGGACTCTTCTCTTTTTTCTCTGTTTGCTCTGCTAATTTTTCTTGCTCTTCTGCAAGTTTTTCTAGATCTTTGATTTGATCTTTTACATTTTTTTCCATTTCAAGCTGTTTGAATAGCTCGAGCATTCGATCCATTTCTTTTTCTTTGGTATCTGCATTCTGCTCAAATTGTTCGAGCATTTGTACCGCATCTTCTTTGTCCAATTCCTGCATTAATTCCTTGATTTTATCCATCAATTCCTTAGTTTCCGGATCTTCTGCCTTTTCAAAGAGTTCTTTGAGTTGTTCCTGTTTTTCTTGAAGCTCCTCAGGTAAAGTATTGAATTCCTGCTGGTTTTTCATGTTTTCTTCCAGCTTCTGCTTGGCTTTTTCAATTTGTTCGAGCAATTTTTTCTGCTCATCAAGGATTTTTTCCATTTCCTTTTTATCCTGCCAATTCAGTTGTTTTTCCTGAAGGAGTTTTTCCCTCAGTTTTTTCATATTTTCCTGAAGTTGATCCATTTTCTTGATGGCATCTTTGAGTTCATCTTTGATGGCTTCATCATTGAGATCTTCTTTCATCTTGACTTCTTCCAAGGTAGGCTTTTCAAAAGTCATGACAGATGTCTTAGCAGATTTACTTCCGTTGACACCGTCATTATCAAAAACTTCAAAATAAAAAGACACTTTATCTCCAGGTTCTACTTGTATTTTCTTCAAGTCGAACGTATAGCTATATTGGATTTCTCTGCCTTCTTGTTTGTCCAATTTTATTTTTTGTAAAGGCTTGGATGTCCCGTTCTCTTTAGTCAGGGTATAATTGAATGACAATGAATTCAGACCATAATCATCAGCTGCAGTACCTATAAAGTATACTAAGGTATTATCTAAACTATCAATGATTTTTTCAGCAGTAATACTGGGATACTGGTCCTTAATCACAGAAATACTGTAAACCAAACTATCCGGTGTAGGAATATTTCGATTAGATAAGAATAGCTTATAGGTGAGATCCTGTGTTGCTTTATGGGTATATCTGAACTGTGTTTCGTCACGTCTTTCGGCAGAGATTCCTTTGGCATGATCACCAAATAATAATTTAATATCTTCAGTCTCATATGCATCCATCAACCAAGTCATTTTAGTTCCTTCAGGCACTACAACATCACCTGTATTGCTGATCATTTCGTTTTTGCGGCCTACATAAGCAGGGTAGGAGAGTTCTATACTAAAATCTGCAAGATTGGGTTTCGCCAAAACCTTTAAGGTGTAAGGTATAGAAATCACACTACCTGAAGAAAGTGTGAAATCTTGGTCTTTTTGTACGTTTTTGAAAGTGTATTTAAAGGTAGTATTGTCTTCTTTTTCCATCTTATATTGAAAATCTTCAATCGTTACAAAGACTTCATTGGGCATGACACTCCCTTCCACATTGACTACGAGTTCGTAATCTTGATATTGGACAACCTTGAGAACATTTTCTTCCAGAACGTAGGCAAATGGGGCTGCTTTCGCATATTTTTTATCATTGTTAATGATGCGTTCTGAACTTTCTGTAATGATGCTTGGTGCTGTAAATAGTACTACTACCAATAATATTAATGGAGGTAAGGCATATTTTAAATACCTTCTGTTTTTGTTTAGATCTATTGCAGACTGAAATGGAACTAACTTAATGGCTTCAGTTTTTTGTTCAATGCTCGCAGTGATTAAGTCAGAATGGGATTGGTCATCTTGTTTTTTGAGCTGAAGTACATTCAGCAACTTGTCTTTGACATCTCCGAAGTGGTCCCCTATGATGGTCGCTGCTTCTTCATGGCTTATATTCTGTCCCAGTTTAAAGTATCGGATGAGCGGATTGACTACCCACAATCCCAAACCACCTATTGTAGTCAACAAAAAGGAATAAAAAAACATTTTTCTTACTCCTGTGCTGAAATAAAAGAAGTACTCTAAGGTGTTGATGATCAGAAATAGGGCCAAGACAGCACCTACAGTGTATAAACTGCCTCTAATCAACTGGTTGATATAATATTTTCGTATAAATTTATCCAACTTCTGGATAAGTAGGGTGTAATTGCTATTGTATGGATTCATATTGCTCTTAAAACCGTTACGCACTTGATTAACTAGATCTAAACATGTAATCTAATAAAATCGTTCATTGATTGCTTTATTATATTGAAATAAAGCCTAAAAAAACAAAGTTAAGGTATTCTCAACAATAAGTCAAGAGGAAACGGGAAAATTTATGAAAAAAAGATGAACATTTAGCTTCAAATTAACTAATTAAAGTTTTGGAGTTATTATTTTTAATTTGTCCTTATCAAATTTACAAACTACTAAAACTTATTGATCTGAGGTAAAATTTTACTTATTGTTCTTTTGTCCACGCTAAAGCCGTGGCAGGCTTTGACACAAAAGAACCAAACCTGTCACGTCTTTAGCGTGAAAGTCAAGCCTGCCTGCCCTGACGGTACGGCGAGGCAGGGCTTTTTCCTTTTCTTAACGCCAAAACTTCAAAAAATAGCTAAACATACCTGTCACGTCTTCAGCGTGA
>CAMBRK010000081.1 GCA_945870185.1 Aureispira sp. CCB-QB1 | reverse complement strand
TGAGAAAGACCTAAACGGCAACGTATACAAGATTTGGAATCGATTAAGCTCAGGAAGTTACATGCCGCTTTTGGTAAAACAGGTAATAATACCGAAGAAGCAAGGAGGAGAGCATCCTTTAGGGATACCGACAGTAGGAGACTGAGTAGCGCAAGGCGTGCTGAAAACTCGATTAGAGAGAGAGTTTGAACCAAAGTTTCACAAGAGATCATATGGATACCGACCAGATCCGTCCTAAAATATAGCTCCGAAACTTAGGTTACTGTTCTTGAGATCAATAGACACTACACAATCTTTTTAAAAATTATTTGCTAATATTACATATTATAAAAAATTATAATATATCTTTGTCCTTTATTTCAGGTTGTTAGGCTATTATATTTTTTATATTTAGATTATCAGCTCATTTTTGAATTGTTTTTAGATCCGTTTCATTCAACAATTTAACTTTTAAAGAATATGAGTAAAGTCGCTTCATTTTTTATATTTTGTTCTGGGGCTGTCATATCAGTTTTAAAAAGATGCCCTACGGATTACAACAAGTATCAAGGTATCGGTGCTACGATACTTTTTACGGGTATTTTTTCTGCGTTATCAGCAGGATATGCATTGTACACGGTATTTGAGTCCTATGTAGCTTCTACTATTTTTGCTATCATATGGGGTATGATGATCTTTAATTTGGATAGATACATCGTTTCTGGGATGCGCAAAAAATCTAATTTTATCAAAGAATTGGGCATGGCAGCTCCTAGAATGGTTCTTGCGGTGTTCATTGGTGTCGTCATAGCTACACCCTTAGAACTTAAACTTTTTGATTCTGAGATCAATGCTGAGTTGGGCATGATGCAACAAGAAACATACAAACAGCAGGATGATTTGCTTAAACAGCGATATGAGACTGATATGAAGATTGTTCAGGATGAGATCAATCTTTTGAGAAACAAATTGAGTAAATTTGATCAAGAAAGAACGGCAAGACTCAGTGAGGCTCTTGCAGAAGCAGATGGAACAGGTGGAAGCAAAATTAGAGCCATGGGTGCTATATACAAAGCCAAAGCAAAAGCCGCTGATAAAGCAGAACAAGATTATCAAATGACATTGGTAGAGATACAACCCAAATTGGATGAGCAACTGGCAAAACTGGAAACCATGGAAGCACAGCGCAATGAAGAATTACAAACATTGTCTAGAGCATCACTTACTGGATTTGCTTCAAGACTTAAAGCATTACATAGACTTTCGGCGAAGGAAGAAGCCATTTATATAGCTGGATTATTCATTACTATTTTGTTTTTGATCATAGAATGTGCTCCAATTTTAGTGAAACTCATAAGCGAAAGGACACCTTACGACCAAAGATTAGAAACTTTGGAAACGGAGTATCATCTGGCTAATCTTAAGAGTACTACCGTGTCAAAATTGTCAGTAGACAGTCAGCTTACTTTTGAAAATAAAACGGCAGGATTTAGAGTCTCTGAAATGATCAATGCCGAAAACGAAGTCTTTGCACACGCGCTGAGGCGTGAGAAGGAACAGCTTATGTCCAAGAATGAAGGTTGGTTTACTTTGCTTAAGAAAAGAAGGATTTTTGATTTTTAACAAAAGGTAATTTTGTCCATTTGGTTAAATTTTATTTAAAAGTTCAAACATTCTTTGTAAAAATACCGTTTGTGTGTTACAAATCGTAACTTTACACCGTATTAAATAAAGAAGATTAAAAGTAGCATGAGTACAACGTACAGAACAGACGTAGAGGCAGTAGATGCATTGGCATCATCGTTTAAAGAACTAAGGTCAGAAATAGGACAAGTCATAGTAGGACAAGATGATGTAGTAAAAACTGTCATCATTTCTCTTTTCAGCAACGGACACAGTTTGTTAGTAGGAGTACCAGGTTTGGCCAAAACCTTGTTAGTAAGTACAATTGCTGATGTGTTAGATTTGGACTTCAAGAGGATCCAGTTTACTCCTGATTTAATGCCTTCAGATATTACCGGGTCTGAAATTTTGGACGAAAACCGACATTTTAAGTTTAACAAAGGTCCTTTGTTTACAAATATATTACTTGCGGATGAGATTAACCGTACTCCTCCTAAAACTCAAGCTGCCTTGTTGGAAGCGATGCAGGAAAGATCGGTGACAGTAGCGGGATCAAAACATATTCTACCTAAACCTTTCTTTGTATTGGCTACCCAAAACCCAATCGAACAAGAAGGTACTTACCCACTTCCTGAAGCACAGCTGGATCGTTTTATGTTTAATATTCCATTGGACTATCCGTCATATGCAGAAGAAGTGCAGGTAGTAAAAAGTACTACATCCAATGATAAATATACATTGAAGAATATTCTTACCGGCGAGCAGATACTACAGTTTCAATCATTGGTAAGAAAAATACCTATTGCTGACAATGTATTGGAATATGCGGTGTCTTTGGCATCTAAAACTAGACCCAATACTGCGTTGGCCACATCTGAGGTAAATAGTTATATATCTTGGGGTGCAGGACCTAGAGCATCACAATACTTGGTTTTGGGTGCAAAATGTCATGCAGCGATTACTGGTAAATATTCACCTGATAAAGAAGATGTACAAGCTATTGCCAATTATGTGTTGCGTCACCGTATAGTGCGTAATTATAAAGCTGAGGCTGAAGGCATTTCTGAAGAGCAAATCATCAAATCATTGTTTTAAAAGATTTTTTTTGATTTAACTAGCCGGTTAAACCTATTAAAGTCTAATTCTTAAAAATTATAAAATGCGATATTTAAGCTTTTTATTAATATCTCTATTCATGATTTCTTGCGATACCAAAGACCTTCAAAAGGTTTTGGATGGTATGAGCAATGTACCGCTTTCCAATGCAGATATTGCGTCAGGACTCAAAGAAGCGCTAGATAAAGGTGTCGACCAAAGTGTGAAAATGATGTCAGCCACAGATGGATATTATGCATCCATATATAAAATCTTATTGCCTGAAGAAGCTGCCAAGGTTATAGACAAACTAAAGTTTATTCCTGGTTTTACCAATCTGGAAGAAGAAGCCATCAAAAGAATCAATAAGGCAGCTGAGGATGCTGCATCTAAAGCTGGACCCATATTTTTGGGTGCAATCAAGCAAATGACTTTTGACGATGTGATGGGTATTCTGATGGGTAATAAAAATGCTGCTACTCAGTATCTTCATTATAAAACTTACAACAACCTTTATGCGGAGTTTAATCCCGTGATGCTCAATTCACTCAATAAATTTGGAGCATTGGACCTTTGGAGGGATGCCATTACCAAATACAATAGTTTGCCTTTCATCACTCGTATCAATCCTGATTTGGCTGACCATGTGACTTCCAAAGCATTGGTGGGCTTGTTTTCAGTGGTGGAGAAAAAAGAGTTGGGTATCCGCACGGATATCTCACAGCGAACATCAAATTTGCTCCAAAAGGTTTTTGCAAAGCAGGATAATAAATAGGCTTTTCCACAGCTAATTACAGACATTTCTTTCAATGTAGCTGTAAATAAATTGTTTATGGTTACCTTTGCGATTGCAACGATATGATAGCTTATGCAAAACTGGAGTGAATGTATTTCTTACCGTAGATTTGGTTACCAAACATCTGGCACACTTGGTTTTAGGTCAGAGTTTACGAGAGATTATGATAGAATTATTTTTTTATCCGCATTCCGTAGACTTCAAAACAAAACACAAGTATTCCCCTTGCCAGGCAATGTTTTTGTTCACAATAGACTGACACACTCTCTTGAGGTAGCGTCTGTAGGTAGGTCGTTGGGTTCGATAGTAGGTCATGCTTTGGTAGATGAATATAAAAATCAGTGTACCGAAAATGATTTAGCTTTTTATAAATACGAACTATCAGGTGTCATATCTTCGGCTTGTTTAGCACATGATGTAGGCAATCCGGCATTCGGCCACTCTGGTGAGAAAGCCATTTCACATTTTTTTGAAACCCATGCTGATCTGACTATCAATGGAAAAACACTGCGAAGTCATTTCGATTATGGAGAGTGGTGTGACTTAACGCATTATGAAGGCAACGCCAACGCACTTAGACTATTAACTCGGCAATTTAAAGGCAAATTAGATGGTGGGCAACGGTTGATGATGGTTACTTTGGCTTCTATACTAAAGTATCCTTGTGCATCTTTTGATGTTGAAAATAAAAAAGCTCACTTTAAAAAGTATGGATATTTTCAGTCTGATAAGTCAGCCTTTGATCAGATCATTGATGAATTTGCACTTAGAAATGATGACGGAACTATTAGTAGACATCCTTTTGTTTATCTAGTAGAGGCTGCTGACGATATTTGTTACAGAATCATCGATATGGAAGATGCCCATAGAATAGGAATTTTATCTCGCGACCAGATCGAGTCAGCATTTATCAAGTTACTCAATGAACTTGGTGATAATTCAGAAAGAACCACGGAGATTTTGGCCAAAATAGGAGATGATAACGAAGCGGTGTCTTTCCTTAGAGCAAAAATTATCAATGCGTTAGTCATGAAGTCTGCTGAAGTTTTTCATCATTTTAGGAATGAAATCTTGCAAGGTACGTTTAAGAGTACGCTTATGGATGAAGTCCAGAGAAATTGTCCCTATTTAGAAGATGTGGCACATATATCTGTCAAAAAAATATACAATCATCCATCTGTTATAGAGGTGGAGTTGGCTGGTTATAATGTAATGGAAGAAATCCTATCGGTATTTGTACAAGCAGTCATAAGTGATAAAAGAAATTCTTTACAGAAGAAATGTATCCTTCTTATACCTCAGCAGTATAATCTGGTCAATGATGATGTATCACCTTATGAAAAGACTATGTCTGTACTAGATTTTGTATCTGGTATGACAGATGGATATGCTACTGAGCTCTATAGAAAGATGAAGGGCATTGATATACCGTCGCATAAATGAATTAGTTAAAATCGAAAATTTGTACTAATAGCATACAATATTTTGGAATAAGATTAAGTTTTTCTTCTGAAATTATTTTAGCAACATATGAATTTAAATACCACTACCTTTTCTTCCATTACAATTATGATTTTAACTCGGATTATGCATTAGAAAATCTATTCCGAAGCTAAACTTCGTGCCTTTGGCTCGACAAGGTCTGCAAATCAGAATCCGCCGCGGCGGACTATTTTTCTTCTGTAACCGTAGCGGTGCTACGCTTTTCGAATATAAATAGCTAATTTACCTGCCCGC
Organism: Aureispira sp. CCB-QB1; assembly: GCA_945870185.1. GTDB lineage: Bacteria > Bacteroidota > Bacteroidia > Chitinophagales > Saprospiraceae > OLB9. The sequence continues at coordinate 14,353 of CAMBRK010000081.1, read as the reverse complement.
CTACCATGTAGTGGTCAGGCTGGTTGCATTTTAGCTTCTTCCCGCTAAAACGGGACAGGCTATTACAAAGTTCTAACGCATAATCCGGGTTTAAGCTTTGTCTGATTTATTTGATAGTTGGTAGTGTCTAATGCTAGGTTAGTATTTAGCTATGCAACTAAAAAGCTTTCATTTACGTCATTGGTGTGTTTTTAAAATATTTTTATAATCTTTAGATCAAATAAATCATGAAAATTTTAAAAAATTTAGGTGCAAGTCTTGGAATTTTCATTTTAGCGTTAAACGCTGCTTATGCCAATGGAGTTGAACCTACAGCTACAAAGAAGTTAGAAGTTAATCAAATACAATCTATGCTAACAAGCATTGATTATGGCAAGTTTTTGGAAAAAGAAACTAAGCTAAACATTTCATTTTTTGTCAGTGATCAAAGTGAAATAATCATTGTGTCCACCAACAATGAAAATTTGGATTCATTAATTAAATCAACCCTTAATTATAGAAAAATAGCTTTCAATAAATTAGCTTTCAATAAAGTCTACACTATTCCTGTAGTTATCAAGTAAATACCTAAAAAGATAGGTATATAATTTTTAAGCCGAAGATTAGTAAGTCTTCGGCATTTTTAATCACATCAATCATCGTAAATGTTAAATTATTCCAAATTTATTTATCTTTAATAGCAAAAATTAAAACAAAAATAAAATATTTGCGTTTTTATACATATTATTAGATGAAATTTTATTTCCTTTGCGCCCAGTTTCATAATTAAATACAAATATAATTTTAAATTTATTTTCAATGGCAGACTATAAGATGGACAAAATAGACCTGAAAATTGTAAAAATGCTTCAGGAAAACAGTAAAATCACCAATTTGGATTTATCCAAAAAAATAGGGCTTTCACCTGCACCTACATTAGAAAGAGTAAAAAAATTAGAGCAGTCAGGTATTATTCAAAGTTATCATGCTAAAGTAGATTCTTCGGCAATGGGCCTAAATGTGAAGACGTTTGTACTCGTTTCTCTCGCATGGCAAAAACCAAATGCTTTGGACAATTTTATAACAAAAGTTAAAGCAGTGCCTGAAATTACAGAGTGTTATATTATCACAGGTGATGCTGATTTCTTACTCAAGATTGTGTGTAAAGATATCCCTACATACGAGAAATTACTTTTCAAAACATTATCTCAAATAGAGGAAATAGAAAGGTTAAAGACTTTAATGACATTATCTAAAGTCAAAAAAGAAAAAGTGTTGCCTTTCGACTACGAAAACGTAGAAGAATAAGGAAAGCTTTTTACCAAATGAAACCCAAATTGACCGTTTTCTAAGTTTTAGAAAGCGGTTTTTTTTTAAAATTTACCTTTATGTTGTGGAAAATTTATAAATCTGACCCTGAAGTTTGTCATTACATTCTTGGAACCATGCATACTTCTACAAAGGAAGCTTACACATTCGCCGAATTAGCCAAAAAATATATATCAGCAACTTCAATTTATGCGGGTGAAATGGATTTAAATCAGACTATTGATGTCAACTTAAGCCCATTCTTCATGCTAGAAAAAGGTGTTGTATTTAGTTCATTCTTCAGACCTAAACAGTACCAAAAGTATAGGAAAATTGTTTTTAAATCATTTGGTTACGATCTCCATAGTTTAGAAAATTACACGCCATTTTATATTAGTAATTTTTTGGTCAACTTGCATCTTAAAAAAGAGCACAACGAACCTTTGGACCATTTTTTATGGAATTTTGCAAGAGAAAACGGCAAAGCAACTTATGGTATAGAGTCCTTGAAAGATCAGATAAAAATTTTGGAAAACATCCCATTAAACTATCAGCTAAAAACATTTAAGGATCATTTAAAAAATGTATCTGCCATGAAAAAAAAGATTTATCAATTGAATCAAATGTATGAACAATGCAATCTAAAAGCTTTGATGGAATCAACAAAAAAAAGCATGGGACCAATACGTAAATTGATGATATATGACAGAAATGAGAGTATGTCAAAAAGTATTGTAACGTTGTTCGATATCCAGCCTAGCTTTATAGCCGTAGGAGCAGCACACATTCCAGGCAAAAAAGGAATTTTATCCTATTTGAAAAAAGAAGGCTACAAATCTAAAAAAATCAAACTGTAAAAACAACTGAATATGAATAAGTTAGCAAAATAAATAAAATATTTTAAAAAAAAGTATTTAAAAAACTTGTTTGAATAAAACTAATGGATGTATCTTTGCGACGCTCAAGGAAAAGTCCTAATCAAAAGCACATGCGAAAGTAGCTCAGCTGGTAGAGCACGACCTTGCCAAGGTCGGGGTCGCGGGTTCGAATCCCGTCTTTCGCTCCACCTCTTTATCAAGAATAAGTCAATGCCCGGGTGGTGAAACTGGTAGACACGCAGGACTTAAAATCCTGTGACCATTGCGGTCGTGCCGGTTCGATTCCGGCTCCGGGTACTTTACTTAACCATGAAAAAAATTATCTTAAGATAAAGATTATTTCATCCAACTACATTCTAAATATTTTTAAGTAAATCGTCTATTGGGTTTATTTATTAAAAAATTAAGTTCTTCCTTTTTTAAATATAAATAAATCGAAATTGTATATTACAGTTTTTATATAATTTTGTATTTTGTGCCTTCGTTTATTCAATTCAAATATAACAAATGGGGCAGATCATCTTTATACTTATTGCTAGTTTGACAGGGTATTTTTCTTTTAAACAATACCGAAAAATTTATAAAAACATCATGTTGGGCAAGTCCATAAATCGATCTGGAGAAGGATCTACTAGATGGCAAAACGTACTATTAGTGGCTTTCGGTCAGAAAAAAATGTTTAAAAACTGGATTCCCGCTATTTTCCATTTGTTTATTTATGTGGCTTTTCTATTTACACAGGTAGAATTATTAGAAATTATTATTGATGGTGTTTTTGGCGTTCACCGATTTTTTGCTCCGTTTTTGGGTGGATTGTACACGTTCATAATCAGTAGTATAGAAGTACTTTCGTTTTTAGCTTTGATAGCCACATTTGTATTTCTTTATAGGAGAAATCTACTCAAAGTACCAAGATTAGTGAAATCAGAACTCAATGGTTGGCCCAAATTAGATGCCAATATGATACTCATAGGAGAACTATTGTTGGTGACAGGTATCTTTACGATGAATGGTGCTGATAGTGTCTTACAAAGTATAGACCCATCACATTTTCCTGACACTGGAAAGCTGGCTATCTCTGCATGGTTGGGACCAGCCATGTTTGGAGGCCTAGAGCCGGAGAGTTTGATGTTGGTAGAGCGCTTCGGTTGGTGGTTACATTTGGTCGTCGTTCTCGGATTTATTTCCTACCTACCCTACTCCAAACACTTACATATATTTTTAGCATTTCCCAATGTTTATTTCAGTAATCTAAAATCTCGTGGCGAAATGGAAAATATGCCTGAAATCATGAATGAAGTGAAGTCCATGTTGGGTATAGAAAGTGAAGTCTCCCCGAGCACAGAAACTGAGTTGCCAGAATTTGGCGCCAAAGACATTTTTGAACTGAGTTGGGCCAATATTCTGAATGCATACACTTGTACCGAATGCGGAAGATGCTCAGCTGTATGCCCTGCCCATCTCACAGGCAAAAAACTATCACCACGTAAAATCATGATGGACATCAGAGACAGAGCTACTGAAGTGGGCAATAATATAGCTTCAGGAGACTTAAAATATGCTAAAACTAAAGACAATACGGATATAAAGACACTAACAGCTGCCAATTATGATGATGGAAAATCATTATTTGATTATATCTCGAGGGAAGAGCTTCATGCCTGTACTACGTGTAATGCGTGTGTAGAAGCATGTCCTGTCATGATCGATCCACTAGAGCCAATACTAAAAATGCGTCGGTATGAAATATTGACGGAGTCCGCAGGTCCAGCAGATTGGACACCGATGTTTACAGCTATGGAAAATGGTGGTGCGGTATGGCAGATGCCTGTAGAACGGGAAGCTTGGAGAGCGGAAGTGTGAAGAAGATATTTTTATATTCGGTTAAAGTGCTAACTAATCATTTGTAATAACATTAATCATGAGTTCAATTTTAAATGAGCCTTGGATAAAAATCTTTGGTGAAAATGGAGAATATGAAGTTCCAAGTGAAGGTTTGGAAGTTAGATTTGGAAAATATTTAATACCCAACGAACTTCATGATATATTGTTGGCACATAGAGAAGGAAAAATTGATACATCTACTTTAGGTATTGAGATTACTTTTAATACCTACTATACAGTAAGTCCTTTTGATTGTATTAATTTTGCCCATACTGGTGGAGATGGAAATCATTTTGCATTTTTAACAGATTTTGAGCATTATGATAATATTTATGAGTGTCCGATAGTTTTCATTTGCCCTATGGATGATGAAGATACTCATTTTCTCTTTGCAAAGAATTTTAAGGATTTTCTGAGTATTATGTGCCAAATTAAATCTGCTGAGCAAATTAGATTTAAAGATCTTAAAACCTATGACTTTGCTCAAGGCCTAGTAGAATACGAGAATGATATACTAGAATGGGTCCCATCGCGCAAAGAAAAGGAAACAGAGACAACCAACTTTATTAAGCATAATTTTGGACTTAATACTATAGATAATCTTAATGAATATTATATAGACTTTTATCAATCTCGAAGTTCACAGAAATTTATTAAAACATTAGATAGTTATAATTTATTGTTAGACAACAAAATTGACAACCATCAAAACTGGTTGAACCACAAAATCGAAATTACTGAACTCAAAGAATGCATTTTAAGTGCAACGACTGATGAACTCAAGATATTTTTAAGAAATATGCCATACATTTATGAATGGTGGGATAAAGATTACCCTATTTATTTCCAAATTTTATTAGACACTTTACCCGACTATTTTAAACGAGAGAAAATTATTGTCGCAAGAATCCTAAAAGATATTGAAATAGAGAAAGAAAAAAGTAGTAAATTCTGCAATTATAACCTATGAATTACAAATTTGATACAATAAACATTCTTAAAATGGAATTAGATGCTATCCAATTTTCTAACCATGATCGGAGAAGATTGGAAGAAAAGTTCCGCCTAGAATTTAGTTATAATTCAAATCATCTTGAGGGGAATACCATCACTTATCTAGATACCAAAGCTCTTTTGCTCAAGGATATTGTCGCAAATAGCTATACATTTAGGGAATTGGAAGAAATGAAAGCACATGATGGAGCTTTTACATTGATAAAAGAATGGGCTGACAATCAAGATCGAGACATTAGTCAAGTTGATATTAAGGAGTTAAACAAACTCATCCTTGTAAAAGACTTTTGGAAAGATGCGCAAACAGCTAATGGTTTACCTGTAAGGAGAAAAATCAAAGTAGGCGAATACAAAGAAATGCCCAATTTTGTTCGATTGACAAATGGAGAGATTTTTCATTATGCTGAGCCTTTTGAAGTTCCAGCTAAAATGCAAGAACTTATGGATTGGTACCATGATGAAAAAAATAGTTTACATCCCATAACATTGGCTTCCATATTTCATCACAAGTTTGTGCTCATTCATCCTTTTGATGATGGAAATGGCAGGATTTCGCGGCTTATGATGAATTACATTTTACTTCGGTTAGGATATCCACCCATTGTTATCAAATCAATGGACAAAATCAAGTATTTGAATGCATTAAGATTAGCAGATGTAGGAGATAATGAAGCATTTATCGACTACATAGCTGACCAAGTGATATGGAGTCTTGAGTTATCCATCAAAGCTGCAAAAGGTGAAACTATAGAAGAACCAAATGACTGGGAAAAAGAATTAAGCATTTTGGCCAAATCTGACGATACGATTCCTGAAAGGAAAACTATGGACGCTACGATTTTAAGATTTAAGGATAGTATTTTTCCATTATTTAATGCAATTAAAACAAAGATAGAAGAAAAACTGATTCATCTGTTTGAAAATGTTCATTTCAGTACTGTGCTAGACAATAGGGAATTGGTTGCTTTCATAGAAAATAAAGATGCCAATTTTGACAATTTAAGAGCAAAGGTCCTTCATAATGATAAAGGTCAATTATTATGTTTTACACCAACATTAATAAAATACAAAAAAAATGGCTTGAACACCTTTGATATAAATTTATTTATCCAGATTAAATTAAACACATTTCAATATGTGATTACTATTGATGGCAATAAAGATTTGATTATCAATAAATTATATAATGAAAAACTTACAGATCAGGAAACTGAAACCATCGTGAATGAATGCGGCAAACAGGTTGTTGATCAAATTAAAAAGAATTTATCCTAAAGTTTAAACCTGACTCCCTTCAGAATATTAAGTAATTTTTTAACAAAAGACGGACATAGTTTTATCTAAATTTCAAGATTATAGTCTATTTTCCTAACGTTACATCTAATTTTGGTTATCTTTATTCAAACTTTAAAAAGTATGTACCATAATTTTAGATCATATTCCATTTTTATATTCGTAAGTTCAATTTTATTCCTTTCATTTCCTGCGATTGGTCAAGAAGATCCTACTATCTCACACCCATACTGTAGTAAGGCGACTTCTCATAATCATTTCTTTTCGCCACAAGCTAGATCCAATCCATTGACGGAAAGTTACGATTTAAAATACTATAGATTTGAATGGTTTATAGACCCAAATATATACCAGATAAAAGGAATGGCTACATCTTATTTCCAAGTCACTGATGAAACAATTTCTGAAATAAATTTCGACTTTTCCACTAAAATGAACATTGACAGTGTTATATGGCATGGACAAAAGTTGAATTATGTTAAAAATGGTAATTATGGATTATCTATTACCTTACCAAAGGCATTAGAAAAAAACACATTAGATAGTGTGTCTATTTCCTATAATGGTGCACCACCATCAGGTGGATTGGGTAGTTTTGTTAGATCAACACACGCAGGCAGCCCCATCATCTGGACATTATCGGCTCCTTTTGGATCACAAGATTGGTGGCCTTGCAAAAATGGTTTGAATGATAAAATAGATAGTATCGACGTCATCATCACGACTCCTGATAAATATCGAGCAGCAAGTAATGGCACACTCATAAAAGAAGACAGTTTACCTAATCAAACCAAACGATATCACTGGAAACATCGCTATCAAATTGCGCCTTATCTTGTAGCATTTGCTGTTACCAATTACGCTACATTCAACCTAGATGTTCCCTTAAAAGATAATACGACTATGCCAATGGTAAACTATGTGTATACAGAAAGTTTAGCTTCAGCAAAAACCGGAATCGCCAAAAACGTTCAAGTCCTACAATTTTTTGATAGTCTTTTTGTATCTTATCCATTTAGTAAGGAAAAGTATGGTCATGCTCAGTTTGGTTGGGGCGGAGGTATGGAGCACCAAACAATGAGTTTCGTAACTAACTTTGATTTTGGCTTATTGGCACACGAGTTGGCACATCAATGGTTTGGTGATATGGTGACGTGCGGCTCTTGGGAAGATGTTTGGCTAAATGAAGGGTTTGCAACATATCTTGAAGGATTAACCAGAGAACGATTTGAAAGTAATACTAACTGGAAGAACTGGAAAAAGGCAAAAATTAACAATATCATTTCTTCAAATGCAGGATCTGTAAAAGTCGACAACCTTACCAATATCAATAGGATTTTCGACGGTAGACTTACTTATAATAAAGGTGGAATGGTACTTCATGCCCTGAGAAAGACAGTGGGAGATGAAGCATTTTTTACCGGAATTAGAAATTATTTGAATGATAAATCCTTTAAATTTGCGTTAACCAATGACCTAAAAATACACTTGGAAGCAGCTTCTAATAAAAATTTAGACCCATTTTTCAAAACCATGTTTGCAGGGCAAGGATTTCCTATCTATGATGTTTCGTGGAGTAAAAAATCGACTGGAATAGAATTAAAAATAAACCAGAAAACTTCTCATTCATCGATTTCTTTTTACGATTTGCCATTACTGATTCGCTTGACAGGCGACGACAATAAGGTAATTGATGTTACGGTAAGGCAGTTAAAAAATGAAGAGAGTTTTGAAATAGAAGTTGATTTTGATGTCAAGAGTGTAGAGTTTAATCCAGAATTTGATATCATCTGTAGATCTACCGTAAAAAACATAGTCACTAATATTGAAGCCCTCCCCTTGGAGAAACTCATTAAAATCACTCCAAATCCTGTAAGTGATTATTTATACATCAAGGATACTCAAACTGGAGTAAATGATCAGTATCAGATTTATGATCTCACAGGTCATGAAATATTACATGGTAGAATGAGCAATGAGCCTATCCAAAAAATTGATGTAACCCACCTGAAACAAGGAAACTATATCATAAGGATAAGTTCAGAAAATAACATTACTTTTTACAAGCAATGGATCAAGATTTAAATCAATCGAATAAGCCTTCAGATCAACACTACATGTCCTTACTGCTCTACCCTAACAATTTTTGTGGGTTCATATAGCTCATGCCTGAGGTTGATGCTGTTTACAGTGTTTTTGGCCAATTGCTCAAATACTCCTTTTAACGGATGATTGCTTTGTGCAGCCGCTGGACTTCCCCAATCCCCTGCTTCTCTCACACTTTGGACTAATGGTATCTGTGCTAAGAGATTGGCTTCTGCCATAGAAGCTAATTTTTGACCGCCGCCTTTTCCGAAAATATAGTACTTATTGTCTGGTAACTCTTCAGGTGTAAACCAACTCATATTTTCTACAACTCCCAAAATAGGAACATTAACATTGGGTAGCAAAAACATATTCATAGCTTTTACTGCGTCAATGACGGAGACTTCCTGTGGTGTAGTCACCATTACTGCACCTGTCACCGGGACAGTTTGCACTAAAGTAAGTTGTATATCACCTGTACCTGGAGGTAAATCTATGACTAAGAAGTCAAGTTCTGGCCATAAACAATCCTGAATAAACTGTCTCAACAAGCCTCCAAGTCTAGGACCACGAAGAACAACCGCTTGCTCAGGTTCGACAATGAAGCCAACAGAGATTACATGAACTCCGTGAGCGAATAATGGTACAATTTTATGCTTCCCATACAGAAGCTCCACTTTTGGCCGTTGGCCTGTGAGTCCCATCATGGTAGGAATAGATGGACCATATAAATCGGCATCAATCAAACCCACTTTATAACCTTCATTGGCCAAACCTACAGCCAAATTGACGGAAACTGTAGATTTTCCAACACCACCTTTACCTGATGCTACCGCTATAACATTCTTCACTTGAGGCAATACACTATCATTGACTTGATCTGATTGAATTTTAAGATGAATGTGTGTCTGTGCATCAGGATAAATCATTGCTATTTGTTCCATACAAGCAAAATTAAGCGAAGACTTCAATTCTTGATCATTGCTTTTCAGGACAATAGAAAAACTGATATTATTTCCTTCAACTCTGAAGTCTTCTATCATTTTTGCGGTGATAATGTCTTGGCCACTCTTAGGATCTTTGACATTTCTCAAGGCGGCAACTACTGCATTATGGTCTAGCATATTCTTTTTGTACAATGTGTGGGTAATAAAAAATCATACTTATAATCTAAAATAGATGTTAATTGTTCATATATCTTAAAATTTTGTATAAATTGCTTAATTTTGCACCGCAATAGAATGCTTCTCTTTTGACTCATGAATATATTTAAAGAAATCCATAAACTCCCCCATTTCAAAAACGCTGTCATCACTATCGGTTCTTTCGATGGAGTGCATACTGGTCATCAAAAAATATTGAGCAGATTGACACAATTGGCTGATGAAATCCAAGGTGAAAGCGTAGTTATCACTTTCTATCCTCATCCTAGAAACGTTGTAGATGCACCTAGAAATGATATTAGCGTATTGAACACTTTAGAAGAAAAGCTCGATTTACTTAAAAAAAATGGTATACAAAATGTTGTAGTAGTTCCCTTTTCTTTTGAATTTTCTCAACAATCCCCTAGAGAGTATATTGAGAAGTTTATTATTTCCAATTTTAATCCTTCTTATATTGTCATTGGATATGATCATAAGTTTGGGCTCCATAGAAGTGGCGACATCACACTATTCAAAGAGTATGAATCCACAGGGACTTTTAAAGTTATTGAGATTCCAAGCTATGAAATAGAAGATATCACCATCAGCAGTACTAAAGTACGTAAAGCACTTCTCGAAGGTGACATCCAAGAAGCCACTGACTTTTTGGGATATCCTTACATATTGACCGGTAAAGTAATCCATGGTGATAAACTAGGCACTATGCTCGGCTACCCTACAGCAAACTTGCAAATCGATGAAAAAGATAAGCTCATACCGTCTGAGGGTGTTTATGCTGTGAGTATAGAAATAGAACAAGCAAGGTTTGATGGTATGATGTATATAGGCCGCAGACCGTCAGTATCAGAAAAAAATAAAATTAATATTGAGATCAATATTTTTGATTTTAATCAAAATATTTATGAAAAAACAATCAAAATCTCCATTCTGAAGTTTTTGCGTAATGACATAAAGTTCGAATCTTTAGACGATCTAAAAACGCAGCTGCAACAAGACGAACAACATGCTCAAAATGCAATTAAGGAAATCCAACCCATAGTTGAAAAAAAAGCTAAAATCACCATTGCTATATTAAATTATAATGGTGTAGAATTACTCGAATCATATCTTCCAATGATAGGGTATAGCTCTTCAAATTACGACTTGGATATAGTTCTTATAGATAACAAGTCCAGTGACCTTTCGGTAGATTTTGTGCAAGAGTGGTACCCAGAAGTCAAAGTGGTTGAATTATCCAAAAATTATGGATTTGCTGAAGGATATAATAAAGGCTTGAAAAATGTAAATACACCCTACACCGTTATTATTAACTCTGATGTACTCGTTACTGAAAATTGGTTAGACCCCATCATAGAACGCATGGACGTTGACTTTAATATTGGTATCATACAACCTAAGATAAAATCTGTGGAGCACAAAGATCATTTTGAATACGCTGGAGCAGCAGGAGGATTTATAGACTCTGTGGGTTACCCTTTCTGTAGAGGCCGTATTTTCGATGCTGTAGAAAAAGATGAAGGCCAATATGATCAAGAGCAAGAAATATTTTGGGCAAGTGGTGCCTGTATGGTCGTAAGAACCAAACTTTTTAAGGATTTGGGGGGATTTGATGGTGGATTTTTTGCTCATCAAGAAGAAATTGACCACTGTTGGAAAATAAAAAAGGCTGGCTATCAAATAAAATGCTTACCTTCAGTAGTAGTCTATCATCTTGGTGGTGGCACCTTAGAATATTATAATCCCAAAAAAGATTTTCTTAATTTCAGAAACAACCTTTACTTATTGGCAAAAAATGAATCGTTGATGTCTTTGCTATGGATTATACCTCTAAAGCTTATATTGGATGGTATAGCAGGTATTAAATTTCTATTAGAAAATAAACCCAAATCGACCTTGGCCATTATCAGAGCTCATATGTCATTTTATATCCATCTACCGTTGTTGGTAGAACGCCGCAATCATGAGTTTCATTGGATTCGAAAAGCCCAAAAAGGTACTTCCAATACTAGAGGACGCTTTAAGGGATCTATAGTTTGGAAATATTTTGTAGAGCGAAAAACTAAATACTCTGAACTGAATTTTTAATGATGATCAAACCCAATACGCTAGAAATCCTGTATGAAGACATACACATGATTGCCGTCAACAAGGCCGCAGGAGTACTCAGTATACCGGACAGATTCAACCCTGACATATCTAACTTAATCACACAGCTCAAGAAATTATATCCTGAAGTATTACCTGTACACCGATTAGATAAGTATACTACAGGTATTAATCTTTTTGCAAAAGATGCTGATTCACATGCAGCGTTATCCGCTATTTTTGAATCTAGGGAAATAGAAAAATATTATGATGCTATTGTAGATGGTAGCCCTCAGCCTGAAAGCGGAAGAATTGATGTTCCTCTAGCAGAGTCTACCGTAACTAGAGGTAAAATGCTAGCGCATCAAAGAGGCAAACCATCTACCACAGATTATAAGATCATCAAAAGTTATCGCAATTTTGCACATGTATACTTAAGAATATTTACTGGAAGAATGCATCAAATCAGAGTCCATATGCAATATATAGGCAACCCTTTGATAGTAGATACTTTATACGGAAATCGCAATGCTTTCTTTCTGTCAGAAATTAAACATAAAAAATTTAACTTGGGCAAAAATGATGAAGAAAGACCACTTTTAACCAGGCAACCTTTACATGCGTCCAAATTAATCTTTAATCATCCTGTAAATAATGAAAAAATCGAAATACAAGCGATGCTACCCAAAGATATGCAAGCAGTGTTGACCCAAATGGACAAGTGGATTAAAGTGTAGTTATATATTTCCAGAATTTCATATTAAAGTTATTAGCATTTCGATATCTTTTTTGTCACTCGGTTTTCCCTTTAAATGTTGAATAAATTGCCATTGCGTGTCCATGCCCTAAATCAAATTCTTAAAACGAAACCGACTAAGTCATTTTTGATACGATACATGTACATGTTTACTGAAGATGTTTATGAGTCCATTTGAATTTGTATACCGTCAGCCTTTCGAAATCAGCATCTGGTATCATTTTTCTTTATACTCGGAAAAAGTAGTAAATATTTTGCCATCAAAGCGGCTTAATCCAAACCATCTGGTACCAAACCATAGATTTCCCTCATTATCTTCTAAAATACTACGTATTGAATTATTAACTAGACCATCTGATGTTGTATAATTTTTAAAAAATTTTCCCTGCCCGACTTTATCATTCAGGCGGGCATCATAGGAAAAGACACCAGCATTATCTGTTCCCACCCAAATAATTCCCTTTTTATCTTCTAAAATCGTAATGGGACTAAATCTATCGAATACTTCATTTCCTTTAAAACTTATAAATTTTTTCCCGTCATATATACAAATTCCATGTCTTCTAGTGGCAAACCAAATATTTCCAGATTTATCTTCTGTCATAGAATGAATCATATCATCAGTAATATAGTCTGGTGAATGAACATATTTTGTATCCGAAGCAGCATAAGCTTGACTTTTGTCATCTTCTAGGAATGCATAATAATCAGCGGATGGAAGAAAGTGAGTCAGAATTTTTCCATCGTAACGCCATACTCCACCTCTATTAAATGAACTGAACCAGACATTCCCTTTCTTATCTTGCAAAATGTCACTGATCATTTTTTCGTGCTTGTTAGCAAAGATTGGGTGCTTATAATGGTAAAGAAAATGGGAAAGCTTGGTTCCATCATACCGAAAAACTCCCTTATTCATCGCACTAAACCAAATGTGTCCATCTCGATCTTCCAAAAATGCGATAATTCTTAAATTGTTCAAAGTATCTGCTTCAAAATAGTTTTCAAAGACTTTCCCATTATACTTACATATTCCTGCATTTGAACCCATGAGGATATCCCCTGATTTGTCTTGTATAATGGTATTCACCGTATTATCACAGAGCCCATCTTTTGTTGTAAAATTGGTAAATGATTTTCCATCAAAAAGGTAAACGCCTTCTCCATCTGCACTAAACCAAAGATTTCCGTCTCGGTCCTTCAACTCAGCTTTTAAATTTCCGCTTATAGTACCATGTTTCCGTACAATTTTCTGATTAGAAGCTTGAAATAACGTTAGCTGACTTATAAAGCCTCGAGGTGGATCTGTTTTGACCTGGCTTTTGCAAGATGTAACCAAACAGCATAATGATATTATTAGATGATTTAAGTTTATAAAATGGTTATTCATTCTAAAGATTTATTTATTAGCTTTTCAATGAGGTTAAAAAAAGTAAAAAATTGATTTTTGAAATATGTTCTTTTTCAAGTTCAGCAAAGATAATACTGCAGGGTCCATAATCCGCTTAAAAATTTAGTAACTTTTTGGTAAATAATTGTAAATTGAATTTTTACATGGATTAGTTAATGATCTTACAAAGCAAGAAAATCACAATAGATGAAGTATTATTTAGAGCCTGCTGAAAAAGTTAGAATCTTTCAATTTAAAGACCGCTATTGGTCTGGGATATCGTTCAAAAAACAAGCGAAATGAACGTAGTGAAGTGCAAAGCACCAAAGGCAAAGCCTTTGACGAAGTGTACCGTGAAACGGATGGGTGGCTGAAGTGCAAAGCACCAAAGGCAAAGCCTTTGACGAAGTGAACCCTGCCTTGCCGGCAGGCAGGCGTGAAACGGGTGGGCAGAAAAGTGCGTCTATCGCATTTGTAGAATATTAAAAATAAAAGAATGATAATCAAAGCGATAGAAAAA
>CAMBRK010000080.1 GCA_945870185.1 Aureispira sp. CCB-QB1 | reverse complement strand
ACCGCTACGGTTACAGAAGAAGAATAGTCCGCCGCGGCGGATTCTGATTTGCAGACCTTGTCGAGCCAAAGGCACGAAGTTTAGCTTCGGAATACCTGCCTCGCCGTACCGTAGGGCAGGCAGGGATTTTCTAATGCATAATCCGGGTTAAAACCACTATTTCTCAGCAATCAATAATATTGACCGCTGTAGCTAAGCCGCCTTCAGAAGTCTCTTTGTACTTTCTGTTCATATCTTGAGCGGTTTCCCACATCGTGGCGATCACATTATCTAGCGGTACTTTGACATCTGCAGGGTCTCGATCCAAAGCAATAGCGACGGCATTGATAGCTTTGATGGCACCCATGGAATTTCTCTCGATGCAAGGTACCTGTACCAAACCACCTATAGGATCACAAGTCATACCCAAATGGTGTTCCATGGCTACTTCGGCAGCTATAGTACATTGGTCTGGAGTGCCACCCATGAGTTCTGCGAGTCCGGCTGCTGCCATTGCTGATGATACTCCTATCTCGGCCTGACAACCACCCATAGCGGCAGATATCGTGGATCCCTTTTTAAAAATGCTACCTATTTCTCCACATGTAAGCAAGTATTGAATGATTTCCGCATTTCCTGCTTTTTTATTAACAAAACATAGATAATACATCAAGACTGCTGGGATGACACCTGCGCTTCCATTCGTAGGAGCAGTCACCACTCTTCCAAAAGCCGCATTCACTTCATTGACAGCGATACCAAAGGTTCCTGTCCACTTCATGATTTGATGAAAATCAGGTTCCAAGCTCCGGATATAAGCTATCCATTCTTGGGGGTTTGTATAGTTTGTGGGTTCTGTACTGAGTTTTTTAATAATGGCATTGGATCTTCTATTGACTTTCAGACCTCCCGGTAAAATACCTTCTGTGTGGCAGCCTACATAAATACTATCCAACATGACTTCCCATATTCTCAATAAACGGGAATGGATTTCACCATCGGATCTCTCCACTTGTTCGTTTTGCATGACGATATCTGAAATCTTATAACCCGAATTTTTACAATAATTCAGTAATTCTATACCGTTTTGTATCGGGTAGGGATGGGTAGGGGCATTCATCATTTCCGTAAAGTCTTCTCCTTCCCAAGTGATAAAACCGCCTCCGATGGAATAGTAGGTTTCAGAAAAAACATCTCCATTGGGTTTTTCAATCGTAAAAATCATTCCATTGGCATGATGAGGCAAAAATTCTTTTTCAAATTTGATGTTTTGGTCAGGACTAAACGTTATGTGTATATTTTCAAACATTAAATATTGATCTAGTTTTATCTTGTCGATGATGAGTGGGATGTCTCCCGTTACAACTGTCTCGGGGTCATGATCTGCTAAGCCCATAACTACCGCTAAGTCAGTGGCATGTCCTTTGCCAGTAAGTGATAATGAACCAAAAAGAGAAACGCTAATCCGAGCTGATGTGATGAAGTATCCTGCATTCTTGCAGCTCTGTAAAAATCTTCGTCCAGCTTTCCATGGTCCTAGAGTATGAGACGATGAAGGACCAACTCCGATTTTAAAAACATCAAAAACACTGATAAATTCCATGTGGCAAGGTATAGGGGTTAAAGTTTTAAAAAATCCTGATTTGCTTTTTGATAGTCTTCAGGAATACCAATGTCAATAAAATACCCATCACATAGGCATCCGGAAATTAAACGATGGGCGGCTGATGGTTCTAGTATTTCTTTTTCAAACGAAAATTTGGTGGCAGGTGCATGTTGGGTCAAATAAGATTTTTCCAAGAGATAGATGCCACCGTTGATCAGGCCAAAGTCCATATAGACCTTTTCATTGAAGTGTGTAATGATCTGATCTTCCAAAACTACAGAACCATATCTTTCAAAATGGGACATCGGTTTGAGTGCCAAAGTGATTTTAGCTTGGGTTTCTGCATGTATTTTTTCTAGGTCATCCAGATTAACATCAAAATAAGTATCGCCATTCACTACAAAAAACTTATCTGAAGTGACATGATTTGCTGCCAATGAAATAGCACCACCGGTTCCTAAGGGTTCGCTTTCGATGGAGATGACATAGCTCAGGTCAGGCCAGTTTTGAGTCAAGTGATGGGTTACTTTTTCGTGCAATACACCCAAGGCAAAAATTATTTGATCCACCTTTTGATCCAATAGATATCGGATGATGTAATCGAGAAATGGTTTTCCAGCTACAGGTGCTAGACATTTGGGCATATCAGGTACTTCACCTTTCAGTCGGGTACCCAATCCACCGGCTAGTACGATGGCTTCTCGGTATATCTTTTCCATATCAGGTTATAATTTAAAGTATTGATGCTCTACCAACTCGCAGATGATATGTCCGATCATGATGTGTGACTCTTGTATACGTGGTGTATCTTGAGATGGTACATTGATCAGGACATCAGCAAGTTCTCGCATTTGTCCACCTGATGCTCCGGTAAAAGCAATGATGTGTACATTTTTAGTTTTAGCGACTTCAAAAGCATTCAAAATATTTTTGCTGTTCCCACTAGTACTCAGGCCTATCAATACATCTCCAGGCTGAGCGATACCTTCTACCAACCGGGAATATACCACATCATAACTATAATCATTGGCCACAGCCGTAAGATAGGATGTGTTGGTATGTAATGCTTCTGCCGGGAGCGCTTTACGGTCTATATAAAACCTGCCACTAAACTCAGCTGCTAGGTGTTGGGCATCTGCTGCACTACCACCATTGCCACAAAAAAGTAGCTTGTTACCTGATTTTAATGACGTAAGTACGATGTTTACGGCTTGTTCGATACTATTCAAAAGCGCTGCGTCTCCCAAGATATGAGCTTTGACTTGAATAGAAGACGATATGATAGACTTTATGGAATTGAGATGTACTGACATCATTTGGGTTTTTAATTGCAGCAAAGATAAGGCTTGAAATATAAAGGAAAGTATATTCCAAAGATGAGATTGGAAATTTTTGAAATAATCTATCAGAAATATAATTTTTCATGGAGCTTTTACCAACCAGTGAAAGCTTCATTAAAAATGTTTTCCAATAGCTGTTTGAAAATTTCATCTATTAATCTGTCTTGGATACTGACAAAATCTTTATCACTTTCAAATGTTCTGAAAAAAGTAAATTGTTTTGCCTTCCAGTTTTTAGTTTCATCTTTGTGGAAGGTATAATCTACTGTTACCGTAATTTCTAGTTTATTGAGCGCTACTGTATTTCCTGCTTGTGGTGCTTCCGGCATTAAAGTAAATCGCACTATGTTACCAGTGAATTCAATATCGGGATTTTGTTCGCTATACTTTAGTCTGGACTCATTTCGGACTTTGGTTCGGAGTGCTTCTGAAAACCGTTGATTAATATCTCCTGGTGCTCCCAATGCGCTATTTTGAAAATTTTCAACATAATAAGTATTCACATTTTCAGGAATAGTGATTCCCTTAAAGCTTACACTACAACCCGAAAACAACATGCATATACCTAATACTAAAATTTGAAATTTCAAAATGATTTTGGATTTGATTATAATATTTCTAACGAATAAAATGATGATTTGTTTTTTTTAATATCAACTAAAATGTATTGACGAAGACCATATGATATAAATCTTATTAAGAAATTCATTTTTGTTACGCTTTCTAATTTCCTATCCTTATCTTTGCAGCATAATTTAAATCATACTTCGCTTGGAAAATTTAAAAATAGAAAAATCATTAATCAAGTCTTTTAATAAGTATACCCAGACTAGTAAAAGCAAAGCAGCCATTCAAATTTTAAATTCTTTTGGACCATTCATAGGTATCTGGATACTGATGTATTGGTCTCTGGATTATAGCTATTGGCTCACTTTTTTGTTAGGTATAGCCAATAGTTTCTTTTTGGTCAGAATCTTTATTATACAACACGACTGTGGTCACCGATCTTTTTTAAGTAATAGTACAGCCAGAAATATAGTCGGATACGTTTGTAGTATTTTCAGTACGATTCCATACCATTATTGGGCAAAATCGCATCATATTCATCATAGTCACAATGGCCAACTAGAATTAAGAGACATAGGTGATATCGATACCTTAACTGTGAAAGAGTTTAGCCAATTGAGTGCTTGGGGAAGATTTAAATATAAGATTTATAGATCTATACCGGTCATGTTTGTATTAGGCCCCATTTATTATGTTTTAGTTCACAATCGCCTAGCCATGATCAAATTGGATGTATTTAGTAACGAAAAATGGAGACTGTATCTGAATAATGTATTACTGATGATATTATTTGGCGTCTTAGGTTATTATTTGGGATGGTACAAGTTTTTTATGACCCATTTGACTATCGTGGTTTTATTTTCAGTGATAGCTATATGGTTTTTTTATGTACAGCACCAGCACGAAGAAGCGTACAAACAATGGAGAGATAAATGGGATTATCTTACAGCAGCCATACGTGGCAGCACGTATTATAAAGTTCCCAAGGCATTTAATTGGTTGACAGGTAATATCGGAATCCACCACATCCACCACTTAAATCCTGCGATTCCAAACTACAATCTGCAAAAAGCACTTGCTGAAAATCAATGGATCAATCAGTATGTTACGGTATTGTCCTTTTGGGAAAGTTTAAAATTGGCGACCAACAAACTTTGGGATGAGTCTTCACAGCGTATGATCACTTTCTCCGAATATTATAGATTGGAGAAGGCAGGATTGGTATAATCGACAACTTCATGTAAAATAAAAATTTCGAAACCCCCGAATAAATATTTTGTGAATTTATTTTGGGGTTTTTTAATTTAAAAATCCAAAGACATTTTATTGAAATTTCCAGATGTCATTAATAAAATATGATGATCTTTGATCGTAGTCAAATAATGATGTAAGGCTTGCTCATTGGTGTAAACACTGAAATTTGGATGCCCAAAAGCTTGGGTTAAAAATTCTTCTTCCAAGTCTGGCATGTTTTTCATTTTTAAAGTATGCTCATTAAAAAAGACGATGGCTTGGTCTGCGGCATTCAATGAGCCTTTATACTGCACTATAAACTCTTTGTTTAAGCTGGAAAAAGTATGCAGCTCCAATACGGCTAATAAAGGTTTCTCTTCAAACCAATCCTTAAAAGATGTCGTAGTGGCTTTTACTTTACTGGGAGCATGCGCAAAATCCAAATAAATCATCTGCCCAGATTTTTCAGTAATCTTTTGAAGCCTTGCGTTGGCTCCTTTAAAATCTTCGATGGCCACAAAAAAGTCATGTGCCGTGATACCTAACGCTACACAAACGTTTAAGGCGGCATTCATATTCTGCAGGTTATGATGCCCTATGGTATTGATTTTATAACCCTGTCCACCATAGATCACGTTTTTATCAGCATCAATCGGTAATGCATCGTAAGTATCAGCATTCAAATTGGCAACACGCTCCACAATATCGCTTAATACACCATCATGGGCATAATAGAAAAGATTTCCATTTTGATCTACAATATGTTGGCAAAATATAGCGAATTGCTCTTTGTAGTTATCAAAAGTTGGAAAAACATTGATGTGATCCCACGCGATACCTGTAATCACGGCGATATCTGGCTTATAATGATGAATTTTGGGTACTCTATCGATGGGGCTGCTGAGATATTCGTCTCCTTCTATAATGATGAGAGGTGCATCTGAAAGTCTTACCATTCGGTCAAAACCGTCCAATTGGGCTCCAACTAAATAATCAAAATCTAACCCTTTTTTATTTAAAACATGCAGAATCATTGCGGTAGTAGTTGTTTTTCCATGACTACCTGCTATGACGACCCTTTTTTTATCTTTGGAATGGTGATATACAAATTCAGGATAAGAATACACCTTTATGCCTAGTTCTTGTGCTTTTAGTAACTCAGGATTATCGGCTTTGGCGTGCATACCCAAAATCACTAAGTCCAAGTTAGTCGTTACTTTTTCGGGAAACCAACCCAATACATCTGGAGCTATTCCAGCCTTTTTTAATCTACCTAAAGATGGCTCATAGATTTCATCATCTGACCCTGTGACATGATGACCTTGAGCGTGGAGGTCAAGAGCGATATTGTGCATGGCTGCTCCACCTATGGCTATGATGTGGATATTATGTATTTTCATTTTAACACTCAACTTTTACATTTCCTTTTTTAGATAAATAGCGGTATGGCTATCGCATTTTTTGACCATATTTTCGGGTGTATTGCTGAAAAGTATATGGCCGCCTGCTTTACCGCCTTCAGGACCTAAGTCAATGATGTGATCAGATACTTTAATGACATCCATATTGTGTTCTATGATGATGACGGTATTGCCTTTATCTACTAATTTGTAAATGACGTTCATTAATTGTTTGATATCATCGAAATGCAGTCCTGTAGTAGGCTCGTCTAGTATATAGATCGTATTGCCGGTGTCTTTTTTGGAAAGTTCTTCGGCAAGTTTTACCCTTTGTGCTTCACCACCGGATAGGGTAGTAGCTTGCTGACCCAAAGTAATATATCCCAGACCAACATCATTTAGGGTCTTGAGTTTTCTAAATATAGATGGAATACTACTAAAGAATACCACTGCTTCTTCTACCGGCATATCCAAAACATCGGATATGGATTTGCCTTTGAAAAGGATTTCTAAAGTTTCTCGATTATACCGTTTTCCCATGCAGGTTTCACAATCTACTAGAACATCGGGAAGGAAATTCATTTCGATTAGCTTTTTTCCAGCGCCTTCACAGGTTTCACATCTACCACCAGCTACATTAAACGAAAACCTACCCAACTGATATCCTCTGATTTTAGCTTCGGGAGTATTGGCATATATTTTTCTAATATCTGTAAAAACACCGGTGTAAGTGGCAGGATTGGATCGAGGCGTGCGACCGATAGGCGATTGATCTATCTCAATGACTTTATCTAGATGCTCTAGGCCGGTTACACTTTTGTAGGAGAGTGGTTTTTGGACACTGTTGTAAAAATGCTGTCGTAAAATAGGGTACAAGGTTTCATTGATCAAAGTCGATTTTCCTGAACCTGAAACTCCAGTTATGCACACCAATGTTCCCAAAGGAATCTTGATATCGACATTTTTAAGATTATTTCCATTTGAACCCTTCAATTCTAGGAATTTTCCATTTCCTTTACGTCGTGTTTTGGGTATATCTATTTTTAACCTATTGCTCAGATAGCCCGCAGTAGTTCCACCTAATTTTAAAAAATCAGCAGGCGTACCTTGTGTGACGATTTCACCACCATGACTCCCAGCGCCAGGACCTAGGTCAATGATGTAGTCAGATGCTAGCATGATATCTTTGTCGTGTTCTACCACTATGACGGTATTGCCTATTTCCGTAAGTTCTCTTAATGCTGTGATCAACTTATGATTGTCTCGCTGATGCAGCCCTATGCTTGGCTCGTCCATGATGTAAGTGATGCCTGTCAGTTGGCTGCCTATCTGGGAAGCTAGTCTTGTCCGTTGAGATTCACCTCCAGAAAGTGTTCGAGTAGTGCGGTTCAGGCTGAGGTAACCTAGTCCTACTTCGAGCAAAAAACCTAATCTTAATCTTATTTCTTTTAGTATTTCAAAAGCGACAACATTTTGTTTTTCGTCCAAAAATGCAGGTAGATCTGTAATCCATTGATGCAGCTCGTCAATATTCATATCGGCTAGATGTCCGATGTGTTTTCCACCCAACTTGAAGTGTAAAGATTCTTTCTTAAGGCGGTAACCTTCACAGGTACTACAAGTCATAATACTCAAAAATTCTTCAGCCCAAGATCTGATTTTTTCTGAGCTGGAGTCCCGATACCATCTTTCTGTCATATGGGCGATACCTTCTTGAGCTAAGTCATATAGGTATTCGTTACTTGTGTTTACATATGCTTTGTCAAATTTACTACTTCCACCATATAAAATGATGTCCAATGCTTCTTGTGGTATCTTGGCTACAGGGGTATCAAAAGTGAATTTAAAATCCTGAGCTATTTTTTGCAATTGTTTAAAAGTACTATTGTCTCTGACTGCCCCAAATGGTTTGATGCCTTCTTCTTTGATCGACTTCTTATCGTCGGGGATGATCTTTTTTAAGTCAGCTTTGTGTTGCTCACCGAGACCGTTACAGTCAGGACAAGAACCATATGGTGAATTAAATGAAAAGTTATTGGGAGAAGGTTCGTCATAAGAGATACCTGATTCGGGATCCATTAGGGTCTTGGAGTAGGCTTTGATTTCTTTACTATCCGTATCTATGATCATGATAAAATCATTACCCAACTTAAGTCCGATCTCCAAGGATGCGGATAATCTATCTTTTTTATCAGATTCTACTTTGAGCCGATCTACTACGATCTCTATATCGTGAACTTTGTAGCGGTCCAGCTGCAATCCGGGTTCGAGGTCTACGATGGCACCATCAACTCTGACCTTGGTAAACCCTTTTTTTCTGGTTTGATCAAAAAGCTCTCTATAATGTCCTTTTCTGGCTCTGACTACAGGAGCAAGGATGGCGATTTTTTTGTTTTCAAAGTGTTGTGAAACATGCGTCAGGATTTGATCGTCTGTATATTTGACCATTTTTTGGCCGGTGACGAATGAGTAGGCTTCGCCTATACGTGCGTATAACAATCTCAGGAAATCATAGATTTCTGTGGTGGTACCTACTGTCGAACGTGGATTCCAAGCTGTTGTCTTTTGCTCAATGGAAATTACGGGACTGAGACCATCTATTTTTTCCACATCAGGCCGGTCCATAGACCCTATAAATTGTCTGGCATAAGCTGAAAAGGTCTCCATATACCTTCGCTGCCCTTCTGCATAAAGCGTATCGAATGCTAATGAAGACTTGCCACTACCACTCAGACCGGTGATGACCACCAACTGATTTCTAGGGATTTTGACAGATACTTCCTTGAGGTTGTTTTCATTAGCTCCTACGATTTCTATAAATTCTTCTGAAAGGGTGTCTGAACTTGCTATTTCCTGAAGCATGTGAAAGTTATAATGTGAATTTGAATACCATAAATTGGAAGGTCAAATATACCAATTTTTCAGGAACTATGACAAATGAAGAGCTGATATGGTTTAGAAAAGGATGGGAAAAATTTTTAGATTAATGGCAAGGCTAATGCTTTTAATATTCGTTATGTTTTATACTTTTATTGGATGGGCTGCACCCATCCTTATAGTATCTCGCCTTTCAGGGCTTTATTCATATAAAACAGATATTCTAAACCCAGAGACATATTGGGAAAACAGAAATCTGTAGTGAAAGCAAATTATTGATTTCCACTTTTATATTCTTCCAAACACTTTTCAATCAATACTTTAGTTGCTTTGATACCTTCTTCTTCGGATGCGGACTCACCTTCATATTCTACACCGATAAATCCGGTATAACCTGCATCTTTGACGATACTTATCATTTTGGGGTATTCTATGGTCGTTTCATAGCCAATTTCACCAAAATCATAGGATTTGGCACTGACTGCTTTGGCGTATGGCATGAGTTCGGCGACTCCTTTGTATTTGTCATATTCTTCTACACAAGGTGAGCTCCACATATCGCCATCTTTTCTTTTGACACAAAAGTTTCCAAAATCGGGTAGGGTACCGCAATTAGGCATATTTACTGTTTTCATGACATTGCTTAGCCACGCTCCATCACTAGAATATCCGCCATGATTTTCGACTAGCACATTTATATTTTTGGTTGCAGCGTATTTTGACAATCTACTGAGTCCATCTACAGCAGCAGCACTTACTTCTGCCTCGGTACCTTCACCGTGGGCATTTACCCTGATGGAATGGCACCCCAAAAAAGCGGCGGCATCTACCCATTTCAGGTGATTATTTATTGCTTCTGTTCTTTTGGTCGAATCTGCATCGGCTAGGTAACCTTCACCATCTATCATGATGAGAAGTTGTCTGACGTTAGCGGCTTTGGCTGCCTGATTCATCTGTGCTAGATAGGTGGTATCTTGGGCTTTATCTTTAAAAAACTGATTGACATATTCCACACCGCTAAAACCCATTTCTCCAGCTTTTTTAATGAAGTCTATATGCGTCATTTTGCCCGATTGTAAGGCTTTGTGAAAAGACCACTGAGCCAGAGATACCTGCATTTCTGGTATGCTTTCTACAACTTCGGTTACTTCCTGACTTTTTTCTTTGCATTGCCAAAAGGACAAAAGCATCCATGAAAAGATCAATATTCTATACATTTTTATTTTAATTAATTCGTTTAACTAATGACATATCCTTTTCCAATGGTGCTGTAGTCTATGCAACCTTGGTATGGACCAGGTACAGGCAAAAATGAACAAAGGCCACCTTTTGCACCTACTTCACTGGTAAAATATCCGCTAATAGTAGCTTCTTTTATTTTGCTAAAAATATGTGGTTTTTTGCCACTTTCATCTTTATAATCTTTGGCTTCAGCGGCCAAGATACCTAAAAAATTTTCTCTTTCTCCAGGATTTAACGCCACAAAAGCTTTGGAATACTTAGCCATTGATT
The DNA here is from genome assembly GCA_945870185.1 of Aureispira sp. CCB-QB1. Classification (GTDB taxonomy): domain Bacteria; phylum Bacteroidota; class Bacteroidia; order Chitinophagales; family Saprospiraceae; genus OLB9. The sequence continues at coordinate 9,729 of CAMBRK010000080.1, read as the reverse complement.
TGGTATTAAAAACATCCAAAGCTTGCATGTAATAATCTTGCTCTTCTTTGGAATAAAAGTGAGTGAGCATTTCGTCAATATATCGGTGGCATAAAGCATCTTTTGCACCAGGCGTTTCTGTTTTGGGCAAGATGGATTCACATATTTCTGCTACTAAATCCACGTTTTCTTGAGATAGGGTTTTTGGAGTCCAATCACTTTTGGTCTCCGCTTTACAACCATTAAGTAATGCTGCAGCTGTTCCTGCAGTCAGTGTATATCCTAGAATAAGTGATGATGCTTTTAAGGCTTCTCTTCTATCCATTTTTTTATTTTTAATCTTTGATAATATAAATTATAAATTGCCTTTTTTAATTTGTTCTACAGCATGATTTGCAGCTCTAGCAGTAAAAGCCATGTACGTCAGCGATGGATTGACACAACCAGCAGAAGTCATAAATGATCCATCAGTCACAAAAACATTAGGTACTGAGTGTATTTGATTCCATTGGTTCAAAACGGAAGTTTTGGGATCTCGTCCCATTCTGGCTGTACCCATTTCGTGAATACCAAGCCCTGGGTTACAACCAGCATCATAAGTCGTTACATCTTTAAGACCACCTGCTTCCAGAATTTCAGCACCTGCTGCCATCATGTCTTTTCGCATTTCCAGCTCATTGGTTTTCCACTCTGCATCCATGATTAAAGTCGGTAAGCCATGGATATCTTTGACTTCTTGATTCAGTGTTATTTTATTCTCGTGATAAGGTAGACATTCACCGAATGCCATGATTCCAAATCTCCATTCACCACTTTGGCTAAGGGCGTCTTTGAGTCCTTTTCCATAATTGGCTTCTGCTATATATCTTCCCCATCCTTCACGACTGGCACCTCCTTGATAACCGTATCCTCTTATAAAATTGGGCATTTTGGACTTGGCATCCAAATTTCGGAATCTAGGTACATACACTCCGGTAGGTCTTCGGCCTTTATAGGTTTTGTCCAGAAATTCGTCTGATTTACCACTGGCACCCAACCTGAAGTGGTGGTCCATGACATTATGACCCAATTCGCCACTTTCATTTCCAAACCCATTAGGGAATCTTTCAGAAGTACTATTGAGCATGATTTGTGTACTTCCAAATGCAGATGCACAAAGGAAAACAACTTTTGCATAATACTCGTGGGTTTCTTTGGTTTCTGAATCCACTAGTCTTACACCATTAGCTTTTTTCCCGGATTCGTCCATGATAATTTCTGTAACAATAGAAAATGGTCTTATAGTCATATTTCCAGAAGCTTCACCTGCGGGCAAGGTAGAAGCATTGGAACTAAAATAGGCTCCAAATGGACATCCTCTCATACATCTGTTCCTGGTCTGACAAGTACCACGTCCATTATGACCACCTTCGCTCGTGATATGAGCAGTACGTCCCATGGTGATATCCCTTCCCAACGCTTTTTTAACTCTTTCTTTAACTACTTTTTCGAGACAATTGTAATCAAAAGGTGGTAGAAATTTACCATCCGGCAATTGCATCAGGCCTTCATTCTGACCACTCACTCCTATGAAGGATTCTACGTAGTCGTACCATGGAGCGATATCTTTATATCTTACTGGCCAGTCTACGGCAATACCATCTTTAGCATTAGCTTCGAAGTCCAAATCGCCTAATCTGTAGGACTGTCTACCCCAAAGTAATGATCTACCACCTACATGATATGCTCTGATCCAATCAAAAGGTTTGGTTTCGGTATATGGATTTTCAGTATCTTTTGGCCACCAATGCTGATATGCGGGTGTCATAGTATATCCTGTTCGCTCCTGTATTTTATAGTCTTTCATTTGTTCAGGAGTCATTTTATTTCGGTTAGGAAGCTCCCAATCTTCCATATTGGCTGTTGGATACTCACCATGTTTTACCATCCGTCCTCTTTCTAGTACGAGTGTCTTTAAGCCTTTTTCAGAAAGTTCTTTGGCGGCCCAGCCTCCACTAATACCCGATCCCACCACGATGGCGTCATAAGTTACTTCCTTTGATCCTTGAGAATTGAAATACATGCTTTTAATGATTTATTGAAATAGTGATATGATTAAATGTAAAATGGTTAAATGTCACAAATGTGTATGGCATCTGCCAATGCTTTTTCTTTATCTTTGATGGTTTTGCCCGTTGGAATAAATTCCTGAGCTACATAACCTTGATAACCTGTTTTGTGTATGGCCTTCATGATGGCTGGATAATAGAGTTCCTGAGATTGATCAATTTCATTTCTTCCAGGTACTCCGGCGGTATGATAATGTCCAAAGTATTGGTGATTGTTTTGGATGGTCCGGATGATATCTCCTTCGCTGATCTGCATATGATAGATGTCGTAAAGTAGTTTGAAATTGGGAGAATCCAACCGCTTGCATAACTCGATACCCCATGCGGAATTGTCACACATATAATCCTTGTGGTCTACTTTACTGTTGAAGAGTTCCATTTGAATGATGACTCCTTTTTTTTCAGCTTGGCTGAGGATTGACTTAAGGCCTTTGATACAGTTTTTTAATCCCGTTTCATCATCCTTTCCATCTCTGTTACCAGAAAAGCAAATCAAATTTTTATATCCTGCCCGAGAAACCAAGTCGATATGTTCTGTGTAGTTTTTGCTAAGTGTTTCGTGATATTGTGTGTCGTTCCAGCCTTTGACTAGGCTGATTTCAGCACCATTGCACATAGAGGAGTCGATGCCGTGCTTTTTCAGGATGCTCCATTCTTTGGGGCCGATCAAATCTATGGCTGAAAACCCAATTTTTTTGACCAATACACAAAGTTGTTCCAAGGACCATTCGCTGTAAGTCCACCTGCAAACAGAGTGATGCATATTGTTTTTCAATTTTTTTGATGGCGCAAATTCGTCCCATGCTGTTGTTATGGAAGATGGAGATACTAAAACGGTACCGGCGATGCCGATTAAACTTCCCTTTATGGCTGACCTTCTTTGCATGGCTTTATTGATCTATTTGAAATAGAAATGAATTTTAATATCAAATCAAAGACGACAAAAATGAATTTATTAATGTCCTGTTTGACCCACTTTAAAATTGATCTCTTTTGAAAACAAAACGTAAATCTAAAACTTTCTATAAATAATATAGAAAAGATTTGCCAATTTATTTTTTGCAGCATTTAGCGTTGTATTTTTATATCGAAAATATACTGTTTTTAAAATAAAATTTTGATAATATGATAAGAATTTTATGGAAGTAAATTTCAATGGATAAAGATGTGCTTAAATTTCTCTTTGTCAAAATTGGGGTCCACGACCTCGAAAAGTGTTTTTACTGCGTTTTTACCCTTTTCATCTAATGTTTGAGAATATTGGTTTACATATAAGTCGATATGAGCAAACATTACAGCTTCGTCCATCTCCTGAGCATTTTTTCTGATAAAGTCTCTCCCGGAATCGGGATTGGCGAATGCAAATTCTATGCTATTGTAAAGAATTTGATTGACTTTTTGTTTGATATCTTCAGGCAAAGACGTTTTGATGGCGATACCACCCAAAGGGATAGGGCTTCCTGTTTTTTGTTCCCAATGTTCTCCCAAGTCCATGATTTTGTGAAGGCCTTTTGTTGGATAAGTAAATCTGTTTTCATGTATGATCACACCTGCATCGACTTCGCCTAATACTACCGCTTCTTCCACATCACTAAACACAACTTCTTTAAATACTTTAGTGTGTGGAAAAGCATATTTTAGTAAAAGAAATGCCGTGGTGTTATAACCTGGAACAGCTATCTTGAGATGATTGACTTCTGAAATTTCGTAAGGTTTTTTGGAGATCAATAGTGGACCGCAGTTGTTCCCCAAGGCACTACCGCTATTGAGTAGTTGGTATCTATCATAAACTTTTGTAAAAGCATTAAAGCTGAGTTTAGTGATATCGGACATGTGATTGAGTGCTTTTTTATTTAAATGCTCTACATCTCCCAATTCAATTTTAAATTTTAAACCCATCAAATCTATGCGTTCGTTGACGATAGGCTCAAACATGAAGGTGTCGTTGGGACAAGGAGAAAATCCAAAAGTCAGGGTCATTTATTGAATCTTTAAGCAACTTAAAACATAAAATACACTGCAATGTTGCTACATATTTCGGGTTAATTTTTGAATGACTTTAAACTCACTCAAGAATACTTTTCCGATCACCCTAAAAGCTGTATAAAAAGGTATGGCTAATACCATTCCCGCTATTCCTCCAATTTTGGCACCCATCATGACTACGATAAAAATTTCTAAGGGATGAGCCTTGACTGATTTCGAAAAGATATTGGGCTGTAACAATATATTGTCTATCAATTGCATAAATGCAAATACACCCATCACTCTAAATAGAAGTGGGATCATTTCTGTATAAAAAGGTATCTCTGTATTGGATGATAAGGTCAGAATTACTGCAAAAAATACACCTATTATAGGTCCGATGTATGGGATTACATTCATCAACGCAGCAAAAAACGCAATCAAAAGCGCATTTTTTACCCCAAAGAAGGTCAATCCTATAGAAACGATCAGAATGATGATAATAATCTGAGTCAAAATACCCACAAAATATCTAATGAGTAACTTACTCGTTTCATCTACTGCTTGCTTGGTTTGGTGTTCATATCCTGTAGGAACCATAGATGTCAGCATATTGTCAAAGAGTCCTTGCTCCCTCAAAAAGAAAAATGCAATAAAAAATACTGAAAATACACCTATCAGGATATCTCCAAACGCATTGAGCGCATTTCCAAAAACCAACTGAATATTTACCGGATTGAGATAGGTACTAATATTTTGTTTGAGGATGGTAAAAAAATCTTCCTTTACTTCGGGTTCTTCAACTAAGGCTGCTTCCTGAAATTGATTGTGCAAATGGATATCTATTTTAAGACCATCGGTCACATGATTAGAGTCTATGCTGATCGTGTGTGTCAAAACCTGAGAAGTGTCCTTCGGTGTAGTTAAGATGATGGCATCTAGCATAGTATCTTGCTGTATGACCAATTTCTTTTTGACTAACCATTTTTCCCAATCTTTAATCGGTTCTTCTAGTGCAACTACTACTTTGTTGTAATCTACCTTGGATAAATTGTCGATTTGATTGACCAAAGGTGGTATAAAAGTATAGACCATAACTATAAATCCTATCATGAAAAGACTTAATGTTAGCAAGGCAGAAATATTCTTGCCCAAATACTTTCGTAGGAATACCACAACCGGTGCACCAATCATAGATATCACCCAAGCAATCAGGATATAAGTAACGATCTCGCTGAAATAGTACAAAACTGCACTTACCGCAGCAAGCGGAATCAGCGCTAAAAGATATTTATAATTGAATTTCATGAAAAGACTTTAATATTTGACTACTCTTTAATAGACTACATAATCTTTACGCTTGCTCTCTTTTAAATATCAGTACCAACTCATTAGATCCACCTTCACGTAGGTTGGTATCAACGGTATTCACTAATTCCCATCCGTCTGCACCATACTCTTCCAGTTTTTCCATCAGACTATTTCCATCCAATTTTACAGCGGTCAATGACCAACCTTGTCGAATATCCATAGTTAAAACTTTGTACTCAAATTTTTTCATGAACTATTTGATTTGTATTTATTATTAAGGTTATGCTCGCCAGTTGGGGCAAAGATAAACATAGTTTTCATATTTTTTGAATGGTGTTTTTGCTAAATTAGCATCTTTGGTAGTGTGTTTTGTCATATTTAGATAAATTTCAACTTGGGTCTAGCCTAAGTGAGCTTTGTTTTTATTAAATTTTATCACCCTATTAAAAAAATGTAAAACGAAATTTAATTAATTAATAGGTAAGTAAAAGTACATGTTAATTTTATTTAAGGGATTAATAAGCAATTATTATATGGATTAATTAGTTAATGGTATATTTTTATGATTTAAATGTAAATGGTACTACTCTGAATCGATTTTTTTGACTTTTTTTATTGTGTGTTATATGATCATGACGCTTCGGAAAATAATGAGTTAGTATAAAAATTGGAATTATCTTCTTATTTCGGAAGGAAAGAAATTTAAAGCCGGCTTTTAGGATTCTGAGAAGGCTAATGATTTTTTGAAATTGATTTATTCCTTCCTTTATTTACTTCAGACTCGACAAAATAATTGCTACCTTGCGGTGTATTTACATTATCTCCAAATGCTTTACCTATGAATGCGTCATCTATTTTTTCTTTTGGCAATAGCTTTGTTTTATTGGGTTGGTTGCTTTTAATCATTTTACCGCATTGGAAATTTACACAAGGACTGATCTTACACGGTATCATTGTTTTATTTGCATTGTTGTACACTTATTTATTAGCTAAAGATATCGGAAGTTTTGATCCCAATAGTTTTAGCACATTGGCCAATGTGAAAGCACTTTTTCAAGATGATAATGCGGTGGCAGCGGGATGGTTACATTATTTAGCCTTTGATTTGTTTGTAGGTGCCTACATTGTAAGGGAATCCATAAAGCTAAACATTGCCAGATGGATTTATTCATTGATGCTGCCTTTTACATTTATGTTTGGGCCGGTAGGGTACCTTTTATTTTTTATGGTCAAAGTATCTAAAACCAAAAAAATTGCGGACGTTCATCATTAATGTTTTTAATTGGAACAGGGTCCTATTTAGAATCTGCATTTTTAATGTATAAGTGCATCGTTTCATATGTTTGCCTGGTTTAGCTCAATGGAACCATTGGCAATCATACAACCTACTTTTTTTTTAACTTTTTAATCTCTATAAAACATTATTTATACATTTGCATCATGAGTAGATTCGGCATCATTTTATTTATGGTACTTGTCCAACCGGTAGTCGGACAATCGATATTGGTTAAACCTTACGTTCAAGACATTGGGGAAACTTCGGTCAAAATAATGTTAGAAACTAGTACAGCTACAATAGTTTCTGTTAGATATGGTACTTCGCCTTTTGATCTCACTTTGTCTCAATCAGGAATAGGTGCCGCAGGCAATGGTTTGAGTGTGATTTATACTGTACATTTGACTTCATTGCTACCTGCTACTAAATACTATTACAAAGTGGAACTGGCAAATGGCGTGATGAGTAGTTTAAATCATTTCACTACCTATGCGCCAATTATGGAAAAAAGTGATGTCAATTTGGTCGCTGTTTCGGATATGCAACAAGATAGTGGTAATCCAACAGTATTTTCCAATTTAATTAATCAAGGCATTCTTATAGTTGTTGATACGACACTATCACACGGAATAGATGATTTGCATGGGGTCATCATTCCTGGAGATCTTGTGGATAATGGTGGCAATTATATATCATGGAAGAATACATTTTTTACACCTGCAGAAAATCTTACAGCATCAGTTCCGCTGTATCCTTCTATCGGAAACCATGAGTATTATAACAGTGGTCAGGTAAATTACCTAAAATATTTTGATCTGCCGCAAAATGGTCCTTCCAATCAATTAGAACTAGTATGGTACAAAGATATTTCCAATACCAGAATCATTGCTTTAAACTCCAACGCTACTACCACTGAGCTTAATGCCCAATTGACTTGGCTTAATTCTACACTTACGCAAGTCTGCGCCAATGTCCAAATAGACTTTGTTTTTGTGCAGTTACATCATCCTTTTCATTCGGAATTATGGACTCCTGGCGAATTGGGTTTTACAGGACAGGTCATTCAGCAACTCGAATCTTGGTCAAGTAATTGTAATAAAGTATCAGCTCATTTTTTTGGACATACCCATGCATACTCTCGGGGTCAGTCAAGGGATCATCAGCACGTAATGGTTAATGTAGCCACAGCAGGAGGTGCCATCGATAATTGGGGCGTATATCCCAATGCTGATTATCCGGAATATAGTGTAAGTCAGGATGAATATGGCTTTGTATTGATTCAAACTACAGCTGGAGTAGAACCTACCATGCGTATCAGGAGATTTGGCAGAGGCGACCAAAACGGTAGTGCAAATAATCTCTTGCGAGACGAAGTCATAGTGAAGAACAAAGAATATCCTCCAGCAAAACCTACTGCTATATTTCCCATAGGACATGTTTTGCCACCTGGATGTGTAACTTTACGGGCTTCAGCTTTTGACGATGCAGAAGATATCCATCAAGCTTCTCAATGGCAGATTTCAAGTTCATGTGATTTTGCCAATCCAATCAACATATGGAAACAACATGAAAATTGGTACAATGAAATTAATACCCAAGCTAATGACTTACTCATCGACGAAACGTTAACCAATGTGTCTCCTAATAGTACTTATTGCTGGCGTGTAAGATTTAGAGATACCTATCTAAAATGGAGCTCATGGTCTGATCCTGCAACTTTTACCACTAGTCAGCAGTCAGGCTCTGCAAACCTTATTGTCAATCACAATGCTGAAAGTGGAACAAACAGCTGGACAGGTCAGATAGAGGCTTTGTTGAATAATGAATGCAATTCAGTACCTGTGTACGCTGGAACGAAATTTTTTGCTGTTGGTGGCGTCTGTGCCAATGAATCGGCCTTAGGGACTGCTTTTCAGGTGATCGATGTGGTTAGTTATAGTACACCTATAGACCAAGGTATCATGCAAGCAGAGTTTAGTGCCTTTATGAGGACATTTGGAGTCAACAATGATAAACCTGAGATGTACTTAGAGTTTTATGATGGTGCAAATCTTTCTCTATCTACTTCATCCTCTATCATCCAAACACAACCTTCGTGGCAATATTTTGTAAATACGGTAGCTATTCCTATGGGTACTAGGAGAATCTTGGTAAGACTCAAAGGTACTAGGCTGGCTGGGAGTGATAATGATAGTTATTTTGATGAATTGAGTCTGAGATTGATCGAAGGTGTTCCATGTTTATCCTGTGTAGGTAGTACCAATGTGGATGCGGATGGAGATCAAATATGTGCTGACCTCGACTGTGATGATACCAATGTAACAGTGTACCCTGGCGCTTTGGAGTTATGTGATGGTTTAGATAATAATTGTGACGGAATCATAGAAAGTGGGAATGTGTCTACATTTAATGGTGCGATAGATAATGACTGGCACAAGGCAGGTAATTGGACACAAAATATCATACCGCTTCCATGTCAGAAAGTCATCATTCCCACAGGTACAACTGCCGTCATTTCTCAAGGTGTGGACGTTGCCAGTTGCGATATTCAAGGTCAGCTTACTTGTCTTTCTACCGCTATTTTGACAGTAGGAAATATTCCAATTTCCAATAATGCAGTGGTCTTCAATCTCAATGGGCAAATGACAAATGCTGGAAAAATTATAGTTAAAAACAGTTCCAATGTCGGGTTTCAGATCCAAGGAATCCTCGACAATACGGGTCGCCTTTATATCTCCAACAATACGGGTGAAGACTTTTATCTTTTGCCTTCAGGGGTATTCAATAACAGTGGCGAATTGAACTTGAAGTAAGTAAATGTATTTCTTTAGTTTATTTTGAGAATTAATTCATTTTTTACTCGTATATTTCAAATAGATCAATAAAGCGAGAAGATATACTATTAGACTTGTTCATAAACAATGATTTATGGTCATATAAAAGTTTCCTTGTACCTTAAACCAGCTCTTGGAAATTTTCGAACAAAAGGTATCATCCAAGCCCAAAATCGATGATCATTAATCCTACTTAAATTGAAGAAAATTAAACCCGGATTATGCGTTAGAACTTTGTCATAGCCTGTCCCGCTTT
>CAMBRK010000079.1 GCA_945870185.1 Aureispira sp. CCB-QB1 | reverse complement strand
ATCCAGGAGGTACCCGACACAGAAATAGTGGAGGATGTCAAAATGGAAAGTATGGATGTGGAGGAAGATACAAAAGTAGTGGCAGAACCTGTAAAGCAAGCACCACCGCCGCCGCCGCCACCACCACCAGCACCAGTGGAAGATGAGGTATTTGTACGTGCAGAACAAATGCCAAGATTCCCAGGTTGTGAGGATATGAGTGGTACCAATGAGGAAAAGGCAAAATGTGCTGAGAAGAAAATGCTTGAGTACATTTATAAAAACTTAAAGTATCCTGCAATTGCCAGAGAAAATGGAGTACAAGGTCAAGTAGTACTCAAATTTGTAGTGGACAAGAACGGAGAAATAGGAAAAGTAGAAGTACTCAGAGATCCAGGAGCAGGATTGGGTACTGCAGCATCCGATATCGTGATGGGCATGAATAAACTTGGTCAAAAATGGACTCCAGGTAAACAAAGAGGTAGACCAGTATCAGTATGGTACACCCTGCCAGTTAAGTTTTCTCTTCAAGAGTAATATAAAGAATTAGAATAAAGTGTTTTCAAAGAGGGCAGAAATTTATCTTTTGCCCTCTTTTTTGTGCTTCAAGGAAAAAGTAATGATATCATCTAACCAAAAGAAAAAATAAAGCTTGTATAATGATAAGAAATACTGTAAAATAATTGATTTTATGGCTCAATGAGTGGCTCATGAAAAAAGGTACATGTAAAAATCCTGATATAAAAAACCAACATACATAGTTAAAAATAGGGATCGAACCATCAGGGTACCACTGCCAGTAACCCAATGCAATAGCAGCAGGCTCCAAAATAAAGTCAAATACTGTAGTCAAGGTTGCTGCGAAAATAATAAGTAAAAAATTCATAAAAATAGATCTATCAAGATTTTTATTTAAAAGCTTGTATAAGTAAAGAACCGTATTACCCACTGAATAAACGGTAACAAACCAAAGCATACCAATAAGTATCGGCACTGCTGCCAACTTATACCCAAAAGCACTCCCATAGGAATACATACCAAAAAGCAAACCTGTGTTGGTCCCGATGACTTCGCTCAGAAAACCAACTATAGCACATAGAATGATATACATCCAAAGATGTTTGTGTATTGTTTTTTCATTCCAAAGAATAAGAGCAGTCATCAGTAATAAAGTGAGTGGTGTCATAGAAATAAACCAATCTCTAGCATCTGTAAACATGCCTAAGCATCCCGAAATATGAAAAAGTACGGCTGTGAAAATGGAAAAAATTAAAGGCTTATTTTCTTTTATCATTTTTAATTCTTGTGTCTATCGACTTTTGGTCAATGGATTAAATCACTTACTATTTTCGCGCTTCTGAGACAAAGCGGAATGCCACCGCCGGGGTGAACGCTACCTCCTACGAAGTATAGATTGTCTATGTGCTCAGATTGGTTTGATTGTCGAAGGAAAGCTGCAAATTTACTATTACTGCTCGTACCATAAAGGCTGCCGGTATAACTAGATGTTTTTGAATCTATCGTAGTTGGGTCTAGGAAGTCTTCAGTTACTATATATTCCTCAATGTTAGTTTTGAGAATACTGTTGAGTTTATTTATAACGTTAGTTCTGCATTTTTGCCTTAATGCATCCCAGTTTTGGTTTATATTGTGTGGTGCATTGACCATGACAAACCAATTTTCACATCCTGGAGGTGCTTGGTTACCTTCCATTTTTGATGTGATATTGATGTATATAGTTGGATCGTCGAACAAATCCATTTTTTCAAAAATGGCTTGAAATTCATTTTTATAATCAGTCGAAAAGAAAATATTGTGAAGCTCAAGTTGAGGAAAAGATGTATTAATGCCCCAGTAAAAAATGATGGCACTACTACTTCTTTCTTGGCGCAGAATATTTTTAGCTTTTATTTCGTCGTTGAGCAAATGCTTGTAAGTATAGTAGATATCCATATTTGAAACAATGATATCTGCACTTATCTCATTATCATTGGCGGTAATGCTGCTTGCTTTTTTATCTTTTAGGTTAATGGCGGTCACTTTAGAATTGAAAACAAAGTCAATATTTTGCTTTAGTGCTAGTGAATATAAACTATTGGTAATACTGATCATACCACCGAATGGATAATAAGTTCCTTCGTTTTGTTCTAAATGTGGAATCATAGAGAGCATAGCAGGCGCCTTGTATGGATTACTCCCATTATAAGTCGCAAACCTGTTAAAAATTTGAACTGTCTCTGGTTTAGAAAACTGACTTTCATTGTATTTAGATAGTGAACTAAAAAGAAATGAAAGCTTTGTTGACTTTAAAGCATTACTGATTTTACTAAAAGGTAGTTTGATGATTTGCTTGATCGGGTAGTCTAAAAAAAGCTTGCCAATGTTGTGGTATGTGCTTTTTGCTGTCTCCAGGTATTTAAGGACTAGATTTTTATCTTCTCCAAGCTTTGATGACATCTCATCGGCGAAATCATTTGCGTTTGCGTAAGCATTGACTATTATTCCAGATTCAAAAAAATACTTGCATGCGATTTTAGCTTTGGTATAAGTAAAATAGTCTTCTGCTTTCTCGCCACATAAAGTGAATAACTCAGTGACATGCTCGGGTTGGGTAAATAATGATGGTCCTGCATCAAACTGAAAACCTTCTTGCTCAAAATGACTTAACTTACCTCCAGGATAACTGTTCTTTTCGTATACTTGTACTTTGTAGCCTTTTGCAGACAATCTTATTGCAGTGGCAAGTCCTGCGATACCACAACCGATAACTATTGCTTTTTTTTGATTCATAAGGTATCGTTCTTTGACTCCGTATCCACTATATCCTAATTAGTTTAAGGGTTAAACAATTTGAAGTGCATGATGTTCGTAAAATGGATTCTTATTTTAGAAAAACCTAGTTATTTGATGGATCAAATCACCACTTTTACCATTTTTCGCCTTTCAGGATGGGCAAATAAATTTTTTGCATTAAAAAGTATGGCAAGGTTTGTTCCAGCATGTAAAGGGTCAGACGGCTTGGAGTTTATCAAGCTGATGGGTAGTGGAAGTGGTGACGGATTTAGTGTATGGCCAGATTTAGGCCAGTATGCTTTAATGTGCGTATGGAAAGATGAGGAGAGCGCTGAGCATTTTTTTCGCCATTCACAAATATATAATGAGTATCTCGATCATACATTAAAGCATCAGACGATCTACATGAGAACTACTATGGTTCATGGACTTTGGGGTGGCCTTATACCGTTTATAGCCGATCCTTCGCTATACAAGGAAGACCAAATAGTGGCAGTACTCACAAGAGCTACAATAAAATGGAAGGACATGATTCGATTTTGGAGAGATGTGCCACCGGTTAGTAAGAGTCTACAGGGACACACACCTTTATTTGCTGCTGGTGTAGGAGAGTTGCCTTTCCGATATCAAGCTACCTTTAGCGTCTGGGAAAACGGGGCACTGATGAAAGCATTTGCTTACAAAACTAAGTTTCACGTAGACATGGTCAGTAAAACGCGGAAAGTAGGCTGGTATAGCGAAGAGTTATTTGCCAGGTTTTTGCCTTATAAAACTGAAGGGGATCGATTGGTGAGTATCTCTTTGTGAGCTGTTAAATAAAATGAGAATTAATTATCAATAAATTAAAAATGATAAAACTAACGCTGTTTATTATTAGTAATGAAATCTGCAGGAAGCTACTATAATCATTTTATCTTCCACTTTGTATATTAATCTATGCTCTTGATTTATACGTCTAGACCAATAACCTTTGTAATTTCCTACCAATGGCTCTGGTTTTCCTAAACCTGAAAAAGGGTTACGAAATATATCTTTGAGAAGTCCGTTAATTTTTTTTACATTATCTTTATCATTGTCTTGCCAGTACAAATAATCTTCCCACGCTGATATGTGCCATGTCAGCAACTTCATTAGATCAATTCCTTTTTCAACAAATTGATTCCTAAATTAATCTCATTAACTGCAGTGTCCAATCTTTCTCTATTTTTTACGGAAGACATTAGATATAAAGTTTCCTGAAGGCTATTATAAGATTTAAGTGAAATCAATACGACATCCTTATTATTAGGTCGATTTATAATTACTGTATCATCGTCGTCAGATACACTATCAAGGGTTGCATCCAAATCTTGCCTAAAATCCATTATACTCTTAACATTCATATTCTTCATTATTTTACAATACAAATATATGCATAATTGATTAAACAAACGTCATTCTTCAATAGTTCATTTTTCTCCATCACCCACCATCTGGCGGCAAATGCGGCTGATACAACACCTTAGCCTTCACCAATCCGCTCGCTCGCATGATGGAGTCAGCACCAAAACGTCTTCTGATCCTATCCATCTGCTGCATGAGGTGGATGTGCTCCATCGTATCAAATATGATATATAATACTATTCCAATTTTATTACTATATTTATATCATGCCAACTATTAATTTTTTGTCCATTGAAGGATCCTAATTCTATTTTTGCGACATCAGAAATTATTTTACAAGCATCTCGCGATATTCCTTCATCTTTTTTTATTGGTATGCTACAACTAATAAAATTTTCTTGATTGACATTAGGACTTTTGAAATCTATAAAAATATCTATATTATTAATAATTGCTTTTTTAACATCATCAAGATTTAATATTATAGGCGCTGTATATGACGGTGATGCTATAGGATAAACCGACCAATATGGGAGAATACCGTGATTTATATCGATAGATACAGATATCTTATAATCTGTTTTAGATAGTAAATTCACTTCGAATAACTTTTCTTCTCCATTGGTATTAGATAGTGTGATTTTGCCAGTCTTAAAATTATAATAATTACTAAACTCATCTTCATTGTTTATCATTACCTCTTCGACCAATTTACCATCAGGTGAATAATAGTTTCGCTTAATTATCTTACCATCTTTTATAGTCAATTGATAACTGTGGGTACCATAAAAGCCATGTTTTGAAAACCAGTATATAATTCCATTTCCATTTTGGAACGAAATTTTACCTTGGCTATCATAAGCTTTAGTGATTTTTAATGGATCGATAAAATTAATATTATACTCAGTAGCTTCAAAATTTTTTAAACCATTTGGATGATAAAAAGTTATTTGATCCCCTTGTTGTTTAGCATAAATTTTACCATTTTTCCCATAGAAATCTATGCAAAATTTAGATTGATTACTATAACTACTATCTTTTGAAATCAAAACTTTTAAATGATTATATCTTTTATTCACAGCATAATCACCACTTTCTATTTTATATTCCCACATTCCAGAACCATAAGCGGCATAACCAGAAACATACTTTTTTAGTATTACATCGTTCATAGTTATTTCATACTCTTCCTCCACATTTAGCAGTGGGTTTATATATTTGATTGTAACAGGTTTAACTTTGGGCAATTGTCGTCCATCAGGTAAGACAGAAAACTTTTGCTTTGATAACCAATTATTTAAAAATATTTTAAAATCACTACTCATTTCCACTATCTTTTCTGCTAACACGTTATACTCATCATCTTCGTGCATACTGTTTAAATCAAGGTTTTCTTTGTTTTTTGCACACCATTGAAAAAGCTTTTCTATTATATTCGAAAAAGTTGGTTTGTTATAAGAATTTAAGAAAGGTTTTACTCTGTTAAAATCTGCATTTAAAAAAATTAATTTTGCTTCACTTGGATCCGAATTCACTATTGGTGAAAGTAAACCTACTGCATACTGTTCGTCAGACAGAAAATCGGGATTTGACCAAACTAAGTATTCTAATGATGTTAAGACACTTGGGTTATTAAAATAATCGAATGTAATAGCAACTGGAATTGGCGCATTTTGAGCTTTCAATTGTAAGTTACATAAAAGAAAAAAGAAAAATATTTTAATTTTTTTAACCGCGAATTTCTGCATTATTTAATTGTATATTTTGGTTTATTTAATAAGTCTTTGGCTGATTTCAATTACTTTTTACCTAATTCATATTGCCGTACATTATCAAATGATTCTATCATATCAGATATAAACTGACTAGTTTTTTTGTCTTTTATTTGCATTAAAACATTACAATGTAGTCTAGCTTCTCCACCATATCCATAAACTTTATGGCATGAGCTTCATCTTTTATATCTAATACGACTTTCATAAAGGATATTTTAAGAGTATGAAACACTCATGTTAATTATAAAGTTCCCATAATATCACTGGCAATAGAATCATCACCCACCATCAGGCGGCAAATGCGGCTGATACAACACCTTAGCCTTCACTAGTCCGCTTGCGCGCATGATGGAGTCAGCACCAAAACGTCTTCTGATCCTATCCATCTGCTGCATGAGGTGGATGTGCTCCATCGTATCGTCAAATAGATTGATTTGATAACTGCCTTGTACCAATCCACTGTACTTGACACCGATGAGACGGATGAGTTGGCGGCGCTCATAGACTTTGTCGAAGAGATCGAGTACATGCTGACCTAGTAGCCGATCATTGGCAGTATACGAGATATTTTTTTGTTTGGTAAAGGTATTGAAGTCTGCATATCTGATCTTGACGGTGATGGTAGATGCGAGTTTGCCAGATGCGCGTAGCTCAAAGGACAACTTATCTGCCATATCGAGTAGCAGATGCTTCATCATGGTGACATCAAGGGTATCTTCCATAAAAGTACGCTCCTTGGACATCGACTTCTGCTCGTGATAAGGTACGATAGGTGTGGTATCGATGGCATTGGCTTTTTCCCATAGGGTACGACCGGGTTTGCCAAATTCGCGCTCGAGCAGCCGTATGGGTATCTGACTGAGAGTCTCGATGGTGCGCACACCCATAAAATTGAGTTTTTTGTGTGTCTGATCGCCGACTCCCGGTATTTTAGCTACAGGTAGTGGTGCGAGAAAAAGTTTTTCTGTACCATTGGGCACATGTTTGGTACCATTGGGTTTGGCTTCGCCGGTGCCGACTTTGGAGACGGTTTTATTTACTGAAAGGCCGAAAGAGATGGGCAAGCCTGACTCTCTGATCACTTTCTGACGCAACTCTGACGACCACTTAAAACATCCAAAATGTTTGTCCATCCCTGTGAGATCTAGATAAAACTCATCGATAGATGCTTTCTCATAGACAGGTGCATCTTCAGCAATGATGTCTGTGACAATACCGCTGTATTTGGAGTAGCTATCCATATCGCCCTTGATAATGGTGGCTTGCGGACACAGGCGAAGTGCCATCTTCATAGGCATGGCAGAGTGCACACCGAAGCGACGTGCTTCGTAGCTACACGATGCTACTACGCCACGATTGGAGGTACCGCCGATGAGTAGCGGCTTACCTAGTAGGCTGCTGTTTTTGAGACATTCTACAGATACGAAAAATGAATCAAGATCAAGATGGAGTATGGCACGATCGTACATATGGTATGTTTTATTTTCGAATTTGCAATAACGTAAAAACAAAATGTCTTTTAATCCGACATAAAAACGTCGCAATATACGACATTTAATAATAAAATCTTACTTACAGCGGTAAAAAATACTTTTGTTTAACTGAAATTTTCATAATGACATCTCTGAGCAATAAAATTGCAACTTTAGGTTCTAAATTTTCGTTGACAATATTTAAGTTGAGCAGACTGCTATGACAAGGTAATAGATGTGGCTCCATTAGCTTTAAACTGTTGAAATAAAGAATTAATATAAAAAATGAAAATACTTATTTTAATCTTCGCACTACTTTTTAACTCTACATTTAAGACAACATTTGACATCGCTCCCAATCCCATAGCAGCTAAGGGGATTATGAGCCATAAGGAATGTAAGATTCAGATGGTATCGGAGTTGGTAGAAGTTGAATTATATAAAGATTCAGCGTTTGTTACTTGTCACTTCAAAATGGAGAATAAAGGGGACAAAACAAACCTAGAGATTGGTTTTCCGGTAATGGAGTTTCAATATTGGTCTTTCGGAGGATATACACCTCAAGATAAATCCAGATTTACCATCAATGTAGATGATCAGGAAATAACTAAGGATCATATAAAAGTGCCTCAAGAATTACAAAAGCTTTACGATACATACATGGATTCATATTCAAAAGATCTGGGAATTTCTGGTGATGTAATTTCAGAGTTTAGTGACAAAGTCGAGAATGGAAGTTTTCCCTGGTATGTTTGGGATGCGACATTCGACGAAGGAGAACAAAAAGATATCAAAGTTAGCTATAAGTTACCATCAGGTATCGGATATGGGGCACATTATAGATACTTCAACTATATACTTCATACGGGTTCTGGATGGTATGGTGACATTAAAAAAGCCGATGTAATCTTAAGATTGCACGAAATAGATTTTGATCTGATAGAGAAAATATCTCCTAAAGGGAATATAGTAAATAAGTCCGACAAAACCATTAGTTGGCAATTTCTGGATATAGAACCATCAAAAGATGATGATATTTATATTCAATATTATGTACCCAAAGAACGCAGAAAATATAATAGGTATCAAAAAGCTAAAAAACGAAAACTCGAAAAGAAAAAGAAGTGAAATCTATCGTAGTAAAAGATGTTAATTTCAAGTAAGCCAATATTGACGATGTCTCAGTGTAAAAAACAAAAGCCAATCAAAATATCTTTGAATGGCTTTTGTTTTGTAATAAGGTGACGTCTTTATATATTACTCATCGCAGCAGAAGCATTAATTCTACCCCAACCTAAATTACTATTCGCATTGGGATAAAACTGGGCTGTATTTCGTAACGCATTAAACACCTGCGTTCGTGTGGCTGAGGGAGTTTTGGACCACAACATAGCAGCAACACCTGCAGTGGTTGCAGTAGCACAAGAGGAGCCGCCGATATATTTAGGATCGTTTCCTGTGAGAGCTAAACCTATAGAGTTTCTATCAGCATTGGCTGTTCGCTCCATCACTACTGTAAAATCCACTTCGGCACCATCGTGGCACACAGAGCATTTGACATTGGTGCTACCTTCTTTGACACCTGTGACAGCGATGCATTCCGGCATCCATGCTGGGAAAATCACACCATACCAAGTAGTCCATGAAAATGAAGTTCCTGCAGCTGCAAATATCATTTTACCTCGATTGTAAGCGTAATAGATACCATCACTTACTGTGCTGCTTGATGTAGGTGAACCAATAGACATACTGATGATTTTGACATTGCTGTTATTACCTGCAGCATATAGCGCGTCTCTTACGCCATTGCGTTCGTTAGATGTATTGATCAAAACATCTTCTACTGCTCTAATAGTCAATAAATTGGCTTTATAAGCTGCACCAACTGCATTACCATCGTTGCTCCATGGGGCTGCTGCAAGTCCGGCCATAGAAGTACCGTGACCACACTGGTCATGAGGCGTGTCCAGAGTTTGCCACCAAAGTGAGCCCGAATAAAGTGTACTCATTTTGGTGATGGTGCGACCTGTACTATTACCCGATGCAAACTGAGATCCCAGGTTATCTTGGCTATTTCCTGCTCCCGTGTCTATGATACAGATAGTGACACCTTGGCCTTTTGCGGTGTTCCACGCAGTAGGTATATTGTGTGTTGCAAAGTTCCAAGGTCTTTTAGATGAAGGAGTCAGAACGGTATAATCTGCTGTATTAATATTAGGATTGGGAGTACCGCTGCACCCCGATGTGGATCTTGTACTAACCTCGGGTTCTAGGCTATAACCCAATGGCTCCACAAATCGTACTTCCGGCAAGGTCCTGAGCTTGGTGATTAATTCCTTATTTTTGATGACCGCATATATATGAGGAAGTTTTTTGTCTACTGGAGCCAAAACTGAAAACCCTTCCGGTGTTTTGTCCGTCTTTTCATATTGAATGATCATTTTTTCAATCATGACTCTGGTATCTGTCCATGACTTTTCTTGCAAATCAATCTGATGAATTTTATCTTTGATATCAGTAAATCCATTGGGTTGATATCCTATAGAAAAAACAGCGTCTGAGTGCTGCCCTGCAGAGAATATGAGATCATCTGATGCTGTATTCCAATCAAATGCTTTGTTGGTACGCGTCATTTCTTCGGTGATGAAGTTGTAGACGTCACTTTTGGACATCGTTTTTGCTGAGGCTTGTTGTTGTTCATTTTCTTTGGCACAACTTGCTACAAGGATGATAGCAAAAAGGAAAATAATGTGTTTTGCTTTGAAGTACATAAGTTGTTTTTGACTTTAGTGGTTTAACAATATTAATAACCATGCAAATATATTTTAAAATATTTATTCTGCCTACATGTCGATAGTAAATATTTAATTTTTATTAATAACCAAGTAATCAAAATTTATAATTTTAAATATTTTATAGTATTTCATTGACTGATCAAAAACGGTTTCTTTAAAATAAAAAGTTATAGAGCAATATATTTATTGTATCTTTGTTGCAACAATTAAAACATTTGTAATGAAAGACAAAATTCTTATGGGATTGTGTGGCCTCGTGGGTCTAGCAATGGTTGTCTTCGGACTCAACAAATTTTTCAACTTTATTCCAGTGCCTGAAATGCCACAGCGTGCTCAGGAAATGTTTGGACATTTTATGGGAATCGGTTGGCTGATGCCTTTGGTAGCCATAGTTGAGATTGTGGGAGGTATTCTGCTTGCATGGCCAAAAACTAGAGCTTTGGGAGCCATTGTGCTTTTACCTGTTATCACGGGTATTGTGGCTCACCATTTTCATATGGGTGACTTGATACAGGGCCCTGTTCCAGTTTTCTTTCTAGTAGTGATATGGGCATTTATAGATAGTAAGGACCAGTATATGCCTATGATTAAAAACTAAATCTATAAAGAAGAGGTTTGAGTACATCCTTAAGCATCTTCTTTTAAGATAATATTTTACTTTTGTTTTATTATAATCCCAATTCATTACTACGTCTTTTCTTTCTGTAGAAGAGCAATGCTAAGATTACTATAAAAAGTCCGCCTGCTTCCCTTACATATTCTATAAACGGACTCTCTGCTTTCATACTCCCGATTATGGAGGGCATTCCTTCCTTAAACCAGTCCATTAAGTTAGGAATGTATGATGAGAATGCTATCAGATACATAACTATAACTATTTCAATCATATACTTAGGCAGTACATTTCGAAGAAGAATTAAAATCACCACTGCAAAATACGCTATAGCCCAAATCCATCCATCAGGGTCATTAAATTGAAATATACCAAATAATGCGAACACGCTAGCAATAAAATAATCGAGTTTGGATAAATGAAGCTTCATAAAATCTTATTTTAAAGTAAAATTATAAAAATATTCAATTATAAAGGTACAAAACCTATATTAATGGTATTTTTAGTTTCCCAACTGCTGATAATAAAAATGCAAAATCTATACATCAAAAATGATTTAATCGAAGCATTGATATAAAGATTTTACCTATTAACCATCATTGGCAAAATCTAGATTTAAACATTAAAATTTACTTTTGGCTTTATTATTTTCTTAAAGAATTTTTATACTTCAAAGTAACATAATGTCGTTATCTTTGATGTCAAAATATTGTTTAAACCATAGCAAAACACCCACTAATGAAAAACCAAATCCTTCTTTTTGCGATTCTCTTATTTGTATTTTCATGCAAAAACAAACCTGGTGAAGAAACCTTGCTTGATGCATCCAAAGATCAAGAATTACTCGACCAATATTTTGGGGCTGCAACAGTAGGTGTGATCTCTTCCACTGATGAGCTGAGATATATTTTAAAAGAACCTCTTGACCAGGAAATACCAGAAGATATACTTCAAAAAGTTATCTCTTTAAGTCCTGCTGTACCCGGAAAGGTCACCTTGACAAACAATACCGTTTTGGCATTTACACCGAGTCAGGCACTTGCATCAGGACAATCATATGAAGTGACACTGGATTTAAAAGCGTTGGACGCAAAGCGATATTCAGAAAAACTGACTTATACCATTAAGACATTTGCTCAGGATATGAGTATAGTCAGAGAAGGTATTATCATCAATGAAGATGGTTCGGTATCCGTCATTTTGGGTGTGAAAACAGCCGACAAAGCAGATACAGAAAAACTGAAATCCTGTTTTACAACGGATGCTAACACTGTGGATATCATCGAGGTCAACCCTAATGATTATGACCTGGATTTTAAATGGAATAGTGGTATGAAAGAGAGCTCTTCTGTATCATATGATGGTAAAAATATTGGGGCAGAGTCCAAAGGTGTGGTTGATTTATTTAAGCTCAATCCTAAGGAGTTTGGCGTGGTATACACCCATCACAATTCTGAAAAAAGAGAGTTCAATATATATTTTTCACAACGATTGGAGAAAAAAACTGACTTGAGCGGGCTATTAAAAGTGCAAGGCCAAAACGCATCCTATACTATAAACAATAATGTACTGACTATCTTTTTGGCTGAGCTAAGAGATCAAAATACCGTAAAAATCGAGCTGGACAAAAACATTATGTCTGTAGAAAGAAAGACATTACTTACTAATCAAAGTTTTGATGTCCAATTGCAAATAGACAATCCTGATATTCAGTTTGTCAGTGATGGCAATTATTTTCCATCAGAGGGAGACTTTAAAATTCCAGTCAAAACCCGAGCGCTACAAAAAATGCGTCTAACAGTTATAGAAATCAAGCAGGAGAACGTCATGCATTATTTAGCTTGGCAATCTTTACAATATGCAGATTTTTACAATTTACGTATGTATGGCAGACCAGTTTTTGACGAGATTGTGCATCTAAATCAGGGTATTAAAGACAATGAAGGATGGCTAGTACACGGTATAGACTTGAGTAACAGAATTCGGAAAAATCCAGGTAGTGTTTATCATATCAGTATGGAGTTTGCTCCTGAACACACCACACTTTCGTGCAAAAAGGATTTGAATCAATATGAATTCAATACCAAGATACCTGATGCTGATTATTTCAAAATAAAGGACAATTATTATGACGAATACTATTACTACGGAGATGATTATGACTGGCAAGAATCCAGCAATCCATGTAAATTGGCCTATTATGTAAACAAACAACCGTTGCAGAGACTCTTTATCTGTTCTGATTACTCCGTGATAGCCAAAAAAGCAGGAAGTTCTTATCATATTGCATTAAACAAACTCATGGATTTGTCATCCGTTACAGGAGCAGATGTCACACTCTATAATCTCCAAGCTGAAAAAATAACCAATGGAACAACGGACTCGGATGGTTTTATAGCTTTTCATCAAATCAAAGATGAAGCGGCCGTTCTGAAGGTGGACAAAAACAGACAAGTTACCTACCTTTCTTTGGATCCAAATCAAAGTAATCCTTTGACAGAATTTGATATTGCAGGCGAAAGGTCAGAGACAGAAACGGAGTTCTTTAGCTATACAGATAGGGACGTATATCGGCCAGGAGACTCTATATTTGTAGATCTCATGATCAATAAATCTGTTTGCGACTTGCCCAAAGGTATTCCTATCGTAATGAAATTTTACAATGTAGATAACTTAGTCATCAATGAGCAAATCCAAAATTTGGATATGGATAAAAACCTGATTTACTCATTTAAATTGTCCACACCGACCAATGCAAAAACCGGTACTTATCGTTGTCTATTCCGAGTAGGATCTAAAAAAGTAAGTCATAACATAAGAATAGAAACCATCAAACCCAATACCGCTGAGGTAGTTTACAGTTTTGAAAATTATGAAGACAAGACTATTTATAGTGAACAGATCTCAGGAAGTCTTCAGGCAAAATACCTTACAGGTTTCGAGATTGCGGGTGCAAAAGTAGTGGCCAATGCCCGTGCCACAAAAATGGTCAAACCTTTCACTAGTTATGGGGATTTTCATTTTGATGTATATGATAGCGAGATAAGTAATAATATAGAATTACTTAATGTCATGACCAACTCCAATGGTGTGGCTAATTTTGCCAATGAAAACTCTTTGAAATACTTCAACACGCCCATAAAAGTGTCTATTGAGACTGAGACTGCTTTGCCTAATGGCGGTACCAATAAAGAGGGAAGTTCGGTGATAGTATCCCCATTTACAAGTTATATCGGTGCGTCAAGAAAAGGAGGTACAGGTTGGAATGGTAACCATACTTTTGCAGAAAATATCGAAGTCAATCTGGTCAATCTGACTAATCGTGGTAAAATAGTGTCTACGCCACATACCATTGAGTATACCATACAGCAACATATGGAATCCTGGTGGGTAGATAAATACAGACTGCGCTCCTCCGGAAACTTTGTAAATCAATCTTATTGGAAAGACGTTTCGTCTGCATCGGTCAGTATCACCGGAAAGGGTAGAATCATATTCCCCAAAGGAAAACTAGGTAAAGGTGCATACAAACTCACCATGACTGATGAAGCTTCAGGGCACAAAACTCAGGTATATTTTACAGTCTATGATGGTAAAGAGTCTATTCCTGGTGCCCAGCCATACATCGTAGAATTTCAAACCAATAAAGATGAATACAAAGCTGGAGAGCAGGTACAAATCAAACTCCCTGATATCGCGGATGCCAAAGCATTGATTAGTATAGAAAGAGGTAGTAAAGTAATTGAACAAAAATGGGTTAATCTGAGCAAAGATAAAAGTACTATTTCGTTACCTACGAGTGAAAACTGGTCACCCAACGTATATGTCCACATTTCAGTCGTTCAAAAATACGCACAGCAAAATAATGACTATCCGCTTCGTATGTATGGGCTCAAATACCTAAAAATGAACGGCGCCACTACGCCACTAACACCCGTATCTACATTAGCTGATCAGTTGGAATCCAATAAGGCATACAATTTTACAGTGAGCGAAAAAGAAGGTAGACCTATGGAGTACACCATTGCGATAGTAGATGAAGGTTTGTTAAATCTGACTGGTTTTAGTACGCCCGATCCTACCAAACACTTCAATGGTAAATTTCCGCTTTTGGTCAAGACATGGGATATTTATCAATATTTATTAGCGTTTTTTCAAGGGAAATACGCGGGCATTATATCTATAGGTGGTGATGATGTTTACAATCCTGATGCTATTGCTGAGATCAATAGATTTAAACCTGTGGCTATGCATTTGGGACCTTTTAAATCAGCTACAAATGGCAAAAACAACCATAAAATTTATATACCTAACTATATAGGTAAGGTGCGTTTGATGGTCGTAGCTTGTAATGATAAAAATTTTGGAAAGCTCGAAAAACTGATTCCGGTCAAAAATCCGCTGATGGTTCAGACACAGTTGCCCAGAAGTCTCAATGTCACTGACAAGCTCAATCTTCCAGTGACTATCCTGAAAGATGACAAAACAATATCCAATGCCACTTTGGTAGCCAAAGCAGATGCGACTATGGTCAAGGGGTTTTCAGGCAGTATTCCTCTGACATTTGGTGGTAAAAACCAGCTATCACATGTATATGACAATATTGAAGTACTCAACAAAACAGGTAAAATGGTTCTAGACCTTGCAGTAAATTCCGGAACTAAAGGTATGAAAGAGACCACCAACATTTTGGTCAATTATCCCAATTCGTACGAATCATCTATAAAAAAAGACATCATTGAACCCAATCAGTCCATCAAAATGATGATTGAACCCAAAGGATATAAAGAAGTTTTCACGTCCAAAGTGATGATTAGCGGTTTGAAAGTACCCAATTTTACACAATATGCAGCTGAGTTAATCGAATATCCATACGGATGTTTAGAACAGACTACTTCAGGTGGCTTTGGCCAATTATATCTCGATAAAATATTAAATCTGGATCCAACAGAAAATCGTAAGAGGTTGGAACACTTGCAATCGGCCATGCTGGCTTTGGGAAGATTTCAGGATGGTACTGGCAAATTCAAATATTGGGAAAACAGTTATTATCACGCTTGGTCAGACATATATGCTGGAAATTTTCTGGTAGAAATGAAAAAGCAAAACCAGTTGGGCGGTTATCAGGAAATGCTGGAAAGGTGGTCCTCTGCCCACAATACGATAGCCAATAATTGGGCCCTTGCAGAAGCTTCCAATGATTATACCTATGAATCAGAAACTATGGTTCAAGCATACCGTTTATTTGTATTAGCAAAGGCAGGTAAATCAGCCAAGTCTGCGCTCAATAGGTTTGTTACTTCCAATAAGTCTAAAAATCCATTGACATGGTGGCTTATAGCAGGCAGTTTTAAACTGAGTGGATATGAAAGTAAAGCCGTAGAGTACGTCAAAAAGGCGGAAGGTTTACAAAAAGAGTACAAAGAATCGTATTCATATCAAAGTTTTGGTGATAAAGGCAGAGACTGGGCGCTCATTGTAGAGGTACTCAGTTACATCGAGAAGGACCAAAACAAACTGGATGCATACTATGATCAAATGGTAGATATCCTCAATAATCAAAATTGGGCAAGTACACAGACCAAAGGGTATGCTTTCATTGCTGCTTATCAGTATTTTGGAAAATCGCTACAGATGGCCAAAGATGTGGAATATACCATAACCGGACTTAAAAGCGGTACTAAAAACTTTAAGCATAGTTCATACGAACCCAAAATGGTCTATATTCAGGCTGAGGACTTTAATAAATCCATCTCGGTGAAAAACACGGGGAAAGGCAAACTCTATGTGTATCAGACATCAAGATTTATTGACAGTAACCCTAAAAAGGATGGCGCGTCTAGCAATTTGGGTATTTCAGTATCTTACAGCAATTCAACGAGAAAACAAAGCGGACTCAAGGGAACAAAGTTGGGAGATGACATCATCATCAATGTCAGTATTTCTAATCCATCAGCACTAGATATCAATGATTTGGCTCTGAACGTCAAAATGCCTTCAGGCTGGGAACTGATCAATCCAAGACTATACGAAACCAATGTAGTACCCAATGCCGGCAACTTCAATTATCAAGATTATCGCGACGACAGAGTCTACACCTTTTTTGGTTTGAGACCCGGAGAGAAAAGAAATTTTAGTTTTAAGGCCAAAGCAGCATTTACGGGTGATTTCTTTATGCCAGCGATCAGTTGTGAGCATATGTACAAAGGCACGATTTATGCGAAGACGAGTACAGAGAGGGTGTTGGTGGGAAAATTTTAAATCTCTATTTGTAAAATATCGTTATGTGTAACATTTAGATTTTTATAAATCTTTTCAATATTGTATTTTTTCCAATTATTACTTTCACAAAGTAGATTCCTTTTTTTAAATTTTTAATGTCGTATTTTAACCAACCATCTTCTATTTTCAATATGTTATCTAATAATCTGTTATGTATATCTACAAATTCTATTTTGTAATTTATAATCTTACTAGGTATTTCAATACTTAATTCAGTATAAGCAGGGTTAGGGTATAAATTTATTTTAATATCATTAAAATATTCTGAATTTCTTGAAATACTTTTGTGTAACCAAGAAATAATTGTATCAGATAAAACATTAGACATTAATGGTTTGTCATTATAACATAAATAATGATTTAATTGTGGGATTACAATAAAATCATTAGATTCTAATAATTTTATTGTAAATTTATTTATTTCTGAAGGAGGAACATTAATATCATATTCCAAACCAATAAATAATATAGGTACCTTAGATTCATTATAATTATCAATTACATTATCTGTAACTTTAATGTACTTTGACCATTCTGAAGGCGGTACACCAAATAAACTTATTGTGCTATTATTCCAAGACGAATTTCTTATTTTATTAAAATAATCTAAGATAAATTCTGATTGTTTGTAAATTTCTGGTAGGTTTCCATTACAGGATTTACCAATATTAATTATTTGATTAGATAAAATAGTGTCGAAAGATGTAGCTGGGCCAGCTAATGAAATTAATCCTTTTATATTATGTAGTCTTGTTGATAATGGTATTAGAGAACTCCCTTCACTGTGTCCAAGCAAATATATTTCCTTGCTATTGATATCGTTCCTTTGTTTTAAGTGTTCAAGTGCACTTTCATGGACCAACCATAATTTCTCAAATGATATTTCTCCTATATCACTAGAATAAGTAAATTCAACTTTATCATATCTAAATACAGCATAACCAGCCTCTACAAGTCTATCTGCTAGTACTTTGTATGGTTTAAATGTTAGATTTACAAGCTCAGGATATAAACACTCACTATTTGGTCCAATAAAAGTTATCGTTCCATCCCTATCATTAGGGCCACTTCCAGGAACGATTAATATCAATGCTGGATTAACATTATTTTTTGGAATAGTTAATGTTCCGTATACGGTTTTATTATAATGAGAAAACGAAACATCTACATTCTTTTGAGAATATGTTTCACAAATAAGAAATAAGGAAAATAAATTAACTAAAGCTAAATTAATTGTTTTCATATTTTATTTATATTACAACTTCCTTGACAATATTTTTGATTCAAATATCGGTTATTTGATATTTCTCTATATAGTTTATCACCAACATTAATTTTATACATAAAAAAAAGAATGGGATAGAGTGGATATAACAGCAATACAGTTGAAGTTAAATTAACAATTGTTCTAAAACCGTATGTCCAATTGTTTTTTTTATACCCAGCCATTAAACTATTTGCCATGCTCAAAGATAAACCTGAAACTTCTTTATCAATATCAACCTTAGATAAAGCTATAAACCTGATTTTATTTTGTAAATCGACAAATTCAATAAATTTTCTAAAAATTAAACATTTTTGGCACTTGTCATCAAAAATTACAGTCATTTGGTTTAAATTTTAGTAAGATTAATGGAATTACAGATAAAGGTAAAAACATAATAAGATACCACGACCATGATAATTCATTAGGTATTATTGCAGAATTAAATGTTGATAACATAAAAACCATTTGAATAGCTAAGAAAGCTATTGTAATAAAATAGGTAAATCCTGTTATTGTTACGTTTTTAAGTCTCTTTAGAATGTTTAATGAAAGAATTATGTAGCCTTTAAAATAAAATAATAAACCAACACAAAAATCAAACAACAACTTTATATTATCTGAATAAATATTTTCATTTGAGTGTGGGTCATAATGAAAAACGAATATGTTAGTCTTTAAATTCATAGCAATAATTAATATTATAAAACTTATTATTGCGGGTGTGTTTACCAAAATGTAAAATTTTCTAAATTGATTCAACTTTAACATTTTTTGCAAAACTTTTAAAATAAATAATTAAACCAGCAAACATAGAAAAGAAAAATGAAAAAATTCCATGTATTAGAATAATATTTAGATGAAATAAAACAGCAATAATAAATAACAGCTTTTTTAAACTTCTATTGTTGGAAAAAATTGAAGCAGCAAAAATAAACTCAGTAACAATCACTAAATGTGTTACAAATGTGCAAATTATTGGATTGCTGAATATTATAAATGTGAACTCAGATAAATATGAAGGCGCGCCAAAAAATGTGTTATTAATCCAATAATACATAGCAGTACCATCTGTCCATTCTTTTATCGATGTTTTACCAAATGCCGCATGCAAATATATAATTGACATTTGCAGTTTGATTAAAAATATAGCAGCAATACCGAAAATTTTGTTTGACGAACTAATATTCTTGTTTTCTTCCCATTGGTTATGTCTTTTATCTAAAAAACATATAGGTACAAGTAGAAGTGATAAATTCTGATGAATTTGGTCCCCACCGTCAACAAATGTAGCACCGCTAAAAAAACTGCTAGCTATCCAAAAATGTAAAATGGAAGTGATTTTTGGAAAATAACCTGATATTATTAATAACAATAAAAGGATAAGTATAATTTTAATATAAAATAACTCTATCCCATAATTAAATAAAATTTCGATTAAATTTAAGTTTTCTAAATTATTAAAACGTATTGTATTACTTATCTTTCCATTTACAACAACAAAAAGATGTTCCGCGCTAGAAAATATTAGAGTACCTAAAAGACCTGCCGCTAAAATTGATCTAACCCAAATAAGATATTTTCCAAATAAATCAAAATTTAATACATAATGTATAATTTTTGATTCAAGCCTATTAATAAGTTCTTTATTAGCTAGCATAAAAGTAGATTAATTTAGCTGAGTATCTTGAATTTTTATATTTACACCATGCTAAGGGTGCAGGATTTTGAAGAACTAAAACATATTCCCCATTTAGAATATTTGATTCTAGCTTGCTTTTGTAATGATACTTATTGAAATTATAAATATCAAAATTTGATTCTAAACTTTTATCAAGATAATTCCAAATTATAGAATGAAAGCAAGAGTCTGGTACTGATTCTTTTATTGATGGATACACTGGAGCATGTTGACCCCCTTAAACAGAATGAATTTCATGTTTAGGCATGTTTGATTTTTTCTGACAATCTGGCTGATGCTGACCCCCTTTTTTAAGGCGGTAGAGATTTTATTCTGGAGCATATTGACCCCTCTGAG
>CAMBRK010000078.1 GCA_945870185.1 Aureispira sp. CCB-QB1 | reverse complement strand
TAGGTTAAAAAATGTGTTTAGGGTAAGCACCGCAAACATATAAAAAAATTGGGACTAAGGGGGGAGATTGCCCCCGCGGGGGCAATCTCCCCCCTTAGTCCCAAGCCTAACTCCCCTTGAGAGTTTACACAAAGTATTTTACACTCCCGCTTTCCAATTTATCTTTTTGTTCTTGCAATAGATTCTTTGCTTTCTTTTCCTTTTGATTATTGCGATACAGAAAGAAAGCTACAAGAAGAAGTATTGCCAAACCTGCCAACAAGGCATATTGTCTTAATTGATTATTGTATTCTAATTTCGCATTTTCAATTTCTTTTCGTCTTGCTTCATCATCTGCAATCATTGTTTGCATGGCTTGAATATTTCCTGCACCATACAGTTTTTCTTTTGTTTTCACCATCAAATCTTGATATTTATATGCCTGCATAAAATCATTTTTGTTTTTATAGGCTTCAGACAATAAGGTGCTTGATTCTAAAATTCTTAGGTTAAAAGGCCCCATTTGTCCATTCTCCAAGCCTTTTTTTGCATAAAAAATACATGAATCTACTTGGTTCATTTTTAGAAATATTTCAGCGATTTGATTGTATGCTAAGGAAGCATGTCGAAAGTCGTTATTTTTTTTAGTTGCTCGAACACTCTGTTTAATATAGTCCAATGCAAGCTGATTATTGCCTAATTTACTTTGAATAGTCCCAAGATTTCTCAAAACCGATGGGTCATCATATTTCAATCTAATGCTACCTTCATAAGCTAATTGAGTATAATAAATTGCAGAATCTAATTGATTGTTGTACAGATATCCCGAGCCAATATTTGCAGTTTGTCGTAATATGCTACTTTGTTCATTTGTGCTTTCAAATATTTTTTTTGAAATACGATAATAACTTATTGCTTTAGGATATTCACTTAAATCAAAATATATAGTCCCAAAGCCATTATTACAACCACCTATCAAGCTTGTAAATTGATTGTCTTCTGCTATTTTCAATGCTTTTAAAAACGAATCTAAAGCCTTTGGTAAATCTCCCAATTCTCGATATGTAAAACCTAAAATGATTAATGCTATTGCTTGCCCTTCAAGAAATTTGATTTGTTTAGCAAATGTCAAGGCTTGTTGGGCATAGTTTAATGCTGTATCAAGTTTCGATAGCCTATATCTACCGCCTAATTCTACAATGAGCAGTACCCGACTTGTATCATGCTTGGCAATAGCCAATTCCTGCTTTAAGCTGTCAATTACTTGTAGGTTTTGGGCAAAGGATGTGGCCGTGATAAACAGCGTTAGCAATAGTGTGGTAAATAATTTCATGTACATTCTGGTATTATAATTTTATACAATTGTTATTGGTAATTGAATTATTAATGTTGAGCCTGCCCCCTCAATTGTTTCCACCCTCAACTCACCACCATGCGCCTTAACAATATCATAACTTAAACTCAATCCTAATCCCGTTCCTTGCCCCGTAGGTTTGGTAGTGAAAAAGGGCTGGAAGATTTTGTCTTTGATGGTATCGGGGATGCCGGAGCCATTGTCTTTGACTGAGATTTTAATTTGGTTATTATCTGTTTTTTGGGTGGTGATGGAGACTGTAGGTTTGTATCCCTCTTCTTTTTTTATCCGTTCG
The DNA here is from genome assembly GCA_945870185.1 of Aureispira sp. CCB-QB1. Classification (GTDB taxonomy): domain Bacteria; phylum Bacteroidota; class Bacteroidia; order Chitinophagales; family Saprospiraceae; genus OLB9. Next base: position 19,040 of record CAMBRK010000078.1, on the reverse strand, counting down.
TTGACTGCGTAAAATGCATTGCTGATTAGGTTTAAGATCACTCTGCCGATATCTTGTGGGATGATGTCTATCTTGGGCAAATTGGGGTCAAAATGGGTTTCGATCGTGGCAATGAAGTCTTTGTCTTTCGCTTTCAGACCGTGGTACGCCAACCTGAGATATTCATCGCAAAGTGCATTGATGTCTGTGGACTCCTTCTCTCCGTTGGATTTTCTGGAGTGCTCGAGCATGCCTTTGACAATGTCGGATGCGCGCTTGCCGTGGTGGTTGATTTTTTCCAAATTCTGCACCACATCAATAGCGATTGCTTTTACTTCTTCATTGTTTCCATTATCAACTTCTTCAACCATCTCTTTTACTAACTCGGCACTCACTTCGCTAAAATTATTGACGAAGTTCAACGGGTTTTGAATTTCATGAGCAATGCCTGCAGTGAGTTCACCAAGGCTGGCCATTTTTTCGGATTGGATGAGTTGGGCCTGGGTGGATTTTAAATCGGCTAAAGATTGTTTTAATTCGGCAGTACGTTTATCAACCTGCGCTTCCAATTGTTTTTGTTGGTTTTCAGCCAATACTCTTTTTTCTTCCGAAAGTGCTACAATTTGTTGTGCATTGAGTACGATATTTTGATTAATTTCTCTGAATCGAAGTGCCACATAAATCAACAAGCTGAGTGGAAAACATAAATACATAATGGTTCTTATACTCCACAAGTACAGTGAATCTGATTTAGGATTCAAAACAACAACTAATAAAAAGAGTACGACTACTTGTATTAGTATGCCAACTGCTACTACTCTTTGAGAATGTCCCGCTATCCTATAAGAGATAAAAACCCAGTATAATATTACAGCTAAATTTGCTAGAAGAGCAAGACCATTAATTGTGTTCAATAATGGTTCGTTTTGAATACCGTATTGATGGATCAACCCTGCTATTAAATTAATTAAATTAAATAGAAGAGCTCCAGTAAATAATGCCCGATTAAATCCTTTTAATTGGATTGTAAAAATTTTTATTACACTTTTAAGCATTAAAAACACAAAAATTAAGGTAGCTATTTCTAGAGTAATATAAAGGAAGAGGAGCCATTTTGGATGAATTGCATTTTCAACTATACTATAGTTTAGAAGATATAATACCAGTAAACAAGAAAACATAAAACATACACCAGCAAATAACAAAAGATTGTGTTCCTTTTTATTTAGGAAAAACAATAAAAAAAACAGAAAGGCAAGCAATAAATTAACTGTAGTAGATACTGAAAGATGAATATATTCATTTTTAACATTTAATGTTCTGTAGACCGAATCATCAGTTAATATAGAAATAAATCCCGACTTTTTCAAGGTACTTTGCTCAGCAATCATCATACTTGTTCTTCGGCTTGGGTAAATGATTTCATCTTTTATATGAATAGCAAGAGTATAGACTTGCCCAGGTGCTAAGTTAATTCTTTGTGTCGGATCAATTTCGAGAAAAAAATCAAAGGGTTCTTTATCATTACCCATCTTTCCGTATGTTCCAAAATGTTGCTCATTTAAATACACTTCGCCTGCTGCATAGGGTACGTACATCAGTCTCCATGGAAAGTTTGTTAAACTATTGTCTAACATAAACTTAAACCGAAACCATCCTTCCATCTTTCCATGAGCATCGATATAGCTGGCATCTAAGTTCTGTGGCAGCAATGCTTTCCAACCCTTCATATCAATAGTTGTATTGGCCCACCTAGCATCATTGCCTGAACGGAAATACCATCCGCCCTTTTCGTAGAGTTTTAAAAGTCCATTAGCATCAAAATCTTCACTGAATAGGGTAACGATGGTATCCTGGTGAGATGAGGGTTGTGCATTTATATGCAATAGCAACATGCAACAAATCAAACAATGTAATAACCTAATAATCCATTTTCTTGGAGCCATATTTTTCTTCTAAATGGGTAATAAAATTGTAAATGTGGAACCACGTCCTTCATTCCCTACCGGCGCTGCTGCTTCCGTCTTCACATCGTTTCCAGCGGACAGGTCGGCAGGCAGGGTCTCTACTTTCAAAACGCCTGCATGTGCTTTTACGATATCATACGCAAGAGAAAGTCCCAGTTTTCTTTCCTCACCAAAAGGCTTAGTGGTGCAGAAAGTCCGGAAGATTTTTTCTTTTGCAGGTATGCTATCGTTAGCAATTGCATTACATTGTTTTTCAAAAACCTGGAATGTGAGTAGGAAGAATATTGCAGAGAATAGTTTCATTTTATAAAACATTATTTATTACCGTGCAGATCAATAGGGCTTTCCACGATAGATAAATCAGACTTCCAAAATTTATCTTGATGATTTAAATTTTCAAGAAAATGGTTCATTTGATCATATCCTTTTTTTACAATATCACGCCATTTGGAGTCATCCATAAAACTTACCCCTTTCAGGTCCAATTCAATATACAAGCTTGCTTCATATCTGTTTTGCTTTTGCCGAAGGGTGCTGTTTAAAGTCAATGAGTTAATAATAATAGACGTTAAACCTGGTAGCTTGTATCTCTTCTTATGCAGTATTTTGTCCCAAAATATGGATAGAGCCGATGGCATTTCATTTAAATCAAGTTGTTTTTCTGACGCCCCTGACAGTGCAACAGAAATAACCTTACTAACCGGGAAAGCATACATGGACTCAATAGGAAGATTGTCCATTACTCCTCCATCAACATGCAGTTCTTTGTCTATAATAACCGGCGGAAAAACACCAGGGATGGCAATACTGGCCAAAATTTTTTTCCAAGCTAAACCACTTCTGTGAACACTGATAGCCGCTGTAGTAAAATTTGAAGAAACACAATAAGTTGAAATCCAAAAGTCTTCAATGTGAATGTCCCCAAGCAGGTTTTTCAGGTGATTCCCCATTTTTCTGCCAGATAAAATGGAAATGAAAGGAAAAGTCAAATCATTGGATGTTAGCTTCTTTTTAGCAGCTAGCTCGGTATGGTGATTAATTTCATGGTAATCGAAATCAAAATAGGAAATCCCAAATCCATACAATGCACCCGCACTTGTCCCGCCAAGAAAATCTATAGGTATGCCTTCATCCAAAATTGCTTTGACAGCTCCTATATGAGCAAATCCTTTCGCTCCCCCACCTCCTAAAACCAAACCAACTGCGTTGTTAGTAATGATCCTGCAGAATCTCGAAATATCTCTTTCATTGTTTTTCCTAAAATGTATATGTAAATCCACTTTTCTACCGTTAAACCACCTCGCTGTATTTTTAGGTTGTTCAGCATTTTCCGAATGCAACAATAGCAGGTAAATTTTCTTATTTAAAATATTATGACTATAAAGATCGAATCTTTTTTCTATTTCGTAAATATGCGACTCCGCATCAAAGTCTGTAGCCAGTATAATTAAATCAGCATACAAAAGACATTTTTGTGTCCAATCAGTATCATCATTGTCACAAAGTAAAATATTAAAACCATCACTGTTCTCCACGGCTTCAAAAATTTTATCATAATTTTCTTCTGCATGATGCCCCAGGTCGAAAAGATTAAATTTCACTTTTTTATCTTCAAATTCTTTTTCAACGCTAGTTGTCCATGGGCTGATGTCATGATCGGGTTGCAAATTAATTACAGCAATGTTTTTCGGGGAGGTTTGCAAGTGGCTTTTAAGAAAGTTACTTTCTATTCGCTTTAAAAGCACCTTGGTTAATTTTAACCCGAATTCAGGGTGTTTTGAAATAATATCATAATAATTTTTTTCACTGATTTCCATGACAACAGAAGGACGCATGGCATATACAGTAGCCATTCTGGGTTCATTATTAAAAAGTGAGAATTCACCTATAGGCTCACCTTCTGCTATATCTCCTAAAATATGTAAGCCATCATCTTTTTCGGCTGTCACACGAAATCTTCCAGATAAAACCACATACATTATTTTATCAAAGTCACCTTGCTTAAACAATGATTCACTTGTACCAATGTGAATAATCCTGCATTGCTGAAGAAAGTGCTTTTGCAGATCGTTACTAATGCCATCAAATATTTTTGAAAGATTTAGTAAATGATGCTTATTGAATGATGAATCTTTTAACAATGGAGAATACTTTTAAAGACTTACCGTTTCTAAATTAATTAGAAAATTTTAGTCGATTTCCTTTTTTAGTTTAATATTTCATGAATTTCCTTTTTTAAAGAGTCGAAATCTATTGGTTTTGTAAAAAATCCTTTTGCTCCTGAGCTCATGGCTCTTTCATAGTTTTCACTATCCCCATAGGCCGATATCATACTCACCTTGATATTGGGAAACTCCGCCTTGACTTTGTCTAACAAATCTATTCCTGTCATCCCCGGCATATTGATATCAGAAAAAATGTACATTACTTCCGGAGGTTTATACCCTCGAAGTATATCTAGCGCTTCTTGTCCTGAAAAGGCAAATTCGATTTCGATTTCGCCTGATCTTATTTCTTTCCTAAGTTTTTGTCTGAATAGAATTTCGACGTCTTTTTCGTCATCTACAACTAAAAATTTCATGACTATTGATTTTGAATAATTAAAATTTTACAATATTATTTTGAAGGTGGTGCCTATATCTATTTTGGATTCAAAGGTGATATTGCCTCCATGAGATTTTATTATATCGTAGCTCAGGCTCAGGCCTAAACCTGTACCTTCTCCTGTAGGTTTAGTTGTAAAAAAGGGCTGGAAGACCTTGCTTTGTAGCTTGTCTGGAATTCCTACTCCATTGTCTTTGATCATAATTTCTAATTTATTGTCCTTATATGTAGTGCCAACTAATACAGTAGGTTTATACTCTTCACCAGCATGCTTACTTCTGTCTCTTACTGCATGAAATGCATTGGTGATGATATTGAGAACCACTCTTCCAATATCTTGTGCATTGAGTTTTATTTCAGGCATATCCTTATAGAAATCCGTTTCTATATAAGCATTAAAACTTTTATCTTTAGCACGAAGTCCATGATAAGACAATCTTAGATATTCGTCACATAAATTATTTACATCTGTCAACTCACGGGAACCTGTGTTTTTTCTACTATGGAGCAACATACCTTTTACTATAGCATCAGCTCGCTTTCCATGATGCACAATTTTTTCTTCATTGCTAATGATATCTTTAGCGATTTCCTTGACTTCTGTAAAGTTACCTTTGTCTAATTCATCAATCAATTCAATGAGCATATCTTTATTTATTTCAGAAAAGTTATTGACAAAATTTAATGGGTTTTGGATCTCATGTGCTATACCTGCAGTAAGCTCTCCTAAACTGGCCAATTTTTCTGATTGGACGAGCTGATTTTGGGTTATTTTTATGGTATCCAAAGATTCGTTTAGTTGATTATTGACTTGTTCTAAAGATGATTTATTGGTTTCCAATTCGTTAATGGTGGCATTTAATCTTTTTTCAAAAATAAGGCTTAATAAAAGATATATGAAAATTAATCCCGCGTAGCAATTTAAAAAATAGAGTGGATCCTGATTTTGATTATAATCCTTAGGAGCTTCATCTACTAACAACCAATATAAGCCCATAGCCGAAACGACACCTAATATGATAAATGCCCATATCCAGGCATTGCGGGCATCCATAAATAAAATGGCGCATATAGGCATGAGCGTCAACCAAGGTGTGACAGGACTTTGCAGCCCGCCAGAAAACCAAACAAGTAAAATGCCAAACGCTGTTCCATTAAGTATATAGAGATGAGCTACAATTTTGGGCTTTAGACCCATCTTTATTAAAAATGGTAAAGAAAAGAAAATTAGGGATTCAAAAGGTAATATATTGAATCCAATATTAAAGTCTATAAAGTAACAATTACCTATATACAAAATCATGAAAAAGCCGGTTAGAAAACTGGCTCTGATCAGAATAGTGGTTTTCCTTTTTTCAGTATCAGTGGAGTGAAACGCACTACCATGACCATCAAGCCATTTTACAAATTTTTGAATGATTGCTTTCATTTACCAAATATTTTAACTTTTATAAACTGTCCTACCATCCATATTGGGGTGTAAACAAACATAAATAATTCCAGCCACCAAGGGATTTTATGACTAAAAGGAAGGCCTGATTCAAATCTTTTTTTATCGTGTCTTTTTAACATGTTAAAGAGAGAAGGCTCTGACAATGGCCAAATTTCGCAAAGTTTGGCATCGCTTCCGGAAGTGAAAATAATGTCATTTACTGCTCTTCTTGCTGCTTCATTAGCACCTTCCATTGTAGCTAGGTCTGTATTTGTGCGTACATAATCTGAGGCCAAAAAGAAATTTGGTATAGCGGTATAAGTTGTTGGCCTAAGAGACCAAGAATTGACTGAATTGACCAATAAAGGTTCCTTTTCTGCATCGTGGTGCAAATGATCTACCCAGTGAATATCTCGATCCAGATACCAGAATTCTAACATATCATCTTTTAATATTTCTTGTCCGTTTACATTGACACTTCTTTTGAGTTGCTCCCATACCAAATTTTTAACTTCTTCTGGTTCGCAATCTTCTGCTAATACTGGTTTACTATGTGGGTTTTGGATGGATGTATAAGTAGTGAATAACCAATCAGAAATATCCACGGATAAAATACCTTTTACTTTTCCATTATACCTTTGGCTGAGGTCATAGTCCTTCCAAAATTGGACTTGTGAAATCGATGTTATTGCCCATTCTGTATAACTATGACAAACATGACCATGTGCAATTTGAACATCTTCATTAAGATAAAACTGAATTCCATTCATCCAAGCCGTTGATTCTGCCAACTTACCCAAAAACTGAAACTGATCGTCCAGTTTATTCATCTTTTCATCTATCATTTCTACGGCTCTTTCCACAGGAGCGCACAAAATATAGTAGTCACCCTGTACTTTTATTTCTTCGCCATTTTGGTTTTTGACTCTTGCATAGTCTATAGAATTGTCGGCTTTTAATTCAAAACCAATACCTTCATGTGCCTTGTGATATTTGACACCTTTATGCGTGAGATAGTCATACCAAGGATTAAGCCATTTGTCATTTGTGGGTCCGTTGAGTACCCGATCCACATTTACTCCAGGATTGAGCGCACTATACATTAATTGTAAGGTGATGCTCGAGCCAGTTTTCATGCTAGCTATCTCTGCCCTTGCGGCTACTAGGGTTCTTGTAAGACCTTGGACCAACAAGTGTCTATATGCGTCTGAAAAACGATCTGCTTCCAGAAACTTCCACCAAGATATCTTTTCATATTCCTGATTTTTTCTTTCTTCACAAGATATCATTAACTGCCATACTCTTTTTACAAAAAAGGATTTTTCTTCATGTGTTAGGCCCGTTTGAACACCACCAAACATATCGTGAATCAAAAGTTCAAAATCTTTTAAGGACTTTGGAAAGTTTGCGAGAATTTTTATGGTAGGCATATCGTACCTTGTCAGTGCAATTTCTGTAGTATGTGTCAAATTGTCAAAAACTCCATTTTTATTAGATGTTCCGTCGATATTTTTGAAAGGAATTCTTTTCATGGTATCTGTCACATGTTTGTAGAATCCTGGGAAAAATCTAAACCCATGCTCTCCAGGTAAATATTTATCTACATTTAAGATATTGGTATCTTTAACATTGATAGATCGCGCTTTTCCGCCGACATAAACCTTCTTTTTCTCGTATACTTCTACTTCAAATCCTCGTTCTATAAGTTCGTGCGCAGCACTCATACCTGCTACGCCACCTCCGATAATAATTACTTTTGCCATTTTTAAGATTCTTGAATTTGTGGTTAAAAAATTTATTTAAATTTAGGAATATATGGGTAATGTTATAATAAAGGTACTTCCTTCACCTTCTGTACTTTCCACATTCAAGGTACCTTCGTGAGCATTTATAATATCGTATGACATGGATAGGCCCAGGCCAGTTCCTTGTCCAGTAGGTTTTGTGGTAAAAAAGGGTTGAAATATTTTATTTTTTATGGATTCCGGTATTCCTTGTCCATTATCGATGATAGAGATGACTACATTGTTTTTTTCTTTTTTGGTTGTTACTCTTACCAAAGGATGATATTCAGATTGGTGTATCTTACTTTTATCATTAACGGTATGTAATGCATTGGTTGCGATGTTGAGTATCACACGTCCTATCTCCTGAGGTACAAGATCTACTTTGGGCAAATCGGGGTCGAAATCAGTCTCAATAGCCGTATTAAAAGCCTTGTCTTTAGCTCGGAGACCATGATAAACCAATGACAAGTACTCACTGCATAAGTAATTAATATCGGTTAATTCTTTTTTGCCGGTATTAGCGCGACTATGCATCAGCATACCCTTGACGATATTATCAGCTCTTTTACCATGATTATGTATTTTTTCTTCATTGATAATAATGTCTTGCGCTAATACTTTTACTTCATCAAAATTTCCATTTTCGATTTCAGTATTGAGCTCTTGTAGAAGTTCTTTGTTTAATTCAGAAAAGTTATTGACAAAATTAAGTGGATTTTGAATTTCATGAGCAATACCTGCTGTAAGCTCTCCTAGACTAGCCATTTTTTCGGACTGAATCAGTTGCTTTTGTGTTTTTTGAAGGTCAGCATACGCTTTTTCTATTTCCTTAGCGTGTTCTAGCTCTTTAGCCTGTGACTTTAGTCTCTCGTTTTTGATAGTTTTATTTTTTTGGCTTATATGAATGAAATAAAAAATTGCAATCACACACGATAAATAAAACAACTTCATCCACCAAGAAAGCCACCAAGGATTTCTAATCTCGAAAGAATATGTTACTATTTCGCTTTGGTTACCAGTATAGTCTTTGGCTTTTCCACTTAGCGTATATTGTCCAGGATGTAAATGACTATAATGTGCGGCATTGTCAAGGCTCCAAGCACTCCAATCTTTATCTACCTGATTTATTTTATACTGGTATTTTATCTTCCATGGGTGATCTTGTGTAATGGCGGTAAAATAAAATGTCAGATAATTATTATCATGTCTCAAACTAATGTTTTCGGGAATTTGATGCCATTTAGACAGACCTGAAAGCTCTACATCCTGAATGTTTACACCATTATCCAATTTTTGGTTTAATATTTTTTTATTGTAGAAATCCACCCAGTTTACCCTTTCATTAAAGATGTCAATTTTAGAAAGTACGAGTTTTAATTGCTTCTTTTCTAATACCTTTTTGTTTTCTGACTTGGACAAATGACTCAGAGTAAGTCTATCTGTAGTTCCTATCCAGACACTACGATCGGATGACTGGAAGATGGAATTTCTATTACATCCCAGACCTAAAAATCCGTCTTCAAAGGTATATGTTTTGAAGTATGAATCATTAGGTGTTATAGTTTGGTTAGCCTTAAGTTTATTAATAAGTTCATATTTTTTATTCTTATGTAATATACTCAACCCAAACCGGGTGCCAAACAAGATGTCTTTGTTGGAGTCTTCAAGTATTGAAAAAACAAAATTATTGGACAAACCACACTTTTCGTCTACATTGTAAAAGGATTTGCCATCATATATGTAAATTCCGTGACCTTCCGTTCCAATCCATAACCAACCTTCTGCGTCTTTCTTAATCGTAAAAACGGCGTTTTTATTAAACGGTAAATCAGTATCAAACCTATAGAAACCTGTTTCATCTTTTATAATGATACCTTCACTTTCAGTTCCAAACCAAAGCCTCCCATCATTGTCTTCGGCTATTGTAAAAATGGCTGATTGCAAACATAACTTATTTGTATCTTGTATACAGGTAAACTTTTTACCGTCATAAGTTGCTAGGCCGTCACCCATTCCAAACCAAAAATGTTTATTTTTATCTTGAAAGATGGTAAGTACTTTTTTGCTGCAAAGACCTTGATCGCCTTCAAATGTTAAAATTTTATTATCTTCTATGACGGAGATTCCGTTATTTGTGCCAAACCAAAGTCTTCCCAAATGATCTTTCAATCCATGAAATACTTTATTGTGGCTAAGTCCATCAGCAGTGGTTATGATGTCTTTCATTACCCAACTAGATTTACTATCGTCTAGGCTATATTTTATGATACCTTCTTCGTTTGTGCACACCCAAACATTATCATTATTGTCTTGAGTAAAACTAAATATATTTTTATCTAAAATCTGGCTAAAGTTGTTTCCATTATTTTTATTTACACCACCTCTATTGGTACCAAACCACATCGTACCGCTGTTATCTTGAGTGATAGAATACACATTGTCATTGGACAAACCACTATTGGTATTTAATACGCTGATTTCTATGTCAGAACCTTTAAAATTGGACATCTTGATGACACCAGACCCATCAGTACCAACCCAGAGGTTGGAAAAACTGTCTATCTCTATAGTAGTAAGTATATCTGATGGGAAACCATTTTTTGTATTATATTGCCAAATATTTTGATCATTTACCTTAAAAAGACCATTACCGTAGGTAGCAAACCAAATATTACCATCACGATCTTTGGCAAACTCGGAGACAATCAGCGAAGAAATGTTTTTATCTTTGGGTTTAATCAATTTTTCATTTTCTAATTTTACAAAACCATGATCACTACTTCCTATCCAAATTATACCTTCTTGATCTTCTAGTAATGCACTAATATTATCACTAAAAAAACCATTTTTTGTATTATAAACTTTTATTGTTTCAGGATTTTTGGGGTCGATGTACACTAAGCCGCCACCATCAGTACCTATCCATACAGCCCCTTTGCTGTCTTGAATCATGGAGTAAATATTGTCAGATGGAAATCCATTTTGGGTAGAAATATTTTTAAAAGATGTACCATCAAAGATACTTAGTCCTTTACCAAAAGTACCAAACCAAAGATTTTTATCTTTTGACTGTAAGATACTAAACACGCTGTTTCCAGCTAAACCTTCTTTTTCTGTAAAGTGGGTAAAGTACTTGCCGTCGTACCTAGTTACACCTCCTCCATGAGTTCCAAACCAAAGGTTGCCCAAAAAATCGTTTTGAATAGAAGCGACAAAACTTTGCCTGAGACCTTGTAACTTATCAAAATAGGTGATACTTGCGGAATTGAACTGTTTCGCTGCCATTTCTTTGGCCCGTACAGGTTCAGGAGCTAAAAAAATCGGAGTCAACAAGACATTTTCTAAAATAATGGAATGGGGATTTATAGCAACACTGTTTTCATAGGTAAATACACTTTTTATGGCATCTTTTAATGTAAATTTATTTTCAAGGGTATAGGATAAATTATCATTTTCTTGGATCCATTTGCCAGAAAACCCAACCGTATCGCTTGATATTTTTAGATTAGATACGTCTGTGATTTTGTTTAATCGTAGAGGTTTTTGGTTATCGTTTTGCTTTGTTGTCTTATTTTGATCTTTGCAACTTTCCAAAACAAGGATAAACAAAACATAAAACAATAAAAGGCTAAGGTTTAATTTTGGCATCGACAAAATTATAATTGATTTAAGGAGGTTTTAAAAAGCAATCCTATGTAATTTACATTAGGATTTAACGCCAAAAGTATAAAAATAAATGAAAACGTTTTATATTTTGTACCTTTATTTGTTGTATGAAATCAAAATAGTTAATTAAGTAAAAGCAGACATCAAATATTTTAAAAACCAAAGGGATTTACCAATAATTGATTTTATTTACAATATTATGTTTCTTTTTTTTAATGAATATAAAATGGATAATAAAGTAAGATACCTTTATTTAGTTTTGCCATTAAGCCTTATCCTCCTAAAAAAATCAATTTAAGGTTGCCTATTTTTATTATTATGGAATAAAAATACTATAAATATTATTTAATTCAAATTAAGTAATTAATTTGGCACTTATTTTGGTATAATATTTTAAGTTTAACCCAGAAATCAAAAAAATTTAAAAATGAGATGTGTATTTTTTGTACTATTGATTGCATTATCTTATTGCACTTCTATTCTTTTTAAAAACCAATCAACCCCAAAATGCAAAAGTATTCACCTTTTTTAACTTTCTTAACGATACTCTTACTACAAGGACTTTGTCACGATAATATACTTGCACAATCAAGATCCTTTGCAGGTTTACCTATCATGTCTCCATCCAAAGACTCAGCTAACGTAGATTTTAAGTATTCTGACGATTTAAACCATTTGCCTGAATATAATCGAATTAACAACATCTATGAAAAACTTGTAGCCGCCAAGGGTGACAGTCGAATGCGAAAACCTGAGCTAAACCTACGCGATGAAGTGCGTTATGCTGCGAGTATGGACTATAAACTCATTGAAATCTCTCTGGAAAAAAAAGCCTATGATGTTGCTGTTAACTATGGCGATGCAGCTATTGCATTTTTGTTGGCACACGAGTTGATTCATTATTATGAAAAGCACGGATGGAGAACACAATATACTATTGCTAATTCAGATCTCGAAACAGGCAAAATATTAGGTAGTATCAATGACAAAATCATAAATGAGGTCCAAGCAGATGTATTGGGAGGGTTTTTAGCTTACTCAGCGGGATTCGGTAATTTCGAAAATGGTGGAAAATTAATCAATGATTTGTACAAGGAGTACAAAATGAAAGAGGAAATTGAAAACTATCCAAGTAAAAATGAGCGAATAAAGCTTGCTGAACGTAATAAAGAGAAAATGACGAAGCTTTCATCTTTATATGAAATGGCAGGATTACTTTCGGTCATCGGTAAGTATAAAGAAGCTTACTTCTATTACGAACATTTGCTTAACATCTATCAATCTCGCGAACTCTATAACAATGCAGGGCTCACCTGTATGATACTTGCTAATTCTTTGATGAATCAAGACAGTATTAAGTTTGAATTACCGGGTGTCATGGATTTAGAATTTTCTGGTGATTCCAGGTCTGCTTCTAAATATGACGAGATCAATAAACACATTAATGAAGCTTTAAATCATTTTGAAACCTGCATCATTATGGATAAAACTTATCTGCCGGCATATATCAATAAATCGTCAGCACTTATTATCAAAGCCATAAATTGTGAACCTAAAATACGCAATATTACTTTTAAAACGGTAAATCATATCCTCGATGGTCAGTGGGAAGAATTAAAAATAGTGCACCCCCAATTAGACTTTGACAAATATCAAGATGAAATATTGGTATTAAGATCCATCTTGGCATACTTTCAAAATGATAAGACTACTTCTATAAATCTGATGACCAAAGCTGCAGATAATGGAAGTGAAAATGCAAAAAAAAATCTCGCGATAATAAATGAAATCCCTTTATCCAATACTATATCCGATAAAGGCATTACGATCAATTTTGATTCTGTGACTGTCGAAAAACTATTATTATCAGAAAAATTCGGACCAAATAAAACTGAAATGGATCCATCTAAATCTAATATTTTTAGAGTTTTAGACAAATCAAAAGAAAATTTCAAATTTTATTTACACGAATATAAAGGAACCCAAGAAGAATTTGGATATGATTTAGGTTTTATAGTTAGTAAAAAAAGCTTTACCAATGCTTTTTTAGGTGATTTAAAACTTGGAAGCGATAAAAAAGATGTGATTGCTACCCTTGGACAACCTAAGAGGGCGCTATCTCACATCAATGGAGAAATATTAAATTTTAATGATCGGATAATCATAATTACTAATCAAGAAGGAAAAGTCGAAAAATTGATCGACTTTAAAAAAATTGATAAACCCTAAAATAATTTAAAATGAGAATTTTTAACCTGCTAATTTTATTAGCATTTTTACGGAGTATTTCGTTTGCTCAAGACAAGAACATGCCTGTGATTCTTGTGTCTACGGATACTAAATTGACTTACCAAAATACGTCAGAAATAGCCGTAATTCCAGGAAGTATTATGAATAAGAATGGTACATTGAAGATCAGTCCTAATGGTCGGGCTATACTATATCATAATAATATCTTTGTTGAAGTGACGGCGGATAAAAGTCCAGTTGATTTAAGCAAACTATTTGATGATGAGGACTTATCAATCACTAGAACAGAACAGGATTTTGGTGCCAAAATGAGCAATGCTGTTTATTCTGCATCCCAAAGTAAAATAAAAATGAAAAATCAAGACGCTTTGGTTTCTGGCTGGGGAAGTGGTGGCATAGGAGACAAAACAGGAGCAGGCAAAGATGGCTGGGGAAGTGGTGGCATAGGAGACAAAACAGGAGCAGGTAAAGATGGTTGGGGAACCGGTGGTATTGGTGACAAAACTGGCGCAGGCAAAGATGGTTGGGGAACCGGCGGTATCGGTGACAAAACAGGAGCAGGCAAAGATGGTTGGGGTCAAAAAGATATTAAGACAAGATCGGCATGCCCAGGTGGAAAATATATAGAAGGGTTAAATAAGGTAAGTTGGGAGCCAATAAAAGGCACCAAAAAATACACTTTTGTCATTGAAGACATGGATCATAATTTGGTATTTACCACAGAAGTAAATGGAACTGAATACACTTTCGACTCCAATGTATGTAAGCTTACACCTGGTACGAAATATGCCTGGTATGTACATCACCCTACAAAAAAGAAAGTAAGTACACCTATATTTTTCGTGCTTGAAGAAAAAGCAAGCGAAGAAAAAGCCATTGCAAAATTAAAATCAGGTGAGATTTATCAAAACGCCAATAATACTGTAAAGCTTTTAATGGAGGCACATCAGATGGAAGAGAACAAATTCTTTCTTTCAGCCCAAACCAAATATCAAAAAGCAATAGAAATAGAACCTAATAATAGTCTTGCAAAGATGATGCTTTCGTTCTTCTGTTTCAATATGAATGAAATAGAAAGTGCAAAAAATGCACTAAAGTAAACACTTTTAAAGATTCATTTGACTAAACACAGTCTATTGAATCAATCTAAAAATGGAGGGATATGTTACATTTTGATGTGATGTATCCCTCCATTTTTTATTGAATACCTATGTACGTAATCAGCATTTAACCCGTTATATGCATTAGAAAATCCCTGCCTGCCTTACGGTACGGCAAGGCAGGTAATACGGTTTGAAATGGCATCAAAATCAGATAATTCAAATACCGGGAGTCATGAGCCAACAAATAACCATACTTAAGTTCTTTACTCTCCATATCGCCATGACCTGCAAAATAGATATAGATGTGATCATCCCTTTGTGCATTGTTTTTTAACCAGTCTAATCCATCTACGATATTCCAATAAGATGCTTTTTCGTCAGTCAATATTCTCAAGCGATCTGCTGAAATATTTAACCCTGAAGGAGATGCACAAAACTCAGCAAATGCAGCCGCATCTTTGTGGGCATGTTTTAAAGATGTGATTAACGGATCATTGTATTTGGATACACCAATGACCAAAGCATAAGATTTGGGATTCTGAGATCTCAAAATCGCAAAACCGGAACTAACCAGCATAAGTATAAGAATGGTAACTCTCAAATTCATCAAAACTTACTTTAGTTATTATTTATTATACTTGCCATTTTTAAAGTAATAAATCCTTCCATTTTCTTTTGCATATCTACCCAGGATTTACCTGATTTGCGGAAACCATTAAAAATTGTATCATTTTTATATACAAAACCTAGATCGAAACCAAGACTTTCAGCATTTAGAAGATGCTTCATTGCTTCGTCGGGATTGTTTAATCCTGCATGGGCTCTGGCTAGCATATATTCAATGAACATATCAGTTTCCCATCCTTCGAGATAGATATTTAGTAAATCCAAAGCTTTTTGATATTCATCAAAGCGCAGGTGTAACATAAGAACGTCTTTTTCAATTTCTTCTTTTAGATCAAGATGAGCATCGCTGATTTTATTATAAAGCGAAACTGCGTCGTCACGGTTCCCTGCTTTCATATAATATTTTGCCAAAATAATAGCTTCTTCATACTTCAAATTATTTGACTGCTCTAATTTGGTCAAATGATCAAATGCCTTCTTATGCAAATATATTTGATCAGCACATTTGGCTGACATACTCCTTAGGTAGTGATTATCTTCTTTGATTTTTAAAGAAGCTTCATAATTTTCGAGCGCTTTTTCATACTCTTTTGAATACAAATATAGGTCTCCCAATTTTGCAAAAACATCGGCTTTGACATTTTTATCAATGGAGATACTCTTCACTTTTTCCAACATGTCGATACCTGTAAACACAGGATTTACAATCCTTTTTGGCTCACTCCAAGACACATCAACAACTACATGTTGGCTATAAATATCATCAGAAATAAACTTATTAACTCTATCAATTAAAATGTCAGACTAGACTTCAGAATCAGCAAATTTTTCATCTGAATTTGGAAAAGATCGCTCGAAGCTTGCAAAATATGTTTCAGGACTTTCTTTAGCAATCTCATATAGGAGTAAACCATATTTGTACGCATAATATTCCGTTTTTTGGACATCTTCTTTGAAAATTTCCAGGCCCCATTCATAAAAATCTGCAAGGACACGATCCAAGTCATTAGGATAAGTTTGGCCAAACTTATACATTACCGACTCTGCTGATTCTAACTCCTTGCGATTTTTATACATATTCCAAAGCATTTGATAAGCAATTTTATTTAAAGAATCTAAATTTAGGCATTCTTTATATTGCGCTGCAGCTAAAGCAAAGTAACCCCATTTTTCATACGTTCTTGCTAAGTAGATGGTAGGATCATAAATATCAAAGTGGGAATCTTTATATTTTTGCTCCACTAAATAGAAATCATCCGGCAATTCAGTGTATAAGCCTTTCATCTCTTCAACATGCTTTTTAAAATCTTCATCATCTAAATAGAAATCCAAAGCTTTTTTAAAATAAAGCTCAGCTTTAGCAAAATCCTTAAAATGGTAAGCAGTCTGACCAATGTAATGATACGCTAGTGGATTGTCTGCATCCATGTTAATAACGCCCTCGAACCATTCTTGGGCAATAGCGTATTCGCGCTTATCGAAATAATTTTTGGCCATAGCAAAGTCGCGAAAGATATCCTTTTCATAAATTAGCATAGGTATTAAGCCGTCTTTGTCATGATCAGTCTCAGGAAGGGACTGGCTTGGCGGTTCAGCAGCAATATCCAAACTACCATTAATTAACCCTATTTTTCTTATAGCGCATTCATAGTAGTATATTTCAGAAGTTTGATAATCCTGAACCTTAAGATACAAATCTGCTAACTTGTCAAAGGGAAGGAAATGCCGATCATTAATTTTTAATGCTCTTTGATATTGTTCTTCAGCAAAAAGTAAATTGTTGCTATTCATATAGATATTTCCATCAATGATATATGGATTTTGAAAGTTTTCTTGCTTTTTTAAAGCTAAATCAACATATTTTTTTGCGGTTATATCATCCTTATTTTTTAAAGCTAGATTTGCCAGGTTTGAGTATGGCAATGACCACATTGGGGCGATGATATTGGCTTTTTCAAAATGGTATTTAGACAATTCTAAATTTTTATTGTAGAGGTGTAAAATCCCCAATTCATTGTGGATATATGCAGCAGTTGAGTCTAAAGCCAATGCCTTCTGTTGATAAACAAGAGCAGTATCTACCATACGCATATAATCTTTGGTAAAAGGCATTTTTAGCCTATAGGATAGTCCAATTAGATATTCCTTTTGCATCTGTAAAGAAGGAATTAACAAATGATCTTTGGGTAATAATTTGATGGCAATTTCTAGCATATAAGGATATTGGTCATAAGGTTTGTCCACTTCAGAGTAATATCGCCTTCTTTCAAGCTCTGCTTCGTCACCATTCAGATACAGATCTATGATATGTTGTACATCATTAAAAAGCGCTTTGGCTACTATCAGTTGAGATTGCGCTGAAGACAATGTCTTTTTACTGTGCTTTTTAGACTTTATCAAATCTTCCAAAAATACTCCCATAATATCAGATGATGATTTAGATGCGATTACTTTGAAATCAATATTTTTATCTTTGATTATTGTATCCACTGAGTTCAAAATATCTATTTCCAAAACTTTAAAAAGCTGACCTGATACACTTCTGGATCCTGAACCTGAAGAAATCTCATTGGTTTGTTGTGCTGCTATACTATTATTCTGAAGTCCTGTCATAGGTTTAAATGGTTTTAAAATGCTGGTTTCAGCACCCATGACTACCGGATTTTGTTTTTTGCTCTTTATTGTTCGGACCTCATTGGGTACTTTGCCAGACAAAAATGATTTGATCTCTCCGATGGTGATCGAGCCGTCCTTTTTACCATTAACTCCATCAGCTTCGCCTGACATGCCTTTGGTCAAAAAGTAAGAAAATGCACCACGGCCATTGCCCCATACTTCATCTTCGTATGATTTTTCATCTTCACTGCATGAAGTGATCCGCACTTCATTATTACTTACCAATTTCATAAGATTCAGTGCTACAAGATTACTGCCATTAAAATCCACACCCGCAAGTTTGCCAGAGTGACATGCATCAGTGATCAGAAAAGCTTTTGCTTTCTTGTTCACTGTAAGTGTATGGGCTGTTTTATTGAGCAAGTCCAAAGACAAAGATCTGCCCAGATAATTCATATGCCGGGAGTCATGAGCCAACAAATAACCATACTGCAGCTCTTCACTTTCCATATCGCCGTGACCTGCAAAATAGATATAGACCTGATCATTTCTTTGTGCATTATTTTTTAACCAATCCAATCCATTTACGATATTATAATAGGTTGCTTCTTCGTCTATCAATATCCTCAGCCGATCTGCTGGAATATTTAATCCTGAAGATGATGCACAAAACTCAGCAAATGCAGCCGCATCTTTGTTGGCATGTTTTAATGATTCGATTTTGGAATCATTGTATTTGGATACACCAATGACCAAGGCATAAGATTTTGGGGTATTGATTTGAGCGTTTGAAATTGCCAAAAATGACAAAACAAAATATATGACGACAAAATGTTTCTTACTCATTCTTTATTTTTTTTTCACTACTAACCGACTAAAAAAATAAAAAAGCGGGTTAACCTCAAAGATTAACCCTTTTGTCATACCTTTTGGCTACCAAACACATTAAGTATGACAGTCAAAGATAACTCAAAAAATTTAGTCGGCCAGCCAATTTTCAAACAATTGA
>CAMBRK010000077.1 GCA_945870185.1 Aureispira sp. CCB-QB1 | reverse complement strand
CCATAGCCACTGGGACTAAAAAAATATCGGCTTGAATGGGGACTTGAAGGCCAATATTCGCCATCTTTAAGATTGGATTTATCCATTTTTTTTATGACAAGTATATTTTTTTGGAGTAGCTTTATATTACCAACAGATGTCTTAACTTCATACATTTCGCCTTTAGATATACTTATGACTTTACCGATGTAAGTATTGCCATCTTCCATTTCAAAAATGTATGTACTATCGTGCTTTACTTGAATTTGTGCATCTGACGAATACCCTAAAATCAAGAAATAAGCCATTAAAGAGAATGTATAAACTGATTTCATGGTTCAACTTTAAAATGATTTAGATATATTATTCATGCAAATATAATCAAATAATTTTATACCCAGAAATATTTTATATGCAAAATCAGGTACAAATGTTTTAAAATCTCAAATCTTATTACACCGTATAATCAAATAACCGTACCATTAATCGTTTACTCTCCTTCCCGTCGGTCTTTCAGTATTTACTTTAGTAATGCTAGACTTACGTAAATCAACCATGAGGTAGGCAAATGCACTCTCAGCGGATGTTCGGTACACTTGATCTCCATAAGTCACTTTGCCAAATCTGCGATCCCATTCTTTTCCGAGCAGGACATACCTACCGTTATTTCTATCTGAAGGACCAAATATTAAGTATTTACTATCATCAGTCCCATCAAAGCTGATAGCATATTGTTTGTTCTGTGGTGAGAAAACAAATCCACCTGGTGTCCCTCTCCTAATGATCACTTCCTCCACTTTACGACCTTCTACCATTTTAATTTTACCATTTGATATTTCAGATTCACCCTTACTAATATCTCGCCAAAGTACAATATCATTAGAGACATAAAACTGAATTTTAGCCAAATCGGCATCTGTCCAATCATTGCTATCGTGAATATTCCTAGTATAAAAATCCAAGGTAGGTGCACACGAATACATGCTTAAAAGCAAAAAAGTAAAAATGAGATGTCGCATATGATTTTATATTTTGATACCAAGATAAGGGTAGTTAATTTAAAAAAGTAACATCCTTAACGGTATTTAACACAGAGTTTAACTTTTTGATAGTAAATTTGTTATTAAATAATAATAAATCTAATCATTTCACTATGTCAGACATACTGGATTGGATATATTTATACGATGGTAATCAACGCGATGTGTTACTCTACTTTCACAACCTACTGACCCATGAAATGAATCTCCAAGCCAAAATCAGGTTCAAAATCCCCTTCTATTACGGTAGAACCTGGATTTGCTACTTGAATCCATTAAAAAATGGAAAAATTGAATTGGTATTTATTCGAGGCAATGAGCTTTCTAATAATCAGAACATTCTAAATCATAAAGATAGAAAACAAGTAAGTGGTGTCGAATTTGAAAATCTGACAGATATCAAAAACTGTCCTATATGGGATGTGATCCAAGAAGCCATACTTTTGGATGAAACGCAAGCTTACGCATCTAAAAGGAAGCCAAAAGGGTAAAAGCCTACTTTTAAAAAACCAGCACTACCCTATTCATATTAAACCACTTCCAATGCTGAATAACCTTGGCTATTTTTATGCACCCTGATTTGAGTAGTAATACGCTCTTTCAGGCTATCTACATGTGAAATGATTCCAATGCTGCGGTTACTTTCTGACTGCAGTTTTTCGAGAGTAAGCATGGCGGTCTCTAAGGTATCTTGATCCAAGGTACCAAAACCTTCATCTATAAACAGGCTTTCCAGTTTTACATTTTGGGACGCCATGTCCGACAGACTTAGGGCTAAAGCCAAACTAACAATGAATGTTTCGCCACCGGATAACGTTTTTACACTTCGGTCTATTCCAGCCTGATACAAGTCCATGACTCTGAAGTCTTCTTCTATTTCTGTCATTTTGAGTACATACCGATCTGTGAGTTTAATTAATCTTTGATTGGCTAAAAATATGAGATGTTTTAAGCTAATATTTTGAGCAAATTTTGCATATTTATTACCCGTTTGGTCCCCTATGAGCTCATTTAAGTACAAATAAGGGTTAGCTTGTTTTTCCCTTTCGTCTATTTGGGTTTTTAGTTTTAGAACATTTTTTCTTTGTTGAGCATCATGTTCTAATTCGCTTTGAGCAGCACCAATCAAATTATTCAAGTTGTCTTTTTCTTTTTGCATTTCCACCATATTGTTTTTTAAAGCATCTAAAGTCACTTGATCTCCTGCTATAGTTTTTAGGACCTTGAGATCAGCTTCTACTTGGTTGAATTGAGCCAAAAGACTGGTCTCCTCAGTACTCAATGCTTCTTTTTCATTTATAATTTGGCGTAAAACATCATCTGGCAACAAGTTTTGAATAGCGTCTTCTATCGTTTGATATCCTTGCTTTAAAATATCCTTTTCAAGTTCTTTGGACATTTCGATCCATTTTAGATAAATGCGAGAACCATCGGACTCTTTTGATGAAATGGTCGCAGTCAATCGTTCAGCCGATGCTTTCATAGCAATATATTGATTTTGAATCATGTTGGCTTCATCAGTAACTTGTGTCCCTTTATAAATAGATTGTCTTTTTGCATGTAATACGGCATGTTCTTCCAGTAACTGATGGATTTCTTTCAGTATCTCTCGTATACTTTCTAATGCGAGCACACTTCTTTGGGCTTCGAGTTTCTGAGCTAAAAATGTCAATTGTTTTTCCAGCTCATCAATTTCTATTAAAATATCTTTGGAAGATAGCTTGTTGTTGCCATTTTGTTGTGACAAACTGAATACTTCTTCTTGATTTTTGGCCATAGCAATCTTATGATTATCAATAGTAGACTGATCTCTAGAAATAGATATATTCAATGCTTTAATGGATTCTTGTATGTTGTTAGCCTTCTGATTCATTGCCTTAAGATGAAGCTCTATGTCCAGTACTTTTACAGGCAACTCTTCAGCATAAGGATGATGCAAAGATCCACATAATGGACAAGGTTTTCCATCCTGCAATATTCCTCTGTAATCATCCATAGTAGCTAATTCCAGCCACTTTTCTTTTTCTTTTAGGGTTTCAGCAATGTCTTGATCAATGATAAAAAGTTCTTTTTCCCGAACTATGAGCAATGCCGATGCATCATTCAATGTCTTGGTCAGTTCAGCAATTTGTTGAGATAACGATATATTTTCATGATTCTTTTTCTCCAATTGTAAAACTATATTATGTGTTAATAGCAAACTGTCTTTTTGAAGCGTGGCTGCTTCCTTTTGTTTTACCAAAACATCTAATGATTCATATCCAGCTATGGATTGTAGTTGAGATATTTGAAGCTCTGCTTCATTCAATGCGGCTTTTGGTGGTTTTATATTAGCCAAGGCCACAAACGATCTATTAAAGTCTTTGTCTAAAACCTGATGAAGTCGTTCCCTTGCTTTTTGACCATTCTCTTTGATAAATCCCAACTGCGCATCCAATTGGTTTACCTGTTGTTCAAACTGTTTCATGACAATCATGAAATTTTCATCGGTTACTTCCTGGCTTGTGAAAGTAGCCATCTTAGATAAAACGCCACTGAAAAGTTCCGTTACTTTTTTCAATTCTATCTGCAATTGACCAACTTCTTCACTGCTGCGCTGCCAAGCCATTTTATCCATTTGCCATACAGAAAACTGCTCGCGGTATATGTCCAAGGCTTGATGCTTTTTGAGCTTTTCTGCCTTGGATGCATAGAACTGTTTTTTTTCTTGCAGCAATTGAATGTTTATTTTGATCTGGTTGAGTTTGGAAGTCAACTGCAAGTTTTGCGAAATATTTTTGATTTTTTCATTATATTCCTGTATCAAAACATCCAACTTTTGATTGGTTTCTTGATGTTTGGCTATAGCAGATATTTTAGTATCTATGTCTTCATCCGAAAGATATTTATAAAAACTAAGCTCTACTCTTAACTTTTCTATTTCCAATCGTTTTTCTTTGGCTACCTCAAAGGTTTTTTTACCAATTTCTCTATATATACCGGTATCCGTAATGTCTTCCAAAAGGGCAGCTCGCTCTTTATCGTCTGATCTCAATAGTCTCGCAAAATCACCTTGTGATAATAAAATCGATCTTATAAATTGTTCATACTTTAAGCCTAACAACTGTTCGTTTTTATCAGGAACATGTGATTTTTTAAGATCAAATATAATACCTTCTGTAGCATCACCGATCAGCTCTGAAAGTTGCATTTCGTAATCTTTGAGATTGCCTGTCCTAGCTTTACTTATACTCCACTTAGATCTAAAAACGCCTTGATGGGTTTGGTACTCTATCTCTGCATAGGCATCATCCGTAAAATGAGTCATCACCGAACCCATCTTCTCTATTTCAGGCTTTGAAATGGATTCTGTTCCTTTGGAAGCAAATCTTGGAATTTTATTAAACAAAGCTAAAGTGATCACATCCAAAAGTGTAGATTTACCTGCTCCTGTAGGGCCAATGATAGCAAAAAGACCCGCATCCACCAACGGCGGTACTGTAAAATCCAAAAAATGTTCACCTTTGAGTGAATGGATATTTTTAAACCTTAATCTTAGTACTTTCAAAATGGAAGTTTTACTTTATTTTACTCAAAAAATTTTACTCTTTATTTATCGAAATGAGTTAATAGATAAGTGCTCACCTAAACATATTTAATTAGTCAATCAATTCTTCAATGATTTCGCCATACACGGATATTAAAACTCCTTTATAGGATTCATCCATTACTTCCGACTCCAGTCTCTTATTGATCATTTCTAAAGGAGTCAAAGTTGCTTCCCACGTTGCTGAATCTACTTGTTCTATTCCTGCCGAAGTTGGCAACATGATTTTACTCTTTATAATTTTATACTGTGAGTTGGGGATATCTTTAAAAGCTTCTACTTCGTAGTTTACAGAAATATTATATGACTCTTCTAAAACATCAATCTCTACAAATGTGGCTAAGTCGTATGGATTTTGATAGTTTTGAAGCGCATCTTTTATGGTTGCCCAATTTCCACTTAGCCTTAGCAATTGGCGAAAAACAGGGATTTTTATAGGTTGTATTTGTATAGCACCATTACATAAATCTACACTGATTATCATTTTTTCATATCCTGCTTCAGAAAAATCCAAGTAAATGGGAGAACCAGAATATCTGATATGATCTTGTTTACTAATTCTCTGTGGCTTGTGGATATGACCCAATGCCATGTAGCATATATCAGGGTGTACCATGCTGACTTCTATACCTTGAAGGCTGCCTACATGAATATCTCGTTCACTATCAGAAGTGATGGCACCTTGCATAAAGAGATGCCCCATAGCAACTATAGGTATGTTTTTACCATATTGGTGATGAGACAAGTTTACCAAGCGGTCATAATGACTCTTAATAGCTACAGGCAATGTATTCGTTTTTAACTTATCTTGATCCGCACTGATAGAAACCCTAAGATCTCTATCTCTCAAAAAAGGCACAGCCAAAACCACTGCAACTACAGTTCCTCTTTCATCGGTGATGGGAATAATTTGTTTTTCAAAATCTTCTGGTACGCCACCTATTACATGAATATTCATAGTATCTAGGAGTTCGGCGGGAGCATTGAGTAAGCTCACTGAATCATGGTTGCCACCTGTAATGATGATTTTAATCTTCAGTCCTGCCAATCTATGAAGAAAATGATAATACAATTTAAGGTCCTTGTTAGCAGGGTTTGCTAAATCAAAAACATCGCCTGATATTAATAATACATCAGCTTTTTCGTTTACAATGACGGTTTCCAGCCAGTTGAAAAACATACTGATTTCTTCTGTAAGATCATGCCGATGTAGTATCTTACCGATATGCCAATCTGCTGTATGAATGATTTTCATTTAATCCTTATGATTTGGTCATTTGCTATGGCAAAGATAGTGTTATTTTCATTGATCTCGACTAGATGTTTTCCTGTAAAATAGCCAAAAGCAGGCATCAGACCCTGTCGATCTCCAAACCAAAAACATGGCAAGGTTAAGCTTTGTTTGCCTTTCCCCTTTAGCTTGATACCCGGATGTATATGTCCTGCAAGGTTAAATCTTGTTTCATCTTTAGATATTTGCTGCGGTTCGTGTGTAAGCCATAGCTTTTTAATATGGTATTCATGGCATACTTCCAAACCCAATCCTAGATAATCATCAGAAGTCATAATATCATGATTACCATTAACTAAGATCATCGAAAGTTCCGGATACTGAGTACGCCATGAATCAAACAGATCGTATGAAGTATTTTTACGAGAATGAAAAAGATCTCCCAAAAAGATGATTTGGGAAGGCATCCACTTTTGAGTAAGCTCATCCAATAATAACAAAGTCTTTTCAGTAGCACCTTGTGGCAACCCAATGCCCGACGCCCTGAAGTGTTCTACCTTACCCAAGTGTAAATCACTTATAATAAGTATGTTTTCGGTATGTAGGAGTAAAACTTTTTGAGGAAGTAAATGGACCTCAACTCCAGAGATATCTATAATCAAAGGCTATATTTAAGTGTTAGTCATGTGATAATTTTTTAATAACATCATCACCTATGGATTTTTTAGCATTTTTTAAAAATTTCATCTTTCTAAATTCATCTGCCTTTTTTTTATTATCATTATCTTCATTAAAGGTTATTTTCTTATGATCTTGCTCTGGATTGGCAACATATTTATTTAAAAACGGAATCTTCTACTGTAAAAACGTATTGAATGTAAATTTGAGAAAAAGTACTCGACATAATTATTTGATTATAAATTTTGAATACACAAAAATAACAAACATTTAAAAATTATAGCATCTGTATCTGCACTGACTTTATCTTTATACCTGAGTTACTCAGCTCCTTGAGCAAAAATTCGTGTATGCCATCATGGGCTGAGCCAGCATCTATGTACCAATAAGCTATATTGTCTGCTATGCCATCAAAGGTGATCTTATGGCAATACCCTCTTTCTAGAGACAAATCTCCTGAAGTTCTAGCTTGATTAGTTTGTGTATTCCATTTTCCTAATCCATATCCCAGTACTTCAGATACCTTTTCTTTATCATCAATATTCTCCAGGGTAATCGCAAATTTCCCTTCGTGAGGCATAGAGTCTAACCATGAATAAACAGAAAATTTGAGTTTTGATTTAAATTTCAATTTAGAAATTTTTTCGATATGTTTAGGAAATAAATTTAAGGTTTCTTGAGCATATTTTTTTTCTGGAACCCAAATAGCATTTATATCATGCTTAAATTCATTATTAAAAAAATCTACCTCCATTTCAGGAATGTTAATATACCATATTATATTTCCATTAACAATACCCATATTTCTATTTCCTATATTGCATGTCAAAACATAAATATAATTATTGTTTTTTGGATCTCGAAACATGTTAAAATCAGAATCATATGGTACTAAACAGATTTTGATATTTTGCCAGTCCAATTTCTTACCAACATATACTTCAAAAATTGGTCTAAATGCTTCATCCAGTTTCTTAATAAATTCGAAGTTAGTTATAAAACAACTTTGCAAAAAATGTTCCAACCACCTAATAGGACATTTGAATTTTTGATGATAGTTTAATCTATTTTCTTCTGAGACAGGTTCTATCAATTTTAAGCTATCTTTTACCAAAACTAAATCTTGCATTTTTCGATTATTTTAGATTGAACTATATTATCTGTATCTCCACTGACTTTATCTTTATAGCCGAATCACTTAGCTCTTTGAGCAAAAATTCGTGTATGCCATCATGGGCAGAACCAACGTCTATGTACCAATAACCAATGTTCTTTTCAACACCTTCAAAGGTGATCGTATGGCAATATCCTCTTTCCAAAGTTGCATCACCCGTTTCTCTGGCTTGGTCTGTTTGTGTGTTCCATTTTCCTAATCCATATCCCAGTATTTCAGATACCTTTTCTTTCTCATTAATATCCTCCATTGTAATTACAAATTTCCCTTCGTGGGGCATAGAGTCTAACCATGAATAAACAGAAAATTTAAGTTTTAATTTAAATTTCAATTTAGAAATTTTTTCGATATGATTAGGAAATAAATTTAAGGTTTCTTGAGCATATTTTTTTTCTGGAACCCAAATAACATTTATATCATGCTTAAATTCATTACTAAAAAAATCTACCTCCATTTCAGGAATGTTAATGTACCATATTATATCTCCATTAACAATACCCATATTTCTATTTCCTATATTGCATGTCAATACATAAATATAATTATTGTTTTTTGGATCTCGAAACATGTTAAAATCAGAATCATATGGTACTATACAGATTTCGATATTTTGCCAGTCCAATTTCTTACCAACATATACTTCAAAAATTGGTCTAAATGCTTTATCAAGTTTGTTAATAAATTCAAAGTTAGTTATAAAACAACTTTGCAAAAAATGTTCCAACCACCTAATAGGACATTTAAATTTTTGATGATAGCTTAATCTATTTTCTTCTGAGACAGGTTCTATCAATTTTAAGCTATCTTTTACCAAAACTAAATCTTGCATTTTTTGATTATTTTAGATTGAACTATATTATCTGTATCTCCACTGACTTTATCTTTATACTTGAGTCACTCAGCTCCTTTAGCAAAAACTCATGGATGCCTTCATGGGCAGAGCCAACATCTATGTACCAATATCCTACATTATCTTCAACACCATCAAAGCTGATTGTATGGCAATATCCTTTTTCTAGAGTCGAATCACCCGTTTGTCTGGCTTGGTCTGTTTGTGAATTCCATTTTCCCCTGGCTCTTTCTAATGTGTCTGACACTTTTTCTTTGTCTTCAATATCAAAAAGGGTGATTGCGAACTTGCCTTCGTGTGGCATTGTTGATAAGAGTGTAAATACCTTAAAACTTTGAATTGAATTAAAAATATGATTTGTCATTTTTTCTTTTAGTACCATTCTTTCGATATCGTGTTCATTATAAGGTGGGACTATTACCAAATTAAATTCCAAATCGTATTCTTGTATTTCATTATTTAAATAAACAATTTTATTATCTCTCCTATCGTTTAAATACACTTCGTACAGTACAATCATAGAAGCGCCAATTGCTAAGTATCCATTAACAAGAGTATAATTTTTGTTTGTTTTACTATCTATAATATATACCAGACCATAGTCCATATCTGGACAAAACCAAACTTTTTTCCAATCAAATTTCTTTTTAAAAAATAGCTCTGTTTTTTCAATCAATTTTTCAGCAAAGAAGATGGAAAACGATTCTGATAAATCAAGATCAAAAGACAAATTTTCTACTAGTTTATATTTTCTAGGAAGTTTAAAATCTGAAGATCCAACGAAATTAAGTGGGACATTAATAGAGTAGAAACTTTTGTCTTCTATATTAAACATTGACATATTTATAAATATTTTTGTGCTAATTATAAAAAATTGAATAAAATACTTTTCTCACTATAACATCTGTATCTCCACTGACTTTATCTTTATACCCGAATCACTCAGCTCCTTGAGCAAAAATTCGTGTATGCCATCATGGGCTGAGCCAGCATCTATGTACCAATAAGCTATATTGTCTTCTGCTTTTTTAAAGATTATTGAATCACAAATTCCTCTTTCAAGTATCATTTGGTCATCCTCTCTAGCATACTTAGATTGTGAATTCCAATTACCTCTTGCTTTTTCTAAAGTACTTGAAATTTTTCTTATGTCACCTTTATTTAATAAAGAGACCGCAAATATCCCATTAATAGGCATTGATGAGAGATATGTCATTACCTTAAAATCTAAATGATTAAAAATATATTTTTTAGTTTTTAGCTTCATTGGAATGGACTTTTTATAGTCGGGTCTATTAATTATAATTTGATGTTCATTCTTTAGATTACATTTGAAAGGTATATGTTTTTCTAAAAATGTTTCCCCTCTACTTGTTTCAATAATAAAGAGTGGATTTTTAATTGACCAATGAATCGATGAGATATGTTCATCAAAATCTGAACAATTAAATTCACCATCTTTGTAATAATTATATCTCCCGCGATCCATAAAACTTAAGCTTATATATGATAATATTGTGTCTCCATTTAGAGTCTTGCAAACCATATTGTTAACAACGCTATCAAATTTTAACTTATTATGATTATAACCATAAACACAATATCGTGCGTAAAAACTAAATACTAACTTACTTCCTACTGTATCTGTTAGACGATAGGCTGGTGTAAAATAAAAAGGATCATGCACAATTTTTAGTTCTGAATTCTCTTTACAGGAATAACATATAATGATAAATAATAGAACTATTACTTTTATTGATTTCATATATTTCCAATTAAGATAACTACATATCTCATCAAGCAAAAAAGTCATCACTAGTATTTTGATATGATAATCTATTATTTTCTTTAAAAATATTTGAT
This sequence comes from Aureispira sp. CCB-QB1, assembly GCA_945870185.1. Lineage (GTDB taxonomy): Bacteria > Bacteroidota > Bacteroidia > Chitinophagales > Saprospiraceae > OLB9. The sequence goes on along the minus strand of CAMBRK010000077.1, from coordinate 10,923 downwards.
GTCATCTAAAACAATTTTTGTCTTTTATCTGCAAATATAACAGAAAACCCAACAATCTCTTTTCTGCGCTCACAAATAAAAGGTAAATTAACACGATCCCCAACAAACATCTTACTTTTGCAATTCCTAAATGTTTTTTTCATCTTAATAATATCAGCCCATGCCCATAGAATCAGAAAGAAAATACTTAGTCATCAATGACTCCTTTAAAAACGAAGCTACTACATCTTTTGCGATAGCTCAAGGATATATCTCTACTGACCCTGATCGTACGGTAAGGATCCGATTGAAAGGAAACGATGCTTTTGTTACTATAAAAGGAAAATCATCTGATGATGGGCTCAGTAGGTACGAATGGGAAAAATCTATACCCAAAGAAGAGTTTAACGAACTGATTCCATTGTGTTTGGCTGGTACGATACAAAAAACAAGATATCTGGTGCCTTGGGGCAAATATACCGTTGAAGTCGATGAATTCAAAGATCTTAACTCCGGCTTGGTCATAGCAGAAATAGAACTCGATATGGATGACATCATAGATGACTTACCCACATGGATAGGACAAGAAGTGACCGGCGACGCCAAGTATTACAATAGTCAGTTGATGATCAGGCCATATAGCCAATGGTAAACATGATTACATTTTGACTATTTTCCCTGTTTGGGTACCTCTATCTGTTTTGACATGATAAAAATAAATACCATCTGCTAAAAACTGAACATCTATAGTATGTAGTATATGACCAGAAATGGAATGATGGAGCACCAATTTTCCATTGATGTCTATAATACTGATATCTTGCAATGTCGTTTCGCCTGCGTGAGTAGCAAAAGTAACCAAATCGTGTGTGGGATTTGGGAATACATTCAACTCAAAAACAGAATCATCACATGTAGTGGTCGGTATAAATGCCATAGCTTGTTTTACCGCTTCTAAAGCATTGACTATACCATATCCAAAAACGGCATTAGGCACCTGTGCACCTGGAAAATCACCACAATCTTGTGCACTTACAGTAGGTCTAGCTGTAGCTTCTATGATGTCTTCTATGATTTGCACATGACCTGCAATTTTAGGATTAGCAGAGATCATCAATGCTACTAGTCCTGCTACGTGTGGGCCTGCCATACTTGTACCTGAAAGAGGTAAAAAATCACCATTTCTCAAGACTGACCGCACTCCTACCCCGGGAGCAGTGACATTGGGTTTGAGTCTGAAGCTACTATCAATCACTACCGGCCCACGACTACTAAATCCTGCAATTTCATCCAAAACATTGGAAGCACCTACAGAAAATGAAGGCTCAAAAAATGCAGGTGGACCAGTCACACTACCACATCCTTGGCCACCACTGTTACCAGCAGATACGACGACGACTACACCGGATGCTTTCAGATTTTTTACGATTTCTTCCATCAGTTCAAAATTGGAAGGGTTACAACCTTCTTCGACGGAGCAATACCAAGAGTTGTTGATGACGTGTGGTGCTTTTGTCGGATCAGGATTTTCACCATTTAGATCATATGGAGCCAAAAACCATTCAAAACAGTCCATATATGATGAAGGCTTTCCCCATCCACGATCCATATTGCGACATGCGATCCACTTGGCACCCGGTGCTACACCTATGACATTGGCAGTATCCTGACCTACCATCGTCCCCATAGTATGTGTACCATGATTGTTATCATCACAAGGCTCTTGCGCATTATAGCCGCAAGGATTGAGCAAGGTATCTGGAAATTGTCTGGTTTTAATCGCATCATGCCAATGATAGTTATGATCTACATTTGCACTATCTTGGTACCCGGCATATTTTGTTTTTAAGGGACTGACCTTCCATTCGTATCCTGTATCCTGACCACCTATGACGACGCCTTTGCCATCAATACCTTGTTGCCATACACTATCTGCTTTGATATTTTTGATACCCCATTCAGGTTCGGGATTGCGCAGCGAAGTAGATCTTTCAATAATCGGATCTTCCAACATCTTAAATGCTTGGTTGTCTATGATTCGAGCTACATCACTCCTGCGTGCTAAACTTTCCATAGTAGCATAATCAGAGTGGACCAAAATGGCATTGGTAACATAAAAACTTTGGTAAAATATTCCTTTACCCTTGAGAATATTTATGATGGCACTTTGGCTTTGTGCCGCCTTGGATTTTAACATTTGAAAAACATAGGTCGCCTTTTGATTTTTGGTAGCCAAAGGCAAATTCCCATCAAAACCAACGCGATCTTTCATCCAAACAATGTACTCCAACTTATTTTGATGCTCATATTTTTGCAATAAAGAAGCATCTACCTTGGCTAAGGTATTTGGATCCGTAAAAGCAAATAAAACAATAGTATTGATGATAAAGAATATAAAGAAAATACTTCTCATGACAGGATAAATTTTGAATGGTCAAAGATATATGAAAAATATAATATGTATGGAAAAGAAATGCTAAAATGTCACGAAAATAGCCATTTGAATCATAAGAAGGATCATTTGCTGTCTAAGGATATAACTTTTATAATACTTAACTGAAGTTTTGGAGTTCACAAACATTTATTAAACTAATAATTATATATTATAATACATCTAAATAAGTCTACTTACTTAATTACAAATCAATTAATTAGCCTAATAATAACATATTCGCATGAAAAACAAAATTATAAAGTTTAACACTTGGCTATAATCTTAGGGCAACGGACAATCCGGCCTTTTCATTTTTAGTCAAAACTTTGAAAAATAGCGTTAAAAACAGAAAACTGTATGAGCCAAAACGAAAGTTTAATGCGATTTGGAGCTAACGAAGTTGAACAAATGATTAAAACGGTACACCAAACCCAAAGGCGAGTCAGCCTGACCACTACGTAGTAGGCGGACAGGTTTTTTATGTTTAGCTATTTTTTGAAGTTTTGGCGTTAAGAAAAGGAAAAAGCCTTGACTTTTTGGTTCTTTTGTGTCAAGACAAAAGAATAGTAAGTAAAATTTTACCACCGATCCAAAAATTTCCTTAGTTTGTAAATTTGATAAGGACAAATTAAATATAATCACTCCGAAACTTTAGATACTTAATTAAAAAATATATCATACTTTTGCAGTTCTAAAATCATAAATATTTTGAAGAGGAGCAACATTGCCATACTTACCATAGTGATCATTTTGATCATAGACCAGATATCCAAAATCTACATCAAAACACACTTAAACTATGGAGAAGGTTTTGATATTTTGGGCTTGAGTTGGGCCAAGATACACTTTGTAGAGAATGAAGGTATGGCTTTTGGGATGAGCTTTGGCGGTCTTACAGGCAAATATATTCTAAGTATTTTCAGAATCATCATGACCGGATTTCTGATCTACATCCTTTACAACCTCATCAAACAAAACGAGCCCAAAAGTCTTATCGTTTTCTTTAGTTTGGTGATTGCAGGTGCTATTGGTAATTCTATAGACGGACTTTTTTATGGAATCATTTTTAGCGAATCACACTATCATGGTGGTATAGCCACGATGTTTCCTCCAGAAGGTGGATATGGCAGCTTCCTTACAGGCAAAGTCGTAGATATGCTATATTTCCCAATGGTAGACACGGTGCTTCCAGAATGGTTCCCAATTTGGGGTGGCGAGCGTTTCGAGTTTTTCAGGCCTGTATTTAATATCGCAGACTCAGCCATTACTGTAGGAGTGGTGCTGATATTGCTTTTCAACAGACAATTTTTCCTAAGTGATGGTCAGAAAAAGATAAATCAAAGCAGCCCAATTCCTGATCCTTTGGATATCTAGGAAAGGTAACACCTATAAATATTATTTCATTTTCTTGTAAGACTTAGTTATCAATTTCAGTGCCCAAAGGTAATGGCTTGATGTAGCTCCAATAAAATATGCTCCTAAAGATGAAGTACCTGTCCATGGATACTTTTTCTTTTCAAACAGTTCTTCATAAGTGTGTTGAGAAATCAGTTCCATCATTTCAGAATGACTTTCTGTTAATTTTGACATGATCTCTCGCAATGGAACTTTGGAATATTGCTCCCATATTTCTTGATTGAGTTGAGGTACTGTCTTCCAAGTATAACCTTTACTAGGGATATCAGGTTTTTGACCTTTCATACCGATTTCATACCACGATTTCATCATAAGGTGCCAATGATACAAATGTGCAAGTACATCCCTGATATTTCTATTCATAGTACCTGGAGGAAAATCTGTTTGCTTTTGTGAATCAGAAAGTTCCCAAATAAAAAGAATCAGTTTTTTATAATTGATTTGGCTTAGTGCCAGCAAGGTTTTTTTATCAGTGGGTCTAGACATGATTAAAATTTATTTTAAAAAAGGTAATATTTGGTCTATATTTTAATAACACCCTTAAAGCACGCAGAGTATTCCATCGGCTAGGTTGTCCAGCTTTTTCCATTACAAAATGAATTTTGCCAGGATGAGGTGATGCAACTTTCCAAAAAGCATCTTTTGTCCTCTTAACAATCAAAACATCCAAAGCAGCATCCATCCGAGGGTCATAATCGACTTGAGCATACTGAAAAAAATCTAAAGCCCTAAGAATGTCATAATACCATCTGCTAGGATAATATAATTTGAGAAAATTAGGGTTAATGATCTCTCCGGTTTTATCAGATTTATAAAGATGATGCAAAAGTAAAAACTCGACACAACTTGCTAAACTTTCCTTTATTTCCGACTGTCTATATGTATAACCATGCTTTAAATATTCAAACATTCCTTCCGCTACAGAAATCGTTGAATGCATAGAACTATGATGTGCTCCTTTTCTGTTAGATTGGCAATTAAAACCTCCATCAGACATTTTTTCTGATATAATAAAATCCACAACAGACTTTAAATCGTTTTCATTTGCCCCAAAATACGCACTGAAATTGAGAGCCATTCCATTGACACAAACATCGCTTTTTTTGACTGTTCCTATAGGTAATATACCGCCATCCGGTCCTTTTTCATGGGTAAGAACATCATTTACTATTTGAACTATACTAAAATGTTTAGGATCTATGTTCAAATTCTTCAGATCTAGCAAAGTATAATGAGTAGAAATCCATTTGGGTTGATAATAATCCTGCCCCCATTGTCCTTTCTGATTAGTGGCGTCAAGATATTGTTTTCCCCAACCTTCTAAAGAGATTCTGCTTCTCAATTTAAGGTCATCATTTCCCAATAAATCTCTATGAACTTGATATTGTATGGAAATATCGCTATCCATTAACCATAAAATGACATCACTGTTTATCATATTGCAAAGTTCAGCATTGTAAACCAAGACTATAATGATGATAGTCAATTCTTGTGATGATAAAATGCCGTAATTCTAAAACCTTAGCAAATATTATGGATTACTATCTAACTGATGTTACTATCTAATACCTTCATACTTCTCCTTTAGCGAAGGATTCGTTTCATTGACAGCCACATTGATTATCATCATAGAGACCGTTTTTAGCATGTCTTGAGCTTCAGAATCATTGGTTCGACCTGAAAGATCTTCGGCAATTTTGATCAGTGATCCCATGGCTAGATATTTCCTAAACATATTGCCATCTTTCTGACCTGCTATTTTCTGCAAATGCTGAGCTGAACGATCCAAAACATTTAATTCTTTACCCGCTAAAAACTCCTGATATCTCGTATAGAAGTCAAACATGGCGTTGATGCTTACATTGGCCGATTTTTTTTCTAGATATTCCAAATTTGTATTGCTCGGATCAGTCATCAAGCCTACTAGTGTACTGCTCAAAAAGTCTGACTCGTCATTTTTAAAACGATTGATATATTCCTCCTTATTTTCATCTTCCATAGCGCCCAATATTTCTAAAGCTACTTGCAATACAGGATATGCTTTTTCGCTATTCACGACAATGCGGCAAATGGCCTTGGGGTCAAAATCTTCCATATTGGCCAATGTTATCAACGCTTCTTTTCGGACTTCGGAATGCGGGTCTGAAAATACTAGATCTTGAAGTTTACTTATATACGTTGATGCAATAGTATCATTAATCTTTTGAATCCCTAATGTCCTGATATAGTAATAAGGATGCTTCAAGGCTTGATTGATATAGTTTTCAGTGTCATTATTGATATTACTGATCGCAACTACCTTATCCATAAAATAAGGAGAATACTGAAACTGTGCCTTGTACTGATCTTCCGTTTTGTTTTCATTGATCAATCCTAGCAATACATTTTTACCATCAAAAACATAGGTCACCGGATCATTTTTCAATTCTTCTATCAAAAATCTTTGTTGCTTTTCGTTGACCACTATAGGATGATAACTTACGCTTCCGTCTGCATAATAAAGCGCCACATCTACAGATAATATGAATTTCTGATAAAAAGTTTCAGGTGTCTTGGACATATCAGTTTCTAGGAGTAAAACTTTGTTTTCCTTATTGTAAGTGTATTTTACATCTATGAAAGGATGTCCCGTACCTAAAAACCATTGGTCAAAAAACCAGTTGAGATCCTGTCCAGAAACATCTTCAAAAGCCATCCTTAATTCAGCAACTTCTACAGCTGTGAAGGCATTGGTGGTCAGATATCTATTTAAACTCTCAAAAAATATGTCATCCCCAAGATAATTTCTAAGCATATGAAGTACCAAACCACCTTTGTTGTAGCTATGAGCATCAAACATCTGTTCTTTATTACCGTAATAGTAATGCACCAGCGGATGTGCGGAGCCGCCAAAAACTTGACTGTAATATCCATTCATCTCATCCATTCTATGCTTCTCTGCTCTGTCTTTTCCATATTTATGTTCAAACCAAAGATACTCCGCATAGTTTGCAAAACCTTCATTAAGTGTCAAATTGGACCAGTCTTCACACGTCACTAGATTGCCAAACCAATGATGCATCATTTCATGTGCTACGATGTAATCATTGTCATTGTCTATCAACTCTCTTTCTGTTTTTTGCACATAATCACCAAAAACTACGGCTCCCGTATTTTCCATAGCACCAGACACAAACTCTCTCACCACTACTTGTCCGTACTTTTCCCAAGGGTAAGGATAGTTGAGCTTTTGGGTAAAAAAAGACATCATATCGGGCGTATGATTAAATATTTTTTTGGCGTGTTTACCAAACCCTTTTTCTACCATGTAGTGAAGGGGAATGTTGTTCCACATTTCCATTTCTTCATGATACTCTCCTACTGCAATCATGGCCAAATAAACTGTATGTGGTTTTTCCAGTTTCCAATGGTCAGTTCTGCTGCCGTCCGGATTTTTGATGGAGCTGATTTTTCTACCATTAGAGAGCGTATTGTATTTGTCATCTACCGTGATGATGATTTCTTGCGTAAATCTTTCATTGGGCTTATCAAATGTAGGAAACCAACGGCTGTTATTTTCGGTCTCTCCTTGTGTCCAAATTTGCGTAGGAAGATCAGGGTCCATGCCCAAAGGATCTATGAAAAACAGTCCTTTGTCAGAAGTGATCGCTTCACTACCTGATGTCAAATTTTCATCAGGCTTTGCGGTGTAAGATATATCCAAAATGAAATTTTCCTTTCTTTGATATCGTCTGTCTAGCTTTACGGTCAGCTTAGTTCCGTCATATTTGTAGACTAATTCCTTTTGGGTGTTTGCAAGTCTTACATGATGAATATCAAAACCAACGGCATCCAAGACCAAACTATCTAATGGCGAAAAATAAGGAGTGATGGTCAATACAGCCTTGCCCAATACATGACTCTTGGACCAGTCAAACTTCAAATCTAATTTTGTGTGCAAAATATCATATACTAATGTAGCTGATGATCTAAAAGTCTTAGAAGTTTGATCCGTAGTCTCTAAATCTTCAGGAGTCACGACCAAGGTATCTAATAGTCTCTCCTCGCTTAGATCATCGTTTGTGCCTTCATATATGACTTCTTTTTTAGTACTGCACGAGACTAATAAAACACAAATAAGCAGACAGTACCCAACCTTACCCATATTGGAAAATAGATTTATCTTAAGTTTAAGATGTAGCATGAAAAAAATTGTTTTGTAAATAATGGTTGCAAAAGTAAAAGAAAAGATACTTTTTTTATGCTTATCTTAAAAAAAATTATGATTTTCATGTTTTGTCATTTTTAAAATTTATTAATGAAAAAAGGCACAAATTATTTTGATTATTAAAATACTACATTATCTTTGTAAAACCAACTAATATTTTTCAGAATTTATTTACATTATCTATTAAAATTTAAAAAACTTTGACAGGTCAAAACTTGATGAATCAAGTGACTGCGGTCGCTTTAGAAAACCATACAATATCCATTTCAAGTCTCGATAGCGGAGTATATCTATTAATACTAGAACATGCAGATGGAACTACAGAAAGTCACAAAATAATAAAGCTTTAATATTTACAATAAAAGTTAAAGTTAAGAATATGAAGACAATATTTTCTTCTATATACATACTTTTGTGTCTGACCATGTTATCAAGTCAAAACATGTAGGACAATACATGGGTTCTTGGTATAGATTATACTAATCTTTCGATTAATGGTTATGAGGATAAGGCCGAAGGTTCTATTATTAATTTCAATACATCACCACTTAATATTATTGCTCATCCGATTCCATATAAAATGACATCCAGTTGCAGTATTAGCGACCCTAAAACAGGAGAACTATTATTTTATACCAATGGATGCAGTATCATCAATAAACTGCACCAAGTGATGGAAAATGGAGAAGATATCAATAAAGCGGACAAATTTTATAAGTACTACTGTGAGAAAGGACCAAGTAGCTATCATGGTAATTTCTATGGTATAATAGCTTTGCCTCATCCAGACAGCAGCCATCTATTCTACATATTGCACCATCCAAATTATCTGAGCGGCGAACCTTATTTTCGCAGTATTTGGTACACAATGGTAGATGTGAGTGCCAATGAAGGATTGGGCAAAGTGCTCTCTAAAAACAATAAAATCATCGATAAACAGGATTTGGCTTCAGGATATTTTACCGCATGCAAAGGCTCAGACCCAGGCTCTTGGTGGATACTGGCTTGGCAATATGATCGTCCGGCATGTATCGTACTTAGACTGGATAGTCAGGGCCTAAGGTATAGTCATAGTCAGATGATAGGCGACAAAGGACCTTATGCCATAGGTCAGGCCGTATTCAGTCCGGATGGCAAGACCTATATGTGGTATGACCTGGTCAATGGAGTGCATGTGTATGATTTCGATAGAGAGACGGGTATGCTGAGTCGACATCGCACCATACCTCCTATCAATGAGTACTATATCTATGGCATCGGCGGTGTGACCATCTCACCCAATAGCCGATATGCCTACTTGAGTGCCCGCAATCATCTGTATCAGCTAGACCTAAAAGCTGAGCCACTCTCATCCGGCCTTACCTTTCTGGATACTACCTACTATTTGACACCCTATGGAGTAAGACTTAATTTTTCAGCATCTACTTTGGCACCTGATTGTAAGGTGTATATCAGTACTGGGTTTGCTTATTATCATTTTCATGTCATTCATGACCCTGACCAAAAAGGTACCGCTTGTAATCTTGAAAAAATGTCCATCACGCTTCCTTTCCCAAATGATAATTCTGTAGTACCCAATATGCCACACTATCGTATGGATCAGGTACCTTTTTGCAATCCACTAACTACGTCATCTGATACGTCATATGACCTTGATATAGGCTATAGTTATGTATATCCGAATCCCTTTCAGGACCATATCCAAATATATACTCCCGAGTCTGGCCAAGTGCACATTTATACACTTACAGGTCAGCTGAAACTTACGATACCTATAGTTGAGAAAGGGCAACATACCATCTCCACACTTGATTTACATAATGGAATATATATACTGTCATTTCGATTTGATGATGGAAAAGTGGAGAGCTTTAAAATAGTGAAAAAGGAATAAATACAAAAAGCCAAAAACTTATCTTAAAGCAACTGAATACCATAAATCTTTATAAATGACAACGATCTCTGATTCATAATTTTAATACTTTACACACACAGGTACACGACATAATGTTAAATAAAAAGTATAAAATATAAAATAGAACGTTATATTTGTGCTGATGTAAGATAATTTTCATCATACACAAATTATAAAAATAATGAAATCACAAACGCCTACTTGGGCTATCGTATGTGCCATCCTGATGATGTTGGCCGGTGGCTGCGGCATCAAAAATGATATTCAGTATATCAATATCAAAGAAATGATGGCGATGAAAGATAAATTTCAGAATGTCATCCAGCAAAGTATAGAAAATAAATATAATGAAACTAGCAACAGTGATACTTTAAATGAAACAAATGTCGAGTATACTGCTTCCATAGATTCTTTAGACCAAGATACAACTTTCGCCACTAAAGATACTGCCGTAGTATCCGATGAAATAGATGATTTGACTCAAAAAATGGAATCCATGTTGGACATTTCAGACGATACGATCCAAAAAATCATCTATATTGGCTATGCGGGACTACTTTTTTCATTGCTATTCCTGATGGGTGGCTTGTTTTTACTCATTAAAAAATCATTTTCGATCCAACTAGCCTTTGTAGGTTTAGGACTAAACATCATTTTTGCTATCACCAAATGGATCATGCTTTCTGGAAATGGCAACTTCCTGGTAAGCGTTTCCAATAGTATGTCTTCTGTTTTATCCATTATCTTATGCCTGATTATGATGATCGTCATCTATGCATCTGACAAAACCCATTATGAAGAGCAATGGATAGATTGAGCATTATTTGAGATTGTTAAAATGTACAATACATTGTCCAATTTATAATTCACCCAAATTTGCGTCATAAAATGGGTTTCTCAGTCGATAAATCTCCTTCGAAATGACGATAGATATTTGTTTTTGTTGGAGCGAAAGTGGGTTCGACAATGTCG
>CAMBRK010000076.1 GCA_945870185.1 Aureispira sp. CCB-QB1 | reverse complement strand
GCCGGCAAGGCAGGGTTCACTTCGTCAAAGGCTTTGCCTTTGGTGCTTTGCACTTCACACCACCCATCCGTTTCACGGTTCACTTCGTCAAAGGCTTTGCCTTTGGTGCTTTGCACTTCACTACGTTCATATCGCTTGTTTTTTGAACGATTTCCCAGACCAATAGCCGCCTTTAAATTGAACGATTCTGACTTTTTCAGCAGGCCCTAAGTAAGTTATTAATTTTACCTTATTTGGAGACCTTTCAATTCTTCATACATAGATACCATATTTAAGTCGGCATCAAAAACAGCATCAAACATAAACTTTTCTCCTGCTGCTACATATTTATATATGTGAAAATCCGTTGCAGGGGTATTTAATGTTTCTAGGTCTAGAATATTTATCCAATGTAATGTACCTTCATCACACCATGGAGCGGGTAAATAGTTAATGCGCGCTAAGTAAATGTAACTTACCCAATTATATGGAGAAGGCGATGTTTCGGTGAGCATACCACAAAACTGAGGACTTATAATATCAATGCCCGTCTCTTCTTTAGTTTCTCTGATTACAGCATTTAAGGGAGTTTCATATGGATCAAGTTTTCCTCCCACGGGTACTAGTTTACCTGGGTTAGGTTCCTTATTTCTTTCTAGGAGTAAAAATTGATTGTCACACTGGAGAATACAAAAAACAGCTACCTTTTTATGTCCTTCCATATTTAAATTTTGTTTCTCATTTTATCCAGTAGGTTACTCAGTAATTGATACTCTTCTTCTGTCAGCGTCCTGAGGTCTTGATCTTTTTCATGTACTTCTTTGGATATTTCATTCGTATGTTCCAGACCAGTATTAGTGAGAAAAAGATGTATGTTTCTTTTATTTTGATCACAATGCTTTCTGACCACCCATCCGAGTGATTCCAATTTATCAATGAGCCTGGTGATATCTCTGCCTTTATCCAGAATTACATCTTTGATGTAGCCCGGAGTAACAGGCTCGGGATGTCGTCCCTTGAGAATACGCAACACATTGAAGTGTTGGCCTTGTATTTTATATTTTTGAAAAATAGGAATATGTGTATCTCTAAAGTGGTTTGCAGTGTATAAAACATTAATCATAGCTTTTTGAAATCCGTCTACAAATTTTGATTGCTTAATTAACTTATCTATTTCCACTAGCAAACTTTTTTTAAATCAAATTTTTTTTTGAAAATTAAAAATATTTTCAAAATTTTTTTATAAAGAATTAACGCTAGACTTTTGTATTTGTTTTGAATTGGTTAAAAGTATTTAGACTTATCTTGGTTAAATTGAAAAAAATCATTTCATATTTTTTTGCCATCTACCATTTAAATGTTAAAAATTCGACAGTTATACATTTAAATGTAAAATAAAAATAGTAAAATATTTTTTATTTTAAAAATGTGTAATATATATGCACAGTATTTATTGTAGAATATATTTTAAAAAATTAATCTAAATTTTTTAGGTCACTAAATTTCAGTGTTTTACTAAAAATATGCAGGCCAGGTAAGTTCGGAACTGCCTGGCTTTTTTTATGTACTTAATAAGTATTGAGTATTTGCCATTTCTACATAAATATAAGTTGGGCATTAAACTATATTATTATACATTTGTTACAACAAATAAAAATATGAGTCACCATACTAGAAGAGATTTTTTTAAAAAATTGACCCTTGGTGTAGCAGGTACTGTAACCATGGATACTGCCAATTCAAAACAAAAATCCGAAAATCCACCTAAAATGATCAAAAATATCAAGCCCATGGGATTTACCTGGGATACACAAGATCCGTTTTTATTTTGTGTTCATCACGAAGACGCTTTTCCTAAGGGCAATGATGTGATGGGACCGGCTGACTCTCTTGAAGATCGTAGTTTGGGAGATGATTTTATTATCAAAGATGGATATCGCATGTACCATGGTACCAAAGTACCTGGTTTTCCGGGCCATCCGCATCGTGGTTTTGAGACCATTACGGTGGTTCGCAAAGGATTTGTAGATCATGCAGATTCCATAGGAGCTGCAGGCAGATACGGAGAAGGTGATGTGCAGTGGATGACAGCAGGCAAAGGTGTACAGCATTCAGAAATGTTTCCTCTACTCAGCCAAGAAGAAGATAATCCTATGGAATTGTTTCAAATATGGCTCAATCTACCTGCCAAAGATAAAATGACGGAACCGCACTTCAAGATGTTATGGGGCAGCCGAATTCCAAAATATAAGGCTGAAGATGCACAAGGTCGTATAACGATCATTGAGGTGATAGCTGGAAATATATACGGACATGTTGCTCCGGAGCCGCCACCAGGTTCTTGGGCAGCTGATAAAATTAATGAAGTAGCTATTTTGAATATACATGTGGATGCTCACGGGTCTGTGACGATTCCCAAAGCATCGGTAGGCATCAACCGAACTATATATTTTTACACCGGAGATTTTTTAATGATTGATGGACAGAAAGTAGATGCATATAAATGTGTAGAAGTGGAAGCAGGATATGACCTAAACATAACAGTGGGAACACAGGATGCCAAAATCCTGATCTTACAAGGCAGACCGATCAATGAGACCGTCATCCAATATGGACCTTTTGTGATGAACAGCAAAGAAGAGATTCAGCAAGCGTTCAATGATTTTCATGCTACCAAATTTGGTGGATGGCCATGGGGAGATTATGATAAAGTGCACGATAGGAGTAAAGGGAGATTTGCATTACATGCTGATGGTACCTACGAAGAAGGAGTATGATGCAGAAGGATTTAGTTTTCTTTTCTTGAATTAATGATATTTTCTATTTGGTCAATTGAATCTATATATTTATAGAAATAACTTACCTTTGAGCCAAAATGTGAAATGAATAAAAAAATCAATTTTGAGTTGCTTTCAATTGGCTTTGCAATAGTATTTGCGGCACTCTTTATGATACCCATTTATATGAAGTCAGGGAGCAATTTCCTTTTCTATTTTTCTAATTCCATTTCAATCATTGTTTTTCTGACTTTTACAAGGTGGATATTTTTATTTGGGTATTCTCCATTTTCGAGAAGCAAATGGCCACGACTCATCTTAGTCTTTTTACCCATTCCATTATTTATGTATCATATTGATGGACTATTTGAATTTCAGAAATTTGTAGACGAAGAAGGAACCATTGCTTTTTTTAAAGGTAGTAATGATATGGGCGATTATAATTTTGGAAGATTTATCAAGTATGAGTATATATTTTTCTGTGTAGGAGCATTGGTTACCATAGTGTTGATGCCTATAAGGATGGTCATCTCATTCTGGCGTACTACCAATACATCTGAGAAGGTATAGAGTAATAAATGAGTGAATGAGTGCATGTTTGAGTGAGAGAGTAAATGATCACAAAATTACCAATCACAGTTCATCAATCACAAAATCACTAGATCACCAAATCACAAAATCACCAGATCATCGATCATAAAATCACTAGATCACCAAATAACAAAATCACTAGATCACAGATCACAAAATATAAAATATGTCACAAATTCAAGAATTTAACGATTACCGTACTAAAATGAATGAGCGTATTTTGGCTCAGGACAATAAAGTACTCAAAAGATTTTTTTCATTAGACAATCAAGCATACCAAGATGGCGCTTTGTCTGAAAAAACTAAGGAACTATTGGGTTTAGTAGCGTCAATGGTACTTAGATGTGACGACTGCATTAAATATCACCTAGGCACCTGCCATGAACTGGGCGTCACTACAGATGAAATTTACGAAGTGTTTTCTGTAGCCAATCTGGTTGGTGGCTCTATCTGTATACCACATACTCGCAGAGCCGTGGAGTATTGGGATGAGTTGTGTGGGGCGTAATACATAGTAATTGCTAAATGTATTGAAACTATGACCTTCATAAGGAGCTTTTTGTTTTGCCTATTTATGTGTTTTTTGTCCGTAGCTAACTGTCAGAGTTACGACTTTGATGAGTTTAACGAAATAAATTTTTTTGAAGGTCGTTACTATCTTTTCACTTTCAAAACTGGAGGTTCCATTTTAAGGCAATTTGTTGGAAAAGGTAGCGATCATTTGATCACAGTCCATGAAAACAATATAATTACTGAGATCAATCTTTATGAAGTTAAAAAAATCAGGGTTGTCGATCGAAGATATATTAATCAGCCCAATTATTGGTTCCCAAACAATCAAAGTAATAGATATATAACCAATCCTTCAGCATTTACTTCCGGAAGGTGGAAAGGCAATATACAGAGTGTTTATATTTTGTATATTCAAGGTACTTTAGGCGTATCCAAGTACGTTGATATAACCGCAGGCGCTTCCTTATTTGGAAGCAAACCCAATGTTGGGGCTCGATTAGGAAATATAAAATTGAGTGAAAATTTTTATGCAGGTTTCACGTTTAATTATTTACATGACAAGTTTAATGAAAAAAATAACTTTTCTATTCTAAAAAGTTATGGATTGATCACTTACGGAAATCGAAATAATAACTTGACTTTAGGTGCTGGAGTTAGGAAAAAATATGATGATATTAAAATAGCAAGAAGTTTTCAGTTAAACGGAATGATCAGGACTGGCGAAAAAACGTGCATTATCGCAGAAAACAGTTTAAATTTGAGCGATGAGGTGTTGTTAGGGCATGGATTAATGTTTAGATTTTTTAATTCGAAATGGTCCTTAGATTTAGGAGCTATTTGGAACTTGGAAATACTATACTTAGATACTGATGGAGAAGTAATTCCTTATTTTAGTGTTAATTATGCTTTTTGACGTTTGAATATTTGCAGATGGCGACCTTATTTACGACCCGACTGATACTTAGACCATTAAATGTCAATGACGTCAATACCATCTTTGCCTTAAGGTCAGATCAACGTATCAACCAATATCTAGACAGACCACCATGTCAGACCAATGAAGAAGCAGCAGCCTTTATCAACTCGATCCTATCCAAAACCGAAAACTCAGCTTTAAATTATTGGGTAATCACTTTAATCAATACTGACTCTGTTGTCGGAACCATTTGCCTTTATAATCAGGACGAAAACAGTCATAGTGCTGAAATCGGATTTGAACTGTTACCCGATTTTCAAGGACAAGGATACATGTATGAATCCGTAAACACAGTAATCGAATACGCTAAAAATACACTATATCTAAAAAGTATCAATGCCTGTACTCACCAACTTAATCATAAATCGATAAAAGTATTGAGGCAGTGCGGATTTTTAGAAATTGATCCTGAATCCAATAATGAAAAAGAAATGCTTAGTTTGAACTTAGCCTAAAATGTTTAAACTATCTCAATCTATCCATAGACCGTACGGTGTTTTCGTCTTTTTTGATATTGCGTGCTGCCAGTATAGACATGATCAGACTGATGACAGGCATCGCAACACCTGCACTTTCTGAGATGGTCTCTGCTCCAGCACCCGAGGTTCTTTCGTTAAACACCAATAATACTGCAACTACCATTAAAAGAATAGAAAGTACAACACTAAGATAGGACATTTTTATTTGTAATATTCGGTTGTTGTACAAAAATATAGCACCTACACTGATCAATCCACCTAAAACGACCAATGCCAATAGCACAGGGCTATCGTATATGTTGTACACCATATCGGTAAATATATGAGGTATACTTTGGGTACTTTGGGCAAATGGGAGACCAAAAAGGCTGAAAAATGAAGCACCACTGAGGAAAAGAAAAATGGATTGAATCCTTTGTATCATAAATTAATATTTTTTAATAGGTTTGTGTCTTGTTTGTAAAGTAACGGCAAAGATAATGAATTATAGTTTTTGGGAGCAACAATTTATCACTAAACCTACAGATGTTACCATCATTGGTGCAGGAATAGTAGGTTTAAGTACCGCCATTTCGATAAAAGAAAGTAGGCCAGACGTATCCATCAAAATTTTGGAAAGAGGACATTTACCTTATGGGGCTAGTACCAAAAACGCAGGATTTTCATGCTTTGGGTCCGTCTCTGAACTGATGGAAGATATTGACTCCATAGGCGAAGCAACGTGTATGGAAATCGTAAAAATGAGATGGTTAGGTCTTCAGATGCTAAAGCAAAGAGTAGGGAAGCAACATCTGGAGTATCATCACTGTGGCGGTACTGAATTATTTCGAGCTGGTGACCATCAATTGTTGAGTGCCTGCATCGATAAAATAACTTCTTACAATGAAATGATGAACGACCATATGGGACTGAAAGATTGCTATCAGCTTAGACAAAATGAAGTTGTTACATCATGGTTGCCCCAAGCAATCTATAATCAATACGAGGGAACAATCAATCCCATGTCCATGATGCAGCGATTGTATCAAATAGCTATAGAAAAGGGCATAAGTATATTTTATGGTATAGAAGTACAAGACTTGGATCAGGAAAATCACATCCTAAAAAGTGGCGGAAACATGGATATTCAGTACAAAAAGCTCATCGTGTGTACCAATGGATTTACACAAATGCTCCTACCACATTTAGAAGTGGTACCGGCAAGAAACCAAGTTCTCATTACCAAACCTATGGAAGGATTGACACTCAATTCAGGCTATCATGTAGATAAAGGATATGTATATTTCAGAAACTACCAAAACAGGATACTACTGGGTGGTGGTCGCAACCTTAACCCTGACGGAGAAACGACTTTTGATTTTGGTCATACAGCACAAATACAGACCTATTTGGAAGGGATTTTGGAAGAAATATATCCTGGAGCTTCAAATCTTATTGACCACAGATGGAGTGGTATTTTAGGTATAGGACCATCCAAATTTCCAATCATCCAGTGGCTGGATAATCATATCCTTGTGGGAGTACGACTGGGTGGTATGGGTGTAGCTATTGGTAGTTACTTAGGTAAGGTGCTTGCGGAGCGGGTAGTGGAAACCGTTAACATATCCTAAGAAATCCTTACTTTTATCAATAATGATCATATTTTTGTTTGTTTGCTATGTCCATAATACAGGTTATTTACATTTTATAATGTATCGATAATATATGGATCACATCTTCTTCTGGCAATTGAACATATTTAGCTATTTGAGATGTGGGGATTTTATCATCGTTTAGAGCTAAAATAACTTCAATTTTCCCTTCAATTTTCCCTGCGATTTTTCCTTTACTTTCAGCTGTCTCAAGCATATCTTGAGAAATTCTTACTTCTTTGAGATAATGATCATATTTTTCTTTGTTTGCTGTGTCCATAATACAGGTTATTTACATTTTACCATGTATCGATAATATATGGATCACATCTTCTTCTGGCAATTGAACATATTTAGCTATTTGAGATGTGGGGATTTTATCGTCATTTAGTGCTAAAATAACTTCAATTTTCCCTTCAATTTTCCCTTCAATTTTCCCTTCAATTTTCCCTTCAATTTTCCCTGCGATTTTTCCTTTACTTTCAGCTGTCTCAAGCATATCTTGAGAAATTCTTACTTCTTTGAGATAATGATCATATTTTTGTTTGTTTGCTATGTCCATA
This sequence comes from Aureispira sp. CCB-QB1, assembly GCA_945870185.1. Classification (GTDB taxonomy): domain Bacteria; phylum Bacteroidota; class Bacteroidia; order Chitinophagales; family Saprospiraceae; genus OLB9. The sequence continues at coordinate 14,630 of CAMBRK010000076.1, read as the reverse complement.
CTATCGTATTTTAATTGTGAATCTACTAATGAAAGCCCTTTTGCTTTATAATTATCTGGAAGTTCTGTGTTTTTAAGAAAGTATATCCATTCGTCCATCATACTTTTTGCTATATTATTAAAGTTATTTACTTTGATCAGGTAATACTCAGGAAAGATATCAGATGGAAAATTTTTACCAAATTTTTCTTTTTGGTTCTGAGATAGTTCGAGCCTGTCATTCTGATGTAGACCGCGAAAATCTACCATACCTTTATATAAGTAATCACTTCCGTGTCCTATGTCAAAATACAAAATATTGATCGAGTAAACTTTTTTTACTTCACGGTAAGCATCTCCTTTTGACATATATTCGGTGATGACCTTAGATGCAGCAAAAAGACATCGATGAAAATAGTCAGACTCTTCGTAAAACTGTACTTCAATGATGATCAAATCACCCAAAGCATCCATACACAATAAGTCGAGTCTGTTGTACTTGTCGTCTTCATCTTCCTGATTGCTCTCAGATTCCAAAATTTCATTAACACTGATATCCTGCAACAACAATTCTGATAGAAAACCATTCAAAATACCAAATGAAGCCTTTTGCCTCAAAAGTCTTTTAATCGCCCAGTCAAAACTCACTAATGTTCTATTTGCCATAGTTACATACTACTGTGAAATTTATATGGTCAATTAACAACAAAGTTAAAGAAAAAATTCATTTTAAAGTTATTTTATTTATTTTTGATTTTTTGAGACATGATCATTGTTAAAATAAAAGCACATACAAAGGATTTCATTAAGGTACTGCATGTTGGTTTTTCATTGATACTTGTCCCATCTAAATAAATAGCGCCATTTCAAAACATTGATATACAGTGGTATATGATCGTTTTTTTTTAAAATAGTTTAAAAATAATTGTAAAAAAGTTTGGATTTTTCGTTTTAGTTATATTGCATTTGCCATAGCTTTGTGATAAAACAAGAAAATCAAACTTTTTTAATCTAAAGCTACTTTTAAAAATTATACTCACACGTTGTAAATTTTTGGGAGGTTGTTAACAATATTTTGTCCGACATAAAATATTTTTTGAACCTAAAATTGAGATTGTTTGAAGCTTTTAGATGTGTCTGAAAGTTATGAAATAATATATTTTCTTTGTTGTTTGCGTAGCAAAGAAATCTATATATACGTCAGCCAAAAGTGGCTAATGAAGTGTTCAGTATAGTTACTGAATACCCTTTTAAGATGTGAGTAATAAAATATAGTTTTAAACTGATAAAAATATACAAAATAATAATAGCAGGAAAGTGAAAACCATACACAAAGGAATCCTGTCTCAGGAGGCAGCACCTTGCAGCAGTTCAATTAATAATTACCAATGAGTCATTACTAATTATTTAAGAATATTCCATAGCCAAACATAATAAAAAGGAGCCTACCTTGGCCCATTTCGCTAAAAATGGAGTAAGCTCCCGACCGATCGACTCGGAGAGACAAAGGTAGGTTTTATATTTTGACATGTATGGAAATATGGTGTTCAATTTTAGTGTCTTTGGATACTAAATGATTGTATTTTTTTTAAATTTATAATTTTCATTTTTCAAAAAAAACAAATATTATGAACAGATTAAAATTTTTTATAGAAGCATTTGCTATCTTGGCTCTTTCCCTGGGAATTTATACTTGTAGAAAGGATGAGATAGCGAAAGATCTTATAAATGAAAAAACAGAAATAAGATCAAATGGATTCCAACATAACTTTATAAAAGGAGATGGTGGAATAAGGCCAGAATCAGATTATAGCCCAACTGAAGGATAACCTGTAAAAACAGTTTTAGGGCCTGTTCGAAATAACCCATATTCAGTTCAGAATATGACTTTGGCTTGGAACAAGCTGTATAATGAAAATCTTTCAACTTTACCAAAGACCCATACGTATATTAAAATCTCACCGAGTTCAGACGCAGACTTAGAAGTATTGAGAAATTATACTCTTAATGAAAGTATTGCTCTATTTGATTTTCCACTTGAAAATGAGATTGTAACTATGGGCAACTATTATGTAGATTCAGCTGCTCCCAAACCTGAGTTAACTTTTCAGTATGCTGTTGTGCCTATAAATAGACCTTTTCCAAATGTAAATTACACGGTAATTTCAGATCTTTTGATAGCTCCATATATTTCTTATCTTACCTATACATCATTTATGTTAACTGGTAATCATTATTCCCAAAAACAAGGCACAGATGGCAGTTATACAAATTGGAATGTAACAATAGGGACACCTTGGATTTATGTGCCGCCTTCAAACCCAACAGTACCTACCATCCCAGGTACTAACTTTCCACCTACTAATGGTTGTATGCCGTCTTGTCCTTCTTTTCCTTGTTGCTATTTACCTTGGTACGACTTCAATACGCCCTGTATAGGTACTCCTGTTAAGCCTAATTGTAGACCAGGATCGCCGACATGGCCACAATGCTTGCAGCTTTTTGACGATCCTGATGATAATCCACCTCCTGCACAAAATCCACCTAATAGTGGACCTGAATGGTGTGAATGTGTTCAATATGAGTATGGTAATGAAGTAAGGAGATGGATAGTACCTAGTGTAGATGGTGATTGTAGTGAATATGAACAAGGTAGTAATACATGGTCCGTTGAGTGCAGAGGATATACTTTTCCTCCACCTCATTCATTGGTCACCAATGATTGTGGTTGTCAAGTATATCCTAATGAAAGAAAGCCTGGTGGATGTATTAATGTCAATGATACAAATACTGCGGGGTTAACTGGGGTACAGAGAGTTGCTGTTCACATGAAGGATAATTGGTTTACTACTGACGTCACATTTACCAATCTTGGTGGATGCTGGAAGATAAACAATGAATACCACGGTCGTGCTTGGATGTGGGTAAAATTTTATAATGGTAATGCTACGATCAGGGCATTGAGACTAGCTGATCCTTTGGATTTGTTTTTTGGAGTCAGGGATTATGTAGGAATGTTGTGGGGACCCAAATTTAATAATATAAATGTAGACTATAGAGGGTCAAGTGATACTGGTAGTGCAGATCAACTATTTTGGGCATCAGCCACTACTCATAATGCTGTTCAAGATTACTTGAGCAATCCTGATGGTATACCTGTATGGGGAGATCTCAATATTATATTATCTCCTTCTAGTTCAAATACTGGTGGTGCTCCAATGCTACATAGAGGCTCTTCAGCTATGACAACTATTGCAGATCTTCTGATGGCTTGGGCACTTGGTCCGTTTGCTTCCGTTGCAATTGTGATTAGCCATGAAGCATTCTATCCAGATATCACTTATGGTTATAGTGGGTTAGGAGTTGCCACAACTGCACGTATTAATAATACGATTTACCATGAATTAGCCCATGCAAGTCATCATCTTATGGTTAGAGAACCTACTTGGGATTTAATTAGATTCCATATTGTGGCAAATAGTATTGCAGGAAATGGAGTATATGGTAGTCCTGGTAATTTTGCATGGATTGGCTCCAATCCTCAATTCACTGCCGTTGCAGAAGGATGGGACATCATTATGGTGATGTTTTAGCTGGTGATAGTGCATTGGAAGGCAGGAGGTTTAGGGATGGTTTTATCCCAAGGGGATTAGGATTAGATCTTACTGACCCCAGGAGATTAAACGACCCATCTGGATATGATGACAATGTTTGTTGTTTTACTGATGCTCAATACTTTTCGTCACTATCAGGGACATTTACTACGCAAGGGCTTCGAAGTTGGTATTTAAATGTTCACATTAATGGAACATCAAATACTCAAGTACAAGTCAATAGTCTCTTTGACAATTATAATTTTTAGACCGTTTGGATTAAGATAAATTTTTAAGATAAAATAAAAGTATGGCACATAATATGAAATATATTTCATTTTGGGGATTAATTGCGTTAACAAGTTGTTTTTCTTGTGGTCCTATAGCTACAGTTATCCATGAGGAGTGTACTACTGCAAAACCTTATGAATTTGAAATTCCTGTGTTTACAGAGCCTACTGATGCACAATTGAGTGTAGGAGATACAGTTAGTTTAAATTTTTCATTTAGCAGTAAGATCAAAGACAAAATAGATGGCAAGATTTATGACCTAAAGGATTTTAAGGATTTTTACCCGGCAATTAGATTTTATCATATAGAAGATAGTATTAGAAATCCATATTTTTTTGAATTTAGCGATACCTGCTGCATAAAAGGTCAAAATGTATTTGTAGATCATTATTTGCCTGACAAAGAACGCAAGAAAGATGCTGGAATTGGTTTTGATTTTATATATGAGTCAGATAAGGATATTTTCGTAAGTAAAGTGTCATTTATTCTAAAGAAGAAGGGGATTTATTATTTTAAAATAAACTCAGAAAGCAAAGCAGACTTAACTGGCCCATTTCCAGGAAAATGTAATACTAGACTGGTTTACTTCAATTTTAAACAATCTACTGATGGCAATTTTGATTTGGTGAAAAATTTTATTTATCCTAATGGTCTTCCAGAAATTATTGATGATTTTGGAAGAGGTCAATTCATTACCGATGGGGGATATGCCTTTGAAGTAAAGTAGTATTAAAGTGATAGAAAGCCGGAATTCATTCTGGCTTTCTATTTTAGAAAAAATCTAATCCTTTGTCCCAAACGTTAAATTTAAGTTATCACTCATATTTAAGTAACATATTTTATGTACTTTTGCGTCTCATTTTCATTATTTCACCAATTTAAAAGTTATATGAATCGCAGATTTTTTTTCATCTTAGTTGTGTTGTGTATGCAATTAGCTACTTTTGCACAAAAAAATAAACAAATAAATAAAATGGACAAGGATTTTTTAAGTGCACAACCTGACGGTCTTTATGCAAAATTTGAAACCAACAAGGGAGATATTTATACCTTTTTGGAATATAAAAAGACACCGATGACTGTAGCCAATTTTGTAGGTCTGGCTGAAGGTAAGATCAAAAATTCAGCAAAAGCGGAAGGAGTTCCTTATTATAATGGATTAAAGTTTCATAGAGTCATTGCAGATTTTATGATCCAAGGAGGATGCCCGTTGGGTACTGGTACTGGTGACCCAGGATACAAATTTGCTGACGAAATCGACGAAACCTTAAAGCACACTGGACCGGGTATCTTAAGTATGGCCAATGCGGGTCCTGGAACTAATGGTTCTCAGTTTTTTATCACTCACGTAGCTACGCCATGGTTGGACGGAAAGCATACTGTTTTCGGAAGCGTGATCAAGGGTCAAGATGTGGTTAATGCCATAGCTAAAGATGACTCTTTGAGAGCACTGGTAATCTTGAGAAAAGGAAAAGACGCGGAAGCATTTGACGCTGGCAAAATGTTTACTGAAGCGCAAGCAGAAGTGATCAAAAAGGCTGAAGAAAAAGCGGCAAAAATGGCAGCAGCAGCCGAAGCAGTAAAAATAGAATTCAAAAATAAAACCGCTTCAGGTCTGATGTATAATGTTATTCAGGAAGGAACAGGTAAGATGCCTTCTTCACCTGCATCATCAGTGACTGTGCATTATACAGGAATGTTTTTGGATGGTAAGAAATTTGATTCATCTGTAGACAGAGGCGAACCTGCCACTTTTGGATTGAATCAAGTGATCAAAGGATGGACTGAAGGTCTTCAATTGATGAAAGAAGGTGCCAAGTATAAGTTCTATATTCCTTACGATATCGCTTATGGTGCCAATGGTCATCCATCAGGAGTGATTCCTCCAAAAGCAGATTTGATCTTCGAAGTAGAATTGATCAAAGTCAACGAGTAATATACCAAACAATATTTTAGATATTAACCATAAAAAAGGGCTCACCAGAATTGGGAGCCCTTTTTTATGGTATCAAAATTATCCTTAGATTTCTTTGTGGTTAAACTTTAACCTTAACCTTAATCTCAAGTGATTTCGGCTCCTCGCTGTTGCGCTCAATTTTTAATCAAGCTATTGCATGACACCGACTTTGATTTGGCTTTCTAACCTTAATCTTAAACTTAATCTTAGTCTCAGCCTTAATTCGCTGGCTTAAACCATTTTTTCCTGGGGTCAGCTTTACCTGATGCAGCTGCAAATCCCAATTTCTTAGGTTTTGGTCCATTGCCAGTAGAACTTCCTTGACTTGTAGGTCTGCTGTGATTGCTTCGGTGTGCAGTGTGCACAGCTGCGGCAGTAGCAAATGGTGACACTTCAGGTACTTTGGCGGAAGGAAAAGGATGACCTTCTTCTACCGGTATTTGCATATTGATAAGCCTCTGAATATCTCTCCAGTATGGTCTCTCTTCTATATCACAAAATGAAATAGCCTTTCCAGAAGCCCCTGCTCTGCCCGTTCTACCGATACGGTGTACATAGGTTTCTGAAATATTGGGTATTTCAAAATTGACCACAAAAGCCAATTCATCTATATCTATTCCTCGTGCTGCAATATCAGTAGCTACCAATACTCTGGTAGTCCTGTCTTTGAAGTTAGATAGTGCTCTTTGTCTAGCATTTTGAGATTTATTTCCATGTATAGCTTCTGCACTGATATTAAATCTACTCAGCATTTTGACTACTTTGTCTGCCCCATGTTTGGTACGGGTAAATACTAAAGCTGACTTTATACTGTTATCCTTAAGTACATGATGAAGTAACTCATATTTATTGGCTTGATCTACAAAATAGACAGCTTGTTGTATGGTTTCGGCAGTTGAAGATACAGGAGTGACTTCTACTTTCTCGGGATTGGTAAGAATACTGGAAGCCAAAGTCATGATATTATCGGGCATTGTGGCCGAGAAGAATAGCGACTGTCTCTTTACCGGGATAATTTTGATGATTTTTTTGACATCATGTACAAATCCCATGTCCAACATTCTATCTGCTTCATCCAGTACAAAATGGGATACATCTCCCAATCTTATAAAACCTTGGCCTACAAGGTCTAGTAACCTACCTGGAGTTGCGACCAATATATCAACACCCATTTTGAGGGCGTTAACCTGACTATGCTGATTGACACCACCGAATATGACGGTGTGTCTGAGTTTAGTGTTTTTACCATAGGTGGCAAAACTTTCATCTATCTGAATCGCTAGTTCGCGTGTAGGCGTTACGATAAGTGCTTTAATGCGTCTGTTTTGTTTGACTTCATTTTGGGACAAATGCTGTATGATAGGTAACGCAAATGCCGCAGTTTTTCCAGTACCGGTCTGTGCACAAGCGAGCAGGTCGTTTCCTGCAAGTAGCAATGGTATGGATTGTGATTGAATGGGTGTAGGTTGTGTATAACCTTCTGATTTCAGAGCTTCCAATATGGGCTCGATGAGACCTAAATTTTCAAATGACATATATAATGTTTAATATCTGTTCTCCATTTCTGAACCTGTACCAATGATCGGTAATTCAATGCGAATTTCAGTTGGTATCGTACTTGATAAGTGTGAAGATAGTTTTGTAATTTTTACTATCAGATGACTCAAAGCACTCTTGAGAACTAAAAGGAGGGCGATTGTGAGCCACAAAGATAAACTATTTTTTTTACATTTTTACTTTTATGTAAATTAATGTGTAATATATTATAATTTATGTTAATGTATTTTTGTTAAATATTGTATTTTCGCATTCGTGATACTTCTTATGGAATTTGTATGAAATGATTATCTTTGCTTTTTCTTGACCCATATTCTCCATGCAAAAAAAGCGTTTCTTCTGTATCGATGCACATACCTGCGGTAATCCTGTCCGATTAGTTGCAGGAGGTGGACCAGTATTAGAAGGAATTAATATGGTCGAAAAAAGAGCTTATTTCCTAGAGCATTATGATTGGATACGCAAAAGTCTGATGTTTGAGCCGCGCGGCCATGATATGATGAGTGGCAGCATCTTGTATCCACCATCAGACCCAGAAAATGATGTTGCGGTCTTATTTATAGAAACGAGCGGATGCCTGCCTATGTGTGGTCACGGAACTATTGGCACTATAACCATTGCCATCGAAGAAGGATTGATCACTTCCAAAATACCTGGTAAAATCAGAATGGAAGCCCCTGCAGGATTGGTACTCATCGAATACCAACAGGAAACCAATGGAAAAGTATCATCTGTAAAACTGACTAATGTGGGTTCGTTTTTGTACAAAGAAGGATTGGAAGTTACTTGCCCCGATTTAGGTACTTTGACTGTAGATGTTGCATATGGTGGCAATTTTTACGCTATTGTAGATCCGCAGGAAAACTTTGATGGTATCGAAAATCATACAGCTGACCAAATGATCTCATGGAGTAGGGAACTCAGAAAAAATATCAATGAGAAATATAGTTTTCAACATCCGGAAATACCTGCTATTAATTGGTGCAGCCATGTTTTGTGGACAGGTAAATGTTTAGATCCTGCATCCACAGCCAGAAATGCAGTCTTTTATGGAGATAAGGCCATAGACAGATCCCCATGCGGAACAGGTACATCAGCAAGAATGGCCCAATGGTACGCCAAAGGTAAATTGAAAGAAGGCGATCATTTTATCCATGAAAGTTTTATCGGTAGTAAGTTCAAGGGAACGATCGAAGGGTTTACCCAAGTTGGGGATTTTGAAGCCATCATTCCCAGTATAGAAGGATGGGCCAAGATCTATGGCTACAACACTATATTGGTTGACCCTGAAGATGATCCTTATGCTGCAGGCTTTCAAGTGATATGACAGATTTGATTTTCTCAATTCAAAAATATATATAAATAATCACTAGTGTCCGAATAAAAAAATAAAGATTGGGACGTTTGATGATCAAACGCCCCTAAATTGTCGTTTAAGTTTTACCACAAACAATACAACGACATGGGCAAAGATACAATGTTAAAATTTGTCGGACAGCCGATTAACAATTCTACTCGGCTCAATTTTGACTTATACTTGGGCCAAATAAATAAAATAGTAAAAGTAGTTAACATGGATAAAATCATAATTATCATTAGTTTTTTGCACTTCTTTTTAGTTACCGAAGGACAAAAAGCTACCATACAATTGTCATCAATTACAAATAAAGATGGGTCAATAGATATTTTATATGATGGGGATTTTAGAGGCTCTTATTTTGTAAAGCTTCAATTTTCTTACCTTCAAAATGCTGTTTACTCAGATTTTGGTCATGTTGTTCGTAGTTACAGAGGCAAGCTCACTACATTAAAACCACTAAATCAAATTAATGGTATTTCATTTAGATATTCTTATCAATGTTGGCGAGGAAGACCGTTAAAAGAGTATGATAAAAATCAAATTTACGTACTTCCATATAGAGCAGGTAAAAGTGTTATGGTTCAGCATGTAAATCATATCAATCAAATTTTGGATCTTCCGGTCCCAGCCAATTGGGTGTCTTACGCCTTTATAACCAAAAATCCAGACACCATATTTTCTTGTCGAAAAGGAATTGTAGTGGATGTCATCAATGAATTCCAAACTGATACAACCAAAACATATAAATATCAAAGCCAAAAGAATTATATTGTTGTAGAACATGAAGATGGGACACTTGCAAGGTATACTGGGTTAGAGTTAGACAAAATACAAGTGAAACCAGGTGAAAAAGTCTTTCCTGGTACGCCAATTGGAATTATTGGAAGATATGATAAAACCCCAAATCATTTTGTATTGCATATTGCTTTTTATTACTTGGATACGAGTAAAAAAACGATAGAAGCAGGGAGTAATAATACTTTTGGAATATTTTATAACTATATAACACCAATGTTTCTTACTAATACTGGTAGACAAACTTTAGGTGGCAATGACATGTATCAAGTTTTGACTAGTGACGAAGTAGTTAAATCTGAAATGTCTAAAAAAGAAATAAAAGCTTATGAAAAATTAAAAGAATAGAACTTCTGCATTTTAAGTAAGTAGCTTTATAAAAGTAATGGTGTACTTTTATTTTCCTATATGAACTTTTCAATTCATTTGTACAATCAAAAAAGAAATGAAAATGAAAGTCTCAAAGGCTGTTGCAGGAAAAATATTAAAAATTCTTTTTGAGTTACTCCAAAAATTTAGATTCTCATTACATTTGCACCTAATCATTCATATATGCAAATCACCATCATAGGCGCAGGTATTATCGGACTTACATCAGCTTATTACCTGATCAAAGAAGGTCATGAAGTTACTATTATTGAAAAAAATGAAGGTACGGACAATTGTTCATTTGGTAATGCAGGTTATATATCTCCGAGCCATTTTATACCTTTAGCTTCTCCAGGTATAGTAGCGCAAGGTCTTAAGTGGATGCTAAGTTCTAGTAGTCCTTTTTATATCAAGCCCAGGTTAGATACGTCTTTGGTCAGATGGGGATTGAAATTTTATACCAAAGCCAATGAAAATACGGTTGCTCAAAATGCCCCACACCTAAATAATATTCTTCAGCTGAGCCGTAACTTGATGATTGATTTAGATCTAGAACTCAACCACGGTTTCCAACTGGAGACCAAAGGTTGTCTCATGCTCTACAAAACCGAAAAAACTGGTCATCATGAAGCTGAATTGGCCCATGAAGCACTTAAATACGGTATGGAAGCCACAGTTTTGTCCCAAGCGGAAGTGCAAGCCATGGAATCTGAAGTCAAGGTAGACGTTCTCGGAGGAGTTTATTTTCCCATTGATTGTCATTTGCACCCCGTAAGAATGATGGAAACTATGAAAGCAAAAATTCTGGAAATGGGTGCTACAATACTATATGGACATGAAGTAAAAGATTTTGAGTTCGAAAATAAGAAGGCTTCCCAAGTCATTACAGACAAAGGTGTAGTGAAAACTGAACACATTGTCGTAGCTGTAGGATCATGGTTAGAAATCATCAGTCGAAAGTTGGGTATCGACCTATTATTACAACCAGGAAAAGGATATAGTATTACCTATGGAAAGAGAACTAATAATCTATCGTTTCCTTCTATTTTAGTTGATGATCGGGTAGCTATGACTCCATTGGGCAGCGAACTCAGGGTAGGAGGTACCATGGAGCTGTGTGGGATTAATCATGAGATCAATATGAATAGAGTAAAACCCATAGTTCAAGCCGCCAATAGCTATTATCCTGACATCAATCTCGAAATGCCAACTTTCAAAAAGGTTTGGTCAGGATTACGTCCTTGCTCTCCGGATGGACTACCTTACATTGGTAATAGTCCCCATCATGAGAATGTAACTGTTGCTGGAGGGCATGCTATGATTGGGATTTCTTTAGCTGCAGGCACTGGATTATTGGTCAAGCAGCTGGTACAACAGGAAAAGACGGAGATACCTTTGCATGCCTTTAGGCTGGAGAGATGATGTTTTATTAAATATTTTGGGCAAATATAATTACTAATAAGAATAACTATTCAAATATAAAAGTTAATCAATAATTATCTCATTCTACTTCAGTTAACTTCCCTAGGTCGCATTTAAAGACCCTTGCTGGAAACTTTTGTATCAGCCTATAGTCATGTGTGGCTATAATAATGGATGTGCCGTTTTCTCTAGCTAATCTATTGAGTAAGTACAAAATCTCATCACTAGTATCAGGGTCTAGATTGCCTGTGGGTTCATCAGCTATAATTATGGGAGGATTATTTAATAAAGATCGGGCTATGACTATTCTTTGTTGCTCTCCGCCTGACAAAGACGTGACAGGTTTTTTTTCACAACCTTGCATACCTACCAAATCCAATACTTGTAAAACTCTAGCAGTCATTTTTGCTCTATCCTTCCAGCCAGTAGCTTCTAAAATATACAATAGATTACGACCTACTGTCCATTGGTCAAACAAGACAAAATCCTGAAAAACCATGCCAAGTTTTCGCCTCAACATAGGGATATCTTTGGGTTTGAGTGTTGTTAAATCAAAACCTGCGACGATTCCAGTGCCATTCCTGAGCGGGATACTTCCATATATAGTTTTAAGTAAACTCGTTTTTCCACTTCCAGATTTGCCTATGATGTAACAAGTTTCTGCAGGAGCCAATTTAAAATGAATGTCATGGAGCACTTTTTGATCTCCTTGCCATATATCAACGCCATTAAAAAGTATAACAGATGGTGTTTGCAATCTTAATTATTTTGATGCAAAGATAGTGTATTATTAGTAAATGACAAATTTCAATTTTTATCGCGGAATACTTTCTGTTTACAATGAACTCTGTCAGTGCCTTCCATCAAAACTCATATTTGGCACTATTTGTTTTTAGCATTTTTTCCTTGATTTGATAATCAGGCATGATATCCGACACGATTTTCCAAAATCTTTCAGAATGATTCATTTCCAAAAGGTGGGCCAGCTCGTGGATCACTACATAATCAATAACATCATCAGGAGCAAAAAATAGTCTCACAGAAAAATTAAGGTTTTTTCCAGTCGAACAAGAGCCCCAATTAGATTTATTATATTTAAGGCGGACTCCATTTATTTGTTGTTTAAAAAAGGTCTGATTATAGTGATTGACTCTTTCAGTAATAATGGGTAAAAAATATTTCTGAGCAAACTTGATAAGTAATGATCTGATGAGTTTTTGGTGGTCATAGTCATTTCTTTCAGGTATGGATATTTTCAATACTTTATCCTTGGTGAGTTTGATAGAACCGTTTTCTTTATTTTCAAGTTGAATGGTTAAATTAAAAACATGTTTTCCGATCAGCCATACTTGCCCGTCTTCATACTCTTTTTTACTTAAGTACTTATCAAGCACATGGGGTTTGGTAGCTTTAAGTTGTTTTAGCCAATTTTTTGCCCACTCTACATGTTTGGGAATATTAGTGCCAAAAAAAGGAATCTTGGGTACCCTAAGAATTACATGAGTTGCTCCAAGGGACACCCGAGCTCCACTTCTTCTTTCTTCGATGATGCGCAAAGGTATAGTTACATCATCTATATTTAACTTATAATCCAATTAAGATTTAGTTTTTTCAAATTCTTGCATTACATCAACCAATACCTGCACACCTGCTATAGACATGGCATTATAAACCGAAGCTCTAAATCCACCTACAGATCTGTGACCTTCTAGTCCTACGCAACCAGCTTTCTTACATTCAGATAGAAATTCCTTTTCAAGGTCTTTGTTGTGCAATAAGAAACAGATATTCATAAACGATCTGTCTTCCTCTTGGGTTGGAGAATAAAATAAAGTATTTCTTGTGATCTCATTATATAACAAAGCGGCCTTGTCCTCATTCAATTTTTGGATCGCAACAACTCCTCCCATATTTTTAATCCATCTCAAGTTGAGCATAGATACATACACTGAAAATACAGGTGGCGTATTATACATAGACTCTGATTCAATATGGTTTGTATAATCCAACATAGCGGGAATCTCTCTTGTCACCTTCCCTAATGCAGACTTTTTGATAATGACTAAGGTAGCTCCTGCAGGTCCCATATTTTTTTGAGCTCCAGCATAGATCAGGTCAAATTTATTAATATCAAATGTCCTACTAAAGATATCAGAAGACATATCACATACTAATGGTACACCTACTTCTGGAAATTGACGATATTGGGTACCGAAAATTGTATTATTACTAGTAATGTGCAAATAACTATATGAAGAGTCCAAAGTATAACCTTTGGGTATGTATGAATAATTCTTATCTTTGGATGATGCTATCACATCTACCTGCCCATAAAGCTTTGCATCTTTAATCGCTTTAGACGCCCAAGTACCTGTATCAGTATAAGCTGCCTTAGCACTATTATCCAATAGGTTCATGGGCCCCATAGCAAATTGAGTACTAGCTCCGCCACCCAGGAACAAGACGGCATAATCATCGCTTACATGAAGTAATTCTTTCACCAACGCTACAGCTTCATCCATTACAGCAATGAACTCCTTAGATCTATGAGAAATTTCAAGCAATGAAAGCCCCATACCACTAAATTCTAAAACTGCCTGTGAAGCTTCTTCTAAGACTTCTCTAGGTAAAATTGCAGGACCTGCATAAAAATTGTATTTCATATGGCTTGTTATTATATTAAAGCACAAAGGTCGAGAATTATCTTCGTTTCGTTTGTTAACTTTTGCTAAATATTTTATAGTTATTGAATTAAGTATGCTTCATTTAAAGTTTTGTTAAAAACCCTAAGTCTTTGCATTTATAGAAAGTTGATTAATCAGATGTACGCCAAAAGGTACAATCAAACACTTAAAAATAATCATATAAAAAACTAGTTTAAAGCTTGGTTTGATGTTAAGTAGTTGTATATCAATATTTTAATACCATTTATTTGTTCGGTAGTAATGGGTGAGAAATATTACAATGTTTTATTGAATTTGAAATAAACTATGGTTTTAAAACGTGTTTCATGATTGTATGCACTACTTTGTGAAATTTTCTTAATTTTTGATGGTTCGCAAAACCATGATCTTTAATACCTTATAAATATAAATTATTTAATTTTAAAAAAAAATAAAAATAAGGACTACAAAGTTACCAATTATTTACTGACACTCATTACCTTTGCGTCCCCTTAACGAAGGAGATATAAAATAGTATGGTTCACTAGATTGAGATATAGATTTAGAGATTGAGGTGGTGTTTGGATTGGTGAAGGATGTGTAAAATATATTTTAGAAATAATTTGTTAAAAGTTTGGATGGAAG
>CAMBRK010000075.1 GCA_945870185.1 Aureispira sp. CCB-QB1 | reverse complement strand
AAGAGCTTAGAAATAAATCCAACTGCATATCTAATATGGGTACTCAATGAGTTGCCAAACCACTCCATCAAGGACATAGCTAAATTTACACCGAAAGCTTATGCAAAATTACAATCTAAGTAGCAAGGTAGTTCGTCGGATGCATACGTTGTACCAGACCCGCCGCATTTTTGATGCTACCTGTGAGCACCGTCCATTTCACGCATTTATTAGTAAGTGTATATCTCGCCATCGCTCAGGTGATTGGGGAGATTGCTGTAGTGATGATGCTGCACTTAATGATACAGCACTTCGGGATGGGGGCAGGCTATTTTCAGTTTACCATATTCCACAGGGTCTTTATGCTCTGGAGAGTAAGGTTTGGATTATTACTGAGCATGATCGGTCTTATACTACGGTCTTATTTCCATCAGAGTATTGATCCCATCGGTAGCCTTGGTTTATTACCAGGGCTACTTCATTTATTTTTTTTCATTCATTCACATATTTACACATTCACTTACGAGACACAGGCATTCTCTCCTAGCTACTGTATACACATTTTCAATGGTGTTTGCCGAAACTAGTATTATAATTATGGATTTTCATTAAGGTAATTACACAGAGACAAAAGAAATTTTACCTAACTTTATTGCTTTACACAAATTATTGAATTATTTATTAGTTTTTCAGTTATGTGTTAAAATAAAAATATCAATTATGGATTACAAAAGGAAATCGGTATTATTTCAGGTTGGTCTTTTACTTACATTTTTATTACCTTTTTATCATCAAGGTTGTCAAGATGAAGTTTCAAAAGAAAATTCTGTTGAAGAAGTTTCAATAGGTATTGATTCTATCTCTTTAAATAAAGATTCAGTAATTGTAAATAAGAATACTGATTCTATAGTAAAACCTATTGTTAATATTGAAGATAATAAAATTACTTCATCCGATTTAGTTGAAAAAGAGAATACAACATTATATGAGCAATTATTAAAACCGAATGGAAATCATACTGGTATAGCCTACATTCTAGAAGCAGGTCTTTCTATGTTAATTTATTCAAGCCCCCTGTACAGTTTTATCTTTTTAATTTTCGGCCTTGTTTTAAAATTTAGAAATTTTAACCTAAACTTTAAATGGATTAATTTATTAGGGTTCCTTTTTCATTTGTTATCCCCATTTTTGCTTGTGGGTGGTATACTAGGAGATATTTTATGGGGATACTATATTTGTACAATTTGGTGGATAGCTATGTTGGCGAATGACTATTATATTTTAAATAAAAACAAAATTATTTAAAATATTTATTTGGTTTCCAATATTCTAAATAAAAAAAAGGCCCCGAACCAGCGTCCGGAGCATTTAGTCATCATCACTACACATCAGGATATCAGTACTACTACCATCCGCTTTGCAGGTGAACAGGAGTAGTGTTTTTATAGCCTTGGTCTATCGACCAGGGCTATTCTAAAATTATTTGTATTGATATGTAAAGGTACCATCTTCGGATTAGCCCCCGTACCGTTTTGTAAATAAAAACATCCCCGCCCCCTTCAAGTATTAAACAAATCATTTTCCTACCAATCGAGAAATATTTTAATTTTCCAGCTTGTTAATACTAATAAATTATGTTATAATGTTACACATTATTGATAGATTATTTGTTGATGTTGTATTTGTATTGTAGCTTTGTAGGGCAAAAAGTTGCGTACATTATGTGTGCTGAAAAGAAAAAACCCTTGCAAATCGTTGACTTACAAGGGTTTATATCGTTAAAATGTAGCCCGTAGGGGAATCGAACCCCTCCTACCAGGATGAAAACCTGGCGTCCTAACCGATAAACGAACGGGCCATATATTAAAATTAAAGTACTTTCTTCAAAAGCGACGCAAAGATATGTACATTTTTTAAGCTGCAAAAGAAATTTCAGACTTTTTTTTAAAAAAATCATGTTAGCATTAAATACAACAACTGTGCAAAAAGTATTTTCATGATCAATGCTATGGGAAACATAAAGGAATATCCTATAGATGGCACCCTATTTTTAGTAATGTCATTTGCAAATTCCAGTATTGCTGGTTGATTAGCCACGAAGCCCAAAAGTAGGGAGTATGGAATTTGGATCAACTTATACCCTACCCATAAACTTAACATAGCAGAAATGATACTCAAAAATGTTCCTGTCAAAAATATACCCACCCACGCGCCATCACTGAGACTCTCTATCAGGGTGTGTCCAGATTTAATACCAATCACCGCTAAAAGAAAGGATAGGCCTAACTGATTTAATGTCACATTGGATCCATAAGGCAACGACCATACTATCGGTCCGGTGCGTCTCATAGCACCTAATATCAACCCAACCACTAAAGGCCCACCTGCAAAACCTAATTTAAATACCAAGCCTCCGGGCAGATGAAACTCTATCAAGCCCAACAACAAACCCATAGCAATACCGATACCAAATGAAAATAAATCTATCTTGCTGGCTGCATAATAGGAGTCTCCAAATATTTGTTGGATTCCTTTGATATCCTTACGCCTAGCTACAAATCGTATCCGATCACCTAGTTCCAAAATAGTATCTGGCTTAGCTAACATTTCTACATCACCTCTTCGGATTCGGGTGATTACTGCTTGAAATTTTTCTGTAATATTAAGGGAGCTGAGTTCTTTGCCCACCACATCAGCATTGGAAACAAAGATGCGTACTATATCAAATTCCTTTCGGTCGTAGGTCAAACTATTGATTGCTTCTACACCTAAGACGGATTCTACTTGATCTAATTCTTCATGAGTACCTACAACAATAATAGTATCTCCTGTATGAAGGGTCAAATCATAATTGGAAAGTACAGTACCGTGTATTTTACTATCTATTCTGCCAAAAACAATATTCCAATTATGTTCTTTGATGATGTCTCTGATTTGCATTTTTGAGATTTCTGGGTTGGTGATCTCTATAGCTCTACTTGTCAGATCTTCATCTATGGGGTAGTCTTTGCGCAGTATTTTTTTCTCAGATTGATAATCAATTTTTAAAAATTTCTCCATGATTTTAATGGCAATCATGACGCCGAGTACGCCCATTGGGTACGAAAATGTATATCCCACTACCAAGGACTGAATATCGCCTTTGTGATTTCCGCCTCTCATATTGATCAAATCTATAACGCTGGCAAGTGCCGTCGTATTGGTGCTACTCCCAGAGTATATCCCTACCACAGTGGCCTTGTCATAATCCATTACATAATAGATCGCTACTGTAATGGCTGCAGATACTAACAACATCAGGAAAATAAAGATAATATCCCGCCAACCGTTTTTAGAAAAAGATTCAAAAAAAGCAGGTCCCGACTTGATGCCGACCGTGTACACAAAAAAGACAATACCAATCTCAAATATGATATCCGGCACACTAAAATTTTCATTCATAGCCCCGAACAATAAACCCACAAAAAGTACAGCTGCTGTACCCAATCCAGTGCCTTTGATCTTGATATTTCCAGCCATATAACCCAAGGAAATAACTAAGATGAGAAGCAGTAAAGGATTTTCAGAGAGGTATTCGGTCATTGATATTTTGGCATATAAGTATATATTTACAAACAGCAAAAAATTATTTATGTTGTTAATCAATATTTTAAAGACTTATAGATAACGATCTCACTTTATAAATTGTTATTCACATCCATACTTCCACAGCGCCGCCACCATTTTTACTGAAGGTGATTTTCACTTGATGAAATAGGGTCAATTGATGCTCGATGGCTTGTTTTAATACGCCTTGGCCTTTGCCGTGTATGATGGTGAAGTGAGGATACTTCTTGTCAATCGCATAACGAATGAAGGATTCACTCTGGGTCAATTGAAATTCTAAAATGCGAGCAGGCAATTCATTTTCTAGGTGGGGAGCTAGTTTATCGATGTGTAGATCTAAAGTATGATCAAATTTAATATGGAGTGGTTTTTGCACAGTCTTTTTTATTTCTTTTTCATTTTCCAAAAACTGGTCTATATCAAAGAGCATCTCTTTTTCAGGTATAATTTCTATGTTGTGTGCTCCAGTCAAAATGATCTTACCTTCTACATTGACCCGCGCCTTTCCTTCGCGATGAATACCTACAAACTTACCAACTTTACCAGAAGATAAAAGCTTCACCACATCTCCAGTCCACAGATTTTTTAGATTGATCATTTATTTCAAGGATATAAAAATGATTAGGTTAAAGTAACATCTTGAACAGAGCTATGTTCATCACGGGGAAGTGGTTAATCCTTAAAAGTTAATTCTCAGTTGTGTTTTGATCTCTGTCAAGGCGCGTCCATCAATAAAATTATTTCCTGAACTGATACCATCTACATTCTCAAAGAAGGTACGTCCTAACCTTAATTCCCAAGTATAATTCTTTGCAATACGATATCTGGTATTCATATAAAAACGAGAACCTCTGTTTTGAAAAAATGGAATATAAAACTCATATAAGATGTCATTTTCATAGGCGTATATCCTGGCGTCAAAACTATTGATATCAAAAATGGCATATCTTGCTGTGAATGAAAATGGCTTGGCAATAGGTTTAAATATTACATCCTGATACATCAAAAACCCACGGGAAGAAGTGGCTTTATTGAAAAATGAAAATTCTGCACGATCTCTGATTTCCCACTCTTTATTAATTTTGTATCCTAGGTGCAATCTCAACCGTTGGAGTGTTTGGTACTCCGGATAGTCTATAATGCTTTCGTTGTTACTATTAATTTGTTTTTGTTCATATCGATATTGTAAATAGAAATCGAGTTTACGTTTTTGGACATATGCTACTTTGATCAAAAACTCCTTCCCATCAGCAGGTCCGTCACGGCGATAACCAACCCAAGGATGACTCCATACATCTGCATAAGTACTGATAGCAATATTTTTGAGAGGTCTCATTTCCATACCCAGATAAAAACCCTTTTCATTTATGGGAAAGCTAGATTCTGCAAAAGCATTGGCATTGAGCACTTGATAGTCGGCATCAAAATTTCTATACAAAAGAGAAACATCCATTCTTTTATCCAGTCCGATAAGTACTCCATGCAGATGTGCCATACCACCATTGCCGCTTAAAGCTGACTCACCAAAAAATGTAAAATTTCGTTTACGCCACGTATAATCCAAACTAGTATTTATAAGTTGATCACCAGAGAAAAGAAATTTTCTATATAAGGCTTCATCTCTGACTAAGGGTCTGTCAAATGTGGTATATAACCCGTTTACCGCTAGTTTAAAATCTCGTACCTTATATTCTACTTTTCCACCAATATCGGCTTGATGTATGCTGTTTTTATTGGCAATCTCAGTGGAAGTACGATGAAAACCATCAAATCGAATGGAACCAAAGGTATCAAAATCACTATTTTCTAGCGTATCTCTATCTACCGAAGCATCTATAGGCCGGTAAGAAACAAATGCCGCTGCTTGTAAATTTTTACCTAAGTTGACTACAGTACCAGCTCCTCTGAAAAAATTAACCTCATTGACAGAGCTATAAGGTCTAAGCATTCTACCAGATTTTTTTACATTCATAACAAAAGATGACTTACCCGTACCAAAATCATTGTGCAAAATCAAGCCTTGCCCCATACTTACTGCAAAGTCTCCCAATGAAACAATACTAAAGGTTTTGTTGATATCCTTGGCGTATAGAAAAAAGGAGTAAAAGTCAAATCCATATGTGGATCCTTGACCAAAAAGCTTTTCACCAGGGTCTTTTTCCATAGTGAATCCGGCCTTAAATGATTGACCATACTCATATCGGTAGCGGATGTATAAATGATTAGGATCTCCTGAAAATGGAGTTTCACCTAGATCATTCTCTTTAAATCCTTTGCGTTGTTGAAGTATTCTTTTTGCTTTAAGGTATAGTTGTGAATTACCTTTGGTAAATGCATCTTTTAAATTGAGATTAAAATCTGCTGCCGCCACATCACATTTAAGAAAAGGTGTCACATTTCTAATCGTAGATAAATCCCATGATTTAATGGATTGGATCTCATATATAGATAGAAAAGTACCCAAACCAATCCGATGATTCAGAAAATCATTGATTTGAATCTCATTAAGTAAAAATAAATCTCTAAGCTGCTGTTCGGATGCCGAATTAATGTTGAGTGGATTATTGTAATAGTAATTTAGATTTTCAAAAATAGTATTAAAGTCAAAGTTCTCCGCCTCAGTTGACTCCAAAAACTCTTCAATAATATTGGCAATAACATTATTGGTCTGTGGCTCTTCTTGTGCAGAAAGACTTTGAATACCTATGATAAAAATAAAAACTATAAATAAATGACGAGACACTCTATAAATTATTCTTACAGGGTAAAGATACCAATAAATATTAATTGTGGTACCTAATCAAAAAATATTCAAACATTTCTATATCACCATTTAAAAAAGGAATGCCGAAATATCCCAAGCAATAACTTCGTTAAACTTGTAAATTTATAAATTTTTATTCTGATTTATGACCATGAGTAGCATGTAATTTAACAATCTTTCAGAATTAACAATATTTTTTTTATTTGCAGGATATGGCTTTCGAAAAATGTAATTCTACACTGATGAAAGTCATACTTACAATACCATTTTAAATTTTACAATAAAATAAAAGTACAAAATATATATACAAATGCAACAATGTTTCAGGTGATAAAATTTGAATAAAATATTTTGTGGTTTGGAAATAATAAAATACTTTTGACGAATAGCTCCGATGTTTATATATTAATATTTATCCATTTTTAATTTACAATTGAACAATTTTCAAATGAAAATGAAAACCATTTTTTCCTTCGCAATTTTTGTCTTCTTATTGACCAACTTTACTTTTGGTCAACGTAACTGTGGGGCCATGGATGTCTTAGAGCAACAACTAAAAGATAACCCTCAAATGTTGAAAAACATGGAGGAAATTGAAAAGCAGATTCAAGAATATATCAGAAAAAATCCTAACGGTTCGGGGCAACGTGTAGTGATCACTATTCCTACAGTGGTTCATGTGCTTTACAGGACAACTTCTGAAAATATCTCTGATGCACAGATTCAAAGCCAAATAAATGTTTTAAATCAAGATTTTAGTGCGACTAATACTGACATAGGGAGTGTACCGTCTTTGTTTTCAGGTGTTGTGTCTAATGTTGAAGTTCAATTTTGCCTAGCAACTCAAGATCCGTCTGGTGCTGCTACTACGGGCATTACTAGAAAAAGCACTACAAAAACGACTTGGGGTACTAATGATGCAGTAAAAAAATCAAGTCAAGGAGGCACGGATCCTTGGAATGCGGCAAACTATCTCAATATATGGGTATGTAATATCGGTGGTGGTATATTGGGGTATGCACAATTTCCTGGAGGACCAGCAGCAACCGATGGTATAGTTTTGGATTATAGATATACAGGCACTATTGGTACTGCTACTGCGCCATTCAATAAAGGCCGTACCGCTACCCACGAAGTAGGACATTGGCTCAATCTTAGACATATCTGGGGTGATGCTACATGTGGCAGTGACTTGGTGTCTGACACACCTGTGCACAATACATCTAATGGTGGTTGCCCTGCTCACCCTCATTACAGTACCTGTAGTGGAGCACCAGTAGAAATGACTATGAATTATATGGATTATACAGACGATGCATGCATGTACATGTTTTCCGCAGGTCAAAAAGCAAGGATGAGAGCAGTACTGGAAGGAAGTGGTAGTCGAGCCAGCCTCCAAACTTCTCCGGGCTGTATGCCTCCTTCAGGTGGTGGAAGTTGCAATGCACCCACCAATTTATCTATCAGCAACATTACAGCATCTTCTGCATCGGCTTCTTGGACTGCAGTATCTGGAGCTATAAATTATACATTCGAATTTAAAGCAAATAGTGCAACTACTTGGACAACAGCAAGTATCACGGGCACTGGTGCAAATATGACTGGCCTTGCAGCCACCACCACCTACAATACCAGAGTACGGACTAATTGTTCTGGTCTATCCAGTAGTTATTCGGCTGTAGTCAATTTTACTACAACGGCTGGTACTACTACTTGCCCCGATAATTATGAGTCTAATAACACGAAAAATACTTCAGCGACAGCTCCATTGGGCACAGCAATTACTGCCAGAATCTCGAGCACTACAGATGTAGATTGGTTTAGGTTCAGTAGTAGTTCCAGCCAACGAAATGTAAGAGTGACCTTAACCAACCTACCTGCCGACTATGATATGGAATTATATAGAAATAATACTTTTATTATGCTTTCTGAAAATGATGCTTTAAGTGATGAGTTGGTAAAACACAATACCACACAAAATTCCGCTACTTATTATGTTAAAGTATTTGGTTATAATGGTGCCAACAGTACTTCCTGTTATACCCTTTTAGCACAGCGGAGTGCTAGTGCATTTAGATCCATTGGAGATGCAGATGAGATTATTGGCGAACCTATTCAGGATGAATTCCTGGTATTCCCAAATCCTGCAAGTAGCGCAATATCATTGGTTGTCCCATTGGGCAATAACAATGATGGCTTACTTACTATCAGCGATATCACTGGCAAACAAATGATCTCTCAACATTTAAAAGGTGATCAAAACACCCAAACTTACAATATGGATGTTTCCGCTTTTAAAAATGGTATTTACCTTATCCATTTCCAATCAGGAGAAAAAGTATACATTCAAAAATTGATTATTGCAGAAAGAAAATAAAATACACAATCAATTTGGAAGTCATTTTAAAAGGGCAACATCACTCGGTGTTGCCCTTTTGAATTTTGATACTAGACACTCCTGACGTATGATGAAACAAAAGTTGACTTTTACTATGTAACAAATTGAATGCAACTGGTGGCTGAGCGAAACAAAGTGGAGTCGAAACCACGATCCCTATGCTGAATTATTAGTAACCTAAATGTACTATTTTTTGACATGAATTATTGTTGCTCAAATACATCTTTGTTAAATAAAAAAATAATTTTGTTAAATTTTATGGCCAAAGCGTATAGGATTATTCTAATATAAAAAGATTTCGTAATATTACACCTCGAAACAAAATAAAAGAATACATATGAAGTTCGATATCAAGGCATTGACACCATATTTGTTACCTATTTTATTTATCATAGTGGTAAATGTGTTTTATTTTTCACCACAGTTTGAAGGAAAAATAGTAAGACAGGGAGATATTATTCAACACGTAGGCATGTCGAAGGAAGCTGTAGATTACCGTGAAAAAACCGGTGAAGAAGCCCTTTGGACCAACTCCATGTTTGGGGGTATGCCCACCTATCAAATTTCAGCAAAGCCAAAAAATAATCTTTTAATATATGTAGAAAAGGCGTCGACACTCTTTTTTCCAAGACCCGCAGGATATTTTATTGCAGGAATGATAGGATTTTATATCCTCCTACTTTTATTGGGAGTCAATCCATGGCTCAGTATGATCGGGGCTTTTTTGTTTGGTTTTACGACAAATAACTTCACCTTATTCGAAGCAGGACACAATTCTAAACTGATGGCAATCATGACCTCAGCACCCGTTATCGCAGGAGCCTTACTCATTTTTAAAGAACGATATCTATTGGGGGCAGCAGTCTTTGGAGTAGCTTTGGGTGTCAACATTGGTGCCAACCATCCTCAAATGACATATTACTTGGCACTTTGTATGGTTATATTGGTGATCATTCAGTTAGTCAATAGTATTAAAAGTGGGAAGTTACCTTTATTTGCAAAGTCTATGGTCATTATGGTAGGTATTGCTATACTCTCGTTGGGTGCTTCAGCTTCCAAACTTTGGACTACTTATGAATACACAAAAGCTACTATGAGAGGTGGTCAAGTTTTAAATGCATCGACAGAAGCCCCACAATCAAAAGGAGGATTGGAGTGGGATTATGCCATGCAATGGAGTAATGGAACTGGTGATGTTTTAGCTACCTTTATTCCTAAAGTAGTTGGCGGCGGCTCAGGCGAATGGCTGGATGGTAAGTCAGTTTTAGGCAAAGCCGTAGGGCAAAGACAACCATTTCAATTCGGTACTTATTTTGGATCGTTGCCCTTTACAAGTGGTCCAGCTTATTTCGGTATTGTCGCATTTTTTCTTTTTGTTTTTGGCCTTTTTTCCGTGAAAGGGGAAATTAAGTGGTGGCTTTTGGGAGCTGTAATTTTTACTATTTTATTATCCATGGGAAAACACTTTGAGCTACTCAATAAATTTATGTTTGACTATTTTCCATTGTATAATAAGTTTAGAGCCCCAAGCTCAATACTAAGTATTACAGCTATTTTTATACCGTTATTGGGCATATTGGCTTTATCAGAATTATCCAAATCCAAAGATAAAGCACAATTTTTAAAACCATTGTACATTACTGCCGGTATTCTTGCCGGTATATGCATCACTATTTGGATGGTGGGCACTTCATTTTTTGATTTAAGTACCCCTGCTGATGAACAATACGCACAAATCAAGGGCGCTGTGCTGGACCAAAGAGCAGACATGATGTCGTCTTCAGCCACGCGAAGTCTTATATTTTTACTAATGGCTGCGGGTGTCATTTATGGATTTATTAAGGAAAAGCTGAATTCGACTATATTGGTAGTTGCGATCTCTCTATTAGGACTTATAGATTTAGTGCAGGTAGGCAAAGGTTATCTAGATAAAAGAGATTTTGTAAGCAAATCCACCTATAAAACTGAGTTTGAGCCCCGACAAGTGGACATACAAATATTACAAGATAAAGACCCTAATTTTAGGGTTTTAGATGCTTCTATAAACACCTTCAATTCTGCATCGACATCCTATTTTCATAAGACCATCGGTGGGTACAGTGCCGTCAAAATGCAGAGATATCAAAATATCATAGATAAGCATATCTCTAACAATAATATGGGTGTATTCAACATGTTAAACACAAAATATTTTATTATAAAAGGAGAAGGTGACAACCCTACAGTTCAAAGAAATCCAGCAGCTTTGGGCAATGCATGGTTTGTAAACCAAATTAAAATAGTACCTGATGCCAATGCAGAAATAGATTCATTGACAAATTTTGATCCATCGGGTGAAGCCATCATTCACCACGAGTTTAAAGATTATGTCGCAGGTATTCAATCTCAAAAAAATGGTGCTATTACATTGACATCCTATAGTCCAAATAAAGTAGAATATCAAAGTGATACCCAAGGAGATCAGTTTGCTGTGTTTTCAGAAATTTGGTACGGACCTGATAAAGGATGGCAAGCGTATGTAGATGACAAGCCTGTAGAGCACATCAGAGCAAATTACGTCCTCAGAGGAATGATAATACCATCGGGAAAACATAAAATCACTTTCGAATTCAAACCAAAATCGTATTATCTCGGAGAAACCATTAGTTTGATATGTTCAGGATTATTACTATTAATGTTAGCCTTTGTTATATTTAAAGGTGCTTTAGGCACAAAAGAACCGATAGTTTCGTAAAAGATAACTTGTGAATAAAAGAGTACTGATCATTACTTATTATTGGCCACCTGCTGGTGGAGGCGGTGTACAAAGGTGGGTAAAATTTGTAAAATATCTTAGACTTTATGGTTGGGAACCTGTGGTATTTACAGTGGAAAATGGCGAATATCCCATCACGGACTCAAGCATAGGTAATGAGTTACCAGAAGATATTGAGGTTATCAAGGCACCTATTATGGAACCTTATTCTTGGTATAGAAGGCTTACGGGCAAAAAAAAAGATAGCAAAATTGATCCAAATTTCCTCTCAGAAGGCAAAAAACTAGGATGGAAAGATAAGTTAGCTGTTTGGATTAGAGGTAATTTTTTTATACCTGATGCAAGAGTACTTTGGACAATTACAGCAACCAAAGTGATCAATTCATACGTACAAAATCATTCCATAAATGCCATCATCAGTACAGGACCACCACATACTTGTCACCTCATTGCTGAAAACATTAAACTCAAACATCATATACCTTGGATTGTAGACTATAGAGATCCTTGGACTCAGATAGATTTTTTCAATGATCTCGGTTTGACTTCATGGGCAAGAAATAGGCATCTCAAAATGGAAAAAAGGATCTTGGATGCCTGTGATACCATCATAACTGTGGGTAAAACTATGGCGTCTGACTTGGACGAGATCACCATAAATCAAAAAAGAGTGGTCATCACCAATGGCTTTGATGAGTCCGATCGGCCGCCAACTGTCGATGCACTTGATCGTGAATTTAGTGTTGTTTATATTGGAACCATGAATGATGCCAGAAATCCTTTGGTACTTTGGGAAGCTTTAGCCCATCTGAAAAAAGAAAACCATGATCTTATCCAGCATATCAAAATAAAATTAGTGGGCAAACCCGAGCCCATCGTACAGCAAAGTTTAGTTAATTATGATATTCAGGAATTAGTAACCTTTTGTGGTTATGTGCCACATCGAGAAGCTATACAATTTCAAAATAAGGCAAGAGTACTTCTGCTGATTATCAATAATACATCCAATAATAAGTCTATACTTACGGGTAAAATTTTTGAATATATGGCATCGGGTCGACCTATTCTCTGTATAGGCCCTAAAGATGGTGATGCAGCTGACATATTACAAGCCAGTGGAATGGATTCGGTATTCGATTATCGAGATGTAAGAGGTGTTGCTTCATATCTTATTGAACAATATCAAACTATGCACCAAGGAGACAGAAATGAAAAAATGTTTAACAACAAAATTAACCAATATTCGCGTAAAAGTCTGACGGAAAGACTTGCCCACGTTCTAAACGAAATCCAAAATCACTAATCCTAATGAAAATTGTCACCATTATAGGAGCTAGACCTCAATTTATCAAAGCGTCAGCTTTAAGCAGAGCAGTAGGCTCGAGGCCAGATATTGAAGAAGTAATCGTGCATACCGGCCAGCACTTTGATCCAAATATGAGTGATATTTTTTTTGAAGAAATGGAGATACCCACACCTAAGTACCATTTGGAAATACATTCATTGGGACATGGAGCCATGACCGGAAGAATGCTGGAAGGTATAGAAAATATCCTTAAAGTAGAAAATCCGGACTATGTTCTAGTTTATGGTGATACTAACTCAACTTTAGCAGGTGCTTTAGCTGCAAAAAAATTAAATTTAAAACTAGTCCATGTGGAGGCAGGATTGCGTTCTTTCAATATGGCGATGCCCGAAGAAATCAACAGAATACTGACAGACAGAATATCTGATATTTTATTTTGTCCAACCCAAAATGCTATAAGAAATCTTGTGCAGGAAGGTTATGAACATTTTGGCACTCAAATATATAACTGTGGAGACATCATGTATGATGCAGCTTTGTTTTATCAGGAAAAAGCTAACCAAAAAAGCACCATCTTATCTGATTTAAAAATTACACCAGAAAATTTTATACTTGCTACTATACATAGGCAGGAAAATACCGATGACCTAGATAGATTACAAAACATAGTAGAAGCATTGAATTACATTCACCTAAGTAAAAAAGTGATTGTTCCGTTGCATCCCAGAACGAAAAAAATTCTTAAAAGCTCCCAAATTAAAGTTGATTTCATGATCATTGAACCCATAGGTTACATGGATATGATCGCTTTGGCCTCCAATGCATATATGGTTCTTACGGATAGTGGCGGACTTCAAAAGGAAGCTTTCTTTTTTGGCAAATATTGTATCACGCTCAGAGATCAGACAGAATGGATAGAATTGGTGGATTCTGGATTCAATACGCTTGCAGGGGCTGATAAGAGCAAAATTATAACATGTTTTGAAAATGCAGACTCAACGAAACTAAATTTCAATGTTAACTTATATGGTGACGGTCAAACCGCATCATTTATTTTAGACCACCTAAAAATTTAAATTTTCTACTTCACTTCTATCAAATTCCCTTTTAAACTATTGTAATAGATAGCCATCTACTACTTTTTAGTATGTTTGACACTGAAACAAAAGTATTTAATTTATTCATTTTGTTTAACTTATTTAAAAAATATTTAAACAAAAGCAACCTTTTAATACACTTCTGCACTACCTAAGTATTATTCATAAAATATTTTAAAAATGAAATCATTAAAATTAGTTTTATTTGTAGCCTTTGGCCTTTTCAGTTTCTTATCTTGCAGTGATGACGATGATACCACCACGGAGAAGAAAACAATCGTAGACGTAGTCGTAAATGGTGCTGACTTTACACTTTTGGAAGCGGCTGTACTTCATGCAGGTATTGCAGATGCACTTAAAAACCCAAACATTACTGTATTTGCTCCAACAGACGCAGCTTTCAAAGCGGCAGGATTTGCAAACGAAGCAGCCATCAAGGCAGCTGATAAAGCAGCAGTTGCTAATATTTTAACTTATCACGTTGTCAATGCATTGGTTCCTGCATCAGCTATTGCTACCAAAGATAATGAGGTGGTGACAATGTTGAGTGGTGGAAAAGCATATGTTACCAAAAATGCTGGTGGTGTTTCAGTCAATGGCGCAAAAGTAACATCAGCAGATGTGAAAGCTGAAAATGGAGCGATCATTCATGTGATCGATGCGGTATTGATCAATGAAACTAAAAATATTGTAGCATTAGCTCAGTCTAATCCTAACTTATCATTTTTGGTAGCAGCAGTACTACGTGCTAATGAAGGTTCAACAAAAGTAGTAGATATCTTATCTAGCGCTGGACCATTTACAGTATTTGCCCCAACCAATGATGCCTTCAAAGCAGCAGGATTTGCTACAGAAGCAGCTATCCGAGCAGCAGCACCTAATGACTTAGCTGCTATATTGACTTACCATGTGGTTGCAGCTAGAGTTTATTCAACTAATCTAACCACAGGAAATGTAGCTACAGCTAATGGTGCATCAGTTGCTATCAATGCCGCCAATGCCACAGTAAAAGGTACAAAAAATACAACTCCTTCTAAAATAGTTGCTGTAAATATTCCTGCAAGCAATGGAGTGGTACATCTGATCGACTCTGTACTACTTCCGTAATATTTATAGCGGTTTAAAAAATAGTTCCCTATTGCGATATATTTAATTTGTTCTGAAAGCTCGTTGTGATTTACAACGGGCTTTTTTCTTTCATAGAAAATCCCTCAGGTATGGAGCTATAGTATATTCCAATACTTTAATAATACCATACTTTTTTAGGCTTTTGAAAGTTACTTTATTTTCTAATAACGTTGGGTTCCACGGATTGACAATAGGTGCACCACTTTTACTTTTAGTCTCCATATAATATTCCAAAGCTATTGTAAACAATTGTTTATCAACTATTTCTACCATGACTTCCGTATTAATATTGGCTGAAAGCATATCCATATTAAAACTGCCTATAAACACAGTTTCGTTATCGAAAAGCATCATTTTAGTATGTAGGTACTCATCTTCTGCAAAGTACTCTCTTATCTCAAACCCCATCTTGATCAACGCATCTCTTTCTCTAAAATAAACGGGTAATACAAGATAAGAATCAGATGTCATCATGGAGTTGGTCAAAATCTCAACTCTTACTCCTCTTAACAATGCTTTATGCAAAGCATTAAAAATACTATCATGTAAAATGACATAGGGTGATTCTATAAGGATTTCATGCTGAGCTGAGTTGATACACTGTAATAATCTTACCGTAGTGTGTTTCTCTATATATTTATAACTATGCGGACGATCTATAAAAATATCAACATTTGCTACATTTAAAAAATTTACTTTTTCTATAGTTTCTTTGATGGAGCTTTCAGATAAAAATGGCATTTCTTTCAAATCAGCTAAATACTCTTTGATCACTTTAAGGTTTTTCTTTTCAGTTAATACTTTGGTGTGTGTAACTTCTTCCAATAATGCACTAAACCATAAATCTTCAAATCGTTGGCTAGCTTCAGCTCCACACCTTCCTGCAATAAATATTTCTCTGTCTTTGAAATTGGTTTGGTCCCCAACATAAAAATAAGAGTTGACTATATTTCTCCCACCTATGATAGATTTCAAGTGATCAGCTACGATTATCTTCGCATGCATCCTTTGAATATTGTCAAGCTTCTTTTTTAAGGCAAACGTATTGAACACTTTTATCCTGATACCCTTACCGATCATATAGGCAATCAAATATTTTGGTATATGATTATTAAGATCATCTACGATCAGCCTAACTATAACACCTCTTTCTGTTGCTTTGATCAATTCTCTGATCACCTGAGAAGATGCTTCGTCATTTCCATAAATATAGGTAGCCATATCTAGGGTTTTTTGGGCATTTCTGATCATATCAATTCGCATTTGCAACGAAATGCGGGGATCATCCAAAAGTGCTACTTTATTTTGTGACCATGACAATTTTGCATTAAAAAACAAAACCATCCAGCTTGTGATGTATATCCAGTTTTTCAATATTAAGGTTTATATTCCTTTATTTTTTTAAAGGCAGCACCTAAATGATCTATGATGTCTCTAGCAATCATGCTTTCTTCACTTTGAGTTTGCAAAGCCAAATCTCCAGCCAGTCCATGTAAAAAGACGCCTAAAATCGCTGATTGGTATGACGCATAGCCTTGTGCCAAAAGACTAGTTACTATACCTGTCAGTACATCACCTGATCCTGCTGTTGCCATACCGTTATTTCCAGTACTATTGATATATTGACTTCCATCTGGCAGAAATATTCTGGTATGAGCTCCTTTTAGGACGACAATGATCTCTAAAGAAGTAGCGAGATGTGTTGCCTTTTCAAATCGATCCAACTCATTTGAACATTGCCCTACCCATCTTTCAAACTCTTTGGGGTGTGGTGTGATAATACTTCCTTTTGGGATTTTAGCCATTAAATGTTTTGCCTTACTCAATATGTTTAGGGCATCGGCATCCAGTACCAAAGGTTTTTTATATTGGTCCAAGATTTCTTCAATAGCAAAAACGGTTTCCTTTTCATCACCTAAACCAGGACCAATTCCTACCGCATCAAATTTAGAAAGATTTGCAGGTTTAGTAAAACTGTCTTCACCTACGTTTATAAGTAATGCTTCATATACGGCTTGGTGGATTATAGGATGTCCGTTTTCTGGCACCATTGCAGTGACCAATCCTACTCCAGACCTTAAACATGCTAAAGCACACAGGATAGCAGCTCCATACATACCATAACTGCCAGCAATCAATCCGGCATGACCATAACTTCCTTTGTGAGAAAATTTAGTTCTATTTTTTAGTATTTTGGCTACCAGTTCTATATCTATTAAATACCTGAAAGATTCTGCTTCTTGATAAAATAATGGATGTAAACCTATATCTTCCACTACCCAGCATGGACAATAGGGTTCGTTTTCTTGATAAAAAAAACTCAGTTTGGGCAATTGGAAAGTAAAGATGATATCAGATTTTATAGCTGGTCCCAAAAAAATATTATCGGCTGGTAAACCTGACGGAAGATCAACTGAGACTACAGTATTGGGAAGAATATTAATAAAATGGATCATATCTGCAAGATACCCTGTAACTTTTCGATAGGTTCCTGTACCTAGTATTGCATCAATGATAATAGAATCCGACCGGATATCAGGAAAATCTTTGTGGAGATAATGAATGGGTACATCTCCTACTTTGTCTATACGAGATAAGTTTTCGGTAAAGTCATGACTATTAGTTTCAGTAAGTGTTATTATGAATACTTCAACATCATAAAATTCATTTCTTAGCATTCTGGCTATGGCTAAGCCATCTCCACCATTATTTCCGTTGCCGCAAAATATAGTGACTGGTTTGTGATGACTTCTATAGTTTTTATCGTACCAGAGAGTGAAAGACAAAGAAGCTCTCTCCATCAGATCAATAGAAGAAATGGGCTCATACGCAATAGTGTATTGATCCCATTCCTTTATTTGATGTGCTGAAAGCAGTTTCACTGATGATTATTCACACTTCTCACTATGGTAGAATATGTGTTTTTCTACTCTGCTCCATCCCATGTCTTTGATGAAAGTCTTTTTTAATTCCGGACAATCGCTGTACAAGTTTTCAAACTCCTCATCATAATTTTTCTTCTCCATTCTAAAGGCCACATTATCGCCTTTTTTAAAATAATATGACTTAGCATCGCCACCTGCCACTTTAATACCTCCGAACCCAATAGATGCGGTCTCTCCAGCATAAGGATCGAAAAATACTTTAATGTTTCTAGCAAATCCAGGATTTAACAATTGAAGAAGAAGTGTCATTTTTTTCTTTTTGATCATGACTTCAGTCGTTTCAAAAAATACATATCCGGCTTTAATGTGTTCAGCATGCGCACTTTTGTCTTCATTCCACCTAGTAGCATCGGATATAAAGTTGTTGGCTCTTCCTAATTTATCAAATCCACTTGGAGCAATGTACATATGTTTTACATCTTCAGGTTTCAGTTTGATTTTTTTCTTATTAGTATCAATGATTGTGATTTCTTCAATCAATCCTTTTTTCCGATCAATATCATCAATAAATCCGATTAACTCTGTGCCATCCTGAAGGGTAATGTAGGACTCTTTTTTGCTTGAAAAAGTAAAAGCCCCATCTAAAAAATCCTGCGCAACGATCATTTTGGTTACGCATAAAAAGAAGATTAATAAAAAACTGTTTTTCATAATATAAAATATTTAATTGATTACGCTATCGATTACAAAGATGGTAAAATTTTAATCAAATTTGAAAAAAATACTAGCCTTTTGTTTTTAAGAATTTAATCTTCATCAAATTCGTCATCAAAATACATTTCTTTAAAGTCGTCTATCTCCCTTCTATCTTTTTTGGTAGGGCGACCTTCTCCCCTATCTCTATATTCTGCGCCAGATTTTCCTACAAACCAATCTTTGTACTTATTGAGTTCGTCTTGTGGTGTCAGGTCTTCAAAGCATGGGGCTGCGAGTAAAGCAGAGACTCTCTTTTCCAGTAAATGCTGGACTTTAAAGATGAGATTAAATCCGTTTTTCTTAATTTCGATCGTTTCCCCAAGTGTGATAAGATAAGAAGGTTTTAGAGATAGGCCATTAAGTTTGATCTTACCTGCTTTACAGGCATCGGTTGCCATGGTTCGGGACTTAAAAATGCGCACCGACCACAACCATTTATCTACCCGAACTTTTTTTAAATCACCCATGAGTTTTATCGAGGATTGGCAATTGCGGATTCATAGCTTCCAGAGTTTCCAAAACTATTTTTGAAATGAAATAATTTCTGTACCATCTACTATCACAAGGCGCTATATGCCAAGGAGTAGTACTTTCATTGATTGCGTATTCATAACAATCCATATATTCGGGCCAATGTTTGCGCTCATCCCAATCTGATGCTTTATGTTTCCAATTTTTGGCAGGATCGTCAATTCTTTCTTGTAGCTTTTCCTTTTGGCGCTCTTCTGAAATATGCATATAAAACTTCAACACCTTGGTTTGGTTATCAAAAGAAATGAGTTCTTCAAAAGCATTTATGGCCTTCATTCTCATAACCACTTTATCTTCTGAAATCCATTTATGGACTCGTTGGATGAGTATATCTTCATAATGTGATCTATTGAAAACCATAATGTTTCCTTTTTGTGGAGCTTTATGATGTACCCGCCACAAAAAATCATGGGCAAACTCTACTTCCGTGGGCTTTTTAAAAGCGTAAGTATCTATTCCTGTAGGATTGCAATCAGCAAATACTGTTTTGACAGTACCATCTTTTCCACTGGCATCCATGCCTTGCAGTATTACTAAAAGGCTTTGTTTTCCTTCAGCGTACATTTTATGTTGCAATTCGCCTATTTTGATAACCATTTCGATCGTCTTGGCTTCCATTTTCTTTTTCTTGAGGTCGTCAGGTGGTGTGGTAGGTATTTCAGATAATTTTATGGACATGTTTAAATTATTTAGTGATTTAGTGATGAGGTGAGCAGCGGTCGAGTTTTCGGTTGCTCATCATTCGATTGTTATCTCATTTTATTGCGCTTTACCATATAATTTTGCAATACAGGTACAAAGCCTTCGTTGATATCTGCTTCTACAAATTCTATTTTATACTGAAGGCATTTCATTTTCAACTGTTCTTTGTACGATTGTACCTTTTCTATATACAGATCTTTTACTTGATGGTGCTGAAGCTTGATTTCTTCACCTGACTCCATGTCCACAAATAAATAAGGCCTGTTTTCGTATTCAAAATCCAACTCATGTTTCTTATCCGTCACATGAAAAAGAATAACTTCATGCTTGGCATATTTTAAATGTTGTAATGCTGCAAAAAGGTCCTCATTGGTTTCACCATCATCAAACATGTCACTAAATATCACTACCAATGATCTTCTATGTATACTGTCTGCAAGTTGGTGGAGTGACTTGGCTGTTGCTGTTTGTTTTTGGGGCGTCTCGTCATAAATCAGCTTGTCGAGATACGTTAACAATAATCGATAATGTGAAGTTGCTGAACGACATTTGGTATGAATGCGCACATCATCATCAAATATACTTAGACCAAAAGCATCTCTTTGCTTTTTGAGCAAATTCATAATGGATGCAGCAGCCAATGCAGAAAATTGAAGCTTATTGAATCCCTTCCCATCAGTCTTTTCAGGAAAATACATAGATGATGAAGTATCTATAATGATCTGACAACGAAGATTGGTTTCTTCTTCAAATTTTTTGGTAAACATTTTATCAGTCCTTCCATATACTTTCCAGTCTATATCTTTGGTTGATTCTCCTGGGTTGTAAAGTCTATGCTCAGCAAACTCCACTGAAAAACCATGGAAAGGACTTTTGTGTAATCCTATGATAAATCCTTCTACGACTTGTTTTGCCAGTAACTCAATATTTTCAATTTGTCTGACATCAAAATTATCAAAAAAACTCATTCAGTTCATTTATGTTTGAGAAAGATTCACAAAAATAAAAAAACTTCTGCATCCACCAAGTGACCAGAAGTTTTGTTTATCAGGCTCAGGCCTTTTTCCTATAAAAGTAGAATTATAAGTGCGCTGCTATTTTCGCATCCAAGGCTGCTTTGGTGGTAACACCTACTTGTTTGTCTACTACTTCTCCATCCTTAATAATCAGAATTGTGGGTATGCTTCTAATCCCATATTTCAGTGAAATTTCAGGATTTTCATCCACATTTACTTTGCCTATGTTAACTCTACCTTCATATGAAGTCGCTAAATCGTCAATAATGGGACCTATGAGTCTACAAGGACCACACCATTCAGCCCAAAAGTCTACTACAGAAACTCCTCCTGATAACGCTGTTTCCTGAAAGTTGCTGTCTGTAAATTGTAATGCCATTTTTTAAAATTGTTATTTTTTTTTAAAGAAATTATTTTTATAACCAATTAAACGTAAGCTAATTGGTAAAAGTTTTTAAAACGAGTTTAAAATTGTCTTAATAATTTACTTCTGACTACTTTACTTTGCAAGTATTGACATCTAAGATAGTATATAATGGACAAAAATTGACTAAGCTTGTAAGAGCAAAAATTACTGCTACTACCCCAAGAACAATACTCAAAATCCCACTGATAGTATCCGTAAAATACAAAACAGCTACAACAGCCGCAACGGTCAATCTAATCAACTTGTCTGTGCTTCCCATATTCTTTGTCATGATGTTATGGTTTTTAAATGTATAAATCTAATATACGTGCAA
Organism: Aureispira sp. CCB-QB1; assembly: GCA_945870185.1. Lineage (GTDB taxonomy): Bacteria > Bacteroidota > Bacteroidia > Chitinophagales > Saprospiraceae > OLB9. The sequence continues at coordinate 1,777 of CAMBRK010000075.1, read as the reverse complement.
ATATACAATATAAAACTCCAATAATAAGTGACTTTGGTTACATAATAGGGTAATGATTTGGATAAAAAAAGGTGATCATAAAAGAGGAAACGAAATAAACTTTATCATTTATAAATTATTTGTCTAAAAGGCTTTTAAAAATATCATGCTTTCACCGTAATCATGGAACCTTAAACCAACAGCATAAACTCATTAAGCTGACTTTGAACAGTCTTTTGTCATGCAAAACACTGGATCTGTCTTATTCAGGCCATATTGAGTTTCAACATCATTTTTTCCTAGTCAGCACTTATTTTACCATATTGACGTAATTCATCAACTTCGTCAAAATAGCATATTACGCTACTACAATACGAAAAGTATTTATGGAACAAATCATCTATAAAAGAAAATAAGTCTTACTTTTGTGTGAGAAGTAAAAATGTTGTCCTTTTCAGATAAACATCACCTAAATAGATACAAACTTTTCCTTTTTTGGTATTGAAAGCCGGTTCTGATTTATATGATTTTTGCCACAGCATTAAAAGTTAAAATAATCAAGAAAAACAAAAAATGAAAATTACAAGACAAAACTTAATACAATTGTGTGACCGATTTTTACAATATGAAATTAGTACAGCAGAAATAAAAAGCTTTGCTTCTACAATGATGTTTTCGGAAGCATTAGAATGGGATGATGAAGATGAAATCTTGTCTAACACCATCTTTGAATGGGATAATGAAGATTCTAATTTTCCAATCAATAAAGTCAACATGCAACTTTGGAAAAATAGACTAGAAAAAAATATCGATAAATTAATCGAGCATAATTCCTGGAACCATCATATAGAAAATCAAAAAGTAGTTTGTACCCAATATAATTCCAAATGGAACCCTATTCATCGTAAGTTAACGGTTGGAGCTTCACTTGATTTAATAAATGATCCACTAAATGGGTGGAGAGAAAAAGCTGAAAACGGAACGACTGGATGGTATATTTGGTCAGGAGCATTTTCCGATGACGCTAATTTTTTCCAACCCCTTTGTGCAGAATATTTACTTCAGATAAGACCTGAAATAGTTCCATATTTGGGACTTGATGAAGGGTATAGATTTTTGATAGATCATAAGGGTTACGAAGATGTTTGGATAGGCGAAAAGTCTTAAGATGAATAATGAAACTTATCTAATTTTCAACATATTGTAAGGTACAAGTGCGTAAATAAAAAAGCCGCTTTTATGCGGCTTTAGTGACCTCAGCCTGCCTTACATAGGCAGGCAGGAAGGATTCGAACCCCCAACCCTCAGACCTGCCTACCTTCGACAGTCAGGCAGGGCCGAAATCTGATATTTCAACCTTTATCTTCTATTAATTGACGAAGTTTTCTTCGATTATTTGACTGTTTCCAATATTTTTCCATTTTTAAAGCATCTTCCCTACTTTCATATTTAAATGAAACCAATATCGTCCACGGTCTATAAACTTTTGTGGCAGGTTCATAGCCAGAATTATGTCTTTTAACCCGCATTATGCATTAGAAAATCCCTGCCTGCCCTGCGGTACGGCGAGGCAGGTATTACATGCCGAAATACCTGCAAAATAAGGCGCTCCGCTAATTTTCGCTCACTCACCATAACTTGTACCGACACAGCGGTAGTGGTGACTAACGCCAAGGCGTCACACAGTATGATTCGCTCGGGAAAATTCTTATTTTACCTGCCCGCCTACAACGTAGTGGTCAGGCTGGTTGGTCTTTCGACCTTCATTACGAAGTTCTAACGCATAATGCGGGTTTAA
>CAMBRK010000074.1 GCA_945870185.1 Aureispira sp. CCB-QB1 | reverse complement strand
AAGCAGTTTGCACAAAATGAAAATAGTTATTTCAGCAATAGTTTTGCAGGCGGTAGTCTGCTCTATGTGGCTCCTGAACAGCTGGAAGGGAAGGAACTTCGTAAAAATGTTGATTTGTGGAGTTTGGGTGTGGTATTGTTTGAATTGTTTGTGGGGGAAACACCTTTCAGAGCGAATTTGGATGATGGCAGTGAAACTGCAAGAGCAGAGATCATCAGCAAGATTAGGTCAGCCAATATTCCATATAGCATAAATAATATACCTAAACCATGGCGCGATATTATTAAAGTATGTTTAGTGGTCGATCCAGCAAAAAGAGTTAAGAGTGTTGAAGATGTGATGGACGTGTTCGACCTATTAAAAAATGGACCATATAAGGAAAGCCCTTCTCTGGGAGGAAAAGATGAAATAGATGATAAATATGAGTCCATAAATGATTTTAGCAAACTAAATATTTCCGAATTTCATACATACTTAAGAAAAAATGAAACAAGTTTATTAATTGTTTGGATTGATGAAAGTAATATATATTTGACTCAAAATAAATTAGATAAGGATAAACGTGTGGTTACATTAGTTATCAATGAGTTTTTAGGGCATAATGTGCACAAAAAAATAGAAGATTGGTTTAGTTCTTTGAAATGGAAAATATATAGAACATTAAGTATTGAGTCTGCAATTGCAATGAGTATTAAGGATATTGAAAATGATAATGAATATTTTTTTAGTATTGCTTATGGGAAAGAAAAAAGAAATGTTTCAGTTGTTGTTGGTGATGGTGTTATTGAAATGTTTAAACCATCTGTAGGTGATTCAAATAAACTGATTGTTAATTTCAATCACCAAAATATTGAGTTATGGGTTAGTTTCGCTCTGAAAGGACTTCTAACTCAATTCCAAGTATTAGATGGACGGCGTAAAAATCTATTATTGCTTGATTATTTAGGCTATGAAATAAAATTTGCGAAAACAACAATAATACATTATGCATATACAATACCTTTTGTTATGACCAAATCAGTATTTAAAAAACCACAAAATATTACTGATATCATTGAGATTTCTATTGGAGGAATAAACGGTACTGAAGATACAATATTACAGTTAGATTGTAAGAATTATTGGAAGAAAATTACTTATGATGATGCAGTACTAAAAGATAATTATTTTTTTATTTGCAACGCACAAGGGCAATATTTAACTTCTATTCCTTTTTTTTATGATGAAAAAAGTGAAGATAATAAGTACTATCTTTTTAAAGAATTTAGTCAAAGCTATATACCTAGGGAATGCTTAAGATTAGTAGATATTAATGGTCAGTTAATTGACAAAGAAAATAATGTAATGTTTGTAGACATTAAAATTGATATTAATGCAAATAGAGACATAAAAATTCATCAACTGATTTGAATTTAATCAATATAAGCCTTTAGGTCTTGAATTTATTTATCTTTTAATAATCGATCAATTATCATTTTTATGTTAGAGTCGAGATTGATAAGAAATTGTTTTCTTAAATAGTTACTGTATAATTACAACATTAGCAATTTCAAAGTTTTGATCAGTTATAAAAGTCACTTTCCAAATGCCCTTCCCCAATCTCCAACTCATCAAGCCCGAATACATCAAATAATGTGTTTCAATAACCTTGCCTGTAGCATCAGATATCTTCATAATGACTGGGCCTTTGTAATCTGGGATGTCGATGTAAAACAGTCCTTTTGAGGGATTAGGATAAATTTTGACAGAGTAGGTTTTTAGAAGTATATTAGGAAAGGCAGCGCAATAACATCGCTCTGAGAGTGATGGGTCAAAGATAAAAGGGTTAACATTGGATTGGATGCGGGCTATGGCCAAGGATCGTAAGATTTCTGTAGAGTCAATTTTGTCTGAACGATGCCATCGGCATAGGTCAGGGAGCATTGATGAAAAGAAGGTTTTACTTTTTTTATCTGCAGCTGACTTGTAGAAAGTGTAAAAATAGAACAGAGACCTAGCTATATCACCCTTTCTGGATTCCAAAGGCTCAAAAGTATTGGATTTGAATTCAGAGTATTGGTTTATGTATGTGCTGGGTATGGTGGTAGTAACTTTGTCTTGGTGGATCCAGTATTTGGTTTGTTCGTCAGGAATATCCTGGAATGGTGCATTTTTTCTTAATGCATTGATCGTAGCTCTGGCTGGTACCAGGTGATGAAGATCCGAAAGTGCTGGCATAGATGCAGATCCAAGAGATCGTGGGAAAAGGTGTTCGGTTTGGATGCCGTATCTGGCTGTCCAGGATAAGATGTTGGTACCTGAAGGTACTGGGATTTTGTATCCGGAATAGAAACATTCTAAGGTGTCTTTCTGAAGGAAGACTTCGTTGTACAATTTGGTCCTGGCATCTTCATATTTGAGTACTTTTTTAGGGGTGTAGTATTTTATTAGTTCGGTTGTTAAAGAATCTCCGCGGAGGCCGGGGAAGATGATTTCTTGGGAATTTAAGGTTAAGGATAAGAATAAGAATAAGAATAAGAATAAGATTGAGATTGAGATTAAGATTGAGACTGGGAGTCCTGATGATGCAGGACAAGTTATGTATTTCATGTTTAAAAATTGACTTTATTTTAGTGATTGGATTAAGTATTTGCCTCATGCCGGCAGGGCAGATACTTTTTGCATTGCCCAAAAAGTATCCAAAAACGCTAGTTCAAAAAAAGGCGATTGCGTTGCATCGTTCACTCTCATGTCAAAATGCTTATTCTATTGCCTTTAAATTTCGGTTTTTAAAATGAAATATTCTGCTTTGCAATAGACGCACTTTTGACATTTCGTTCCCTATCGCTTGTTTTTTGAACAATTTACATAGCTGAAAGAAGCAAGTTACAAAATAAAAAGAGAGCTGCTTTGCGGGGAGCTAAAGCAGCTGCTCTGCTCATGCATCTTTATGCACAATGACGAAAGGTATGCACACAACCAACGTGTGAAAAGTCTAATATTATCTGCAGGTCAGTCCAGTTTAAGTGCGGCCGCTGCCCGTGCAGCGACCGCGTAACCCAAAACTATGTAACCATGCTTCTTATTTTCTCTTATCTGTAGATGTACTTTTGAACTCTATCCAATTGCACATCTGGCGGAGGCGGCTGCGGACTCGCTCTCCATAACATTTCTCGATTTGGGGTGCCGTAAGATTGCTGGTGAAATGTGTCAGCACTTGACGGTTTTGGAAAAGCTCGTAACGCATCAAGATGATCTGTCCTAAGACATTGGTTTGGGTGCCATAATGTTTGACTTCATCTTCAGCGCCTAGATCATCGAAGCAATAAGATGTATTGATCGTATTGTGGTCTATATATTCAACAAAGTTTCTACCATACTGCAAGATGACGTTTGAGCCAGTATCCATGTACTCCAATGCTAATCCCTGGCATGTTTTCATTTTGAAACGGTCGCTAAAACTCAAAAACTGTCTTACAAGCTTCATGTGGCAGGTCTTCCCTACCCCAGTCTTACCGGATAAGAAAAGTCCTTTACGAAGGTCAATATCATAATGTTTGCAAAGGCCGACGTCTCCAGTAAAGTATGCGTAGAGCTGGAGTAAAACGTCCTTATCTTCGCGATACAGCTTGAAATTAAACCCATAGATGATCTGGCCATGGAGCTCCATGAGTCTCGAGAAATGCTCGTAATTAAAGCTTGATTGAGTAGTCAGCTTCTGGATCGATTGGTACTCCTGAAGGACGGAGGCTGGAACCTCGCGATTGTGAATCTTGATAATTTGCATAATTGCTTTTATTTGAATGTGAAGAAATACGATTGTCGATATGAGATGCGTATTTGGGATCTGTGAGTGGGTTGTAGGAGGAGGATTGGAATGGTGTCTGGTCTTGATAGATGTCAATATTGACGGTCTTTTCTAAGACTAGCAATCCTCGTCCATTGTAGGTTTTGATCTTCGATCCCAAGTCAATTGGTTTACTATTTTGGTTGCTTGCTGATTTTGGGAATTCAAGTGATGTCTGTTTGGTTTTATCAAGCTGTGCATGATTTGTCAATGACCAAACTTTGACGACAATATGGGTTTCTACTATTTCTATGGACGATAAACAAAAATAGCTCCGTTCAAATCTTGAATGTGATGGATAGTATCTGATTAAATCAAGTGCTTCCAACTCTCTTAAATTCTTGTAAAAGGCATCTTTTGATCTGAAACCAGAATAGAGCATGATTTCTTCCCTGGTCGGCGTGAATGGATTATTGAAATAACTCATATTCCAAAGTCTGAACAAAGAAATATAGGTAGCAATATTACCATAATGGATGACGTCACACCGTTTTACAATTTCGAAAAAGGCATCCAAATGTTTAATGAAGTTGGTCGAGCTCACAGGATGTTTACTCATGACTAGGATTGTTTTTTAATTCTAGGTTTGATATCCTTTTTGTTACTGATCATCAATTGTTCAATATCATCCCAATCATAAAAAATAACTCCATTAATTTTTGAAAAAGGCAATAATCTGGAGTTTCTCAAATTCTGCAAATATGAAGGAGACAAACCGAGAAGCTCCATAACTTCACTAGATTTAAGATATCTTTTACCTTCTGATTTTTTGTAATGGCTATTTGGAGCAATAATTCTTTTGATCTCCTCCAATAATTCTAATTTGAACTCTCTCAAATCATCTGTCGTAATTATGTTTGCTGGCATGAATTGAATTTTTGTTACGGGACAAAGGTCAGGGTAACCAAAATTTAAAACACCCGACATACACCTGACTCGGGTGTTTTTTTATTAAAATAAATTAGATATTAAATAATTATCAAATTATAAATAATTGAATTACAATTATTTAAAGATATTCAAACAAGTAAAAATTTATTAAATTAATGTATGATCAAATTAAAATTCTTAAAATCTGAATTTTTAAAATAATATTTTGAATTTAGAAGTATGGCAAAATATAATACTATTATAAAGAATTATATTGATTTGAGACAGCCTAATAGAAGTTCAAACCAATAAAACAAGCTATAAAGCCCCCAATTTTCGCAAACAATACATTTGCCCACTTTCGTGATATAATTAGCTCCAGGCCTTCTTAAATAGCTCTAATGACAAATTCAAAGCAATACCCATTCATTAGGAATTTAAATTTATTGGCCCCGGCCCCCCAGTGCGTTAAGATCCGCTTGCGTTTTTTCGATTTCAAATTTTTTTTTCGAACCGCGTTTGTTTATGTTTTTATTGTTTATAATAAGTTTATTATAGTTTGTTTATATGGTCCTGCTTTCATTCCGCCTTCTTTCCGGCTTCAGTCTGTAAAACAGTACACTATTGTCCTGTTATACGTACTTAGTTGGCTGTTTTACGGACTATGTTGTCTGTATTACGGAAAGGTGATCGACTGATTAAAATAAGATGATTGCCTAATGTCATAGTCTGCTCAAAAATTCAGTGAATAGATGTACATATTACAAATTTTATTTCAAAATTTGGGATGAATCAAAAGTCATAAATTATTAAATAAAATGCGAAAAACAATAATAAAGAATACGGTAAATTTTGCTAAATAATTTAATCATTGTATATTGTGCTTTATAATATGCGACTATGCAGCGACAACAATACATATAATGATATGTGTTATATATAAAATGAAGAATATAAATATTTTGCTAAGGCATTTATATAAGTGATTAATCCTGTCGGGATCACAAAATCAGTACATAAACCCTTGTAAGTCAACGATTTGCAAGGGTTTTTTAATTTAAAGTCACCTTGGACACAAATATGGCACAGGGTCACCTTTCCCCACAAATATATAAATACTTAAATTGATTCCATATGCTAATATCAAAATATTCATATTTTGTGCTATATTTAAAATCGGTACCATATCAGAAATTGATAAATTTCATGCTAAAATAGAAGGGCTTAAATCATTATTTAGCTATCCTCCTTCTCCACTCCTTCATACAAATGCTTCTGGAACTCCACAAAAAGGGCAGTGATATTTTTCACTTCTCCGAGTATAGCTTTGGCATCCTCACTGATCCCACCTGCAGACCGATAAGAAGATAATTTATCAAGGATGGTTTTAACCTTGTTGTATAGTGCTTCCATTACAAAATATTTAGTACGCCTTAAAAAGATTAAGAAATAATTATAGCATAATATACATTTAGAATCACCCCATCATTCCATTAATAAACTTCTCTACAAAGTCCATGATACGCTGTAAAATCCTGTCACCGGACTTCTTACGATGCAGTAGGCTTGGTTTTTCACCTTCTATCAGTTCCAGGACTTAATCACGCATGGGCGTTCTTTCTGCAAACAGGTAATCTTCGATCAGCTTTTCTGTACGTTCTGATGACAGGTTTTCTTCTTTGACTATTTTGTCAAATGCGACCTGCTTTTCTTTATCCAAGAAGTTTTCAAATTCTGTTGTGATATCATCAGCATCATTGATGTCAGGTAGGTTATTTGAAATAAATCGATCTAACAACTCGAGCTTACTATGTAGGGTAACTTCTGTATTGAGCAAATTGAGAATATCTCTTTCAGATGCAACAGAACCTTTGTTATTTTTGGACTTCAATTTGATCAGTAGCTGAATAATATAGGTCACATTTATTTCGGCCCGAAGTATCAGTTCCAACTCAAAATCCACATCTTCCAGGATCGAAACTTTTTCTTTGTGTTGGTCCTGTTTTAACTTTTCATAAAGGTCCGGGTACTTACTTTTGTAATCATCAAACTCCTGTTCCGATACCTTAAAATCTTCCCAATTGAAGTCAGAAAATGTCCATTATACCTATAATTCTCATCAAATCCCGGAATGCTTTGGTGAAATTAAGTTCATCTTCTTCTGTCACCAATTCCTTGAAGGCATCTATGGTAGGTGTGATCTCTTTTAGTTTATCATACGGATCATCAAACTTCCCTACATAATCTTCATAAGGCTGCATGATGATGACTTCTATCGCTTCTTTATTGCTAAGTAGTGTGATCGCTTCATCTGTCTTACCCTTCAGATTCCGGAACACGACAATATTCCCCTTTGATTTTGTTTCATTTAGGATTCTATTAGTACAGCTACAAGCCTATATCAGTCCATGAAATTTCAGGTTTTTATCTACATATAATGTATTGACTTTCTTGGCATCAAATCCTGTCAGATACATATTTACTAACAATAAAATATCTATTAGCTTAATGAGGTTTTCCGGTCACACCTCTCTGTCCTTCAGCTTTTTTGAGATATCATTATGGCAATTATAGAAATCTTCACTTGTTTTGGTGCTATACTTTGTATTGTACAGCAGATTGTAATCTTCTATGTGTATTCATCGAGCTTCTCCCGGCTATGTTTATCATATATTGTAGAGGGGATCAGCAGCCATGGGCAGTTCATCATTCTGTATGGTAAAATAATCATGTATTAATCCATTGGCATCTGCATCATCTTCATTGGCCGCATAACTAAATATGGCAGCAACATTCAGATTGTGCTTTCCGGCTATTTTCTTGCATTTAAAGATATCATAATATTAACATATTTTTAAACCCAATAATATTTCTCTGAATTACACTTTAATCATAATTTTTATAAATGAAAAGCCCGAATACTAATAGTATCCGGGCTTTTCGAATATTTTTGGTTTATACCTTAAATCTATCTGTTAAGATAGATCATTTTCTTAGTGGCTTTCAAACCATTACTTTCCAACTCATAGAACATTACACCTTGTGCACTAAATTCTTCAGCAGAAATTCCAATCTCATTTTGCCCCTTATTAAATTGGCCGTTGATTGATTTTAGAACTTTACCTGTGATGTCATAAATTGTAAGTGTCGCTTCACCTGCTTGTGGCAGATTAAATCTGATATTAGTGTTTGCTGTGAATGGGTTTGGATTGTTTTGCTCCAATGCAAACACTTCTCCTACATTACTTCTGAACGAAAGCCCCAATTTGATTTCACTTAAGTCTTGTTTATAAGCTTCGGCTTTAGTGATATCTGATGTTAACTTAACACTATTAGATATTGTATTATTTGTAATTGCTTTGAACTCTATTGTAAAGAGCACCTTGTCTTTGTTTATAGTAAGACCTGCAAAATCATTCCAACTGAAAGCTAACTTTCCCGCTTCTGCTTCTAATGCGTTGACATTTTCGTTGGTTAGATTAAGTGCACCAGCCTCTATTTTACTATACTCGATAGATTTTGCATCAAATCCAAGTGTCCATTGTGCACCTGATATGTTTACAAAATTTTCTGCGGTAATATTCATTCGTACTACATCACCAGCAGCGTAAACCTGATCATCAGCAACAAATGATAATGTCTTGACAGATCTGCTTTCTGTCTCTTGATCGTTTACATTTACTGTCACAGAACCATTTACATCACCTATTTTGATGGCCACAAAATTGTTCTCCATCATTGAAGTATTGAAGTTGTCGATGTTGACAGACTGTTTTACATCATAAACACTGGTTACATCAGATACATTAGCTGCTTTGTCTAAAAATTTCCAAGAAGTATTCTTAGGCAATTCTGCGTAGATACCTAGTATCAGTTTTCTCAATTCTACAAGGTCAGAAGCTGTGATATTTTTATCATTGTTGATATCTGCTGCAACATACTTGTAAGCCGAATTAAGTTTACTAATTCCTAAAATGTGTCTCTGTATCATTACCAAGTCAATTGTTGAAACACCATTCAAGTGTTCAATATTCTTCTCTGGTGTTATCTTGTATGATGCATTCTCAGGCATTCCTGCAAATTCATATTTTCCTTTATTATCCGTTACAAATGCTTTGGATTCATTATTGTCAATATTTTGAAGAATCACATTAACATTCTGCACCATTTTATTAACTTCTGTTCCAATGCTTCCTGCTATCCTTGACCCAGAACATGCAGTACCATTTGCTTGCACATTGAGTGTAACTGTACAATAATCTGTATTCCCTGAATCGTCCCAAACGCTCATATTCTCAGTATTTGCTCCTAAATCATCACAAGTGTATTGTTTTGATGAAGAACAATCAGCAGGTCTCCAAAACTGTGCTATTCCTGATTCAAATTCTTCTAATGTGGCGCTCAAACCATTACCTTTAAAGTAATGTTCCTGATTAATTCTTGAAGCTACTGGTCTTTCTCCATTGAATGTAAACCATAATCCACATCCTGTCGTAGGACAGTTATCATATGATCCTAAATTAAAGTCTTTGGCCCATATGGATATACTGCCTGATGAAGGCATTACTACAGTTGTCAATTCAGAAATACAATAAGGTGTTGGCTTCTTTTTGTCTAACACTCTAAAAGTGTAAGTACAGGTAGATTGATTACCACACTGGTCTTCAACAGTCCACGTAATTTTGTGATTTCCAACTGGGTAAGTACCAGACGCATTGTTCGTGCTACCATTGATAAAAGACCCTACAGCATCATTATTAAGATCAATTTCATAAGTCCACTTTAACTTGTCAGCTGGAGTACAATCAATCGCTGAATTTTTCAACTCCACAAAACCATTACAATTGTCTCCTGATGCATCAGTATCTGCCTTAGTACAAACCTGAATAACTGGATTTACTGTTTCCGATACTTTAATAGTTTGTGTATAAGTCCAGGTATTAACTCCCGGGCTTGGGAAAGTTGGATAAGTTTGTCCATCTACTCCTCTGTTAGGACCAAATTTACACCAGTCAATAACAGTCCACTTTCTTAATATTTTAAAGCAAACACCATCCACAAAATTGAAAACTCGATCCTCATGTGTATAGGCTACCTGGCTACAATTCGTATTTCCTAAGTCAGGAATACCTGTTCTTGATGGGTCTGTATCAATATTTATACAACCTGGCACTTCTTTGTTTTCAAGATTTTTCCAAACCGTACCGTTTCCTATTAAAACTGGGCCATTGTAGGGAGTATTGTTTCTGATAGTGATTGTCTGTGAACATGCAGCTGTTCTGCCACCGTTGTCTGTAACTGTGAATGTTCTGGTAATAACACCCTGCCCACAATTATCAATTGTACCAGAGTTTATCCAGCTTAATTTAGGGTTAGGACAATTATCTGTAAAATATGGTGTACTTAAAGCGGTAGCTGAAAATACTGGTCTTCCCAATATAGTAGAAGATGTATCAGCACCACAATTGATAGTAACATTTGCTGGACAAGTAATGATTGGTGGAACTTTATCTTGTATATTGACGATTACCATACATGAGTTTTTATTTCCAAATTCATCAGTAACCCTTAATTCTACCATTACTTCTCTTCCAACATCTTCGCAACAAAACTGCACATAAGGCCCAAAAGGATTTGAAGAGTCATTTGTTGACCCGTTAGAATTACATCCTGAAGTTAATCTTCTAACAGAAAATGTAACATCAGTACAATTATCATGACTTCCGTCATCAAATGTTTCAGCAAAAACATGTGCCCAACCATCAATTGATAAGGTTACTACTGTATATTCATCACATACAGTTACAGGTGGTGTAGTATCAAATACATCTACTTCCGTGCGGCATTCACCAATATTTCCACAAGCATCTGTAACCAAGTATTGAACCCAAGTTCTACCCAAAGGAAGACCTGTAAGTACAAAATTCGGAAACGATCCTGTAACTCTTGCATCGCCATCTTGAGTTAAGAAAGTAAAATTATCACCTGGATCGTTACCAAATTGATCTGCTTTCTTAATTTTTACTGTCCAGGTCGTCGTATTACAATCTGAAATATTCACCGGCGGTCTTACTACCCATGTACCAGTACAAGTGGAAGATCCAGCAGAAATAATACCAGCTACTAAGTTACTTGTTAATGAAGATGTCAAGTCAGCAGGACAAGTCACTACCGGTGCTGCTCCATCCACAACTTTTATCACTTGGTTTTTAGTTGACTATATTCCTGAACACCAGTCCAATACTGTCCAAGCTCTCAATATTTTAAAGCTTTTGGGACAAATATCTAATTTGGTATCAGAGTAAGTTGTATTTATTTTGCAACTATTATTATTTCCTATAATTGGGCTATAAAAAGTATCTATTCTAAAATTCTGTACTTGCGCTGTAGTAGCACCACATGAAGTCTGCCATGAAGCAGTTGCAACATTGTAACCTACCAGATTTCCACTGGTACATTCAGGAAGGGAAGGATTAAAAGACGGTCCTGTTCCTACCTTGTATCCCAAAACAAAATTAGTAATGTTTTGTGCATCAGCAACAAACGGAGCTCCGGTTTCATCAGGATCCGGATAATTATTTCCGTTTTTATCCCAAGTAGGCAGTGTAATCCTTGTACCAGATGCATTGGTCAAATTAGACTGAGAAGCATTTGTTTTGTGTGCCCATGCCCAGCTTCCATCGCACTCCAAATGTGGTCTTTGACCAGGAGTACTGTCATAATTCTTAGGGAATTTTACATCAGCAAGAGTAATTTTACGATAGTAAATGACCCTTTCACATACAGCAGATAAGTTACCACTGCCATCTTTGGCTTGGTATCTTATGATTCTGATAGCTCTGTATCTTGGGTCACATCCAAGATCTGTAGTAACATCTGATAACAAAGTCACAACAGGATTACCTCCGCAGTTATCTACAGCGACTGGCAAGGAAAAAGTTCGAGGATCATAACACGCAATGGTGTCAACCTCCGGGCATCTGATCACAGGTGCCAACTTGTCCTCTATCTTGATAGTTCCCCAACAGCTCTGACCATAACAATCCTGTATGATACTAACCTTCAAAGTGTTCCCTATCTGACTTCTATCTACTGGGTTGGCAACGGGTATGCCACTCAATGTAGTGATTACAATGCTGTAACTAGCATCTGGATATGCTTGTGCCTCTAAGATCATACCCGGTGTTACTAACACTTGGCAATTCTCATCTACACTGACATTCAATGCGTTCTCACATACAAGAGGTAACAACTTCTCGATCTCTACGCGTTGTACATCCATGCCCATACAGAATGGAAAAGCTGTTTCCTCCAGGATCTTCAAATCAATAATGCCCCCTGCACCTCCAGCTATATCATCAAATTTCAATGTGACACTTACACCTGCATTACTTCCTACGATCGTCGCTGGGCCTGTTAAGCTCCATGTGTAACGATTCGCTGGATTAAAGTAAGCGATTCCTGGAGCAAATTCTGTTAAGCTATACGTCACTGTTTCTCCCGGGCACACAAAGAAGTCACCTACGATATCTGGTCTTGGTGTGATACATACTATCGCTGGATCTGCATCATCTTCATCGGTTGCTGGATTGCTATCTCCTGGTACTCCACCTGGTGTCTGCGTGCCTGTTCCATTAATTACGTTATCTGAGCCGACAATAGATCCATCTGGACTAGCTGGGTTACCACCGTTGTCATTATTAGGATTAGTATCACCATCACTATCTACATCTAAGTCTAAAATATCTTGACCGTTAGGCGCAGTGTTACCACTGATTTCAGCATAGTTGACATAAGCGCCACGTTGTGTTGCAGGCAATGGTCTTAGTGTAATATCTATTGTTTCAGTCTGTAAGTATCGTAAGCCTGGAGCTCCAAAATCTCCGTTAGCTACACTTACAGTTTTAGTTGCTCTATTTCCTGGCACTGAAGTCCAATCAGCATCGTCTAAGACGAAGCCTGAAGGAATATAATCTGTAACTGTAACGCTTCCACTTGGAATTGTTCCTTGGTTTGTTATTGTAATTGTAAATGTGATAGGCTGACCAGGTTCGATCTGCCCTGATCCCTGTACTACTTTCGTCAACGCAAGGTCAACAAAACCTAGTAACAATGGATCATGATCGTCTTCGTCCTCTGCTGCTACATCTTGACCCGGAGCTCCCCCTGGTGCATAACCATTACCATCAACATAATCGTCAGTATTGGTAGGCGCTCCTGGCAAGCTCGGTACACCACCGTCGTCATTTCCATCATCCCTGTCTGGATCACTATCAGCATCAACAATATCTTCTGCAAATGCACTGTCTCCAAATTCGTTTTCGAAGTCACTCACTTCTGCATAATTAATATAATCTTCAAAAGTACCTGCGCTTTGGAATACTAAACTCAATGGTACGATCACACTTGCCCCTGGAGCAATAGGACCTTCTATTGTATATGTTCCTAATGTAGGGCCACTAACCCCGCCAAATGTCCATCCAGGATTTGCTGGAGCACCAGTTGTTGTTAATGAAGCTGGTACATAATCCGTTACTTCTACATTGTAAAGATCTGTATTACCTTGGTTGATGACTTCGATATTCATTGGAATCACATTTCCGAACAAATAGATTGCATTTGGAGCAACAAATTTCTTTGTCAATGCCACATCGTAGATAGGCACTAATACCGGATCACTGTTGTCAGCATCTTCTCCTAACATTCCATTTTCGCCGGTATTGTTATCATCATCCGTATTGGCTTCTCCACCGCTGTTATTGTCAGGATTATCATCCAATTCGCTATCAATATCCATCCCTGTAACATCTATAAATTGTGCACCTGGTGTCAACATTCCTTCCATAGCGCTAATTTCTGAAATATTGGTCCATGTATCTTCGTCGGTATCTGTGGCTGGTGTTATCTTGTTGATCGTGAGCGTAATATTGATTGTTACGGTCTCCCACATATCCAATGTATCTTCAATAACATATGTAGCTGTACTGCCTGAAAGTGACCAGCCGTTGGCGTTATTTGCCGTATTATATGTAAATCCAGCCGGTATGTAATCGCTGATCTCAATGTTTCTCAAAGGTACGTTTCCTTGGTTCTCAACTTCGATTGCAAATACCACGTCATCTCCATATCTGAATGGGCCTGCTGATACCAATGTCTTTATTTGTGCAATGTCTACTATTTTAATGATTGCAGGGTCTGCATCATCTTCATCTGTACTTGCTACGCCATCGTCCGGACTTCCACCTGTAGGATTACCATCTTCATCCTTGGCTTCTCCATTGATCACATTATCAGCAGTATTGTCAGCACTACTACCATCTGACCCATTGTCATTCATAGGATTACTATCTGGCGTACTATCTATGTCTTCGATCGTACCGTATGGGCTTATGGCGGTCGATACCGTGCTATTCCCCAAGGTATCCTGGAATTGACTTACTTCTGCGTGGTTCGCAAATGCATTGCTCATATTACTCATCTGTACAATCAGGTAAATATTTAAATTCGTACTTGCACCTGGATTCAATCTTGTACTGATCGTATTCATCGCTGTAATACCACTTAGCATCCAACCCAATGGATTATTAGCTGCAGCATCATAACCAAAGCCACTTGCTATGTAATCTGTAACTTTGATCTCATCCAATACCATATTGCCTTGGTTGAATACTTCGATCATAAACTCGATCTGCATATTGAAGGCATCAATAGGAATCATGGCCATTGTCGTTTTACGTAGTGCTACGTCATAAACTTTCGGTATAAATCCAAAGTCTACTGTCAGGTTCTCATATTGATCCAATGTAATCAGATCATTATCAGGGTTCTCTCCCAAAGGCTCACTTACTCCTAATGTTATTGTATCACTTACTACTGCAAAGAAGTAATCTGGATTTGTGTTAAAAGTACCATTATCATCATTGTCTGCTGGATTATCATCTACATCGATGCTTGATGTACCTTCATATATTCCACCCATATTAAATGATCCGCTTGATGATAAGTAATCTTGTAATGGTCCGCCAGGCATCATTTGACTACCCGGGATAACAACAATATAATTACCTGGTAATAGGCTATCAAATAGGTACATTCCCATATTCGTGCCGACAGTCGCCGTTACAGTAGTCTGGATGACCATACCTGTCTCAGCATCAACTAACTGTAATGTTACTCCATTAATACCCACTTCACTACCGTTGCGGATACCGTCGAAGTCAGATGCATTGTTACCTGATGTATTATCGATCCAAACTTGGTTACCGATACTAAAGTAAGGTACAAAACCAAAGTCAATCGTCATATCTCCGTCATTGTCTTGGCTTGAAACAGTATTTACATCCTGTAATCCACCAGGACCTGCCTCAGCAGCATCTAATGGCTCACCATTACCTGTTAAGGTAAACACTGGAGATATTACAGCCGTACCTGACCCGCCTGATTGAATACCATTATCATCATTATCTTCTTGATTGTCATTTGTATCAGTTGTGGTGCTTGATGTTGGATATACAGGATTAACAGTATTTATCACTGCATAATATGTGCCTGGTAAGAGACTATCAACAAACCAGTTACCGTTCATATCTGTCACAGACGTACCAACTAACATATTCGTTACAGAATTATATACCTGAACTGTAACACCTGCTATTCCTGGTTCATTGGCTGTACCATCATCCAAGCCATTATTATCGCTATCTACAAATACATTACTACCAACACTTACATAAGGTGCAAAACCGAAGTCTACTGTCATATCTCCTTGGTTATCTGGCTGGTTTGGTGTTCCATCTTGTGTGCCACCTTGACCTGGCTCTGTCAACGTCTCGCCTTCATTGCTCAATACGATAATACCACTGCTTACTAATGTACCTGCTCCGCCTGGTTGGATTCCATTGTCATTACTATCAATGTCTGTAACACCTCCAACATTATCAAGGGTACTGCTAGTCGGCGCGCTTACTGGTGCTGTTGGGATTACAATCATATAGTTACCCGATGGTAAACTATCAAATTCATAATTACCAGTACCATCCGTTAATGTTGTACCTGCTAACACCATTGGAGTCATTGGATCATTATCATTATCATATAATAACTGAACAGTTACCCCGGATATTCCTTGATCAATTGTTAATCCTGAACCATTTTGTAAACCATCGTTATTATTATCATAAAATACTGTGCTACCTATAGATTGATTTGGTACAAGACCAAAATCAATTGTCATATTACCATCATCATCAGGTGCGCCAGCTGTACCATCTTGTGTACCTCCTTGGTTAGGCTCTGCAGAGGTCTCCGCACCATTCGTCATGTTGAAAATATCACTCAAGATAGGGGTACCTGTACCTCCTGGTTGGCTACCATTATCATTACCATCTACATTGTCATCTGTCAGGTTTGGTGTAGATGATGTAGGTGCATTTGTCGGTGGTACAATTCCTACCTGGAAGTTACCACTTGGTAAGCTGTCAAAGAAGTAGTTACCAAATGCATCTGTCATCATCATGGCTACTGGCGTCAATTCAGCACCTGCAATCATTCCATCATTATTGGCGTCAAAGTATAAATTAACAGTAACGCCTGCGATACCTGTCTCTAAAACACCGGCTTGCATACCGTCATTGTTTACATCTGCAAATACAGTACTACCGATGCTGATACTTGGAACAAATCCAAAATCAACTGTCATGTTTCCATTATTGTCAGCTGTATTGTCTTGTCCATCTCCTGGATAAGTGCCACTCTCTATTGGCTCTGCAGTAGGAGATAGGTTGATGATGCCTGATACTGTCTTTCCAGTGAATGTACCTGTACCTGGAGCACCATTCTCAGCATTCTCCAGGTTGGTATCTCCTTCTTGGCCTGTACTAGATACTGGATCGCTGATCGATGTCGTCGTCACCACTACTTGGTAGTCAGCTGGTGATAACATACCAAAGAAGTAATTACCGTCAGCATCTGTTACGTCAGTGCCTACTAGGTAGTCACCAACGCCATCTGAATTAGTATCTTGCCACAACTCTACGGTCACACCTGAGATACCATCCTCTAATGGATTGGCCAGGTCTTGCGCTCCGTTGTTATTTGGATCCCAGAACACTGTAGAACCGATGCTCAACATTGGTACTAAACCAAAGTCAACGGTCATATTACCATTGTTGTCCGGATTAGCTACTGTATTATCTTGTTGTCCACCAGTAACTGCATTTTCTGCGGCATCAAGTGGCTCTGCATTATTTGATAAGTTGATAATCGGCGATGTGATCGGATCTCCCGGCATAGCCTGGGTTCCATTATCGTCGTTATCTTGATTGTTATCTGCTGTATCTGTTACACCTGGTGATGATGACATCGGCACTCCTGCTGGAGGTGTTGGGATCACAACCTGGTAGTTACCACTAGGTAAGCTGCCAAAGAAGTAGTCTCCACTGCCATCTGTAATGTCTGTTGCTACTGGAATCAATTCTGCTCCACTGATCACACCGTCATTGTTCTCATCATACAGCAATTGTACAGTCACGCCAGATACACCAAATTCTTGTGGATTACTGTCCTGAAGTCCATTGTCATTTTTATCAAAGAATACTGTAGAACCTATTGATTGATTTGGAACTAGTCCAAAGTCGATCGTCATATCTCCATTGTTTTCGTTGGTATCATCTTGAGCTGATCCATCTCCTGTCTCTGTATGTGTCTCAGAGCCACCATTAAGGTTGACTAAGTTTGATAAGATTTCACTTCCTGGAGCACCTATCTGTGTGCCGTTATCATTCCCATCTGTGCCATCTGCAGTCAAATTAGGTGTGCTGGATACTGGTGCATTACCGGGTGGAACAACGCCTACTACATAATTACCTTCTGGTAGATTACCAAAGAAGTAATCTCCATTAGCATTAGTTGTCGTCGTTAATATGGGTGTTGTCTCTGCGCCATTGATCATGCCGTCGTTGTCAGCATCATAGTAGAGATTAACTGTCACGCCAGCTATACCGTCTTCCAATGGATTACCTACATCCTGGATGCCATTATTATTGGGATCTGCAAATACTGTACTACCTATGCTCATTGTAGGGATAAATCCAAAGTCGATCGTCATATTACCATTCAAGTCCGAAGCGTTATCTTGGTTTTCACCTGGATTGCCTGCATCTTCATTAGGTTCTGCTCCAGTGGCAAGATTGATGATTGGACTTAATGTGACACCACCAGCAACTGATTGTGTTCCATTGTCATCATTATCTTGATTGTTGTCTGCAGTGTCAGTTACACCAGCAGGGCTACTATTCGGTGCACTAGCATCTGGTGTGACGCCTACTTGATAGTTACCTGGGATCAAGTTGCCAAAGAAATAATTACCATCAGCATCTGTTGTTGTGGTGTAAACCGGCGTTGTTGCCTCAGTACCATTGATCATGCCATCATTATTGGCATCATAATATAGATTGACAGTCACTCCAGCTATACCATCTTCCAATGGATTACTAAAGTCATGAAGTCCGTTCATGTCTCTATCGTAGAAAACGGTGCTTCCGATACTCAAATTCGGTACAAACCCGAAGTCAATAGTCATATTACCATTTGTATCAGCTCCATCATCTTGGCTTGCACCAGGATTGCCTGCTGTCTCTGTTGGTTCTGCGCCACCAGTCAATAGGATATCTACACTCATGGTGTTAAAGCCTGAGAATGGTTGTAGTCCATCGTCATTCAGGTCAACATTATTGTCTGTCAATGCACCATTCGTACTACTCAATGGAGCACTTGTAGATGGTACAACTACTACTGCGTATAGACCTGGGACAAGACTATCAAATAGGTAATTACCCATCGCATCTGTCACCACTGTTTCTATAAAGTTGGCAGCCTCTGAGATGGAGATAGATCCATCGCCATTCGTATCACTTACTAAATGTACTGTAACACCTGCAATGCCCGCCTCTTGTGGGTTCGTAAATTGCTGAACGCCATCATTATTTGGATCGTAGAATACTGTACTACCGATGCTTACATATGGTATAAGACCGAAGTCAACAGTCATATCACCATTGTTATCATCTACATCGTCTTGAGTCGCTCCTGGATTTGCTCCCGTCTCTGTTGGCTCTCCATCAACTGTTAAATCAATTGTAGTACTGAAAATCTCTGCTCCCGCCGCTGATTGGATACCGTTGTCATTATTATCAACTTCACTATCGGCCTCATAAGCCACTGTCGTAGGTGTAGATGTACTACTAAGTTGGTAACTTGCAGTAGGTATCACGCTAACTATGTACTTACCAACTAGCAAACTATCAAATAGATAATTGCCATTCATGTCCGTCATTGTTGTAGCTATAGCTGGTCCATCCGGTACACCATTACCATCGGTATCAGCGTAAAGATT
The DNA here is from genome assembly GCA_945870185.1 of Aureispira sp. CCB-QB1. GTDB lineage: Bacteria > Bacteroidota > Bacteroidia > Chitinophagales > Saprospiraceae > OLB9. Next base: position 5,023 of record CAMBRK010000074.1, on the reverse strand, counting down.
TACCGTTATTCCTGATAGGCTTGGCTCACTATTATTCAATAAGCCATCATTGTTATTATCTGCCCATACAGTACTACCTATACTAACTAACGGCACAAGACCAAAGTCTATGGTCATATCGCCATTCGTACCGCCATTATTGGTATTGTCTAAGCTACCTCCCGGACCTGGTTCGGTCTCAGTCTCATCTCCCAATGAAAGATTAATACTCGGTGAAAGAAAAACATTTATACCACTATCATAAGTTCCATGATCTCTATTATCATTTGCTCCCATATCATCTGTCGTCACTGTTGGATCACTACTCTTTGTCGCTTGGCCCGAAGGAGGCACTACACCTACGATATAGTTACCTGCTGCCAAACTATCAAATAAATAGGTTCCACCATTAACTGTGACAGTAGTTGCTATAGGACCATCATCAGGAATTCCATCCATATTAAAATCAGCATATAGTAGTACTGTTATACCGTCTAAGCCTACTTCCCCAGCTCCAGGCTCATATAAACCATCATTATCTGTATCTGAAAAAACAAAACTTCCGATGTCATATAAGTTTAATAGAACTGCTGCCCCATCAATACCATCTTCGTCTGTGGTCATACCGTCGCCGTTAGTAGAATCGTCTGTTGCCGTTTCTTGACCTCCAGTTGTCGTAGGATCACTGTCCACATCATCAGCTTGGGTTAGGCCCGCTAAATCTCTAGAACCAGTGACTTCGGCAATATTTTGAAGATTCGTAAATGTTGCAGCAGGTGATATTTTTAACGTAATTGGGTAGCTTACTGATCCTCCGGAAGGAATAGCTGCAACCAAACCGCTGCCTAATTTCTTCGTTAAACAAGCATTACTACCTGATGCCATCCATCCTGTCGCGGTATTGGCACCATCTGCAACTGAGAACGTATAACCTGCTGGTATATAGTCTGTTATTTTTATACTATCAAGGCCTGTATTTCCTTGGTTGATCACTGTGATGGTAAAAGTAACTAAATCTCCCGGATCATATGGTCCTGTACTCGCCACTGTCTTGATCAAGGCCACATCGTGTACTGGCACAAAAGCCGGGTCTGCATCATCTTCATCTGTCAATGCATTAGTGCCTGCTGCCATTGGTGTTCCACCTGTTCCTGTAATAACATTATCTGCCGGATTATTTAATACATTAGTTGCATTAGCACCATTATCATTGGTTGGATTATTATCCGGATCACTGTCTATATCATCGTACGAAAGTAAATTTCCACTAAAATCAGTAATATCCGCACCGCTTATCTCAGCATGGTTTGTATAGTCTGCCATCGAAGTTCCTGTACTTAACATGGTCAGTGTAATGGTTGTAAATACAGATGCACCCGGGGCAATTGGTCCTGCTATTGTTCTTGTCGCAAGCGGCCCAGCTGACCAGTTAAGATCATTTAATGTAAAACCTGCAGGAATATAATCAGTGATTAAAATATTTGCAGCTGTAGTATTATATCCTTGGTTGAATACTTCTATTTCAAAAGTGATGTTGTCTCCGTACTTATATGGTCTAGGTTGGCTTGGCGCTATGATTTTACGTAATGCCAAATCTATTACATTCAATATTGCAGGGTCTGCATCATCTTCATCAGTTGCAGCATTTGCGTCTCCTATCATACCCAATCCATTACCCATGATCACATCATCGGCAGCTGATCCCGGTTGACCACCTGCGTCATTTGACGGGTTATCATCAAAGTCGCCATCATTGTCTGAAGTAAACGGAGTCGTATTGAAACCACCCATAGGATCAGCAACCAATCCTGTAGCCCCTGAAATTTCTGCAACATTGACATAGTTGTTTTGACCAGGTACAAATCTTAGGTCAATTACTTTGCATGCCTGCTCATTGAAATCCAACTTTGAATCCGCTCCTAATTCCGTACCATTACATATTGTGCTGGCTATACCACCTGAAAGTGTCCAATTTGAATTGTTTGGCAACATTGGATCAAACATCAAACCGGCAGGAATATAATCAGATATTGTAATTTCATCAGCATCAATACTACCCTGATTAATTATACATATTTCATAAGTTACCACAGAATTCAATGTCAATGGACCAGCAGGTGTAAATCCTGAAATAGTCTTTATTAATGCCAAGTCAAAAAACTCAAGATTGGCTGGGTCAGCATCATCTTGTGAGCCTACCTGAGTATCATTTGTATTGGTTGTATTATTATCACCCGGCATATTTGGCATGGTTGCCAATTCGTTTGCAGTCATTGGTCCAAAATCTCCATCAAAATCCTCAGTGACGGTGCCGTTTGGTGTATCTGCTTCATTGATATAGGCAAAGTTTAAGTATGGATCCACACCTACTGCACAGCTTGTATTATCAATTATAAACATAAATGTTACAACTGCATTGCCTCCTGGTGCTATACTCGCTATCGTCTGCGTCAGTCCAGGTGTGGCACTCGTCAATCCACATGGCGCTTGATCAACTACATCTACATTTGTTGCTGTAACGTTTCCTTGATTATATACTGTAACATTATATGTCACTGTACTAACTCCTTGAACAATTGGCATTGTCGGCGGTGTTGCTATCGTCTTAGTCAACGCTAAGTCAAATAATACTGGTGTCGCTGGGTCACTGTCATCCTCATCGCCATTCTCTCCCATTATCGTATTGTCTGTACCCATCGGTGTTGTAGAGCCTATTACTGGCACGCCACCTGGGTCATTGCCAAAATTACTGTCATTTGGACTATCGATATCAACTTTAGGTGTTGTTTCACCTTCAGCGTAGATTGACGATACTTCTGCCCTATTTGTTATATTATTTGGGTTGGCGTCTGAGTCAACTGTCAATGTTATTGTGGTCATTGCAGTTGCACCGTTTGGTGCTAATGGTCCCGCTATTTTCTTTTGTACTTTATTACTACCTATTGATGTCCAAGTTGTATCATTCAAAAAATATCCACCTGGAATAGAATCCACTATAATAATGCTATCTAATGTGCCTAATGGTGCAATCCCAACTGTTTGATTTGTAACCGTAATATTAAACGTTACATCGTCCCCTATTTTGATAGGTGTGTTGTTAGCTGGTGTTTTGATTAGTGCAACATCATATGGAATGGGGACTAGGGAAAATCCTACATCAAAATTCAAATTTGATCCCATTGAAGTTGGAGGAACTGATATAGATGGTAATCCACCGAACAATGGATTTGGAGTGGCATCCGAATCATTGACATCTGGATTGGTACCTTGACCAGTATTTGGCGATGTAAGTTGAAAAACGCCTGATGGTAAAGTCAACGTACCACCCATGGTCTGTCCAATTCCAAATACCAAAACATAACTGGAGTCAGGATGTATTGGCAATGATGAACTTGAGAATGAATATGATCCATTTGCTGCGGTAGTAGTCATTCCAATGACCATACCTGATGCCGAATACAGTGTGACATTCAGGCCACCCAAAGGCATCTCATTAGGGTCCTGCACTCCGTCACCGTCAAAGTCATTCCAAGCGTAGTTTCCTATAACTATTGGTATTGGTTGACACATTAATTCAACATCTCCTATACCTGCCGCTTTTCCGAAAGTATTAGGATCTGACAAAGAGGAAACATATAGCTGAATATATCTGTCTTTTTGGCCGGTAGTATTATTTAAAAATATTGCACCACCTGCAAATACAACGGTACCGGGATCCATTGCAGTTAAGACTACTTCATTTTTACCCGGTAATAAAGCCAGGCCACCATTGGATATTTCTTCATGAGTTACGGTTCCACTTACAGGATATCTATCTCCACAATAATACTCCCCTGTTCCAGGACCTTGACTTCTTCCACCACCACTTGGTCCACATCCTCCGCCAGATAGCGTTGTTCCATTGTTTTCGAGTGTATAAGCCATAGTTGTGGGATTGTAATCTACTCTTAATATATCTCCACCCACATATCCATTACCAATTATTGTATTGGCTGGATTGCGTTGCTGATAACCAGTTTGATGACCAGTTCTGTCCATAAATCCCAGAATAATATCTCCATTCACATCAAATTCAATATCTGAAAAGATAGGTTGTGGTCTACACCACCTTGGGCCTGATGTTGTTGAACCTGCTGTATGTATATCTGCAAAATCATCAGTCCAAGTTTCCCAACTATCACATAATACTGGTGGACTAGCATATTGAGCATGTACAAAGCCTTTAGGATAACTAAGTGATGCACTATGAACTGTTGTAAAAGTACTACCTGTCAACTTCATTATATAATAATTTCCTATCACTCCATTAGATTGTCCACTGCATACTAATCCAATGTAAACTTCTCCGTTGTAATATTTTGTTGCAAAGGGTCTTACATCGGTATCCGATGCACAACCAGGGTTTGGTACTGGAATTTTATTGATAAGTGTTTTAGTTGCTATATCTATTATTAATAATTCTCCATTATTATTGAGATTCATTACGTAAAGTGTTTTCTCATCTGTAGAGATATCTATATCTCCCAAACCTATTTTGCCTACTAGCCCAAATGCTGCTGCATCTAAATTGTAATTAGGAGACGCTGCTCTAGGATTAGTTCCTACATTCACTCCCGGTAGTGTTGCTACATCTAGCCACGATGTTGTCACGGGCATCATTGGATTTGTTCTATCTGTTGAATAAATACCTCCCAGCCCTAATGGTCCTAGTGCAGTATGTCTCTTAAAAAAGGCACTTGTAAATATTTGCTCAGTTTGTCTTCTATACGCCAAACCCCAGGTCGAACCCATCATAACTTGCGTTGATAAACTTGTGGGAGTTGCTTGTGATCCGTCATATTTTGATGATACAAGCACATCACGGTCGGCATTAGGTCCATCTAATGCACCACCCACATAACATTAAGCCGTATATACTAAAGCCCTAAGCAAAAGTCAAAGCGGAGCTACACAAATGCCAAAAAGGCTTTTGAATATACGGTGTTCAGCGAGACCGGAGTCGGAGAACGAATGTCTATAGGTGGTGTAGTATCTTTTTGACTGA
>CAMBRK010000073.1 GCA_945870185.1 Aureispira sp. CCB-QB1 | reverse complement strand
CATAACTTGTACCACCACAGCGGTAGTGGTGACTAACGTCAAGGCGTCACACAGTATGATTCGCTCGGGAAAATTCTTATTTTACCTGCCCGCCTACAACGTAGTGGTCAGGCTGGTTGGTCTTTCGACCTTCATTACGAAGTTCTAACTCATAATGCGGGTTAAATCTATAGTTTTGTTTTTCACGAGAATATGGTAAAATTATATTAATTTATTGAAATACAATTAATTATAACAATATATGTAATTATACAATAATGTGTAATTGTCAATTTTGCAAGTGTTTACAAACTCCGAAACTTTAGTTATTTAATTCATAAAAAGTAGTATAGGGGTTCAAAGTAAAATCAATCCGAATACTTGTATTTTATATTAATATCTTGACCATCCTCTTTGCTAATTTTTTCAAAAAGAACTAATCCACGGTCATCGTAAGAATATTCTTTGCGCAATGATTTTCCCTTTTCAACTTTTATCTGTCGATTATTAAAACGATGTATGAATCCATTTGGATAAAAATGCTCCCATACTTTCAACCTATTTTCATCAAAAACCTCTCTTTCGACAATATTAAATTCATCATTATTCTTTGCTAAATATTGCTCAACAATCTTTGGGTTAGAAAAGTACCTATACTTGTAATTTTTTCTTTCTTTTTTTAAATTTATGTTCGTTTTTTGGCGGATCTCAGTAATTTGCCCTAATGAGTCGTAGTAAAATAGTTTTTTAACTTTCCCACTGTAACTTCCTTTGGTTTTATTGGCATAGAACTTTTCAATTTGAGATTTTAATTGGCCATTTTCATTATAATGATATTCAACTTCGGTTGTTAATTGATTTCTATCAAAGTAACTAAATGACTCCAAATTATTTTTACTATTATAGGTATATTTTACTATATCTTTAATACTGTTACGATTTAGATTTTGTATCAAATGACTTTCTTTCAAAATGGTATCATTCAAATAAATATGTTCATTTAAAGTTGTTTTCCCTTCTAAATCATATGCTTGATGTTTAATGATGAAACCTTTTGGATTTACAAAATTTTCTGCCATTAAAAACCCATCATTAATGCTACCGGTATCACTTAAAAGAAATTTTTCTATCTTTTTTATGCCATACTTTTCGTAAATTTTTCTTTGCATTGAATTCTGCAATTGCCCATGAAGCATATTAGCAAAAATCAAACAACAAATAATTACTATAAAACGTGACTTCATAAAAATCTTCAAAATACCATTAGTAAATAAAAATAAGTAAATAATTTGTCTAGATAAATAGTAAGACATATCATTTACTCATTTTAGGTAATCAAATCTTCACAACTTACGCCCCATAAGGAATCCAAATATTTTTAATCTCAGTGGCATGTCGTAAAAATTCTGCTCCTTCTCCTTGAGCACGATCGTACCAATTGCGATATTTACCATAATTTACCCAAGTGCGTTTCAGATTATCAGCTGATAATAACTCTACATCTTTACTCCCTTGTGCGTTTCCAAAATACCACAACCCATCTATATCATCATGTTTGGCCATTTCTTTGGTGAGTTCGTCTTTGCTTCCTGTGACAATATTGATACATCCGGCAGGTACGTCTGAAGTCTCCAAAATCTGATAAAAATCCGTAACAGACAATGGCGATGTTTCAGAAGGAATGACTACTACACAGTTGCCCATAGCAATGGCAGGTATGACCGTAGAAATAAATCCTAACAGTGGTGATTCATCAGGGCATACGATACCCATCACTCCTACCCTTTCTGGCATGGCAAGTGTGACATTTCTTTGTGTAGTGTGATGTACTTGACCATCGTATTTATCCGCCCAAGCTGCATAAGTATAAATCCTTTCTATGGAAGCTTGCACTTCTTTTTCTGCTTCATTTGCGCTCACATTGGTCATTTGCACAATTCTCGTAGCAAACTCTTCCGCTCTGGTAGATAAATTTTCTGCAATATAATACAAAACCTGTGCTTTAGCATGTCCCGTCATTCCTGACCAAGAAGTACAAGCATGAGCCGCTTCTACCGCATTTCGAATGTCCTTCCTACTACTTTTGGGGACTTCCGAGATATAATTTCCGAACGTATCATTTATAGTAATGCTATTTCCACCATCAGGTCTTGCTTGCTTACCGCCAATGAATAGTTTTGGCGTACGATCGATCGTAGGTAATGCTTTATTTTCCTTTTTACTACTTGGTTCGTGTGTTTTTAGTTTAGGAGCATCGTTTTTAAACTCTGATTCTGCACGATGTTTTACATACTCGTACAATCCTTCCTTACCACCTTCTCTACCATATCCTGACTCTCTATATCCACCAAATCCAGATGCTGCATCGAAAACATTGCTACAATTGATCCAAACTGTTCCAGCTTTTACTTGTGGCGCGATATCTAAAGCCAAATTGATATTTTCTGTCCATATACTCGCAGCCAACCCATATCTGGTATTATTAGCCAACTTAACAGCTTCACTATGAGAGCGGAAAGTCATTGCGACCAAAACCGGTCCAAATATTTCTTCCTGAGCTATAATAGATGATGGCGATACGTCTGTAAATAATGTAGGTGGATAAAAACAACCTTCTTTAGGACAATCCCATGATGGTTGCCAACAAGTACTGCCTTCATCCTTTCCTTGCTGGACGAGCTCTTGGATGGTTTTGAGTTGTACCGGAGCCACGATAGCACCAATGTCTATGGATTTGTCCAATGAGTTGCCCACTCGAAGCGTCTCCATTCTGGCACGTATCTTCGTATATAACTTTTCGGCTACACTCTCTTGTACCAATAATCTAGAACCCGCACAACAAACTTGACCTTGATTGAACCAAATCGCATCTACAATACCTTCGACCACACTATCCAAATCTGCATCTTCGAAAACAATAAACGGAGATTTACCACCTAATTCGAGCGATATTTTTTTACCTGTACCTGCTGTGGCACGACGTATAATTTTGCCCACTTCGGTTGACCCTGTGAATGCTATTTTGGCTACATCGGGATGATTGACCAATGCTGCTCCTGTACTTCCGTGACCTGTGATGATATTGACCACGCCATCAGGAAGACCCACTTGCTTACATATATCAGCAAAAAGCAAGGCCGTCAAGGAAGTAAATTCAGCAGGTTTCAAAACTACGGTATTGCCCATAGCCAATGCTGGTGCTATTTTCCAAGCCAACATCAACATAGGGAAATTCCAAGGGATGATCTGACCGATGACACCGATTTCTTTATAATCCTTCATCTCTGTATTCATGAGTTGTGCCCATCCTGCATGATGATAAAAATGGCGCGCTACTAGTGGAATATCGATATCTCGAGTTTCACGGATAGGCTTGCCATTATCCATGGATTCAAGCACTGCAAAATTTCTACTGTGTTTTTGGATCTGTCTGGCTATGGCATACAAGTATCTAGCTCGTCCATGTCCACCCAACTCTACCCAAGGTTTGAGTGCTTTTTGGGCAGCTCTTACAGTATCATCTACATCTTTTTCATTGGCTTCAGCAACTTGGGCAAGTTTTTCCGAAGTAGATGGACTTACAGATTCAAAGTATTCTCCTGATGCTGGTTTTACCCATTTACCATTGATAAAAAGTTGAAATTTTCTTTTATGTTGCTCTAAAAAAGTTACACTTTCTTTATTGCTTTCAGGTGCGGGACCATATTCCATGGTATTATATATTTCTTTGATTGACATTATGTTGTGATTGAATATCCAAAATATTATTTTTTTTTAAAATTATCCCCCAACTTAGGGGACAAATGAAATTTGAGTTACTACGCCATAGGATGTCTATAAGATGCAGAATATCTTCCTGTCACATAGTGCTCCAATTGTCGCTCAATATCTCCTAATAGACTACTTGCTCCAAATCTAAATAAATCAGGCTGTAGCCAATCGTGTCCCAGCTCTTCTTTCATCAAGATGAGATAATTTAATGCGTCTTTGGCTTTGGCGATACCACCTGCGGGTTTGTATCCTACTTTGTATCCCGTCAATGCTAAATACTCTCTGATCATACGTACCATGACCAATGTTACAGGCAAGGTGGCATTGACACTTTCCTTTCCTGTACTGGTCTTGATAAAATCTGAACCAGCCATCATGGCTACCATACTTGCTTTGGCTACTTTGGTAAATGTTGGGATCTCACCTGTGGCCAAGATGGTCTTCATATGTGCTTCTCCACAAGCTTTGCGACAAGCAGCAATCTCTTCATACAATGCCTTCCAATCTGACTGCAATACCAATGCTCGGCTGATAACAATATCTATTTCTGTAGCTCCGGCAGCAACAGATAATTCTATTTCCTTAAGTTTTTCTGGCAAAGAAATTTGTCCCGCAGGAAATCCTGTAGATACCGCTGCGATAGGAATATTTGTCCCTTTGAGTGCTTCCTTTGCAAATGGTATCAAATTATGATATACACAAACAGCACCAGTAGTAATACCCGCATCAGCCATACCCATGGCTTCTAACAAATCTTTTCGTACAGGATTTTTTGCTTTGGCACATAGACGATATACATTGCCTTGAGTGTCATTTCCTGCTAATGTGGTGAGGTCCATACAAGAAATCGCTTTGAGCAACCATGCAGCTTGATACTCCTTTTTGACAGATCGACGCGTGCCAATGGTAGCTGCTCTTCGCTCTACAGCGCTGCAATTGATATTGATACCTTCTATAAGTGAAGCATCAAACGGTATTCCATCATTCCTTAAATGATGAGTCTGAGCGATAACTTCCTGACTTATTTTTTTATTTTTAATCATCCGAAATAGATTTTATTTGAAGATGTTTTAATTCTTGTTTACTGAATGGTTTTGAATATTAACGGCTCTTTAATTGGTTTTGTTTCACTAAAGGTATAGGCTAAATCCATGTATGCTTCTGCTTGTGTAAAGAATGTGCGATCATTGGCATGTAAAATGGCTAATGTATCTCCTTCATTTACCAAAGCCCCAACTTTTTTTGTCAAAACGATCCCTGCACTGTGATCTATTGGGCTTTCTTTTGTTTCCCGTCCTGCGCCCAATCGTACAGATGCTAAGCCGATATCCATAGCACTGAGATGAGAAATATATCCCGCTTTTTTGCTTTTGTATTCGAATGTCAAAGAAGCTTTGGGCAATAACTCCATATTTTTAATGACTTCAATATCACCGCCTTGTGAAGCACTTAATTCTATAAATTTTTCGTAAGCCTGACCATTTTCTATCAAAGACTTTAATAAACCGATGCCTTCTTCATGACTCTGGGTACGTTTCGCCAACGTCAGCATATGGCTTCCCAATTCCAAACACAAAGTCGTCAAATCTTCTGGACCATGACCTTTTAAAGTATCGATGGCTTCTTTGACTTCCAATGCATTGCCTACAGCGAAACCCAATGGTTCTTCCATGCCTGTGATGACGGCAATGAGCTTACGATTCATTTTTTGTGCCGTACTGATCATGATGTGTGCCAGTTTTTCAGCATCATCGATGGTTTTGATGAATGCACCATCGCCCACTTTAAGATCTATGACAATGGCATCGGCTCCGCAAGCTAATTTTTTGCTCATGACGCTCGAAGCAATCAATGAAATATTGTCTACCGTACCCGTGACATCCCTGAGAGCGTACAGTTTTTTGTCGGCAGGAACTAATTTAGCATTTTGACTACAAATAGCAATGCCATGTTTTTTCACTTTATCTATAAAGTCTGCTGCAGTCATATCTACTTGAAAACCTGGGATAGATTCAAATTTGTCCAAAGTACCACCTGTGTGCCCCAAACCACGACCAGACATTTTTGCAACAGGTACTCCAGCAGCTGCTACCAAGGGCGCCAAGATCAAAGTTGTCTTGTCCCCTACTCCACCTGTACTGTGTTTATCTACCTTGATGTTAGGTATTTCAGTAAGATCTATCAAATCGCCTGAACGCATCATCGCATCTGTAAGCGCAGCTGTTTCATCATCATTCATACCCTGAAAATACACTGCCATCAACCAAGCAGCTATCTGATAATCAGGAATAGCACCCGATATATAGCCAGAAATAATCTTCTGAATATCATCAGATGTCAAAATATGTCCATCTCTTTTTTTCTTGATTAGCTCAACCAATAGCACTGCTTTAATGATTATGAAAATATACTCTTTGCTGTAGTCTCAAAATCTATGCCTAAAACATCAGCTACCGTAGCCGCAAGATCAGCGAAGGTATCTCGTGTACCAAAATCATAGCCTGCAGGAATACTTTGACCATATATCAATATGGGGATATATTCTCTGGTGTGATCTGTTCCTGTCCAAGTAGGATCGTTGCCGTGGTCTGCTGTGATGATCAACACATCATCTTCGTCCATCGCTGCTAAAATCTCCGGAATACAAGCATCGAACTCTTCCAAACACGCTGTATAACCTGGTACATCTCTGCGATGACCAAAATGCATATCAAAATCAACTAAATTGGTAAATATCAGGCTAGCTTTGTTATCATCTTTAATGGCTGAAATGGTGGCTACAATACCTTCTTGATTATTGGCTGTCTTGATAGATTTGGTGATTCCTTTTCCAGCAAATATATCATAAATCTTCCCTATGCCTAAGACTTCCTTTCCTTGGTTTTGGATGGCATCCAATACATTGTCTGGTGGTAATGTAGCAAAATCTTTGCGTCGGGAAGTACGTGTATAATTACCTGATGTGCCTGTAAATGGCCTGGCAATCACTCGGCCTACTTCGTACTCACCAATAAGCATATTTCTGGCTATCTGACAGATTTCATATTGCTTTTCTATCGGAATCACATCTTCGTGCATCGCTATCTGGAAGACACTATCTGCGGATGTATAGACTATCGGAAAGCCCGACTGTACATGTTCGTCGCCTAAATCATCAATGATGGCTGTGCCCGAAGCGGAATAATTCCCCAAGGTTTTGATACCAATGGCCGCTTCAAACTTCTCCATAAAGGAAATCGGAAAGCCATCGGGAAAGGTAGGAAATGGTTTTTCAAGTATGGTGCCTGCTATTTCCCAATGTCCCGTAGTAGTATCCTTCCCCGCAGATTGCTCAGCTGCTTTGCCGAATGCCGCTTGTGGATGCTCTGTCTTAGGTAGTACATTTTCTATATCAATATTGCCTAGACCTAATTGTATCAAATTGGGTATTTTGATATCAGGTATTTGTGCCACGATATGACCGAGTGTGTTGCTTCCTTCATCGCCATATAAATGTGCATCCGGTAAGTAACCGATGCCGACGCTGTCTAGGACGATGAGAATTACTCTGTTTGCTTTTATGTTCATGTAAGGAGTGGTTTTTTTTTTAATTTTTAATATTAATCATTATCAAACTTTTGACCAACAAATTCTTTTAATTGTAAATAATGACAATCACTTTGGTAAGCTTCTTTGGGCTATCAGAGTGATTTGCCCCAACAACTCTTCTAAATGTACCCTAACCGTAAATGGATTCATTATACTCACTCTAAGATAAACTTTGTCTTTTAACAAGGTTTGAACGATATAAAATTGACCTTGTTCCAATATTTCATTTCGGATTTTTCGGTTCAAATCATTGGTATCCACAGTACTATCACCCATAAATCTAAAGCAAACAATATTAGAATGAGGAGTAACAGCCAAATCAAAATCTTTGCTTTCTACTATCATATCCGCAAATAGTTTTGCCGTATTGTAACATTGATCTAGGTAAGCTTCAAAAACTTCTACACCATATAATTTCAACATAGTATATATTCTGGTGCTCAACATGATCTTGGTACATTCCATGGTTCTTTTGCCATAGTTGTACCATTCTTCGTCTGCGGCGCTCCATAGATATTGCGCTTTTTGGGCAAAGGTCTTGTAGCTATTTTTACTATCTTTGAAAAACAGAAATGTGGTCAGCGATGGGACCATCATCATTTTATGTGCATCTACTGTGATAGAATCTGCCATCTCAGCACCATGCATCAGATATTTGTATTTATCAGAAAAAGCTGCCGGACCTCCATGAGCTGCATCGATATGAAACCATAGATTTTTCTTTTGACAAAACTCACCAATGGATACCAAATCATCATAAATTCCCGTAGAAGTAGTTGGCGCACTGCCCACCACACCCAAAACTTTGATACCTTCCTGAGTGGCTTTAAAATAATATTCTTCCAGCAATTCTGTCCGCATTTTATAGTGTTGGTCCACAGGAATTTTTATCATACCTGCTTCGCCCCAACCCATGACTCTTACGGCTCTATCGATACAATAATGTGCTTCTTCGGAAACCATAAAAGCATACTTTTCAGTTTGTCCTTCCACCCATACATTTTCTGGAGCCTTGACATTTCGTGCGCATATCAAAGCGGTTAAATTGGCCAAAGTGCCACCTGAAGTAATGATACCATCACCTTGATCAAAACCAAAATATCCTTTGAGCTGATCGACGACCCACTTTTCGAGTGTGGATGAAGCAGCAGACATCTCGTAAATGGCACCACCACTATTGAGCAACATGCCTTCCATAGCAGCAAGTGCCGCCATCGGAGCAGGTACTGTAACTTGATGTCCCATGTATTTCGGATGGTGAAGATGTATAGAGTTGTCCAAAAAAGCTTTGAATATTTCTTTTGGAGATGTCAACTTTGCGGTATCCCAATTTTTGTAATTCTCATCAGGACTTACGTAGTCGATTACTTTTTTACCATCATGATCTTTGATAACTGAGAGATGATCAGCAAGCATATCTATCAATTCATGACCGTGCTTTCTGAAAGCTTCGCTGTCATACAATTCTTCTAAGGACATTACACTTATTTTACCTTTAATACAATACCGCTGAATGGTGGCAATATATTACTTTGATTTATAGATTTCAAATCATTATTATATCGAAAAACTATCTGATATTCATTACCCACATAATCTAAATTTATGGCATTGGCTTCATTGTGATTATTGATGATTATCAAAAGTTTTTCGCCTTTCCAAGCCCTTTCATAGGCAAGAATTTCATCATTATTTACGTTAGGCAGCATTAAATATGATCCATAAGTAAGCGCTGTCTCTGATTTTCTTAACTGTATTAAATCTTTGTAATAGTTGAACATTTCGTGATTAAAAGATGGTTTTTCGCTGTAGGTATATGATGAAAAATCAGACTGTGTTTCCATATCAAATTCAATATCAGGCCATGTCAGTGGCTTTCTATTATCAGGATCATCAGCTCCACACATTCCCATTTCGTCACCATTCCATATGTGAGGTGCTCCTACAAAAGTAAATTGATGCAATAAAAATAATTTCACACGATGATCGGTCAAAATTCCCGGCTTATTTGTTCTGTAGTTTTTATCTTCTTGGGGTTTACAATTAAACTTATACTTATTGACGTTAAAAAATGAAGACATCAATCGGGGCGAATCATGAGAAGAAGCCAAATTCATCATAGCTTGCTGGGTATAATCAGGATATTTTAAAAAAATAGAATCTATCTGTCTCTTAAATTGTGCTAGTGTGATGCGATCATTAGCTTCCACAAAATATCCTCTAGCCACTTTAAACCATTGGTAATGCATCACCGCATCAAAAACATCGCCTTGAACCCAAGGTGCCGGATCCATCAGCTTGTCAGGCCATTCTGTCCACCAGTTTTCACCTACGAGATAAAATTCTGGATTAATGGATCGGACATGTTTCCTGAAATCACGCCAAAATCCCAATGGCACATGTTCTGCTACGTCCAGTCTCATACCATCTATACCATCTTCAGGGTTACCATCATTATTGGGATCCATCCATCTGCGACATACATCAAAAATATGCTGTTTAGCTCCTTCATTTAGATTACCTTCATAAGGATGCCCTTGAATTTTGCCTTGAGTATCAATCTTTCTAAGCTCAGGCAAATTTTTGATCCCAAACCAACCTTCATATTCAAAAGTTTTTTTTCCTGTAGCTGCATCAGTTGTAAATTTTGTGTGGTACCAATCTTTATATGGGGAATTTTCTAAGTTTTTTTCTACATCTTTAAACGCCCAAAAGTTGTTTCCCGTATGATTCCAAGAAAAGTCCAGTACTACCCTAATTCCTTCAGCATGAAGTGTTTTCATCAGATTTAAAAATTTAATATCTGCTGTTGTCCATTTCCATGTTTTCGGATCATTATGATCTTCAGATGCCATCAAAGCCAGGTCTCCTTCAGGATCGTCCCCAAAAGTAACGTCTATATGATGATAATGTCTAGCATCATACTTATGCAGCGATGGAGCATCATTGATAGGATTAAAGTAAATAGCAGTGATCCCTAACTCTTTAAAATAATCAATTTTTTCTTCTACTCCTGCTAAATCTCCTCCATATCTTCTCATTTGTATCGTCCTGTAAAAATCGAGTCCCGTACTTTTGGCCCAGTCTTCCTGCGCATACCAATTGTGCCCCCAAGGTGTAACAGCCCATTGATCTGGCAATGGATCGATCAAAGCATTGTCGCACGTGGTTTTGGAAGGGTTGTTTGAAAGGTTACCGTTTCTAAACCTTTCTACAAATATCTGATACCAAATGGCTTCTTTGGCCCAGGTTGGTGGTTGTTTAAAAGGCAAAACATTTTTTTGGGCATTGACCTGATTATGCATACAAGAAAGTAATGACAATAAAGAAAAAAATAATAGCTTATGTGTTGACATTTTTATAAGTATATTTAAAAATATAATAAGTTTATTAATGTAAGAAGCATACTAAAATCAACCCGTACCTAAAGCTACATCCAAAACCATCATCAAAATAAAGCCACCTATAAATCCTAATGTAGCTATATCTGTATTATTGTCCTGCTGAGTTTCTGGAATAACCTCTTCTACTACGACAAATATCATAGCCCCTGCAGCAAAAGCTAAGGCATAAGGCAAAACAGGTGTGAAAAAATTTACTGCTAAAGCACCTACCACTGCAGCAACTGGCTCCACTAAAGCTGATGACTGACCATACAAAAAGCTCTTGGTTCTGGACATACCCATCCGTCTCAGTGGCATGGCCACAGCGATACCTTCAGGGAGGTTTTGTATACCGATACCGATAGCTAATATGACACCTGCAGTGACTGACGCTTCTGGAATGCCCGCGGCTACACCACCAAAAAGAACACCTACAGCTAGCCCTTCAGGAATGTTATGTAAAGTAATCGCCAATACCAACAATGTCGTACGTTGCCAAGGAGATTTCACCCCTTCAGTCTCTTGAAAATTGATGTGTAAATGGGGTAATACTTTATCCAAACCAAAAATAAACATAGCCCCCAGAAAAAAACCAACTGCTGCTGGTAATACTTTTACAAAACCTACGCCATGGCTCATATCTATAGCAGGCGCCAACAAACTCCAAAAACTAGCTGCCACCATGACTCCTCCTGTAAATCCCAACATACCATCCAGTAATACCCTATTGATGGTCTTTACAAAAAATACTATCGATGCTCCTAAAGCTGTCATTGCCCAAGTAAACAAAGTTGCTATAAAGGCTCCTGTAACTGGATCAATGGATTCAAACCATTTAATTAAATCTTGCAACGTCTTTTAATTTAAAAATTCAATGTAAAGTTAACTTTTATTAATCTGTGGCAAACATTTCTAACAAAAAAGTATCAGATTATGTTGATTACGGTTTTTAAGACTTATCACAGTACATCAAATTATTCATATATTTGCACAATAAATTATCAAAACCAAGATCATGAATCAACCGCTCGCTGAAAGAATGCGTCCGAAATCTTTAAATGAGTACATTGGACAAGAACATTTAGTAGGCCAGGGTGCGATACTTAGAAAAGTCATAGAATCAGGACATCTTCCATCTTTTATATTATGGGGACCACCGGGAGTAGGTAAAACCACGTTGGCTTCCGTCATAGCACAAACACAAGACAGACCTTTCCATAGCCTATCAGCCATCAATAGTGGTGTAAAAGATATCCGGGAAACGATTGAAACTGCAAAATCACAACGATTTTTTACAAAACCAAATCCTGTACTTTTCATAGATGAAATACATAGATTTAGTAAATCTCAGCAAGACTCTCTCCTTGGAGCCGTAGAAAAAGGCATTGTAACACTTATCGGTGCCACCACTGAAAATCCATCTTTTGAAGTGATTTCTGCTCTTCTCTCCAGATGTCAGGTCTATATATTGAAAGCATTAGAATATGACGAACTCGTCTCCATGATCAATAATGCAATACAAAAAGATGAGTATCTCAAAACCAAAAAAATCAAAATATCATCATACGATGCATTGATCAGTATCTCAGGTGGCGATGGACGTAAACTATACAATGCATTGGAACTAGTCATCAACCAATTTGACAAAGACGAAGTCATCGATATCACTGATGACCTAGTCAAAGCAGTCATTCAGCAAAATCTCTCCAGATATGATAAGTCAGGCGAGCAGCATTACGACTTAATTTCGGCATTTATTAAGTCCGTTCGAGCTTCAGACCCTAATGCAGCAGTTTACTACCTTGCCAGAATGATAGAAGGTGGAGAAGACCCGCTATTTATTGCCAGAAGAATGATCATCCTAGCATCAGAAGACATTGGCCTTGCCAATCCCAACGCTTTACTTCTTGCCAATAACTGTTTCCAAGCTGTACATCATATTGGTATGCCTGAAGGCAGAATCATCATGTCACAAACCGCCGTATATCTGGCATGCAGTCCCAAAAGCAATGCTAGTTATGTAGCTATCAATGAAGCCATAGACTTGGTGCGAAAAACAGGAGATTTACCAGTTCCACTGCACTTGCGCAACGCACCCACAAAACTGATGAAAAACATTGGTTATGGCTCAGGTTACCAATACTCGCATAATTACCAACCAGGAACATCTGATATGGAGTGTCTTCCTGAAGAAATCAAAGGAACCCAATTTTATAAACCTGGAAATAATGCCGCTGAAAAAAAATATGAAGAATACCTAAAATTGATTTGGAAGGAGAAGTATCAGTGAGCTTGTGATCGGTGATCGGGTAATCTTGTGATCTTGCTTTCGGTGTGCTTGTGATCAGTGATCTGGTGATCGGTGAGCATGTGATCAGTGATCAGTGAACTGATGAATAATAGTCTATAAAAATCCTATTTTCGTCTTACTTTTCAGTGTAAGGGAACTTTTTTGTCAACATAATGGGTTAATGCTCCAAATAAAATAAATCCAAATGAAAAACATCACCTTATTTACTTTTTGTAGTATTATATGTTTCCTATCCTGCAATGAATTAGGTCCAAACCCTGCAAGTATGGTAGGTCTGTATGAAGTTAGCGCCCAACTTAAAGATGGTACCGTAAATGCTAATGAAATAACAAAATCTGTTTCAGATGCTATGAAAGATGTTAAAACAGAAATGCAAAAAGCACGTAATGAAATAGATCAGGAATTGGATTTGGCAAATATTGACACCACAACGGCTGAAGGTAAAATAGAATATGCAGCTAAAAAATTTGGAAAGTCAATGTCAGACATAGGATTGACCATGGGAGAATTGGGAAAAGATTTGGGTAATTTATTTGGTGGCCTTGCGGGCGAAGGTTTAGGACTCGCACAAAGCATCCTGAAAAATATCAATGCTGAACTGGAACTGCGTGAAAATGGTGATCTGAAAGCCAACAGCTCTTTGATCAGTATTTCATTGCCCAATGCGACTTGGCAAGTAGCTGGGGATCAATTCATTTTGTTTACAGACAATAAGGCGGAGTCTGATACATTTTTGATTACAAAAAAATCAGCTGAAGGTTTTATTCTTTCTAAAGATGAACTCGAATTGCATTTTATGAAGAAAAATCCAAAATAATTGCAAAAACCTCTTATTATTACGCCATAAATCATTGAGCCACTATGTTGCAGCGTATTTTTTATGGTATTGTTCTTCTGATTACAATAGTTTTATACTTATTTCTGAACGGTAATATTCATTTTACCAAAGACCCTTTGCCTCCTATGGGCAAATTCCTTAATCCTTTTGGTGGAGCCTGGACATCTGATACCCGATCTGAAAAAACATCGCAAGTTTTAAATATGTCAGGTCTCAAGGATAAAGTAGAGATTATTTATGACGAAAGACATATACCTCATATTTATGCGCAAAATATGGAAGATGCTCTTTTTGCACAAGGCTATATTGAAGCTCAAAATCGTTTGTTTCAGATGGAGTTTTTGGCAAAAGCTGCTGCAGGAGAACTATCATCGATCATAGGTCCTAAAACTATCGAAATAGATTTAGAGAAACGTAGACGAGGCATGAAGTTTGCTGCCGAAAACTCCGTAAAAGGATGGGAAAAGACCGAAGATTACAATAAAGCATACCGATATGTTGATGGAGTTAATGCTTATATACAGTCACTAAATCCTAAAGATTATCCGATTGAGTTTAAGCTTTTTGATTTCGAACCTCAAGATTGGACTGCTTTGAAATCAGCTTTGGTTTTTAAACAGATGTCTCTTACGCTTGCAGGTAGAAATGACGATCTTGAAAACACCAACTTACTCTATCATTTGGGAAGTGATGACTTTGCTATGTTGTATCCCGAAAAACAAAGCGTAGAAAACCCGGTAATTCCTACTGAAAAACCTTATACCACAGATGCACTGAACATATATCGCCAAGACAGCGGTGCAGCTTATATTGCACCGATACTCAAATCTCATTTTGAAAATAGAAATAAAGGAATAGGCAGCAACTCCTGGGGAGTCAGTGGCAAAAAAACAGCTACCGGAAAACCCATATTTTGCAATGATCCACATTTAAATCTTGGCTTACCATCTATTTGGTTTGAATTGCACATCCATACGCCGGAGTTTAATGCATATGGTGTATCTTTTCCAGGATTTCCAGGTATTATGATTGGGTTTAATGAGCACATAGCTTGGGGAGAAACTAATGTGGGCCAAGATGTAGAAGATCTGTTCCACATACAGTGGGCAGACCAGGCTCGATCCAAATACATCCTGGACGGCAAAGAAAAACCTGCTATGTTCAGAGTCGAAGAAGTCAAAGTTAAAGGTGGAAAATCTGTTATCGATACCATAAAATATACTGATTGGGGGCCTGTTTATCACACGTCTGATGACGGCAAAAATGACCTGGCCATGCGT
Organism: Aureispira sp. CCB-QB1; assembly: GCA_945870185.1. Lineage (GTDB taxonomy): Bacteria > Bacteroidota > Bacteroidia > Chitinophagales > Saprospiraceae > OLB9. Next base: position 9,195 of record CAMBRK010000073.1, on the reverse strand, counting down.
TGGCTTTGCCATGATATACCCAACACGGATGAGTACAATACTTTCATTGACGCTATGAAATGTAAATCATATGATGATTACTTAAAAGCTACTTCTAACTATAATACTCCTGCTCAAAATTTTGGATTTGCTTGTAACAATGGAGACATTGCCCTGAGAGTTAATGGAAAATTTCCTGCTAAGTCTGAACCGGATGGAAAATTTGTAGAATATGGTAATAAATCATCAAACAACTGGCAAGCTTGGATCCCGAGAGATCAAAATCCACAAATTCTAAATCCTGAGCGTGGATTTATCTCCTCTGCCAATCAAGTGAGTGCAGACAAAACTTACCCTTATTATTTTACAGGAAAATTTGAGCGCTATCGAAATAGAAGTGTCAATGATAAACTGGAAAAAATGTCTGGTATTACCCCAGATGATATGAAAAGAATGCAACAAGACGCATTTTCCTACAAAGCATCAGACTTCATTCAAACCATCAAAACTGTTGTAACCTCTGACCAGGTCAATAAAAACCATAAAGCACTGTACGAAGCGCTTTTAAATTGGAATTATCATTACAAAGCAGCTTCAGAAATGCCTGTTGTTTTTGATTTGGTTTACAAAAAAATTTCAGCCAATACGTGGGATGAACTCTCAGCGCTTAAAGAAAAAATGGATATCCGCATGCCAGAAGATTGGAGACTGTTAGAACTTATACAAAAAGATCCAACCAATAAATATTTTGATCTCAAAAAAACAAGTCAGATCGAACAAGCAAAAGACATCATACTACTTTCACTGAACGAAGCTATGGATGATTTTACAAAACAAAAAAAAGAAGGTAAAAGTATGACCTGGGGCGGATACAAACCACTGCATATATACCATATGACCAGAATACCTGCATTCTCTAGGATGGATATACCAGCTGATGGATGTCCGGATGCCATCAATGCCACAGGGTTTTCATTTGGCCCAAGTTGGCGCATGGTGATCAGCCTAGAAGAAAAGGTAAAAGGTTATGCTGTATATCCTGGCGGCCAATCAGGAAACCCAGCTAGCCAATATTACAATAATATGATAGACGCCTGGATCAAAGGTGAATATTATGATTTGAACATTCATGCCAAAGCTGATGAAATCAGATCAAAATCTCATGCTACTATCACCTTAAATCCTCAATCATGAAATCATTATCACTTATCGTAACAATAGCAGTGTTGACTTTTGTACTTTCTCATTTTTTACCTTGGTGGATCTGCGGTATAGTGAGTTTTGTAGCATGCTACCTTTGGAAGACCAATGGATTTGTAGGGTTTACAGCGTCATTACTTGCCGTATTTATGGTTTGGTATGGAAAAGCGTTTTTTACAAACCAAAATTTTGATACACCCATGTCTAGTCTTTTAGGAGCTTTATTGGGCAATGTTTCTGGTGGTGCGTCACTTTTTTTAACTGGATTGGTAGGAGGCATTGCAGCAGGACTTGCAGGTTGGCTTGGTGGATGGACTAGAAAGTTATCCACGCAAAAGCAATAACTAAAAGGTATGTTAAAAATAGGAATTACAGGTGGCATTGGATCAGGCAAAACTACAGTAGCCAAACTATTTGCAGTCCTTGGGGTTCCGGTTTATAATGCGGATACGGAAGCCAAAAAAATCATGGTTTCTAATCTTAAAGTTAAAACTCTAATCAAAAATCTGTTAGGAGATGCATCATATCATCGTAACGGAAAACCAAACAGGGCTTACATCTCCAGTAAAATATTTAATGATAAGGAACTCCTTACAGCCATCAACAATATCGTACATCCAGCCGTGCATACAGACACAGAACAATGGGCAGATCATTATCGCAAAGAAGGGAAAACACCTTATGTGTTAAGAGAAGCTGCTTTACTGGTAGAAAATGGTAGCTACAAATCATTGGATAAACTTATCGTAGTGACATGTCCTGAGCCAGAAAGAATCATCCGAGTAATGAAACGGGATAAACTCAACAAAGAAGAAGTAACCCAAAAAATCCAAAATCAACTACCCGAATCTGAAAAAGTAAAGGTTGCAGACTTCGTTATCATCAACGATGGACAGCATCCTTTGATTCCACAAGTATGGAAACTTCATCAAATATTAATAAATATTTAAATAAAAAATGGCTATTCAGATTGCTCTGAACAGCCATTTTAAGATTATTTATTATTACATTTATTTCTTCCAAGGAAGTCTGTGCGCTGCTCTTCCTATCTCTGTTCCGTACCTTACACCTTCTTCACAATCCATTCTGAAATGTACTCCAAGAGGTACTCTAGACCAAGCATTTTCTAATCCCATCTCATAAAAACTAGTGAATGATCTTGGAGTTCCTTCAAATTCGACTCTATTTTTATGGCAGTTGTCAGTCATGGCATAGTTATAGCCGAATATGTGACCCAAAGCTTCTGCACCTGCAGCACCCATAGTAGAGTGACCTGAAGGATATGCAGGGAAAGAAGGAGAGATACCTTTGTCACCCGTAAGTGGATGCTCTAAAATAGGCTCCCAAGAAGGGTCAATAACTCGTTTGATATAAGACTCCGGCCTTTCTACATTATAATGATACTTAGAATTCCAGCATGCCACTCCAGCATCATTGGAAGATACGCCTACCAATGCTGTCATAAAAACGGCTGTTTCCAAATTGCTCTTTTCCAATTTTAAAACTTGGTTGCCTATAGCTAGAAATCTTACTCCTGGACTAAAAGTCAGGTTTAACAAATCATCACTCCAAAACTCTCCTACCCACTCCACTTCATAAGAAGCTGTTGGAGTATTTTGAGCATATACTTCTATTGCTTGTGCATATAAGTGTGATCTTGGATCTGTACTATATGGGATAGGTCTTTTGCACAACATTTGGTCGGCTTTTAACGAAAATGTTCTAGCTCCTCCCCAAATTCCACCCATTGGTGCACCTGGACCAGGGAAAGTAGGTCTCCAGTCTCCATCTTTTTTGAATGCAGCCTGCCAGTCATACTTCTGAAAAGGATCGAGATAGTGGTCATGACCTATATTGTCTGAAGCAGAATACTGCCAAACTGCTGCAGCAACTTCTCTACCTCTGTTGATAGATCTGTTGTATACTTCATCACTTACTTCAGATTTATACTGATTGTTAAATCTTCTAGCGGTAGAAGCTATCAAATCCAAATCTTGAGGTCTAGCTCTTCCAAAAAACCTTGGCATAAGGTATTCATATGAAGCATTCACAACCAAAGGCCAATGATATTCCTGATCCGCGTTGATTTCAGGTATATTAAACCCTTGCCACTGACCATCCATTGAATTGTATTCAGGCATACCTGAAACAACACCTTCATAAGCTGCTAATCCTAAATAAGCTACTGCTCTAGGTGCTGGACCTGGTCTGTATCCTGCAGCATATCTTTCTATCTGTAGAAAGACCTCATTCCATTCATGAACTACATCATGTGAATAATCTGCTACTAGCTTTGCACCAGGAACTTCTGTTTCATTGATATCCTGTGAGCAAGAAAAAATACTAAATACGGTTAAAATAAAAAGGAAATGTTTTAAGGTACGCATACAATATTAAATTTTAAAGTCTTTCAATTTTTAAATTCGGGACAAAGGTAGAACATATATTTTCTTTGTGCGAAAATTGAAATTAGAAATTTATTAGAAAACTTCTTAAGAATTTTAAGGTTTACAAAACAATAACTAAGATATCAAAAATACTATCTTTGCCTTGCCATTTTTCATAAATGATTACTATAAATCTTTAAATTATGTTACGAGTCCTTATCGTTGAAGATCAGCATCTCATTTCCAAGTCACTAAAGATGGGTTTTGAAGAGCATGATATTGCTGTCGATATTGCTGAAAATGGAGAGACAGCACAAAGGCATATTTTTGGATCTGAATATCATGTGATCATATTAGATGTCATGTTGCCAGATATTACAGGTCTAGAAATCTGTAGAGAGATAAGATCGAAAGGTATCAAAACTCCAGTTTTATTTCTTTCTGCGCTTGACACCGTAGAAGAAAAAATCGAAGGACTCAAAGCCGGTGGTGATGATTATATGGTAAAACCTTTTTCATTTCAAGAACTTTTAACTCGCGTACATGTACTCAATAGGAGAAACCAAACCAACACTACGCAAACTCATATAGAAACATACTTAGATATCACGATAGATACTGAAACCAAAGACGCTCATCGTGCAGGGCAAAACCTTAATTTAACAAAAAAAGAGTTCAGGCTCTTAGAATACTTTATTCAAAACCCAAACAGACTGTTGCATAAAACTGAATTGGTAGAAAATGTTTGGGATATCACTTTCGATACCGGAACCAATGTGGTAGAAGTTTATGTTAACTATTTACGAAACAAACTGGACAAAGGTTTCGAGCATAAATATATTGTTACAAAATTTGGTCAGGGCTATATTTTTAAAACTACTTCTTAATTATGCAGATAAAATCAAAAATAGCTTTATACTTTACTTCTATTACCTTTTTTATCCTCATGATATGTTTGAGTTTGGTATATTGGCTTTTCAGAGAGCATTTATATGCAGAATTTTATAGATCATTGGAGTCCAAAGCACTGATGACCGTTGCTATGGTCGAAAAAACAAATGCCAAATTTAAGCCTTTGGAGCATGAGAATTTTAATGAAAATATTTTAATTCCTGAAGGCGAAAATATTGTAATCTATAACGATCAGCTGAAACCTATTTTTTCTTATAACTCATTCGAAAATGTTATCCATGAAAATACTCTAAAAAAAATAAAATCACTTGGAAAATTAAAATTTGAATTAGGACCTTACCATGGAATAGGTATACTTTATATAACGAATAATGGAAACGAATTTATAGTGATCGCAAAAGAACGATTTCGTTCTGATGAATTGGACAGGCTAAAGAATATTATGATTTGGACTGGCATCGTATCCTTATTATTTGTTTTTTTGAGTGGGTATGTATTGGCTTATATCAGTTTAAGACCTATAGTCAATATCATGAATGCGGTAGATTCCATTCTGCCCACAGATATGACCAAAAGATTAAAACTGGAAGTGAACCATGATGAAATCAATAGACTTGCATTATCATTCAATAGACTACTAGACCGATTAGAAGATGCTTTTAAAATACAAAAAGGGTTTATGTCCAATGTATCGCATGAAGTCAGAAATCCGCTAGCTTCCATTATTTCTACCATTCAGGTTATTTTAATGAAAGATAGAAATACCGAAGATTACAAACAATGCCTTAAAACTGTATATGAAGAAGCATCAGAACTTGAACATATCACTTCTATGCTCATGGATTTAGCTAGAATAAGCAGTAATACCCAGCAAATAACTTTTGCATCCTGCAGAATTGATGAAATTTTATGGCAATCCAAAGCAACTATCCTAAAAATGCACACCAACTACAACTTCAAATTTGATACTAGTCTTTACCCAGAAGATGCAGAAAATTTTGTGGTTATAGGGAATGAAACTCTATTACGGCTTGCTTTTTCTAACCTAATGGAAAATGCGTGTAAATTTTCCGATGATCACACAGCTATGATAAAGCCCTACATTAATCCTAATGGAGATGTAGTAGTAGATATTAAAGATCAGGCACCCAAAATCAGCAAATCAGATATGGAATCCATTTTCAATCCATTTTATAGGAGCAGTGTAACCAAAAAAATTAAAGGCTCTGGTATCGGTCTCTCCTTAGTAACTACGATTACAAAGATGCATGGAGCAGAACTCAACATTCAAAATAACGATATAGATACTAAAGGTAATGTATTCACTGTTATCTTCAAGAGTAAGGCGACATAATATTTCTAATACTTTTCTAATGAAATATCATGTGTAACATCCTTAACTTTGCGGCTAAATGTTTTTATTGCATTTAATAATATGATTAAAAGATCAAAATTTTTTCACTATTTTTTATTGGGAATGATACTCATTATTTTTATTGGGTTTTTGACGTCTTTTAATAAAGAAGAAAAATATGTAGATAGAACTGACCAAAAAATAAACGAATTGATCTCCTCATGGGTTCAATTCTATCTTACTTTAGAAAGTCAGGATTATGATGCATTTCCGCCTACATCTTCAGATCAGTTATTCAAAATCAATTTAGCAGCTTATGTGGCTCAAAAAATTGCATCTGATCAGTATGCATTAGATTGTGAAGAAGTATATGAATTACTGGATTATGTATATGCTACACAAATAAAAAATACATTTAAAAATCATCCCCAAATTCTCCAAAAGGTAATTCTAAGACAAGGCCAAAAGGACTCTAACAAATCTGATATTATACTTGAAATTTCTACTTTATCTTCCGAAATTGTTGAATCTTACAACAACAAATCTTCTAAAATACCCTTTGCTAATTCTAAAGGTAACCATGATATTTTAGAATTTGATCAAAAAAATGGAATACTTCCAAATTGGGGAACAAGAAATACGTGTGTTGCTTCCTTAAATTCTTGTAAAGTAGACCAACCTTATTTTGGTATGGATAGACTATCGGGAATCCACAAGGATGCTATGACTGTATATTCTATAAGTAAAGGTCTATCTAAAGAAGATCAATGGATTGCTGAATTTTGGAGTGATGATTTAAGAGGACTTACTTATTCGCCTGTAAGCAGATGGTTTTCTATTGGCATTCAAATGATCCAAAAGGAAAACCTTACCTACACTGAAAGTTTAAAATTATTGGCTCTATTGGCCATTGGACTTCATGATGCAACTATTATTTGTTGGCACGAAAAATATAAACATAACGTAGGAAGACCTGAAAACTATATACAAACCTATATAGATACTGATTGGAAACCTTTCCATGAAACCCCTAGTTTCCCATCCTATCCTTCAGGTCATGCTGTGCTTAGTTCTGCAGCTGGCCAAATTTTAGAATCTTATTTTGGTAAAACGTATTCGTTTACAGACCGAAGCCACAACCACAGAACTGAATTTTACGGAAGTGCGAGATCATTTAATACTATCAGAGAAATGGCCATAGAAAATGCATATTCGCGTATTTTGATGGGAGTTCACTTTCCTGAAGATTGTGAGGCAGGACTTAAACTTGGTATCCAAGTGGGTGACATCATCATTAAAAATGGGGAAAAATCCATAACATCCAAGATCGAAGCCAAAATGAATAATGGTCATTGTAGTTTAAAGACTTAAAAAAATTACCCATTTAAAACTTAAATCATTTAATAAGTGGATAGACTTATCATTTATTTTGCTCAATAAGTTTTTGCAAAAAAGGAGACGCAAATATAAAATCATGCAAGGTTTCATTTTTATCCATTAGAACTTCATCCCGGTGACCTTTCCAAGCTAAGAGACCTTTGTCCAAAAGGCAAATGTTTTCCCCGATTTCCATAACAGAATTCATATCATGAGTATTGATTATGGTAGTAATATTATTGTCCTTAGTAATATCTTGAATAAGCTCATCGATAGTGATAGACGTCTGTGGATCGAGACCCGAATTGGGTTCATCACAAAAGAGATATTTCGGATTCAATACAATCGCCCTAGCAATACCAACCCTTTTTTGCATTCCTCCCGATATCTCTGATGGAAACTTTTTATTAATACCTGTGAGACTGACTCTCTCGAGACAATTATTCACTCTATCTGTTTTTTCTTTCAGCGTCTGATGGGTAAACATGTCAAGAGGAAATCTGATATTTTCTTCTATAGTCATAGAATCAAAAAGAGCGTTGCCCTGAAATAACATACCCACTTGCATCCGAAGTTTTCTAAGGGCGTTTTTATCCGCAGTAACCAAATCGATATCATCGTACCAAACGTGTCCAGAAGTAGGTTTAAACAGACCAACCAGTATTTTCAAAAGCACTGTTTTGCCCGATCCCGACTTACCTATTACTAAATTAGTTTTTCCAGCTTCAAAAGTAAAATCTATGCCTTTGAGTACTTGCTGATCTCCAAATTCTTTAAAAATTCTTTCTGCTCTAATCATACTTTTAGTGTTTTTAAGCGGTCAATACTATAGCGATCACATAATCTGCCAATAATATCAAGATATTGCTATATACCACTGCTCTAGTACTGGCTTCTCCTAGTTCAATACTTCCGCCTTTAACAAAATATCCCTGATAACAAGATACACTGGTCAAAATGTAGCCAAATGTTACAGCTTTTACCATCATCATAAAAACATTGTAGGGTACAAAAAACGATCTGACTCCTTTGATAAACTCTGCAGATGAAAACAGCCCAACCGGTACGCTAGCTATATACGATCCCATAATACCGATCATAGCCGCTGCACAAACTAGTACCGGAATCATTAAAACTGCAGCAATCACTTTAGGCATGATAAGATACGCAGAAGTGTTGACTCCCATGATTTCCATAGCATCTATATGTTCCTTTTGGCGCATGCCGCCTATCTCTGCGGCCATATTGCTCCCTACTTTACCTGCCAAAACTAAACAAGTAATCGTCGGGGCAAGCTCTATAATCGTCATATCTCTTACTATATAGCCTATATAATAAGCTGGAATCAAGGTTCCCGCCATCTGGTAGTAAAACTGAACAGCTGTCACAGCACCTATAAATATGGAAATCAAAAACACGATAGGAAGCGACCCGATACCAATATCGTACATCTGACGTATCGTTTCTTTGTAGTACATTTGATGATTTTCAGGGCGCTTATATATTTGACCCTGCCAAAGTACAAAATTTCCAAAATGATAAAAAAGTTTCAAATTCGTGGATTGTAATAAGTGTATTATGTATGATGTCAATCTATCCTCTGACAAAATGCAAAAGTAAGACATTTTATTAACTAATTGTATGGATAAAAATAAGATTAAAATTTAGGTTGAGATTGAGATTGAGATCAAAACGAGTTTTAGGTAGATATTCTTGGCTGAAGTGAGGTACCTATTGATAACTAAATCATAAAATGTGAATAGCATGTGATAAATTTAACTAATGGTTTACATACTTGGCCACCAAAGGGCCAGCAGATGTTGCACTTGGTGATATGTTAAACCCGGATTATGCGTTAGAACTTTGTCATAGCCTGTCCCGCTTTAGCGGGAAGAAGCTAAAATGCAACCAGCCTGACCACTACATGGTAGGCGGGCAGGTAAATCAGCTATTTATATTCGAAAAGCGTAGCACCGCTACGGTTAC
>CAMBRK010000072.1 GCA_945870185.1 Aureispira sp. CCB-QB1 | reverse complement strand
ATCAAAATCAACAATTATTTCCTGTAGTTTTGGGTCATTGATATCCGATTTTTTTCTAACCAAAGAAATAACCCTTGAATACCTGCTGTCTCCAAGCATTTTGGACAATAAGAGAGATCCAACGAGTCCCGTACTTCCTGCTATGATTCCTGTTTTTGACATATTAAGTTAATGCTTGATCCAAATCCTGTATGATATCTTCAATTTCTTCAATCCCAACAGAAATCCTAACTAGACCATCAGTGATTCCATTTTCTTCTCGAATGAGTTTATCAACGTTGAGGTGAGAGCTCGTCGCCGGGTGAAGTACTAGAGTGTCCACATCACCTAGTGTAGGTGCCATGGCACAAAATTTCAGCTTATTGATGACTGCTAGAACTTGCTTAGTATTTCCATCAATTTCAAAACTCAACATTCCTCCAAAGTCCTTCATTTGTTTTTTTGCAATGTGGTGTGATGAATGGTCTGGCAATCCATTATAATTCACTTTTTTAACCTTAGCGTGTTTGGTTAGATATACAGCAAGTTGCATAGCATTTTCAGAATGCTTTTTCATCCTTAAGCCGAGCGTCTTTATACCATTATTAATCAACCAAGCGTCCCAGGCATTGCAAGTGGCTCCGACTAGTTTGAGTGTTGACCAGATTTGCTTTTTATATTTCTCCTCATGGCCAATAATAACTCCTGAAATAGAATTCCCATGTCCATTGAGATACTTTGTTGTAGAATGTATGACAAAATCAGCACCTAATGCTAAAGGCTGTTGTATGATAGGAGTACAGAAAGTATTGTCAACACAAGTCAAAACGCCATATTTCCTAGCCAACTTGGTGATAGCATGGATATCTACACATCTCATCGTTGGATTGGCAGGTGTTTCTATGTAGATCATTTTAATATTTCTATTGGTCTGCAGCTCATACTCTAGGTGATCCATATCGTTAAGATCCGCAATTATCGTCTGTATACCAGATCTCGAAAACACCTTATGAAAAAGTTCAGTTGTTCCTCCATATAAATCTCCTTGAGTAAAAATGCAATCTCCTGTTTTTAATAGTGCAGTAATCAATATAGAAATAGCTGCCATTCCTGAACTAGTAAGAAAACCGTATGCCTGAAGCCCTGTTCCATAAGCTTCTATATCAGCCAATTTCTGACTTACCGTGTCGATCGTTGGGTTACCATACCTTGAGTAAACGTGACCTTCAGTTTTACCAGTGAAAATGTCGATGCCTTCTTCCATATTTTCAAAGTCGAATGAAGATGTAGCATAAATAGGTAATTGGTGTGGTTTGGTAGACTTATTATCTTTATATTCTTTAACGCAAAGTGATTGAAGACTTAATTTCCGAGCCATAAGATGGTATTAAAATTTAGGATGGTAAAAGTACGGTTAATATTTAAAATATCATATATATGACCGTGAATAGCTTAAAAATCTACCCTAAACCTCAAATTAAGCCTCCTTCCTGTCAGATTATTGGGCAATGCATATTCAATATTGGTGAGTGTTTTGATCCAATTGACTGATGCTTGATTTGCGATGTTTAATAAATTGAAAGCTTCCAAGCTAACCCAACTATTCTGTGCAAATCTTAAAGGATGCCTTGGCTTCTTGTTCTTCCATTCTGATTTCCACAGTTGAAATGAAAATCCTATATCTACTCTCCTGTAAGATTTCAATCTGAAAAAATTTCTGAATTCAAGGTTGTTTTCTCTCGGACCGTAAGGTAATCCTGTACCGTAAGAAAAATTAAGATTAACTTTAATGTTTTCATTTTTGGGTAAATAATCCTGAAAAAACATATTTAAAGTCATCAATTGATCAGTAGGTCTAGGTACATCGTTAACAATAACTTCTGTATTTACTGAATCTATGACCTTGTACCTTATGTGATTTACACCATTTATGGCTTCACGCGCTCTTAAAAAAGATAAATTAATCCAAGATTCGGCTCCTGGCACAAACTCACCGTTAATTCTAAAGTCTAGGCCTGTTATATAACCTATCGAATTATTTTCACCGGCATACCTGATTCTCACATTATCTTGTTCATAAGATACCATATCATCAAGCTTTTTATAATAAACTTCCGATATAATTCTAAAAGGTCGGTTGCTTACCTTTTCCCATGTAAAATCATAGGAAAGACCACCTACTAGATGAACAGACTTTTGAGATTTCAAATCAAGGTTGACACTTCCATCTGGCCTACGCAATTCTCTATAAATAGGTACCTGATTGTAAATTCCACCTGATATCTTGAATGATAAATCTTTTGACCAATTTAAAGGTTTATAATAAATTTGAGCTCTTGGGCTGAACAGCAGCTCATCGCTCATGGATCTATAGGTTGCGCGTACTCCCGCAGTAAACTTAAATTCGTGAGATGAAGTCTTAAAGTTAAATCCATCCTGAACATATGCTTGAAGTCTATTATTAGTCAGAACATTTTGAGATTTAATAACTTTGGAAAGAGATACATTTGACCCATTATAAGGTAGTGAATAACCAGCTGAGTCCAATCTTTCCCATTCATTGAGATTATCATCAAATGCTTCATATTGATATTTTATGCCCCATTGGATAAAGTGCAAATTACTATTTTCACTAGATTGCAGCTCTATGCCACCTTTATACTCCAGGTTGTGGATTGTATTAAAAAGATAATTACGTGTATAGGTATGTTGTGTACCTGTCCCAAGTACTGCTATTTCCTGACCAGTATTTTCACCCAGAGAAGTTTCTATTTGTGAAAGTCTATAAAACCCCAAAATATCAAATTTTTCTTCTTCAGTGGCTCTGTAAGTGGAAGCAAGCAGCTTCATAAATAGTGGATTCTTTTTTCTTTCTGGTACAAAAGTAAAAGCCATTCCAGTCATTCCATAATTAAACTCATTTCTTTCCTGTCCTTCAAAAATGGTGTTAAGTTCAATCTGAAAGTCAATAGTACCTTTTTTGCTTCGGCCAGAAGATGGTGTAAAGCTGTAGGTACTACCATTATAATTGGATATCAAAGATACTTGCAAAGACTTTGACAATTCATAACTCAGGAATGCTTGGAAATCAACAAAAGTAGGTAAGTACTCACCAGAAATATTGGTAGAGCCCAACAAATAAGCATTGGTCTTGTATCTTGCACCTACTAAATATCTAAACTTATTGTAAGCGTTAACTCCCAATCTTTTACTACCTTCTATATGGGCAGATGCCCCAAGCAAGCTACCCGTCACACTTGCTCTAAATTCTTCAGGTCTTTTATATCTTATATCCAGAACTGAAGACATTTTATCTCCAAATTTACTTTCAAATCCACCTGATGAAAACTCTAAATCTCGAATAAGGTCAATATTTGGAAAACTTAACCCTTCTTGTTGTCCACTACGAATCAGCTGTGGCCTGAAAATTTCAAAATCGTTAACATAAATCAAATTCTCATCATAATTCCCACCTCTTACGCTATATTGCGATGTCAACTCTCCTCCTGCACCTGCATTAACGCCCAAGGCAATGTGAGGTAGAATACTTTCAAAGTTTCCAGAAGCAGAAGGCAGTATTTTTAGTTCAGTTACGTCCTCTCTTACCATACCCACATCTTCAATTTTGCCTGCTCTTACAATAATTTCCAATTCGGAAGACCTAGGCACCATTTTCACATTAATATTTCGCTTTTGCCCAGCTTTCATCGGCTCAATGGTTAGCGAAACGTCAGTATACCCTACTCTAGAAAATTTCAGAATGATTTTAATATTTTCGTCAACTTTAAGTTTGTATTGACCATTGTTGTCTGACTCAGTGATGTAGGATGTACCATCGGCATATACGGATACAAAATCTATCCCAGCATTGGAGTCTATATCTTTAACGATACCAAACACCACAGACGACTGACTACTTGCTGAAAATATACTGGCTATAAAAAACAATATGAGTATGCACCGACCCAAAATATGAACTATTTTATCCAAATGGTTATGTAATTGTAAAGTAACGCTTGAAATTCCGCTTTAAGTATATAAATTGAATAATTACAAATATTTAAAGGCTAAACATATAATCCTTTGACACCAATATTTTTCAAACCATAAACAGCTAATTTAGGATTTTCCGCCTTAAATACACTATTTCCTGCTACTAGAACATCAGCACCTGCTTGCAAAATAACTTCAGCATTTTGGAGTCCAACTCCACCATCTATCTCTATTAGGGTTGAAGTATTCCTTTCAGTGATCATATTTTTTAATTCTTTGATTTTATTTATAGTTTGATAAATGAATTTTTGACCGCCAAAACCTGGATTGACACTCATCAAAATCACTAAATCTAAATCTTCAATGATATCTGATAAAAGTTGTATCGGGGTATGCGGATTTAAAGCTACACCTGCTTTCGCTCCGGTTTCTTTAATCTGTTGAATAGTCCTGTGCAAATGAGTACATGCTTCATAATGAACTGAAATATTATCTGCACCAGCCAATCTATATTCTTGGATATATCGTTCAGGTTTTTCGATCATAAGGTGGACATCTATAACTAATCTACTATTTTTCTTTGCGATTTTGAGAATGTCAGGCCCGAAAGAAATATTAGGAACAAACATACCATCCATAATATCCACATGCAACCAATCAGCCTCAGTTTCATTGATCATGAGAAGGTCTCTTTGTAGATTACCAAAATCTGCTGCTAAAATGGAAGGAGCCACCAAATGTTTAACCATGTTTAAAATTTTATCGATAAAAAAAACTCAATATGAGACGCAAAGGTCAACATATTGAGTTTAATTAACAAATATTGGAGTAATAAAATCCCTATATCATCTGTAATAGGTGATATTAAGAGATTAGTATGAAATGACTAATTTGTAAACTGCAGAGCCCGTCTCAGTAGTAAGCTTTAAAAAGTACATTCCACTATTAAATGATTCAGTTTCAATAGGAATTATGGTTTCTCCCATAATGTTATGTTTACTTTTAACCAACACATTTCCTGCGATATCAAAAACTTCAAGATGAATATGAATAGCTTCATTGGAACGCATCCTTACAAAAACCTTATCAGTTGCGGGATTGGGATACACTTCCAAACCCAAATTTTTCAATTCTTCTGATATGGAAGATAATACTACAACAACGGTATTGGTAGATGTATCCATACCGCAGTTGTTGGTAGCGATCAGTTTTACAGTGTAAGTGCCATTCGCTGTGTATATATGTACTGGATTCAAAGATGTACTCGTATTTCCATCTCCAAATTGCCATAAATAGCTGTTTGCATTAGTGGTATTATTGGTAAATTGGGCTTGATTACTGACCACCAAAGATGAAAATTCTGTGTTGGGTACGTCACCTATTAAAACAGAAGTATTTAAAGTATCATTTCCAAACGCGTTTGAAGATATCAATTGTACGGTATACGAACCCGGTAATGCATAATTTACTGTTGGATTTTGATCTGTAGAAGTACTAGGTTGAGCGCCTGCAAAAGCCCATTGATATGTATAATTACTGCCGATTGCAGCATAATTTACAGGTTGTGATGCACAGGCTGCAGAGCCCCCATTTATGTTAAACGATGCTGTGGGAAATACGTTAACGGTGTACTGAGCTGTATCAGAAACAACTTGACCACATTGATTTTGGTTAGTCATCACTACTTGGTACGTACCGTTGGCAGCGGCAGTGTAAACAATCGTATCACCACCTACAACGATGATATTTTCGCCATTAATGATTTGCCATGATGTTGATGTTGATCCATTTCCGGTGTTAGTAAGTTCAATTATATTATTGGTCTGAACACCTGTAAATGTTGCAGTAGGTAAGCCTAAAACAGTGACATAATCAGTTATTGTTAATGTATTTTGACCAAAAGAGTTGGATACTGTAAGGGTAGCATCATAAGTACCGGGAACTGCATACTGCACCAATGGGTTGGGCAAGGCAGAAGTAGCAGGTGAGCCACCTTCAAAAGTCCACAGCCACGTTGTGGCAGATGATGATGCTTGACTATAGAATTGAATGTTGCCATTGGAACAAATCATAGTCGTATCCGAATTAAATGCTGCAGTTGGAGATAATGTGATGTTGACTACTTGAGTGGATGTATTTGAACCACAATTATTGGTAGCAGTCAAAGTCACTGTGTAAGTACCAGAGGCAGTGTAAACATGAGCGGGACTAGCTGCAGTACTGGTATTGCCATCACCAAATGACCAGTTATATGTATTTCCATGCTGGCTGGTGTTGGTAAAATTTACAGTAGCACCGTTAGTTACTGAAGTAAAACCTGCAACAGGATTAGGATTGATGGTAATAAAATTATTTTTTACGATGGTATTGGTTCCTGTATTATTGGTAGCATCAAGAGTGACATCATAAATGCCGGGTGTGTTATATACCACTGTAGGGTTCATTGCTGTAGACGTGGCTGGAGTTCCACCGGGAAAAGTCCAAAGATAAGAAGTGGCATTAGTAGATAAGTTGGAAAAAGTAATGGTCTGTGGCTGACAACCTATACCAATATTTGATGAAAAATTGACAAAAGGCAAAACACTTATTTCTACTTGCTGGGTAAATGTACTTTCACCGCAAACGTTGATTACATCCAAAGTTACATTATAAATACCATTGAGCGGATAATTCTGCGTTGGATTCTGTGAAGTGGATGTATTCCCATTTCCAAACTCCCAATAATAATTTGTAGCTCCTGAGCCATTATAGATAAAACTTACATTCTGACCTGATACTGTATAAGAAAAACTAGATACGGGGTCAGTGATCGCATTTACGAATACAGGAAGGGTCACCGTATTGGAATTTGAGCCACTAAAAGCTTGTAGGGTAACGTTATATGTACCAGCAATATCAAATGTCACTAAAGGATTTTGCAGTGTAGAAGTAGCTGGAGTACCACCTTCAAAAGTCCATAGATATGAAGTGGCATTTGTTGATATATTTGTAAACTGAACTTGTGCAGGCTCGCAAGGTTGAGTTAATAAGTAAGTGAAATTTGCCGACGGTTGATTAGAAGATGGACAAGAAGTCAAACAAGAAACACTATTGTAATAATTTTCAATTTCATTAATATTTGTTGTTGTCCAGGTATTTGAAGTATTCACCGAAGGTGCCATAATTCCGGATGTATGAGTAGCATCAAAATTATGACCTAACTCATGAGCTTGTAAAACCCTTTTAAGTTGAGCATTGGTACTGAAATCTTGTAAAACATTGTATTTATTTTGAGTACAAACAGCACCTACCCATGCCAAACCGATGATATTATTTGTAAAATTCCTATTTGACCATAATGAAGCCACTGCATGCGGAGCAGTAAAGCCACTAATACCCCAAACTGTAAAATCATCCAATAATTGATATGGGTCATTGCTAGATGTCCATGGGTCACAATTTGAACAATTGGATACCCACTGCTGTGTTAAAATAAAAAGTAATTCGTCAGGAAATTCATCATCATAATTTGTTTGAACGTTGTTTAAAACTCCAATATTATGATTTTGCGCACCTGTACTTGATCCATATTGTTGTACCATTGAAAAATCAGATGCCAATGCTATCTCTACACGTAAACACTGCCCTGGTATTCTTTGACTCTTCTGATCATTTCTTACTCTTTCAGTTTTCCTTTCATCAAGTTTAGCTTTGTAAACTTCATATCCACATTTTCTTTCCGTATCGGGAATGACATCATTTGAACTATATAGTATAAAATCATTAGAATTTGCATTCACTTTAAAATGTCTCAATGGCTCTATAAAGTATGCGACCGCTCCAACTTGTATGAACCCATAAATAAATCCATCATTAAATGTTAAACTGACTTTACTATTTGGATTATTGGTGATATGACCCTTCATAGGTATAGCTATTTTATCAGCATATTGCCTCAGGCCATTTTGGGTGGATTCGGTAACAAAATAATTATCTGCGATGATTCCTGAATTTTCAAGAGTTAAATCCCATTTTATATCTTTACTTAATTGAAAAACAAATTGTCCTCCATTTCTTTTAGAAGAAATTTCATTAAAGAATACTCTAGAATCAACTTGTATAATTTCGTGGCTTTTAAACATCTTTTCAAGATCGATATCTTGTTGAGCAAAAATATCAGTACGGCATCCCACACTTAACATCACCAAAAAAACTAAAATCTTCGACAATTTCATGAATTTTTAAATTTTACTAATTTCAAATTAAATAAAAGGGATTTATAAAAAAAGGCTTAATATTATTTAAGCCTTTATTATCTAGTCCAATTTAATCTTTAAACAAAATTAATTTATTTTATAGTTAGTCACTTTAAATATCTATACACTAAAAAAATCACAGGAAGAGACATCATTAAATTTAATTAATCCATATCATCGTCATCATCATAATCATCTGCAACGTCATCAGCTATGTTATCTAAGTCTTCATCTTCTACAAATGAATCGTCATCATCATCTACATCTAATGCTAAATCAGCTTCATCAAGCTCTTTAATGACGTCAAGTTCTGAAAATATTTTATCAATATCATCATCTCCAAGGTCTAATGATGCTGCTTTACTGACACTAGGCTTTCTTACAACTTTAGAAATAATAACAGGCTTTTTAGGTTCTGCTTTTTTGGTTGTTTTTTCATCATCATACTCATCAAGGTCATCAAACCCTCTAGACCTTTCTGTCGGCATTTGTACATCCTTCATTTCAGAAATAGTCTTGGCCGCTACGGACTTTGTTGTATTGGGTACTGCTAGTAATCTTTTTTTGTCGATCAATTCTCCAGAAACCACGCAAATACCATAGGATTTATTATTGATGCGAATGAGAGCATTTTCTAAATCTTGGATATATTTTCTTTGGTGATTTGCCATATTATTCAGCATCTCCACTTCGGTCTGAATTGAAGAAAAATCCGTTATATCCTTTGCGTAGTCGTCATTATTATTTTCTGTGACATCTTTAAGTTGTTCCTTTAAACTTTGATATTGATGATGAGCCTTTTCAAGTTTACTATCTATAAGATCTTTAAACTCTTTGAGCTCTTCATCATTGTACCTTGATGTTACATTTTGCTGATTTGCCATATTCAATTTACTTAATTTTCTAAAAAACGCACAATATTAGACCTAAAATATCATATTACAAAAAAAAGTTTCATATGATTGGTTTTTTTTTTAACATTAACAAAATCAATAACTATAGAAATGAGAAAAAGCATGGTTTGTTGATGTATCCCCAGTATTAAAAAAGTAGCTATCAAATTTTAAAAAAATATAAACTACTAAGAATCAATAAGGATGAAAACTTAAAAGTATTTAGCCATTTTGAGTTGTGCTTCCTTAGCTTTTACATTTATTTTTTCTTTAAAATCCATATCACTTCCAGCATAAATGATTTCTCTTGATGAATTGATAAGCAAACCCATACTTTCATTTGCTCCATTTATAATAACGGAATCTAAATCACCTCCTTGTGCACCAACACCAGGGACAAGAAAAAAATAATTACTAGCTAATGCTCTGATTTCTCTCAATAGTTCAGGATGCGTAGCACCTATTACAAACATCAGATTATCTGCATTACCCCATTTTTGAGCCGTCGATATGACTTCTTGGTAAAGCTTATTTCCATTATTTAAATTCAGTTTTTGAAAATCAGCACTTCCCACATTGGATGTCAAGCCTAACAAAATCACCCATTTATTTTCAAACTCCAGAAAAGGTTCGACGGAATCTATACCCATATATGGTGCTACTGTAATGGCATCAAAGTTGAAATATTCAAAAAATGTTTTAGCATACATTTTACTAGTATTCCCAATATCTCCCCGTTTGGCGTCGGCTATGGTAAAAATATTATCGGGTATATAAGCCATAGTCTTTTCTAAAGACTCCCAACCTTTAGGCCCCAAAGACTCATAAAAAGCAATATTGGGCTTGTAAGCCACACAAAAATCTTTGGTCGCGTCTATAACTGCCTTGTTAAATTCAAAAAGTGGATCATCAGTTTTTAATAGATGTGGTGGAATTTTTTCTAAATCAGAATCTAAACCTACACATAGTAAGCTTTTCTTTTTGTAAATTTCACTTATAAGTTGTGTTTTGTTCATGCTGCAAAATAACCATTTATAGCTTCTACCCCTTTTATTTCAGGAAGTCTAGATTTAATGGCTTGTTCAACCCCAGCCTTCATAGTCATAGTAGACATACTACAATGCTCACAATTACCAATCCACTTTATTTTTACAATGAAGTCATCAGTGATTTCAACTAATTCAATATTACCACCATCTACAGCTAAATGAGGTCGTATCTCATCCAATGCGTGATTGACCTTATCAAATAATTCTTGTTGGGTTAATATAATCATGCTGCAAAAATAACATTATGTACATTCTAAATCAAATAATAATTAAAAAGTTTAACCACTAAATTTTTTAATGTGAATAGAATGTTAATCTTTAAAATACTTTGGAAACTTTTAAACCAAATTAAGTTTCCAAAGTTTAACTTTGCATGATGAATATTAAAGATACTTTATTTAAAGCGGCATTCGAACTATTTCTGAAATATGGAATAAAGAGCGTCTCTATGGATGATATATCTAGGAAACTCGGTGTATCTAAAAAAACAATTTATGCTTGTGTTGAAAACAAAGAGTCCTTAATTAGTGATATTGTCGATAATCACATAGCAACAGATGAGCTAGAGATCATTAAAATCACAAACAACTCTATCGATGCCATAGATGAGATGGTCAATATCAGTCAACATGTACTTACGTTTCTCTGCGACATGACACCGTCATTGGTTTTTGACCTCAAAAAATATCACCCTGAGTTGTGGAACAAAATAGAGAAACAACATTTTAAATTTATAGAACATACCATATATAATAATCTTGTCCGTGGACAGCAAGAAGGAATGTACCGAACCAACTTTGATGCTAAAATCGTATCAAAACTATATGTAGCCAAATCAAACTGTATCGTCGATACTGACAATTTCCCAATTGCTACATATAACAGAGTGACCTTATTTAAGGAGATGATATCTTATCACTTACACGGTGTAGTTTCACCTGAAGGATTTCAATTATTTCAACAAAAACATAAAACCTTTTTTAATTTATGAGATCATATTTAATCATACTATGTGCTTTGATCGCTTCCAATCTATTGGGACAGCAGATCAGAAAACTTTCTCTGAATGAAGCCGTGGAGACTGCCATCAAAAATGCCGTGGAGATCCAAAATCTAAAACTAGATGAAGAGATTCAGTTAGCTCAGAATAATGAAATCAAGGCAACTGCGCTTCCACAAATCAGTGCTGATGGACAACTCACTTATTACACCAATGTACCACAAATTCCATTTCCTGCTTCTGATTTCTCTATCTATCAAGTATTGGAAAGAGAAGGAGTTAGAGATAATAATGGGAATGCCATAAATACTGGTAATGCGTCATTTGGAATTCAAGCAGTTTCTTTTATAGCTCCCCTAAATTACCAATACGGTGTTGGTGTACAGCAGCTTTTGTTCCAGCCTGATGTGTTTGTGGCCTTAAAAGCCCGTCAAACCGTTTTGGATTTTGCAAGCGGAAATACTGAAATAGCAGTAGAAAAAGTTAAAGAAGCTGTACAAAAAGCATATTATTCTGTTTTGGTTGCACAAAATCAACAATTAGTATTAAATGCTACCAGGCAAAGACTTGAAAAATTGAGCTTTGAAATGAGTCAGATGTATAAAAATGGTTTTGTAGAGAAATTGGACATGGACAAACTCAGCGTTACCTTAAATAATACGAAAACAGCACAAAATCAAATCAACAATGGTATTGCAATTAATCTAGCAGTTCTAAAAAACGCACTTGGCATATCTCAAAAGGACTCCATTGTACTCACAGACTTACTTGATGTTAATGCATTGCAAGCAGATATCATCAAATTGGATCAAGAAATAAATTATGACAATAGAAGCGAATTTAGATTGCTGGGAACGGCAAAAAGACTTCAAGAACTGGAAATTAAACGTTTTAAAATGTCATATTTCCCTACGGTGGCCGCCTTTTATCAATTTCAAAGAAGTGGTCAGAGAAATGATATATATGACGTTAACGGATCAGGTTCGTGGTTTGCTTTTAATACAGGTTTAGTCGGTCTTTCAATAAAACAACCAATATACGATGGAGGTCAGAAAAAGTACAAAATCAAACAAGCAAAGTTGAAGTTGCAAAAAGTTGACAACAATATTATTCAACTCTCTAGATTTATCGATTTAGAAAATAACATTGCCAAAAACAGTCTAATGAATGCGGCATTAAACCTAGAAGTACAGAAACGTAACATGGAACTGGCAGAGTCAGTATTTACGAGTACAACAAAAAAATATCAGTCAGGATTGGGCTCAAGCTTTGAAGTGATCCAAACGGATACAGAAGTCCAAAGAGCACTCGGAAGCTATTTCCAAGCATTATATGATGCTTATGTAGCAAAGGTCAACTATTTAAAATCAATAGGTAAATTATAATAAATCAAAACAAAATCAAAAATATCATGAACGCAAAATTTAGTGTATTAATAATTATGCTTGCTTTGATGAGTTGTGGTTCAGAGCCAAAACAAACCACAGGAATCGATGCAAAATTGAAGGAATTGGAAACTCTGAAAACAGAACTGGCAACACTTTCAGCAAAAATCAAAACAACAGAAGATGAAATTATCAAATTAGATCCAACACGTGGCATAAAACCTAAATTGGTAGCAACCGCGACCTTGACTCCTGAAGGATTTAACCACTACATAGACCTACAAGGTGTAGTAAGCAGTAAGAATATATCATATGTAGCGCCTAGAAATGGCATGGGTGGATATGTAAAACAATTATACGTCAAAGCTGGGCAAAATGTTAAAAAAGGTCAATTAATTATGAAATTGGACGATCAAGTGCTTAGACAAAGTATCGAATCTATCAAAACTCAACTAAGTTTAGCAAAGAATATTTACGATCGTACTAAAAACCTTTGGGATCAAAACATCGGTACAGAAGTCCAGCTACTCTCTGCCAAAAACAATGTAGAAGCTCTTGAAAATCAAATAAAAACTCAAGAGGAACAGTTAAAAACGTATTTGGTATATGCTGATCAAAATGGAGTAGCCGATATCGTCAATATCAGAGTGGGAGAACTTTTCACAGGTATGGGTGCCACAGGACCACAAATCCAAATCGTAAACAACACCAACTTATCTATCAATATCGAAATACCTGAAAATTATACCGGTATCATTAAACAAGGTGCTCAAGTAGTGGTAGAAGTTCCTGCCATTTCTAAGAAATTTGAAACTAAAATAGATAGAATTGCTCAATCTATCAACGCCGCTTCTCGAGGATTTACTGCTGAATGCAGTATACCAAATTCCACAGGTCTAAAACCAAATATGTCAGCTTATACCAAGATATTGAACCATTCAAATTCAAAAGCCATGGTGATACCTATAAATATTATCCAAACTGACGAAAAAGGTAAGTATGTCTATGCTTTACAAGAAAAAGATGGTAAAAAAGTGGCTGTTAAAAAGGTAGTAATCATTGGCCAGTTATATGATGATAATATAGAAATTTTATCTGGACTTGTTTCTGGTGATCAAATCATCACCCAAGGTCATCAAAATTTGTATCAAGGTCAATTAATCGAAAATAATCAAAAATAGTCGTACATCACCACTTAAAAATCAACAAAAGTGTCCAATCATTTAAATAAAATACAACAAAAGTTTAAGGAATTTTGGCCCACTAGCTGGTCAGTGGACAACCGCACGACCTTGTACATCATCACTATGATGGTGACAGGGTTCGGGATGTACATATTCCTTACACTACCCAAAGAACAGTTTCCTGATATTGTCGTACCCACGATTTCGGTCACGACTGTATATGTAGGAAACTCTCCTAGTGATATTGAAAACTTGGTCACTAGACCGATTGAGAAACAAATCAAAGGTATCTCCGGAGCAAAGGTCAATAAAATCAATTCTACATCCCAAACAGATTTCAGTTTGATTATTGTAGAATTTGATACAGACATCAAGCCTGAAATAGCCAAGCAAAAAGTAAAAGATGCCGTAGATAAAGCACAGACAGACTTACCTCAAGATCTTACACAACTACCTAATGTACAGGAATTTGCATTTTCAGACATGCCTATCATGTTTGTCAATATCAGTGGTGATTATGATGGTTTGGCCTTGAAAGCTTACGCTGAAAAAATGCAAGATAGATTTGAAACCCTTTCAGAAGTAACTCGCGCAGAGATAGTCGGTGCTCCAGAAAGAGAAATTCAGATCAATGTAGATCCACTCAAAATGGAACAATCATTGATAAGCTTCGATGATATTGCCAATGCTGTGGCCTATGAAAATATGGACATCAGTGGTGGAAAAATCAGTGTCGGAACCATGGACCGTACACTCAGAATAAAAGGCCAGATAGAAAATAGTACAGCACTCAATAGCATCATTCTTAAAACACCAGCTGGTGGTTCAGTTTATTTACAAGATATAGCCGAGATTAAAGATACTGTAAAACAAACAGGAAGTTATGCAAGGCTAAATGGTAAAAACGTTGTCACCTTAAACATAGTCAAAAGACCAGGAGAAAACCTAATCAACTGTGCAAGCAAGATCAAAGAAATGGTAACTGAGATGCAGATCGATGAGTTACCAAAAGATCTAAAGGTCAATATCACAGGGGACCAAAGTAAACAAGCTGCCACTTCCTTTGAAGAATTGGTCAATACCATCATTATCGGTTTTCTTTTAGTATTGATGATATTGATGTTTTTTATGGGTGTCACCAATGCATTCTTCGTCGCACTGAGTGTACCACTGAGTGTGTTTATAGCATTTTTGTTTTTGCCATTTGCCGAGTTGATTGTTGGTTCAGAAATAACCCTAAATTTTATTGTGCTCTTTGCCCTATTATTTGGATTAGGAATTATAGTAGATGATGCTATTGTAGTCGTAGAAAACACCCACCGACTCTATGAAAATGGTAAAACATCCATAAGAAAAGCTGCCAAAGCCGCTGCAGGAGAAGTATTTATTCCAGTATTGGCTGGTACGCTTACCATCATTGCGCCATTTTTTCCGTTGATTTTTTGGAAAGGTATCATTGGTAAATTTATGATCTACCTTCCGGTGATGTTGATATTTACCTTATTTGCTTCGCTAATCGTGGCCTTCATTATGAACCCTGTATTTGCAGTCAGTTTTATGAAACCCGAAGGTAAAGCGTTTGATTCACCAAAGTCCTCTATCTTTAAGAAATGGTGGTTTTGGTTGATGATAGCTTTGGGAGTCTTATTCCATCTTACCGGTAGTCCAGGCAAAGGAAATTTCTTGTTGTTGTTTTCTGTCTTGGCCATTATCCATATTTTTATCATGCAGGATGTGATATATTATTTTCAAGAGAAGATATTACCCTACCTGATGGATAGGTATGAAGATTTATTGAGATGGTTGCTCCAAGGAAGTCGTCCTATATTGGCCTTTATCAGTACATTTATTCTGTTTGGTATTTCATTTTGGATGTTAATTGCAAGTAAACCTGATTTTCCATTTTTCCCTAGCGGACAGCCCAATATGATTTATATCTATCTCAAAATGCCCATAGGAACCAATGCGCAAGAAACTGACAAAGTACTGAAACAATTGGAAGTCAAAGTATTCGATGCATTAAAAACGCTTAAACCTACTGAAGAAGGTTCTATTGTAGAAAGTATCCTGTCCAATGTAGCTGTGAATGCTAATAACCCGATGGACAACAACAGAAGTACTCAGACTAATCTAGGAAGGATTCAAGTATCCTTTGTAGAATTTGCTAAAAGACCTGATACACCTACCTTACCATATCTGGACTCTATACGAGCAGTTGTGAAAAACATACCAGGTGCACAAGTGACGGTAGAACAAGAATCAGGAGGTCCACCGACGGAGCCTCCTGTAAATATTGAAATCTTTGGTGACAACTTCGAAGACAATGCCAAAGTGGCTACAGATCTATACAATTACCTAGATGTCAACAAAGTAGATGGTGTAGAAAATCTTGCCATGGATATCGACCTTAATAATCCTGAAGTCACTATCAATGTAGATAAAGAGAGAGCAGCCATAGAAGGTGTCAATACAGCTCAGGTAGGTAATGCCATCAGGACCGCTCTTTTTGGTAGGAAAGTGAGTAAATTTAAATCTGGAGAAGACGAATTTGAAATACAATTGAGATACAACGAACTGAAGCGTAATAATCTTCAAAGTTTGATGAATATGCGTATCACATTTAGAGATTTTAATACAGGAAGGATCAAACAAGTTCCAATAAGTACGGTAGCTAAATTTGACTTTACAAGTTCATCAGGTGGTATCAAACGTAAAAATCTTAAGCGTACCATCCAATTGCAATCAGCCGTTACAGACCTTTCCGCTGTTGCATCTATCAATGCAGCGCTGGGAAGAAAGATCAATGATTTTAAAACCAAATATTCCATCCCTGAAGGTGTCAGTATCATTCAAAGTGGTGAAAGCGAGCAACAACAAGAGACCAATTCATTTTTGGGTATGGCCTTTATCATAGCATTAGGACTCATCTTTCTAATATTGGTCATGCAATTTAACTCTTTGAGCAAACCATTCATAGTGCTCACAGAAATCTTTTTCTCCATTATAGGTGTATTTTTAGGTTTTGCCATCACGGGTATGACCATGCCTACGATCATGGTTTTGGTTGGTGTGATCGGTCTGGCAGGTATTGTAATCAAAAATGGTATCTTACTGATCGAGTTTACAGAAGAGTTGAGAGAAAGAGGGATGAAAACCAAAGAAGCAACGATACAAGCCGGAAAGATTCGTATCATTCCAGTACTTTTGACGGCAGTTGCAACTATCTTAGGTTTATTACCTTTGGCAGTAGGATTTAACATCAATTTTGAGTCACTGTTTACGCATTTAGATCCTAAAATCTTTTTAGGTGGAGATAGTGTAGTGTTTTGGGGACCATTGGCTTGGACAATCATTTTTGGATTGATCTTATCATTTTTTTTGACATTATTGATGATACCAAGCATGTACGTCATGTCTGAAAGATTGCGCAGACCGATGATAAAATTTTATGGTACAAAATTTATCGCATTACTTGGATTTACCGGACCATTTTTCTTTATCTTTGTAGGAATCATGTATTTTGTAAGATGGATCACAGGTAGGCCAGTTTGGAACGGTACTTATAAATAGATCATAAATATCAGGATCAAAAGTTGTATTTTATAACAAGTTCAATTTTTGATGCTGCTTTTCAATTACACAATTAATTAATCTATATGAGCAAATACGCACATTTAAGACAAGAGTATAAAAAGCATCAACTCTCAGAGGAAAATGCACTCCAAGATCCATTGGCGCAATTTGATCTTTGGTTTCATGAGGCAATCAGTGCTGAAGTTATGGAACCCAACGCTTTTACTTTGGCCACTGTTGGAGAAAATGGTACTCCTTCAGCCAGAGTGCTTTTACTTAAAGGTGTTGATCAAGGAGGATTTGTGTTTTATACCAATTATCACAGTGACAAAGCCAGGAACATAAAACAATTCCCTGTAGGTTGCATTAATTTTTTATGGTTGGAACTAGAGCGACAAGTGAGAATTTCAGGACCTATCAGCAAAGTAAGTCGTGAAGAATCCGAAATTTATTTTCATTCCAGACCACGCGAGAGCCAAATTGGCGCCTGGGTGTCGCCACAAAGCGATGTCATCCAAAGTCGTGATGTGTTAGATACTAATTTGGCTATGATGGTAGAAAAATTTAAAGACGTAGAAAAAATACCCCTTCCCGACCATTGGGGTGGATACAGGTTGGTACCTGTAGAAATCGAATTTTGGCAAGGCAGACCCAATCGGCTACATGATAGACTGCTGTACTCAGAGCATGAAGATGGCGGATGGGAACTATGCCGATTAGCACCATAAATAAAAAAGCCTGTAGTTAATAAAATTAATTACAGGCTTTTATTATGTGTTTTTGATTAGGTCTTACGTACCCAAATAATTTTTCAATAATTTACTTCTGTTTACTGATCTTAACTTATTGATTGCTTTATCTTTAATCTGACGTACTCTCTCTCGGGTAAGACCAAATTTATCTCCAATATCTTCCAATGACATCGGATGTTCAATTCCTATACCGAAATACAACTTGATCACATCGGCCTGTCGGTCGGTCAACGTATTGAGTGACCTTTCGATTTCCTTTCTCAAACTATCTTTGTATTCCAATGCAGAATCTGTATCGGGAGTACTATTATTTTCAAGAACATCAAGAAGCGAGTTATCTTCACCATCGATAAACGGCGCATCCATGGACACATGCCTAGAAGCTACACCCAAGGTTGTTTCTACTTCTTCAGTAGGAATTTCAAGCAATTCAGCTAATTCTTCTGGAGATGGTTCTCTTTCAAACTCTTGCTCCAATTCAGAAAAAGCCCTGTTGATTTTATTCAGTGAGCCTACTTTATTGAGTGGCAATCTTACTATCCTAGATTGCTCAGCCAAAGCCTGCAGGATGGATTGTCTGATCCACCATACCGCATAGGATATAAACTTAAAACCTCTCGTTTCATCAAATCGCTGTGCTGCTTTGATCAAACCCAAATTTCCTTCATTGATCAAGTCACTTAATGATAATCCTTGGTTTTGGTATTGTTTTGCTACGGATACCACAAATCTCAAATTGGCTTTGGTAAGTCTCTCTAAGGCTTCCTGATCTCCTTCTTTAATCTTCTGTGCAAGATCAACTTCTTCTTCCGGTGTCAGCAAATCCACCTTTCCTATTTCTTGCAAATATTTTTCGAGAGACTGACTCTCTCTGTTGGTAATGGATTTAGTTATTTTTAACTGTCTCATTTTATTATTTTATGCTGAACGTTCTTAAAATACCTGAAAAAGGCCACAAAGGTAATACATTTTTTGGTCTGACCATCCAAATTCAATGTACAATAATTAAAAAAAATTATACAAACACTTTAAAATTAGAATAAAAAAACCACTTTTTATAAAATTTTAAGTTTTAAATACATCTCTGACGCATCCTGATAATCAAATATGATTTTATTAGACAAAAATTTCATATAACCACTAGGGGTTACAATAAAAATTCTGGAAATAATCTCATACTTGAACAGACAAAAAGTGTTTTAAATAAACATTCCTTAACTTTCTTTAATATAAACTGAAACTATTGATAAAAGTTTTTTGTTTAAGATCAGAAACCCAACCTTTATTCTAAACACATTTACAGACTACGGTCTTTTAAATGATTAATTTAGATAAAAAGTTCAATTACTTTGCGGTTTGGAAATTTTAT
Organism: Aureispira sp. CCB-QB1; assembly: GCA_945870185.1. Classification (GTDB taxonomy): domain Bacteria; phylum Bacteroidota; class Bacteroidia; order Chitinophagales; family Saprospiraceae; genus OLB9. Next base: position 4,976 of record CAMBRK010000072.1, on the reverse strand, counting down.
TTTTTATTGCAACATTTTTCCAAGACTTTGGATTCAGGAAAGTACTTAACCAATTTAACAGCCCAAAATAAAGCTTGATGGCATCAAAAAGAAAAAAGATAAACTTAGAATTTATTTTCAGAGCATCTCCGACTATTATTTACAATTTTGTCACTACTACTGCGTGTCTAGTGCGATGGTACTGTGATGAAGTAGATATCACCAATGAAGAATATACCTTCTACTGGCAAGGTAGTAATGAAACAGCTACGCTCATAGACGATATAGAAGACGAAAGAGTGAGATTCGTTTGGGAAGATGCGGATGACCCTGAAGAATATTTAGAATACAGAATGTACAAATCTAATGTCACCAATGAAACTATACTCGAAATTACAGATTTTTGTGACGCTGATGAAGTCAACGAAGTCAAAGATTTGTGGCAAACGCTAATGGTAGAACTCAAAAAAGAATGTGGAGGTTAAATCAATCTTACATCATTTTAAATACAAAAGTTAATAAGTGAAGTTAATAGTCAAAACTCTTGAAGGTCTTGAAGATGTACTATATGATGAATTAATCAATTTGGGTGCTGATAATGCCGAAAGAGTCAATAGGGCCGTTATTTTGGAAGGAGATAAAAAACTCTTGTATAAAGCCCACCTGAAACTTAGAACAGCCATTAAGATTTTAGTTTTTATGGAAGAATTTGTAATTCAAAATGAAAAAGATCTTTATGATGCTGTTAAAAAAATTAAATGGGAGGATTTTTTTGGGTTGGATAATACTTTTGCTGTGGATGCAGTGATTAATTCACCCATTTTTACACATGCTAATTTTATTGCCCTCAAAACCAAAGATGCTATCGTAGACCGCTATAGAGAAAAGTTTGGAAGTAGACCTAATGTAGATCCCAAAGACCCTGATTTAAAGATCAATGTTCATATCAGAGACCAAATAGCCACCATTAGCCTGGATAGTAGTGGTTCATCTCTGCACATGCGTGGCTATCGAAGACAACAAGTAGATGCACCCTTAAATGAAGTCTTGGCTGCTGGCTTGGTACTACTATCAGGATGGGATAAAAAAAGTGATCTTGTAGACCCCATGTGTGGGTCTGGAACCATATTGTGCGAAGCTGCCGGTATTGCAGCCAACAAACCCGCACAAAGTTATGAAAGAAACTTCGGATTTAAGAAGTGGAAATCATTTGACCTTCCCCTTTGGGAAATGGTTTGTGAAGAAGTAGAAAAAGAAATTACTATGACCGATATGCCCAAAATAAAGGGTTATGACGTGAATTCTAAAGCAGTCACCATATCTTTGGCCAATATTCTAAATGCCGGTTTTGAAAATCATATCACTGTGGAAAGAGAAGATTACTTCTATCAAGATGATATGGAAAACACATTATTGATTTTCAATCCACCATATGACGAAAGACTCAAAGAGCAAGATGTCAATGAGTTTTATAAAAATATAGGAGATAAACTCAAAAGCGCTTTCACCAATAGTATAGCTTGGATTCTTTCCGGTCATTTGGACGCCATGAAAAACCTAGGATTAAGGCCTTCTGCCAAAAAAAAGCTGCTCAATGGTAGCATTCCTTCAGTTTTTTGTAAGTTTGAAATGTACAAAGGCAGCAAAAAACAAAAATACAACCAAGATCAGCAAAATGAAAGCCATTTGTAATTCAGTGCTCACCTTGTTATTTGTAATTTTTTTTGCAGAACTAAACTTCGGGCAAGCATCGGTAGGTAATGACACGATAAGAAATCATATTTTTTTATTAGAAAGATACCTAGATTTCAAACCCACCTCGGTTGTGGAAAATAAGAAGTCATATTTTAATAATTTCAACCCAAACAACCTTCCGATATTCTGTAAAATCGAGCATCAAATCGAAAAATCGAGCAAAATTGGATTCCGTTTCAGACTTGGAGATTTAAATTATGTAAATATGCTTGAAAATAAAAATTAAAATATAACTTTGTCACCTAAATCAAAAGATATGAGTCGATCCATCAAATATTTAAGCCTTTGCATTATAGTCGCAACTATGATATTTGTAGCGTGTAAAAAGGAACCCGAAGTAGAAGAAATCATTAAAGGGTGCATGGACATCACCGCGGACAATTATAATCCAAATGCTAAAGAAAGTGACGGCAGTTGTACTTACCAAAAAAGATTTGTAGGTCCTTATGATATCAAAGTATTATGCGATCAATCCTCTGATATTTTTACGGATGCAACGATGGAACTAAAAGCCACACCAAATCAAAAAAAGGTGGAATTTATAATCTCTACATCGTCTACCAATATTAACTTTTTTGGAAGTATCATCAGTAAAGATACGATAAAAGTAGATACTTTGATACCTGACTTCCAAGCGGACATTAAAAATATCATCAAAAATCTGCCTGTGAGTCAAATCGTAAAAGTAGATTTAGGGATCAAATCTAAATTTGCCATCACGGCAGACAATAAAAAATTATCCGGTAAAATGGCTTTGGTATTGATATCCAAAGACACTGTAAATTATCTAGGCACCAAAGTTCCACCACTTATACTACCCGATAATTGCGAATTGAATGCTACCAAAAAGTAGTACTCAGTTTAAATAATATTGTTCCGTATAGTTTGCACCTACATTGCGGTATTACCATAGATACGCCATGTATCAATTACATTTTTATAAATTATTAAGTATGAAATATCTAATAACTTTATTAATAACTTTGGTATCAATGGGATTATCATACGCTCAAGACCCATACTTTGGTAAAAACAGCATGATTACAGTCCTGTATTCGTATTTGCCTGTATATAATGAAAACATTATTGAATCCACACATGCACCTTTGCACATCAATTTTGCATTTTCGATGAGCAAAAACTTTTACACAGGTATCTATTACCAGCGGATGTCACAGTGTTTTTATGATATTAATACGACTATTAGTGCTCATGATGTATTTCATAAAGGCGGGTTTCTACTGCGGTATAATACAACTAATTTTAATAATAGAGTTTCTTTAAATATAGACTTTACCTTAGGATATAGCAATTATTCAACAAACCCGTTGGATGATTCGAGTAATACTGACGCAGACTTTATCTCTCGTAATAATTATCAGTTGGGCATGAATTTTATCATTGATGTCAAATTATACAAATCCATCTTTATAAGTGGCGGAGCTGTGGGTGCACGCACACTTAAGAAAGGAGATTATGGCTTTGAAGTATTTCCAATGATTGGGATTTCGGGAAGGTTTTGATAGTATCAACAAAAACCATTTAATTCAAATAAATAAAAAAATCATAAAACAAAATAATTTCAGAGAAAACATCAAAGTATCCAAACAATAATTCAATTTAGGTAAATTTCAATACTTTGTACGAAATTACATTCCAAAATTAATATAAAAGCAAGACATTACTGCTGAATGAAGAATAAAATAAAATTATAGAAAACTTGTTTAGTTCAAAATTTACATTTAACTTTGTTCTGACATTAAAAAAATCATCATTTCCTGATTGGGCAAAGCACTACAGTTTCCGGCAAAAAAATCATATCCTGAATCTGAGCTTACTTCCATGAAAGATGAAAATTATTTATTAACTTATTAAATTTTATTACCATGAGAACAACAAAGTTTTCTTTCTTTCTTTCTTTCTTTCTTTCTTTCTAAGCAAGAATACAGCTGTTTGTCAGACGACTTGTAACCCAACTGTTTTTAATGAAATTCTATTATGCTCAGGCTACGCTGGTCAAAATTTTAAATGTGGAGGTAGCTCTTTTACCACCATATCATCATTGATAAGCAGTAACGTTCTATTGCCAGCTTCCCAAGCTAACGGCACTGCGCAAAAAGTGATCTTACACGGCAGAGTTGATGTTGATATCAATTATACATTTGCACCTGGCAGCGTCATCATTTTCCATTCAGACCCAAGTTGGGCAAAAATCAACATAAACTCCAGTATTAAATAGAAACTAAACGGAGTGACAATTTTGGGTAAAAAATACGCCGATGGATCGTGTTCTGATGACTACTTTACTATCGGTTTGATGTCTAATTGTGAACTGGAAATTGACAATTCGACTCTACATCATTTAAGAGGAATTGAGCATTTTATAGCAAATACAAATTTGGCGGAACCTAAAACGATTAAAATTAAAAATAGTAAATTTTATAGTAATTTTTCTGGTTTATATAATGTAAGCCTAATTAATTTAATTTCAGATTTAGAAATACAGAACAATGAATTTCACTCAATTGTAACCAATGATCCTACTGTAGGAGTATATATAAGTAATAATACTACTAAACAAATATTAATTCAAAATAATTTATTTAAAAATTACAGTAATTCAGGAGTTAACGCTTCAAATTGTTTTAATTTGAAAATAAATACAATGAATAGATTTGAAAATAATGGAAATGGAGTAAGAACTCTAAACTCCGCAGCAAATATATCTGACAACACATTTACGAATAATACATGGGGCTCTGCTGTATTCTTCGTAAGTTCAAATACATCATTTTTTGATAATGTTGTCAATCATTCAAGGAATACAACAGCGATATATAGTGGCAATAATATTGGTAATTCATTTTTGTGTTATAACAATTTAGTAACTTGTACACAAGACAGTAGGTCTATTGTTCATGGTGGTATAAACTCTTATGCTCGTATAAATAACAATATTATAAACACAACGAAAATTGCAATAGGGTCGGAAAATACAACGGGAACGACTGAAATTTATGAAAATAGAATTAATTTAATTGGAGGATCATATAGTAGTGCTATTTATTTTCAAAAAGCAAATATAAGAAGAAATGTATCCATCCGACGAACCACATATTTTTCGATTGATAGCTAGTCCGTAACTTTGCGGGCAAAATATTCATATGCGGTATACAAAAGATCAAATGAATTCTTGGGTTTCGGAATTCAAGCAATCGAATCAAAGTATAAAAGACTTCAGT
>CAMBRK010000071.1 GCA_945870185.1 Aureispira sp. CCB-QB1 | reverse complement strand
TTGCGTCGCTTTAAAGAAAATTAGTGTTGGATTGGTAGTTCAGTTGGTTAGAATACATGCCTGTCACGCATGGGGTCGCGGGTTCGAGTCCCGTCCAGTCCGCAATTAAACATTATAAACCCTTGTAAGTCAACGATTTGCAAGGGTTTTTTATTTTCAGGTACAACATAGGTACAACATTTCAAAAAAATCATACATTTTTTAAAAAACTCTGACTTCTTTAAACAGTCCCCTTTTCTTTGATTTTGCTTTTAGACTTATAGCTTGGTAGATAGGTAATTTCTCGCAAAATACCTTATCATAGGGCTTGGCAAAGCCATTTTCGAGTAACATTTCATTAATTGACTTCCCATTGGAAAGGATGACGTAGGCCAAAGTTCTGCCATATTTGTCAGATAGATTGGATGCTTCTTGTACTAATGTCACTTTCCTACCGGGCTTAATCTTGTTGCGTAGGAAATCAAATGATTTGTACCCCAAGGTCAAAAGAAATGATCCTGGTAGATGCAATTCTCTTTCGTCTTGTTTTAACTTATCTCCACGTTTGGTCTCTGGGGCATCAATGCCATAGAGACGAATTTCTTCTTCCTTTTTCGAGATGATATTTCTGACAATTAAGCCATCACCATCTACTATTTTGACTACTTCGAAGCCTGTTCTGATGATTGTCTGTTCGTTTGCGCTTGTTTGCATTATAATACTCTATATTTATACTTGTATGATATTCAACAATATAGTAACTTTGCAGTCTAGTTAATTGTTTTTTTTAACCTATAAATAATATCAATATGGCACGCCAAACAGGAGCGCTGAAATACACAGGAACAATTGGAGATATCCGACACTTCAAAATCAAAGGACTGAAGGGATCATTTGCTGGTCTCATTGGCGGTCCTACATCAGAACAAATTGCAACTGCCCCCGAATTTGCAAGGACACGTGAAAACATGAACGAATTTGGTGGTTGTGCACTTACAGGTAAAGCTATCAGGATTGGCTTTGCGAGTGTGCTAAGCAATATGGCCGATCCACAAGTTACAGGCAGACTGACTGCCATCATGAAAAAGATCAATCTCGAAGATGGATCTGAAGCAAGGGGACAAAGAGCTGTACTCGTATCAGCTGTTCCAAATTACCTAGTAGATTTTGAATTTAACAGATTCAAATCATTTGATGGTGCGATCAGTGCACCCATGACCATTACGCCAACCGCTGGCCGTGACAGTTCGACTTTGGATGTTCCGATCTTCAACCCGTTGAACAACACCTATACCCCAGCTGGTGCTACCCATTTCAGGATCATCAATGCGATAGCAGTTATTTCTGACTATGCATATAATGCCACAACTAAAGTATATGAAGCCACTGACCCAACCTTGGATAAATTGTCAGCTGTCGAATATTCAGACTATTTGCCAGTAAACGCATTGACAACTGCACAAAGCATAGTGGCTACTCTTCCCGGTATGCCTACCATGACAGCTAGTGTTTCAGTGCTGAATGCTGTAGGTATCGAGTTTTACCAAGAAGTGAATGGCAATTATTACAAGTTCAATCAAGGTAACGCCATGAAGATCAAACAGATTTTCTAAAGAACCATAATAGGAATTTGATCCAAAGGCTCTAGTCAAACGTGATTAGGGCCTTTTTTCGTTTTAGGCTAATTTCTTTATAAGGTGCAATCATGGTGCGCTTATGGTGGACTTATGGTGGGCTTATGGTGCGAACATGGTAAAAAAAGTATCGGCGGCGACATATCATTAAAAAGTTTTGTTAAAATAGAAAATCTGAATGTACATAGATGTAGACATAACGTTATATTTAAAAAATATTTTTATATGAGTGTATTTTTTGAAAAGACCGATATTTATATTGAAGTATCAAATGCAATTTTAGATTTACCAAAGGTTTCTATCATGTGCGCTTCTGACGAGTTATTCATGCTTTATTTAGTTGAACTTGATGCAGAAGGTAGGAAAGCTATTCAGGATTTCTTTTATATATCACGCAAGTACAATTTTATGACCGATGAACTGGAAAAAAAGGAAGAAATGTTTATCGGTGTTACTAAAAAATATGATTCTTTATTTGATCCGTGCACAAACTCAAAAATTAAAAAAACTGCTAAGCTTAAAAAGCTATCGAAATGGGAGCTTATAAAAATGATTGAAAAATACGGTATTCATAATTATATTGCTACTAAAAGGCAAAAGCCTTTGAATATTAATTATCAAAAAATGGTTAAAAAAATAATTAAGAAGAACTCACGCGAACCCAATACTTTTATGAGAGTGCACTTTAAAAAAGCCCTGGTCGAATAGACCAAGGCTATCAACTACTACCTAAAGCTGCTCAGATGCAAACCTGATCGTGGTAGTGTGTGCATCTAGATGAGTAGTGAAGATCAATCCTGTATGTGGCGGACTGATAGATGCTGGAAGGAAGTACCTAGATGTAAGCTCTCCACTACCAAAAAGTGCTGCGAGCGTATTATCAAAGTGAGTGGATCTGGAGATAAAACCAAAATCTGTGGCTAAATGACACTCTAGAAAATGATCTAAGTACTGCCTGAGTGCTGATGGCTGCTCTAAAGCTGAATGAATACCGGGACTAAGTACGATGATGCCTGGGTCAAATGTAAGACCTGGAAGACGATGTGAATGTCTCATAAGAATAATGAATAAAGGGTGAAATAATAAGGTGAAATAAAATAGCCCTGGTCAAAGACCAAGGCTATAAAACAGAGCCTAATACTCTGATGGAAATAATACAGTAGTGTACTCTCTGGATGACTCTGTAATGACCCATACCCTACTCTCTAGGGTATAAAGGCCTGATGGGATGTGATAGACTGAAAATACCCTGCGGCCATCCAGCAGCGCAGCATCATTAAGGGCAGCATCCTCAGGGCAGCAATCTCCCCAATCTCCTGACTGGTGGCGAGCAATACACTGGCGGATGAATGATGCAAATGGACGATGCTCTAAAGTGGCACCGAAGATAGCAGATGTCATAAATAATGAACCTGTCTCAAAAACTGAAACTGAATCTGATAAGAAAGCCATAATAGGTAAGATATAAAATGAAAAACTAAGTGTACAGCCAACTCGACCATACTAACGGATACAGGACAGCGTAAGGGAATGAATAAGTGTATGGTGGAGAACGTAGTGGACCATACACGTTTCAGTTCCCGTAGCTAACTTTGTATCTGTTTTGTGTGGTGGAAAAAAAGCGGGCGGGTTTACAACTGCAACTAGTTATTGGTGATCATTTGATTGGCTGATCATTTGATATGGATTTGAGTAATTTTGAACTTTGAGTGTTGGTAGCTTAATAGAAAATTTTTACAGGTATCAAGGTATCATCAAGTTTTTTTCACATACATTTGATACTAGTGATACTTGATACTAGTTGCGTTTATAGGGTGACTGGTGTCCCCAAAACATGATATATCATAAATAAAAACCGATAAGCAGCAAAAATGCGGGGAGGCGGCTTTGTCAAGATTTTCGGTGATGAATGTCTTAGGATAAAGCTTTCTAACACGCCGCGCTGGTGTGCAGCACGGTTCATGTCTTAAATTGACACTGTCAATTTTTCTTCGAAACAGACATTCATACCGAAACCTGCAAGGCTTGATCTTTACTAAGCCATGGGAAGGATTATCTTTGCTGGTCGGTTTTTTATTTTCTAAATATTAACTAATTTTAATGTTTCCATTTATCATGTGCATTATTATATTTTACATAGAATTTATTGATGGCTGCATCTTTGATATATGGTATCGAAGTGGTACTTTCTTGATCGCAAAATTCTAAATTTGTAGATTTTAAAACTTCCTTTTCAGGATAATTGGTAATTGATGAGACGTAAAATTCATGGGATATATTGGTTTCAACAAGTGAATTACCAACTGAATATGAAATTCTATTACTAAAAGCATATGGACTTGCATTATGTTTAAATGCTTTGGTTTTTATTTGTTTCCTTTTTGGAAATTTAAAAAGATCACAATCCCTGTATATGGTTGTCGAAATTTCATATTCTGTAATTACTTTCGCGGCATGTGGAGGTATACACATCTTCTTTTCTTCATTAAAGGATATTAAGTTATCTACTGATGAAAATGTTCTGTTTTTGAAGTAATTGTATGCAACTCCATTTAATATAAAAAAGCTTTTTTCTAAATCTACAATTATGTCTTTGTCTGATTTATTGTAAAATTTAAAACCAACATTACCGCCGTCAGACCAAAAATCATAAAACACTTTACAATTATTGTCTTCGTAGAATAATGAGTCTTGATTAATTAAATTGTTATCTTTAACTACAGGCGAAACCTGACAAATCTGATAAAAAGTCTTTGTGGTACATGATGAAAGGTATAACAATGTAAAAACAACTAAGACTAGACTAAATAAGTTTTTCATTTTATTGATATTTAAGACTGATAAAAAAAATATTAATTGAAAAGATTATAATAGGGTGATGATTTAACTTAGAACAACTACTAAATTTTACCAGCTATTATAAAAAGTCCATCTTGATCCCACATTTCAAGCTGTCCATTTTTACTATTAATTTTATAGTACTCGCCAGTTCTAGATTTGTTTACTTTAAATCGATTTGTGCTAATTTTAGTCAAGTACTCCGTTGATGTAGAAGATTTATCATCTAGGAATGTAACGATACAGACGTATTCTGAGCCTTTTATTTTTATTTCAAATGTTGATCGTGGGAAGTCAGAACCTGTGTATTTCCATCTACCTATGCTTTGATAATGATGGATATTTTCTTTGTAGCACGGAGACAAATTATACGATGGCTCATATAAACAAATATCAGTTGTGGAAGATGGTGAATGTAAGAAAATTGAGAAAAGAACAAATAAGATTTTCATAAAATTGGTTTATTAATTATTAATCGTATTGGATATATTATTTTACTGCAAGACAATTTTCTTAGTGTCAATGGTGACACCTAATTGATTTCTGATTCTTAAAAAATATATTCCTTTGCCACCGAATGTGTTTAAATCTAAAAAGTATTCTTTTTTATCAATTGGTGAAAAGTAAACTGACTGACCAAATTGATTGAATATTTGGATATCGTAATTATTTAACAAAGTGTGAGATCCCATATCAATAAATAGGTGGGTTGATGCTGGGTTTGGATAAACCTTTAGAGTATTAATGCTAATGTCACCATTAGAATTGGGTATATTTAAATTTATTTTTAATGTATCTGCTACTGCTACAAAGGTGGTAATTGTATCATAAACTTTCACAGTATCAATATGTATGCAATTCCCATCATAAGGGTAGTCTAACATCGAGTTGGCGACTATAGGAACATTAAAGGAGTTTTCATAGTACCAACCATGAATTATTAAATCTCCTGTATTAGTTAGGGTGTAATCAATATACCCATATATATAACCAAGTGCACCTGATTGTGGATTAGTTTTGATTAATCGAAATCCTTGCTTATGTTTACCGTACCCTATGTTTTGACAGATAGCATTTGGAAAGGTATAGCCTTTAAAAACTCTAGATTCATTATGCCATAGGTCATTAATATCTAAAGTATCCGATGTTGCATCAAAGCCAATTTCTGAAAAAATAATGGGACCATTTAGCTTGTTTTGTCCAAAGGAATTCTGAACAGCTTTAAAAGAACAAGTTATTATAGCCGCACCACCGATTCCGTTGCATTCAAGTGATGTTGGTGTGTACAAATATGAAAGCCTTAAATCAAGATAATTATCGTTGTTTAAGTCAAAATCTATAGTTTTTGCTGAAGGTGGTAAAAGATAAACAGCATCAAAGTTATCTACATAAACAATCTGGGAATATGAATACGATGTTGAAATTATAAAAAGAAAAAAAATAATGATTCTCATGGTTAAATATTATGAATTGAATTAATAATGGCAAAGGTAATCATAATAGATAAGGATTAATGAGTAAGATGAATAAAAAGTCTTAAACAACTTTCTAACAATAAATAAAATATACTAATATTAAGATTTGTTAAGTGGGTGGGAGTAGGTTTTCTCCGATGCCTTTAGGCTCGGTAAAGAAGTTGTGAGGTACGAACACAGGGATTCAGGTGATACAGCCTTGAGCCTGACCATGCCATAAAAAACATACCACCAGAGGTGGTAATATAAACAAGTAAGATTTGACAGGGGGCAGCGGTGCAGATAGTGTGTACAGGAGTAATATGAGGTACGAATGTGGCTGTACATACTAGATGCACCCACATGGCTGCCCCCAAAAACAAGTAAAATGAGCTGCGGTAGATGTGCCATGCATACTCATGATGTAAATGTAATGCTCCTGAAAGGATACATGATGGGGATGCGATGGCACAGATACAGGTAGCAGCGAAAATACTGCCAGCCATAGCCGCCAGAATGTAAGCTGATATATACATAGTATCTAACATAATGACAAGGAATATGGCACATATAGTGTAACGGTACTTGTCTATATGGTAGATACTATGTAACTGCGTCAAAGCCACTTAGTGTCAAGCCTAAAATAGCGTTCATGGGCATAGTGTACAATTGGGTAGGGATTTGGAGTTGAGCGTACTCTATGAACATGAAGCGCTATGAGTAAAGGAAGTGGCTGGAACATTCTGGTCTATGGCTGAGACAGTATGCCATATAACCTGTGAAAGGGCGAACGCAGCGGACTGAAAGGAGCAAGCGCCCGACAAATAAAGAAGTGCTTTGCACACAGCTTATGAAGTTAGGCTTTGAGTATAGGCAAAAAAGAGTTGGGGAAGATGTTATGGTATGGAGTAATAAGGATTAAGTTTTGTGTGGATAATTTTGGAAACAAGTTTACAACTACATTAAAGGGATAGCTTGCAAACAAGTTTACAAGTCCAATAGGAATAATGCGGATATAAAAAAAGCCCCCATCACTGAGAGCTACTGAAAAACACTGAACTAAAATGGTAACTGACTAATGAAAAACCTGTACCCAAAACACTGAATACATACTAAATCATAAGGTAACTTACCGAACTCAACACTCACTGAAGTAGAAGCCACTCGAGAACACACTAGCCACCAGCCGAAGTACTGTCTCTTAAATATATCTCGTATCATGGTGCCGTGATCACAGGGTGGATCTGACTAAAAGAAGGAATATGGCATAAATACTACCCGAACGGTGTGGAGATTTCTGTCATATAGCGTAGCGGTACTTCTTGTGTCAGATGCATTCCCTGTACCTTTGCTGCATGATACGTGATATATTTTTTGACTACATCCATTTTGAAAACGTGCATAAAGAAGCTAGGCTAAAAAGCATGTGTATCGTAGGAATGAAGTGAAACTCTTAGTTGTGCATGAAGTGAAGCAAGTGTAGCATTAGAAAAAACATTATTTATTTCTTCTAAGGCTTCATCTTTCTAACTTTCTAATGCTGCTTGCTGAACTGAATATTGGGGTGGAGAGTGCAATGAAATAACGCAGATACTTATGCAGCGGGAATCCGTAGGCTCTCTGAATGTATGAGTGAATGGAGTGCAGCGTAATGGGAACATCGTGAAATGTAGCAAACGCAATGAATGAAGGAATGGAGTGTGCCGAAGGGTGGTGGAAGTACTAATTGATCGTTCCTTTATATCTAAAAATATCAGAAATGAATTGTTTTCTCGAGAGTGATATTGGTGTAAGAATGTGTTCCTTAAATACTGAACTTTCAGTAAAATCAGCATCAGAATCTATAATAACAGTTGATAACTTATCAATTAAGGTCTCAAAATTAGTGGATACTGATGAGTGTAAGCTGATATCAATAGATTCCAAAATATCTACAAATGATAACCTGATTTTGTAATACTCATCTTTTAATTCTGCTACTATCAAAAGTTTATTAATAATTTGGTTATTCTCTTTTGTAAATTTTAATTGTGTAGATGATAAAAAATCATAGAAATAGTTAATATTATTTAGATTGGGTTGTATGGCTAAATCTTTAAACCACTGAAGGTTTATACTTTGATTTTCGCTTCGAATGTTTTTCTGATCTTGATCGTTATCCTTCCTACGTTGATAAACAAAAACATAAAAAACTAATATCAAGTTTATTATAGATATTACAATTTGTGCAATATTTGAAAGATCAGACATACTAAATTCATTAAAACAATCTGCAAAAAAGTAATTAAATATTACTTTATATATAATGTAGCAATAGTCATTGAGTGTAGTTAATACCATTGTTATTAGAATTAATAAATCAATGCAGTTTTGTTTCTTAATATCCTTTCAACAGCTTCTTTTAAGTCGGCTGTAATTTTATAAGGTCCATTGTTAATAAACTCAAATTTTGAATAAAATTCATTTTTGCCAAGTTTTGTAACCACATTAACAAGAAATTCTTCCAAAAATGAAGAGTTGATAGAACCAATATCTTCAGGGATGACAATAGATATTTTATCATATTTACCTTCTAAAGAATCTATTTTAGAAAGTGTTCTTACTTTTATTCCCCTATCTCTTCCTGTAAAAACTTTACTTTTAGGAGTTCTAAAGTCTTCTAAATTTATTATTTTGTTCATTTTATGAATCTGTAAATCGTTGTATTCTATTTATTCTTTTAAAACTATTTTGGCAGTAATTATTGTGCCAGGAAAATAATTATTTGTATGTTTAACGTAATTTGGGTCGGGTTTGTTCTCAATTTCACCACTTTCATTAAAAGTCATCATTTTAAAAATTGTACCATTTTTATTTTTCTCAGTTATTTTATACTTACCATTGAAGAGTATCTGTGTGTGCCCTGATTTAATTATCATAACTGAGTCAAAATTATCTGCTTGTTCTATACTATTAAGTTTAAAGAAACTGTCAATGAAACAGATACTTCCATTTCCACGTTTCCAATCTTTATGACTAGTTACACCTTCTTGAAGTGCGTACAATGTCCATAATGTTTCTTCTTCAAATTTGGCATTTGTAAAAAATCCATTTTGAGTATATTGTGATGATAGATCTTTCATTTGTTTAACTACTTCTTGGTTACCACATTCTGGGTCTTTAAATTTTTCATATACTGTACTTCCAAAATTCATTATTACCAAATTGAAAACTCCAACATGTTCTTCATTTACAATTTTTTCTTGAAAATAACCGATTGAGTATCTTCTGTTGGTTGTAGAATGTTCTTCTGCATTTATTAATACTTCTCCAATAACTTTGTACAAATTAGAAATTGAATCTGCACTTAATACTTTCTTCATTTTGGAGAGACTTAAAAGCACATAGTCAACAAGTTGAGTGATATGTACTTCTCTTCTTTCAGGAAAATCTCTTGAATTTAATGTGCCAATACTTAATTTATATTTTGTAATGTCTGGAAAATCTAATGACAAACCACTAATATTTGAAAATGCCCCAATAGAAAATAACACTTTAGCAACGTCCTGATTTTTATAGTTTTTAGGTGTAATGCTTTTTAATCTGCGCTTTTCTTTATATTTATCACATTCTTCGAAATATGCAATAAATTCCTTTAACATAACATCCATGCAGATTGATGCATCTAGGTCAATACATTTACAGTTGTTATAATCAATATAAATATGATCTACAGTATCATGGTCCAATGTTAAAAGTAACGATTTTAATATTTCATAAGATTCTTTGGGGTTCTGTGATAGTGAAAAAGTTGCGGGAATTAAAAAAATGCCATCAGTTGATGGCAATAGAGTATCGCTACAAAAGCAATCATTTTTTGATATTATGTAAGTCATTATAGATGATAGTATTGGAGTTTTTTTAATATACTGGGGATTATAATACTTATATGAAACTCTTTTTATCATTCTAGTATTAGAAAAAGTAGTAGAATTATGTTTTTTCCTTTTGTCAATTTTCAATTTTCTTAATATCTTTTTTCTACCAATCTTATTAGACTTATTTGCAATAAAAATTAGTTTGGCTAAGTCAATTCTTTTCATTTAACTGTTTATATTTATTTAATTTAAAGTGTTAGTAATGTAAGAATATTATGGTCTCATATTAATTCATAATCTCTATCTGCTCAGGCTTCTTAGCTATGATTTGGGCCTTTTCCTTATAAGTTCCTACTTCTCCTGTCACGCATACATCCATACCTTTATAATGATCCCTTGGAGTAATAGGAAAATTGACTAGGTCTTTCTGAAAGATGACAATGGTTAGTTTGCTATTTGGGTAGTCAGCTCCAAGATTTAGGTAGGTAACTGGTTTTTCTCCTTTGGTGACGAAGGTTCCGGCTACTTTGTCACATACTTTTACGACCTTTCCTACATAGGCGGAGACGCTATCTATGGATATTTGTGTTTGTGCGGATAAAAGAGTGGATGTACATAATATTGCTGCGAATGCTAGGAACTTGAACATTGGGTTTTATTTTTGATCGAATTAAGAACAGATAAAAGAAAATAAAAGTTTTACAACTTATATCTTTGCCGTTCAGAAAATTAGAAGGTAAGAATGAGTGAAGATCATAAAAGAGTCCTGGAGCAACAGTTGTGGAATATAGCCAATACGCTCCGTGGTAAGATGAACGCAGATGAGTTTAGAGATTATATCCTTGGATTTATATTCTACAAGTATCTGAGTGAAAAGATGGAATTATTTGCTAATGAGATACTCCAACAGGATAAGCTGACGTTTCGAGAGATTAATCCTAAGATGGCTGATTATGCTGAATATATGGATGCCATAAGGGAAGAAGCTATAGAGAAACTCGGATATTTCCTAAGACCTGAAGAACTGTTTAGTGAAGTGGCCAAAAGGGGACTTGGTGAAAATGAAGATGAAAGTCTATTTGATGTGGCTAAGACCAACTTTATATTGGAAGATCTGCAAAAGATTCTGACCAATATACAGCTTAGCACCATGGGAACTGAGAGTGAAGATGACTTCGACAATTTATTCGAAGATATGGACCTGAATAGTACCAAGCTAGGCAAAAATCCTGATGATCGAAATGCCATCATTGCTAAGGTACTATCTCATTTGGATAAAATAGATTTCGGTCTCGAAGATACGGAATCGGATGTATTGGGTGATTCTTATGAGTATCTGATCTCACAGTTTGCAAGTGGTGCTGGAAAAAAGGCAGGTGAATTTTATACACCACAACAGGTATCTAAGATACTGGCTCTGATCGTCACTACAGGAAAAACCAAACTAAAGTCTGCGTATGACCCTACATCGGGATCGGGATCGCTGTTATTAAGGATTGCCAAAGTGGTGCAAGATGTGGCTATGTTTTATGGTCAGGAAATGAACCGTACTACTTATAATCTATGCAGGATGAATATGATACTGCATGGTGTACATTATAGACGGTTTGATATCAAGCAGGAAGATACTCTGGAGCGACCGTTGCACATGGGAATGACATTTGAAGCTATTGTTTCTAATCCGCCTTTTTCTGCTCAATGGAGCGCCAATCCTGTCCATCTGTCTGATGATCGATTTAGTCAGTATGGTAGATTAGCTCCAAGTAGTAAGGCAGATTTTGCTTTTGTGCAGCACATGATACATCATCTGGCTGAAAATGGCACTATGGCAATCGTGCTGCCACATGGTGCTCTGTTCCGTGGCGCTGCGGAGCAACACATCCGTAAATATCTGATAGAGAGTAAAAACTTTCTAGATGCTGTGATAGGGCTTCCTGCTAATATATTTTATGGTACTAGTATCCCTACATGTATCTTGGTCTTTAAGAAGTGTAGGGAAAATCCCGATGATGTTTTATTCATAGATGCTAGTAATGAATACGAAAAAGAGACTAATCAATATGTACTTAGTGAAGCACACATCAATAAGATAATTGACACTTATAGGAATAGGTTAGAAATAGATAAGTATAGCAAAAAGGCTACTCTCGCTGAAATAGCTCAAAATGATTACAATCTCAATATACCAAGATATATTGATACTTTCGAAGCTGACCCAAGTATTGACATTGATAAAGTCTCACTCGAGATTAAAATTTTAGAAGGGGAAATGTCAAGAATTGACGAAAAAATACTTTCATTTTGCAATGAATTAAATATTTCAAGCCCTTTTTAAAATGGATAAAATAAATTATATACCAAATTTACGCTTTCCTGATTTTTTTGAAAAATGGAACTTAAAGAAATTCGGGTCTATCACAGAGCGGGTTTCAATACCAGTAGATGTTAAAAATGGTATCATGTATCAACAAATTGGTATACGGTCTCATGGGAAAGGAATATTTCATAAGGAGTTTGTTGATGGCAAAGAATTAGGAAACAAGAGAGTCTTTTGGATAAAAGAAAATTTATTTATTGTAAATATTGTTTTTGCCTGGGAACAGGCAGTTGCAAAAACAACAGATAAGGAAATTGGAATGATTGCTTCACATCGCTTTCCAATGTATGAACCACTAAGAGATGAAGCAGATCTGAATTACTTACTTTATTTCTTCTTAACGAAAAAAGGAAAATCATTGCTAGAGCTTGCTTCACCAGGTGGTGCAGGCAGAAACAAAACTTTAGGACAGAAGGAATTGGAAAATTTGAAATTAATAATTCCAGAAAAAAAAGAACAACAAAAAATAGCATCCTTCCTGACTGCTGTGGATGAAAAGCTCCAAGCACTCAAAAAGAAAAAATCCCTTCTAGATCAATACAAAAAAGGGGTGATGCAAAAGATCTTTAGTCAGGAATTGCGATTTAAGGCTGATGATGGGAGTGAGTTTCCGGAATGGGATATGAAGAAGTTGGGGGATATATCAGAATGCCTAGATAATTTAAGAAGACCATTGAATGACAGCGAAAGACAAAAAATGCAAGGTAATTATCCTTATTGGGGGGCAAATAACATTATGGATTACATTAACGATTATATATTTGATGAAACAATTGTACTACTGGCCGAAGATGGTGGCAATTTTAATGAATTTAAGACAAAACCAATTGCGAATCTTTATAAAGGTAAATGTTGGGTAAATAATCATACTCATGTATTAAGGTCAATATACAAAATCTCAACAAATGAATTTTTATTCTATTCATTAGTACATAAAGATATTACGGGATTTGTAAGTGGAGGAACTAGAGCCAAATTAACAAAAGGTGAAATGCTTAAAATACCTATTTTATTACCATCAGTTCCAGAACAAACCAAAATTGCCAATTTCCTTTCTGCCATTGATGAAAAGATACATCTTGTACATGGTCAGATAGAAAAAATGGAAGTGTGGAAGAAGGGGTTGTTGCAAAAGATGTTTGTGTAGATTGTCTGAACTTTGATTTATCATGCTAAAGCATGACAGGTTATGATTTTTGTGATTGGTATGATGTGTGGAATTAAGTGAATAAGGAATTGAGTTGAACTCAGAATAGTTTTTAAATATTAAGTACTTGCTCCAATGTATAAAATAAATAGGTCCACAAATAATATTGAAAAGTTAGAAAAAAAGCTTTTTAGAGAACTGAAAATAAAGGAACGTGATCATTTGCAAGAATGGATTGCTAAAAATCCTGAAATACTGGGTGAAGATCTTTTGATTATTCAGAAGGAGTATAGTGGCTTTAATGATACCAATGAAAGACTTGATTTATTGGCGGTTGATAAAAAAGGTGGGCTAGTCATTATTGAAAATAAACTTGATGATACTGGGAGGGATGTCGTGTGGCAAGCTCAAAAGTATGCTTCTTATTGCTCTACATTGACAACCAATCAAATCATAAGGATATATCAGGAGTATTTAGATAAATGGCAAAGTGATCTGGATGCAAAACAGAATTTATTGGACTTCTTAGAAATAGGAGAAGATGAACTATTATTAAATAGGAATGATCAACGTATCATATTTGTTGCCAATAATTACCGGAAGGAAGTAACATCTACTGTCCTATGGCTTTTGAAGCATGATCTAAAGATTAAGTGTTTCAGGGCTACACCTTATGCTATGGGTGATGATATGTTTTTGCAGGTGGAACAAATCATTCCACTGCCTGAGACAGCTGAGTTTATGATAGATGCACAGGAAAAAGAAAAAGAAGAAAATGCTAAGAGCAAAACAGTGGAAGCATCAGAGATAAGGCTTACTAAGTTTTGGTTGTTATTGAAAAATAAACTCAAAGAAAATAAACTTGATTATTTAGATAGAGTAAGTCCAAACGCATATTACTATATTGGATTTACAAGGAATAGTGGTTTCTATAGCTTTTGTATTGGGAGACATGGGTTTAGAGTAGAGTTATACTTTACAAATGATCCAAATAAAGAAATTATAGGTTCCCTGTATAAATTTAAAGATGAGATAGAACAATCCTTTGATGGATTGATAGAGTGGGAACGATTGGAAGGTAAGAGGGCGTCAAGAATAAAATTTGAAATGCCTAAAGAATTGATAAAAAATCTTGAAGGTAAATTTAGTGATGAATTGTATTGGAATGATTTGATCAATTGGTATGCTGATGCGATGCACAAGTTTTATACTGTCATCAATCCATACTTAGAAAAAATAAGGTAAAATGAGCAAACAATCAGAACAGATACTCGAAGAACAATTGATCGTCCAATTACAGAAGTTGGGATATCAATATGTAAGCCTAAAGGATGATAAAGCTATGCTTGTCAATCTGAAAGCGCAGCTAGAAAAATATAATAATATTTCGTTTACAGCTACGGAATTTGAGAAGGTGATCAACCTGCTGAGCAAGGGATCTGTATTTGAAAAATCAAAAATCCTACGCCAAAAACAACATATCATCCGCGATAATGGAGACAATCTTTATTTTGAATTCCTGAATACGGAACATTGGTGTCAAAACCAATATCAGGTGACAAATCAGGTCACGCAGGAAGGTACTTACAAAAATCGGTATGATGTCACGATATTGATCAATGGGATGCCTATGGTCCAAATAGAGCTGAAACGTAGGGGACTAGAACTCAAAGAAGCATTCAATCAAGTGAATCGATATCAACGTCACTCTTTCGGGGCAAATGCTGCTTTGTTTCAATATGTACAGATATTTATCATCAGCAATGGGGTCAATACGAAATATTACGCCAATAATCGTGATCAGAGTTTTAAGCAGACTTTCTATTGGACAGATGTAGAAAATAAGCGTCTGACCAATATACTGAATGGGTTTACAGATGCGTTCCTAGAGCCGTGTCACATCAGCAAGATGATATGTAAATACATCGTCCTGAATGAAGCCTATAAAATTCCTATGGTGTTGCGTCCTTATCAATTTTATGCAGTGGAAGCCCTGATCGAAAAGGTAAAGAATTCTACCAAAAATGGATATATATGGCATACCACAGGATCAGGTAAGACTTTGACGAGCTTCAAAGCAAGTCAAATCCTGATGACACTGCCACAAGTACACAAAGTGGTATTTGTAGTGGATAGAAAAGATTTGGATTATCAGACTACCAAAGAATTTAATAGTTTTAGCGATGGCTGTATAGATGGGACAGACAATACTTCCAACCTTGTCAAACAATTTATAGGTACGTACACCACCAAAAAAGGCGAAGCGAAAAACAGTAAGCTCATAGTCACCACTATACAAAAACTCAATACTGCCATCAGTAAGCTCAAGTATGAAAAGAAAATGGCTGACCTGAAAGATAAGCGTATCGTTTTTATATTTGATGAATGTCATCGAAGTCAGTTTGGCGATACGCACAATCGTATCAAAGATTTCTTCAATAATGCACAGATGTTTGGGTTTACCGGTACACCGATCTTTGCAGAGAATTCTAGTAAAAATGAATTGGGCAAAAGGACCACTAAGGACTTGTTTGAAGAGTGTCTGCACAAGTATGTGATCACCGATGCTATCAAGGATGAAAATGTACTGAAATTTGCTGTGGAATATGTCGGGAGATACAAACAGAAGGATACGGCCACTGAGATAGATATTGAAGTGGAAGACATCGACACCCAAGAGTTGATGGAAGATCCTGGTCGATTAGAAAAGATAGTGGATTATATCATTGCTAATCATGATCGCAAGACGCATTCTAAGGCCTTCTCAGCGATGTTTTGTGTAGATAGTGTCAAGTCATTGATAAAGTATTATGATATCTTCAAGCGCAAGAAATTGGCTGGTGAGCATAGTTTGAATATTGCTACCATATTTAGTTATGCTGCCAATCCTGATGATCCTGATGCTGATGGCGGTATCAGAAGCGAAGTCTCTGTAGCTGAAGAACCCAAAGCATTGTATGGTCTCGAAGCGATGGCAAGAGAAAAATTGGATGAGTACATAGACGATTACAATCGGATGTACAATACACCGTTTTCTACCAAGACAAGTGATGACTTCTATAAATACTATAATGACATATCTAAAAAGCTGAAGGATAGAGAGCGATCACCTGAGAACATCAGCAATCGGATAGATATCTTGCTGGTAGTGAATATGTATTTGACAGGGTTTGATGCCAAAAAAGTGAATACAATGTATGTGGATAAGAATCTGAAATACCATGGTCTTATACAGGCGTATAGCCGTACCAATAGAATCCTGAATGAAACCAAGTCGCAGGGCAATATTGTAGTGTTCAGGAATCTGAAAGGTAAGACGGATGAAGCGATCACGCTCTTTAGCAATAAGGAAGCGATAGAAGTCATCATCATGCAGCCATATGAAGATTATGTTGGGAAGTTTGACGATGCATACGATAAACTTAAAGAGATCGCACCGACCATTGATGATGTCAATGAATTGGTAACGGAAGATGATGAGTTCAATTTCATCAAGGCGTTCAGGGACTTGATGAGAATCAAAAACATCTTAGTGACTTTCTCTGATTTCAAATGGGAAGATTTTAAGCTATCAGAACAGGAATTTGAAGATTACAAAAGTAAGTATCTGGACCTTTATGAAAAGTCAAAACCTGGGCAACAGAAAGAAAAAGTGTCCATCCTGGATGATGTGGACTTTGAGCTTGAACTTATCCATCGGGATGAAATCAACGTGACCTACATCATCCAATTGTTGATCAAACTAAAATCTCAGAAAACTAAAGATGGTGATGGCGGTGTCCAAAACATCATCGGTCTCCTAAATACAGAGGTAACCCTGAGAAGCAAGCGTATGTTGATCGAAAAGTTTATCTCTGAAAACCTTCCCGACATCAGCAATGCTGACGATATTACCACTGAATTCGAGCAGTACTGGAGTAAGGAAAAACAAGACGCCTTCGATAAGTTGGTCACGGAAGAGAGCCTATCTCCCGATCGTACAGAAAAGTTGATCGAAGATTACCTTTTTGCTGAAAGAACGCCGATGCGTGATGAAGTACTAGAACTGATAGAAGGCGAAAAACCAAGCCTTCTGCAACGTAAGAAGTCTGGTGACAGGATTCTGGAGCGGATCATGGATTTTGTGGAGACGTTTATTAATGGGATGATGGGTTAGAAGGGTGTGCTGCCATATTTGTAATATCTATCATCAAAAAAGGGATTTATTGTAATAATATTGGCATCAATCAGACCTTGAATAATTAGAGTATAATTAGGGTTTAATGCCGCAATGTTTTTCGAGATAAGTATCTTTACTTCTTCCAATGTGTACGTTTTATCAGGTTCTATAATATCTCGAAGTTTATTAATTGTGTTCATAACATCGTTAGACCAATTTTGATTGTTAGAAGGATGTGGGTCTAATTTAAGGTCTAAGTTGTTGATTAACAATTTCAGGTGTGGATTTTTCGCCTTGTAAACATCCAGTTTACTTGGCTCTTTTAAAGGATTATCTTCAATTACATAATCCGATTTTGGTTCCGCAGCAATTAAAATTTGTTTTATTTTATCTTCATTTTGTTCACTTTGTACACTAACATCATTCTTTAAAGCATACTGATCTGATTTTCTGTTTAGCTTAAAGTACTTAAATTCGGACTTTAAAACATCAGTGAATAATATTTCTGCCTGAATCAAATCAATCTCTTTTACAATAATTTCATCATGAACACTCAGGAAAGGGATACGGTGTTTGATCATGCTATCCCAAACCTTGGCCATAACTTCGACTTCTTTTGATTGTAATGCCCATGCCAGGTTATTATGAACCTTGTCTGGTGTTGTTGGGTTTTCCTTGATAGGTGCGCTTTTATACTGGTTTACCCAATTAATCCAATCTGCATTACCAAAAAGTTTTGAAAGCTCATCACTTGGTTTACTAAACAAAATCTGAAAGAACAGTTTTTTTGCTTCATCTCTCGTAGCAAGTCCTGATTTTGTTTTTAATACTTCGTAAATATCATCTCCATTTTCTATCCAATTGGTGTACTCATTACTACCAATGTGATGATAAATCAATTTTCCTAATAGTAAGGGTTGCATGGTGGCAACATCTAATGATGTAGTGGGATTACCATTCAGCAAAATATTCTTACGATATTCAGATTTGAAATTTGTGACGGGAGTGTGAACTCTACCTGAAAAATTATCTACTACAAAAAACAAATCTGGGCGTAAATGAAAGTACTTGAGAAAAGCATCAAAATAGATGGTTGAAGGACTGTTAGACACAAGGCTAACAAATCCTAGTTGCTGTCTCATTTTTAAAGTTACGGGAGATAAAGGTTGACTGTCTTTGGGCGGCAATAATGACATGTCTATCGGCCCTGGCATTATAGCTCTATAATATTTAGCCAAATTGCCATTAGAAGTTATTTTCTCAGTAACTTCAAGTACACCATCATCTATAAATTTAGTGATAGATGATGATGTCAAAAAGAATCTTTCTCTGAGTTCAACTGAACTTACAAATACTGGAGCGAAAACGTCACGATTGTCATGACGTAAGTTCATGAAATGAGCCGTTCTGATATAAGTAATAAATTTATGTTCCATATAGGTGAATTTGAACTGTGAATAATGTGTATAAAGTGTAGGTTAGAAAAAACATTATTCTTTTATACAGTAAACTATCATCCCAAAATTAACTCTAACGACGGTATATCCGATTGCTTTTAATCTTTTTGAGAAGTTTTTTATGCCAACAGGATGACTGCCATAGGATGAACAAGCTGTTCTATATTCACTGTACAATGACTTTAAAGTCTCATGAGAAGATGGGTGTGGTTTAAAATTATTCTCATCAAGATACATGTGGACACTATCAGATTCTTTTTTAAATGTTTCAAGTGCATTGTCAATATCAGAACTTTGAGTAAAATCCCTTTGATTAAGTAATCGTTCTAAGCCTTCTAACATCCAATTAAAGACACCTGACAATTCATTTTCAATTATTTTTGTGTGTAGCTGACGGTCTTGCTCAGCTTCTGGAATAGTAACATCAAAAGGTATAATTAAAAACCGTCTAAAGAAAGCATTGGTATGTTCTATATCTTGTGGCAATTCGTTAATATTGAAAATCAGTTTTGCGTATTCTGTAATAATCATCGGATTTCCGTACGGCAATCTCGCTGACAATGGTTCTCCCGAAGCCAATTGTTTAAAGATTGATGATTCCATTTTACCACTAATTTCACTGGCATAATTTAGTAGTTTATTATAAATCATAGCTCTATAATAGCCAGATTGATCTGTTAATGATGATAGTGAATAATTGGAAACGTTATCAGGTCCAAGGAGTGCATTTAGTATTTCAAACAAAACAGATTTGCCATTTGCCCCCGATCCGTACAATAACAAAACCTTTTCTATTTTTAATGATGTGCTACCACGTCTGATAAATATATAACCTAAATACTCCGCTAAAACGTTGCGTGTATTGATGTTTGGCAAAACTCTCTCAATATATTTTTGGAATAAAGGAGATTCTGCATTTGGGTTATAAGAAAACGGAAGCTGGTACTTTAAAAAATCTTTTGCATCAAACGCTCTCAGCATATTTCCGTTAATCGGATCGATTTCAAATGTTCCATTTTGTAGGTTGATCAGCACATTAACCTTGAACAATAACGGTGATGACATGTGAGCTTCACTAATAAACTGATCATACAATAAGTCCTTGTATTTACAATATCGTGCATTAAATCTGGGAATACCCATTTTCTCACCTGCTTTTCCAAGAAATTTTTTAAGATCATCTTTTTCAATCACTTTCCAGAATTCACCATTGTAAACGTAAATAAAGTCACCATGCTTACACATATTCCACTGATTCAGTTTTGCAATACCAATCAATGTTTCTATTGCTATAACAATAATTGCTTCTTTGGACAGCTTGCACTTACGTTCTTTTTCTTTAAGCTTATTTAGTTCATCCAGCTTTGCTTTGTTTAATGGTGAATTATCCATACTTCCATCTTCTAAGGTAACTTCAGAAGTGAGCTTAGCGATTTTAGCTCTTATGCTTTCTATTTCAGGATATGCTAATAAAAGGAAATCTACTTTGACAACTTGTGATAGTAGTCTTTCTAAGACTTCATCATGGGAGATTACTCCATGCTGTAGCATTCCGGTAAAAAATTCATGTGGATTATCTGACATACTCATGCCAGGAGCTTTGTTTATATTTATTTTATTTGATTCCATTATATATGAATTTGAAATACTAGTAAATTAAAAAATTAGGTAATTACTTTTTGAAAGCTGGTTTGTAATGTTTGTCAAGTAGAGACTGGACATCAGACATACGATAGAAAATCTTACTGCCTATCTGCGAAAATGAAATAATTCCTGAATCGCGCCAATTTTGCGCTAATCGCTTGGATATGTTCATGATCTGAATAAACTCCTGATTATCGATAAAGGTATCGACGGGAGATTTTTGTTTGTTCGCTACTTCCTGCTGAATGCGATCGAGACGACTTATAAGCTCGTCATAATTTTGCTGCGTAATAATTACTGCGTTCATGAGTGATAAAAATTTATGTGTTTATGAATAATCAACGACACAAATCTAAGGGCAAGAATGGTAGTGTTTTCACTCTACAATTCAATTGTAGAGTCAATTGTAGATTGTAGAGTGGAGTGCAAACAGTGCAATTACTGATGCATTATGGAAGAAAAATAAAAAAAAATAAACCAAAAATCAAAAGTAAAAGTAGAGTCTTAAAAGTCTAAGTTAATAAATTTATGGCAAGATCTAATATATCATGGTTAGCTTTGTTGTAAAAGTTAGTACTTAAATGCTTACCTAATGGTGTCCTATTTTCAAGTTCAAACATATTATGAGTATGTATCCATGCTCCATATTTTTTGATGACACCCCTTTTTATAAGATTACAAATCAAATAGTTTAACTCATTTTGATCTTTTTTCCAAATAACTTTTTTGAATGATTGATCTCCTTTAAATGCATTACGAAAAGGTGGCAGTGATTCTTCAATAAATCCATTATCAAACAACGTGTAATAAAAATTTTTAAATTGATCACTTATTATTGTTTTTTTCAATAAAACGAACCCAATACTAATTGGCTTCTTATCCAATTGGCCATAATGGGGATCTTTTACTTTATTCTCGTTAGCTTCCCTTACATCATCTTTAATATTTTGGGGTCCCTTATCATCATTTTTATCTGACAAAATATTAATTTGATTATTTTCAATGATATTGTTTTGAGTTAAGTTAGTTTGAGTGTGGCGATTTAAAATATCTATATTTGTAATGTTCTGTTGAATGTTATTTGATGCTATAGGCTCTAAGGCCTTTTTAATATCGCTTATGAAACTTAGAGCTGCATCTATAAATTGGCCGTAATGATAGTTGTGAAATGTTCGTTGTATCATATCTGTATTTGGGTCAATTCCATCATCTAATGCTTCCTTGATGTTTAGCGGATATCTATTTATACTCTTATGAAGCATATTGGAACTATTGTTAGAATACAATGCATCTTCTTCATTTGTATTATACATATCATACCATTTATCTAATTGATCCTTCGTTGTGTTAACGTTTTTCCTTTTTTCAGCAAGTCTGCGAGTTAATGAAGATAGATAAAGATTTGATTTAGGAGTATCTAAACTCGGTAAATTAGATTCAATCTCGTTTTTTAAATAATTCAGATTTTCTTTCCAGTGATGATAATGCTCTACTATATTATAATCATAGGGATATGGAAATTCGAAATATTCCATAAACTTATTGAATGCATCCAATTTAATATTCTCATTATCTTTAGTTTTGGGGGTTGCTGGTGCATCAGAGACAATCTCTTTTTTCACATTATTATCTTGCATAATCTTCTCCTTTAACCCAATTATAAATTCTATCATTTTACTTTTGTAATGGTATGGAACTAATCGCACAAAGGTTGCCTTCTGTGAAAATTTTTCTGTATTAATAATTGGATCTTGATAATGGTAATTGATATGTTCTTCACTTAACCCAATTTCATATACTATAGGAATACTCTTATCGGTGGATTCCATCAACTGTTCAAAAGTAAGGTTGTAGGGCTTTAAATAATCATCAGCATCAGGTATGTCTGAACTTGAAAACGTTACAATTTGATTTATTCGGGTTAACAATTCATCCAAATACAGTTCTTTATTAATTCGTCCTTTGATTTTTCTTAACTCTGATGAGATATGAATTTTAGAATCGGTAAACAATTCCCTAACTTCTGAAAAATAGTGGAATGGGTTTGTTTTCCAATGGTTTATTTTTCTACCATTTCCACTTTTGATATCTATATTGAAAATAAACTTTTCTAAAATGGGAGTGTAAAATACTTTGTGTAAACTCTCAAGGGGAGTTAGGCTTGGGACTAAGGGGGGAGATTGCCCCCGCGGGGGCAATCTCCCCCCTTAGTCCCAATTTTTTTATATGTTTGCGGTGCTTACCCTAAACACATTTTTTAACCTAACAACTTTATGTAATGCAAAGTAACGACTTTAATTTTAATTTTTCAGACATCTTTAAAGATGTTAAGGACTTAAACGACTATGACGTCGCCATGAATGACCTTTATAAAAAAGGTATTCAACATCTACTCAACTCTGAGATGAGCCATTTACTGGGGTATGATAAACATGCCATAAAAGGTAATAATTCCGGTAACTCCCGAAATGGTTCCTATGGAAAAAAGGTCAAGACATCTCAAGGCGAGATTGAAGTTCAGATTCCCAGAGATCGAAACAGTGAATTTGATCCATTGGTACTTCCTAAAGGCCAAACCACAACGGCCAAAGTAGAATCTGTCATAACATCCCTTTACGCCAAAGGTATGAGTACTCAAGATGTTGCAGATCAGATCGAACAGATATACGGTTTTAGCGTCTCTAAGACATTTATTTCGGATGTCACCAATAAGATGATACCAAGTATACAAGAGTGGCAAAATAGGCCTTTGGAGCCCATTTATTACATCGCCTGGATGGATTGTATTTGTTTTAAAATCCGTCAAGATAATAAGGTGATCAAAAAGAGTGTCTATTTAGTCATTGGACTGAAACCTGATGGATTTAAAGAGATCTTAGGCATTTGGATAGCCGAGACGGAGTCCGCATCTTTTTGGCTCTCCATACTGTCTGAATTAAAGGATCGGGGCGTAAAATCCATCTTAATAGCTTGTACAGACAACCTTACTGGCTTTACCAGTGCCATTCAAGCTTCCTTCCCAAACACAGTCACTCAGCTCTGTATTGTCCACCAAATACGTAACTCAGTAAAGTTTGTACCTTGGAAAGATAGAAAAATATTCATTGCCGATCTAAAGGAAATTTATGGGGCCATTAATGTTCAAAGCGCAATAGCCGCCTTTGAAAAATTTAAAACAAAATGGAACACTAAATACGGTTATGCCATTAAAAGCTGGGAGAAAAATTGGGAAAATCTCATCCATCTATTCAATTATCCACCCGAATTAAGAAAAATAATGTACACCACCAATACAATCGAAGGTGTAAACCGAGCAATAAGAAAATTCACCAAAACCAAGACCATTTTCCCAAATGACCAGGCTGCTTTAAAATCGGTTTTTATGGCTATTGACCAAATTCAAGCAAAATGGACGAAGCCAATTAATGACTTCGGTATTATTCATAATCAAATTCTTATTATCTTTGATCATTTTTTAGAAAATGCCTAATTTTCCTTCTCTCGAGTTTACACATTATTTTTTACACTCTCATATTTTCTAAAATGCGGCTATTTTTTTAATCAAATATATATTATGTATAAAATGAAAATAATATTCATTCTGCTAGCTTTTCTTTCTTTAATAGGTGATAATATCGGGCAAAGTTATTTTTCCAAAGTATTTAAACCACCTTTTGCACTAACTTCATTTAGTAATCGGAATTTTTTACTTCAAAATGACACTGTAGTTGTATTTTTACATTGCTCAGAAGTAAAAGATAGCTTGCTATATGAAAATACCTATCTTTCAAAGTTTAATTCTCATGGCGAATTTAAAAGAGCGAATTTCATAGGTCATCAATTTGTAAACGAAAGAATGATCAAAGATGGAAATGATATAGTCATTGCGGGTATTCATGGA
The DNA here is from genome assembly GCA_945870185.1 of Aureispira sp. CCB-QB1. Taxonomy (GTDB): domain Bacteria; phylum Bacteroidota; class Bacteroidia; order Chitinophagales; family Saprospiraceae; genus OLB9. The sequence continues at coordinate 240 of CAMBRK010000071.1, read as the reverse complement.
GAAAAAATTATAGATGGTAAACTATATAGAAGTTTTGACAGTATACAGATTTTTAAATATCAAGATAATTTACCTGTAGAGAAACTAAAAGTCATAAATTTCTATCCTCGCCAAGGCAAATATTTAGATTTACAATTTCTTGAATACAATAATCAATATGTATTGTATTGCTCTGATGAGTATGACACTACTTTTCGACCGATTGGAGAATTTAAGCCATATATATATTGGATAAATAAA
>CAMBRK010000070.1 GCA_945870185.1 Aureispira sp. CCB-QB1 | reverse complement strand
ATTTTAAGAGACAGTAGTTTTTTTCATAGTTAGAGGGTCGGGTCGCCGGACTCGGCCCCTTTCAAAAGAAAATATCAAACGTCTAAGATTAAGGTCTGAATATTAAATATAGGTTTTCTAAAGAGACAGTAGTTTTTTTCATAGTTAGAGGGTCGGGTCGCCGGACTCGGCCCCTTTCAAAAGAAAATATCTAACGTCTGAGAATTTAGAACATAATTTTAAAGGGCAATCTAATAACCATAGATTGCCCTTTTTTTTTGATGTTCTTTTTAATCTTTCTTAAATGTATTAAAGCTATTTATAAACTTAAATACTGTTTCATCTAGCCTAGGGGTCGAAGTTTGAATGCGGGTTTAAATTACGCTTAGTCACAAAATCATTTAATAAGGATGATACTCGGTAAACCCCATTCTATCCTGAACGATACAAATCTGATCGTAGTAAAAGTCATACTATACTCCGATAAAGAAACAATGATTTAGATGTATTTTTTACCTTTTTGGAATTTCTTAAGGATCAATGGATTTTGGAGCAAAAAAATATTTGAGCCATTCATTAGCTAAGTATATTAACTCATGTATCTTTACTTCATGATGAGCCCATCATATATTCTCTATAATGTTTTGTTTGTTTTTTTGGTACCGTACTATTTTAACTCGCTTTGGTTTATGGGGCAGTCTGTATTAATTGATTTTTATATCAAAATACCACAGTTGTGCGGTAAATTTGTGTAAAAATATCATTATTTTGCTGAAATTCCAATAATTAAAAACGCACTAAATTTAATGGGGATAAGTCTCAAGAAATTTGTGTTATATTTTTTCGGTAATTTTGTAAGTATTCCTTTCTGGCGCGCTTCTGCTGATTAATTCTCCTAAGAATCCAGCAATAAATAACTGTATTCCGACTATTACCATCAAGATGCCTAAATAAAATGCAGGTCTATTGGCAATACCTGTCGCATTTAATATGATTTTATCTAAACTTAGCCATGCTAAAATAAGTACACCTGACGTAAATATAAAAGAGCCAATAACTCCAAAAAAATGCATGGGTCTTTTGCCGAATTTCCCCATAAACATAATAGAAAAAAGGTCAAGTGGCCCATAAATAAATCTTGAAAGCCCAAATTTAGTCACGCCATATTTTCTAGCTTGGTGTTGCACCACTTTTTCTCCAATATTTGTAAATCCAGCCCACTTGGCAATTACTGGAATATACCTATGCATTTCACCATACACTTCTATGTTTTTCACAACATCTAATTTATAGGCTTTTAACCCACAATTCATATCATGTAAATGTACACCGGACATTTTACTGGTAACAAAGTTGTAAAGTTTTGTGGGTATAGTTTTGGATATAGGGTCAAATCTCTTCTTTTTCCATCCTGAAACAAGATCGTATCCATCTACTTGGATCATTTTGTATAGGTCAGGAATTTCTTCTGGGCTATCTTGTAAATCTGCATCCATTGTAATGACTACATCACCGCTCGTCATTTCGAAACCCAGATTTAAACCGGCAGATTTACCATAATTTCTTCTCAATTTTATTCCTTTAACCTGTGGGTCAGTTGCTTTAAGTCCCAATATTAAGTCCCAACTGCCATCATTGCTTCCGTCATCAACAAAAATAATTTCGTATTGATAGTTATTTGTTTTCATAACTTTCGTGATCCAAGCATGAAGTTCTGTTAAAGATTCAACCTCATTATAAAGAGGAATAACTAAGGAAATATCCATAGAATAGATTTATGCTTGATTAATAATAGGATCTTTTTTGATCATTGCAGCAATTATTAATGCAAATAATGCTCCTGGAACTACAAATGAAAAAGGCAAGTTAAAAGCCAATGATTTAATACCATAAGGCTCACTATTTTTCATTACTTCCTTTTGAGCAGCCTTATCACTTTCAGATAATTTTAGCAAATCTGATGCCTTCTCAAAAGCTTCAAGTTGCAATTCCTTAAAATATGTAGAAAGATCTGGGTCAATATAATTCATTAGAACAAATGTAAAAATAGAAACTATAGTTGCTGCCAAAATAAAGGTGAGCCAAGCAGGTCTAAACGCTTCTGAAAGTATTATAAAGCCATTTAAATCTCTCTTTTGTGCTTGTGTTGCCAATACCATGAAATAGATAAATACTATATATTGTATTAAGGACCCGTATGCAAGAAAGTAATCTTTATTTATAAAATATAAAACCAAACTAATACATACTTGCAAAATCCCGGCAATAAATCCAAATCGAATAGGATGATGTCCCATAAATTCAAAAATTTAGGGTAAAGGTAATAGATTTTTATAATATTAGTTTGTGGAATTTTTCATTTATCCAAACTTTTCAATGTTAGTCACTTTATTGCGCTAAAACTAAGTTTGACTAAAAACCTCCAAAATTTAATTAAAAAATTTAGATTAAACAATTTGTATGTATATGTGTTAAGTTAAAAATATTAGGATATGCCAGATTCGGAAAAAAATATTCAACATCTAGTTGAAAAATACAGTTTCGGGGTTTGTAATTATTTAGCGACCAAATTGAATCTCAATGAATCAAAAGTAAGAACGTATTTTATTTATTCAAGTTTTGTGACTTTTGGTTCTCCTGTAATTTTTTATCTTGCTACTGCATTCTGGATCAATTTCAAAAAATATATAAGATCGGGCTCTGGGTTAAATTCCTGATAACAGAAAAAATGGATTTTGAAGACGATCTTAAATCAATACTATTACCTAGCTCTTGTTACGGCCCTTATCACCATATTTACATATCTATCCATTGCTGCTGAGATTAACTACTTATATGCTTTATTAGTCGGCATAGTTACCCACATGACTTACAATTTTCACCCTTTAATGCAGTTTAGTCTACCAGAGCTCAATAAAAAAATACGGATTAGGTATATTTTTTATGTGATTGGATTACTAATTATAGGTTTCATAACAATTTATAATGCCTCATTTTACATTTGGGTAGCACTCTTTATAGTATGTGTTTTGAGTTTAGCATACTTCAAAAAGGTTTTTGGGTTTAGTCTACGAGATCATTATTTAACTAAGCCATTAACCATTGGTTTGGTTTTTGGAATTTGCACTGCTTTGATCCCATATTTGCAAAGTGGTTATTTAATTATGGAGTCGTTAGGACTCACTTTAGGGCGCATCTTTTTTGTAACTGTTCTAGCGATTATATTTGACATTGGTGATGTTAATCAAGACCAACTTGAAAAAACTACTACTATCCCAGAAAGATTTGGTGTGTTAAAAACAAAAATTCTTTGCAGCTCTCTGTTAGGGGCAGCAGGTATAATTGAAAGTATTGGTGCTTGGAACTTTTTAATTGATCTCGAAGGAATTGTAGCTCTATGTTTTTCCTATTTTGTCACTTTTATGGCCATACTCTTTTCCAACACCAAAAGAAAATCTTGGTTTTTTACCTTGTTTGTTGATGGCATTATGGCTTTGCCTTTAGTTATTTTCTATTTGATAAAGCTATAAACAATTAGCTTATTGCTCATATTTAATATTGACTTTAAACCTTGTATCTAGAATATTCAATTCTTTTGCAGCTGATTTATTGATTATGATCATGATATCTTCTGAGTAAGTCCCATCAGGAATTTTACCAATAACTTTTGCCTTAACATGTTTCTTCATCATGGGATTATAAATGTCCATAATGCTACCTTGACGTGCTACATTATGGAGTACAAAATATTGGTCACTACATGAGTTATTCTTGTCAAAGCTACCTATAACATCAGATAAATAAAATTTAGTAATTAATACATCATCCTTTTTATTATCATTTTTGTCCGCTGAAGTTGGTTGAGTGTTGACTGGTTGTCTTGTCTTTAAGGTGTGGTTTTTAGGGTAGTATCCAACAGTAATTATCTCATTTAATTGAAGTGCTGTAGTTTTTTTGCTATTAATTTCTAAAAGCGTTTCTTTATTTACTTCACATAGTTTTTGAATTTTAAAGAATGTATCACCCTTTTTAACTTTGTATTTTAAGGTGAAGTATTTTTGCTTATAATCCGTTTTATAGAAGACTTTTTGCTTCATCAGAGGTACTATTACAATCTTACCGAAACTTACTGGTTTTTTGGGATCAAGTTTGTTCACTTTAAACAAATAATCCTTTGGTACCTGAAAAGTTTCAGAAAGATTGTGAATAGTAACATCTTTGTCAATGGTATGACTATAAAAAATATCATTCTCAGGGAGAAAGTCAATGACAATCTCAGACCCTGAAAAACTAAATTGGTTGCTTTCCTGCTGTCCCATCAACCATGTAATGGAAAAAATCATTAAAAAAAATGTACTTTTACACTTTCTTATCATCGGGCTGAAGTTTTAATTTCTATTAAAGAAAAATTTTAACGCAGCAAATATATGATGAATATTTATAATATGTAAACATTTTTCAAAAAAAAATGAAAACTTCCATAATTATTCCTTCTAGACTAGCATCTACGAGATTACCGCAAAAGCCATTGGCTGAAATTTTGGGTAAAAGTCTGATCATGCGTGTGTATGATCAAGCATCAAAAATTAACGATGTCGACGTTATCGTAGCTACTGATCATGAGAGCATTGCAGAACATGTATCAAGAAATGGGGGAAAAGTGGTATTGACTTCAGTTAACCATCCTTCAGGAACAGATCGTGTAGCTGAGGTAGCTGCTAAAACAAATAGTGATATCATTATTAATTTACAAGGAGATGAGCCATTGGTGGATCCTAATCAGATCAAAGAATTAATTGAACTCATGCATAGACCTGAGGTGCATATTGGTACACAATGTAAGTTGATAGAAGATGGTGATACACTTTTTGATTATAATATTGTAAAGGTAGTAAAGGACTACCATGATCGAGCTTTGTTTTTTTCAAGGCAAGCTATACCTGCCCTGAGAGATTTGCCTTATGAAAAGTGGATGTCAAATATGGCTTATTTTCGTCATATAGGAATGTATGGATTTAAGCGAGATACTTTACTTCAATTAAGGTCATTAGCCCAAACTTCATATGAAAAAGCTGAATCCCTAGAGCAACTTAGGTGGCTTCAACATGGTTTTTCGGTACATTGTATGGAAACAAATTATAATTCTATGGGAGTCGATACTCCAGAAGATTTGGAAAAAGTAAGAAATTATCTGATTACAGAAATGTTCCGTTAAATCCTAATGGGAGCAAATCAGCCACTGTGTCAACTTCATATACTTCAGGACTGTCTGACTTTAGTAATATACGAATACGAGTATGATGTCTAAATTCATATTCTGAGATGACTTGTCTGCATGCACCACACGGTGATACGGGCTTTTCAATAGGCATTTGTATGTTTTTTATGGTGATCGCCAATGATTTTGGAGCAATATTGGGTTTGTCAGCAGCAGCACTGTATAATGCCACACGCTCACCGCACATACACAATGGATAAGAAGCGTTTTCTTGATTGCTACCTTTATATATTGACTTATCTTCGAGTCTTACGGCAGAACCTACATGGAATTTTGAATAAGGTGCATATGCAAAATCTAGCTGATCTATAGCGATTTGCATCAATTCCTGGTCTTCATGCGACAATTCATCCATAGAACTATATACTCTATACTCAAAAGACTCTTTTACGATTTCCATAATTTTAATAATTTACACCGACAAAGATAACGAATTATACATTAAAAAAGTTTTTTGATAAAATCATCATCTTTGACCTGTAAATAAGGTATTTGCGTTTCTTTGCCCATAATCGTATTTAAGAAAGCTCAATGATGATGATTTTACTCCAATATAAAAGCTATATACACCGTTAGCTGGCGCCCAAGTAAAATTCATTTGCCAACAATGTAGGTCTCTAGCAAATGAAAAGAAAGGATAAACAAAAGATTTACTTTTAAAATCATAAGCGATATTACCTACATTAATATTCCAATTTTTAGTAAGCGGAATACTGCCAGAAATATTAACACCGTGATTACTAATGAAAAGAGTGTCTTTACCTTTTACTCGAGCATATTCAAAATTTAAAGAATGTCCTATATTAAAGTTGGAAAACCATTCTGCCAATGAAGTTTCCTTAGGCTTAGGCTCATCACCATCTTCTGCTTTCTTATCATCTTTTGTTGCTGTAGTATTTTTTTCTTCGGATTTAGAAAAAATCTCTTTGATTTTGCCAAAACTAATTCCTGTAGAAAATTGACCACCCAGACGCCTGAATTCAGGAAATATTTTGCCAGCTTCCCAAACAGTTTGTTGGGTTCTTCGATCACTCTGATCTATAACATAAGGGCTGAGCAAAGCATTAAAATTAAAGTTAGTTAAACCTTTGAGAACAGTTGTATTTCCGGATATACTAACATTTGACCATTGAAAAGAATCAGCGGCAAAGTTATAATTACCATTGATACTGATATTGTCAAACATTCTGACTTTTTTTTCTACTGTATCTCTTTTTGAATAATATTTTGCTTCAATGATGTTAGTAATTCCATATCCAATTCCCATTTGTCGTTCATTACCCACCAATGTTCCGAATGGACTGTTGGTAAAAACACTATAGGTCTGTGGCTTATTAAATCTTGCTCTAGTGTCAGTATTTACTATGGCTTCATACTGTTCTTTATTTTCAGGTTGATAATTGAAGTTTACATTTGGCTTAGCCACCCATCTGAGACCTCTGAAAAATTTAGTCCCGCCTTTTAATGTTGCAAAAATTTGGGTATTCACAGAGATAGCAGCATTCATATTTCTGTAAGCTCCTAGATCATTCACCAGAGAGTCAAACGGAGCTATAAAACCCAAAGTATCTATCTTTCTAGAATCCAAAATGACACTATCTTTTTCAAATGTAAGGAGATATTTTTTGGTTAGCCAGCTTTCTTCATAGTTGATGTTTGGTGATACATTGAAATATTTAAAAATTCTAAAGTTAGTACTTACACTTGCTTTTTGTTGTATTCCTGTTTGTATATCTTTTAACGTTTGTGGAGTGAATAGGGTAGTATCTGTGGTTTTTACGAAGTTTCTAAATTCTGAGCTATATGTCAAAGCAATATTATCAGTCCATCGCTCTTCAGTAGCGTTTTTACGTTTGAATGGAAATAGCGTATTCATCCGCAAAGACATATTGGGTAATGTAATATCCATGATTCTAGTTTGAGTATTTTGACTATGTCGAAATTCAGCACTAAACCGGAAAGGTGTACCAGGCATATCATGTTGGAACGAAAAACCAGAAGAATATTGATTGGTCAATGCGGCCCTAGGGTTTTCAAATACTCTTTGCTCATATCTATTGGTTTGGATATTTACATTTCCGCCCATCCTGCGATATGGATGCGCTTTGGAGTCTTGATCATGTCTGATATTGATAATGAATGCTTTATTAGAATCTCTAGTGCCATCTTTTACATTTTCCAAAATATTATTGGCATATCCGAAAGTAATCGCCCCAGTATATCCATATCTTTTTTTGTAGTTGGTGTTCAATCTTACACCATGTGTACCACGTGTATAGATATCACCAGTCAATTTCATATCTACGTAGTCATTTATAGGCCAGTAATAACCGATCTCCCTAAATCCTAAGCCCAACTGCTCATTATACTCATAACTTGATGGAAATATCAAGCCTGATGATTTGCCTTGTGCTAGTGGGAAAAACCCAAATGGTAAAAATAATGGTGTTGGTACTCTAGCTAGTTCCACTTGTGCTACACTCATTACGGCTACTTTATTGGGAACAAATTTAAGTTTTCCAGCTCTGATACCAAAATGTGGAGGATCATGAGTACAAGTCGTAATAATCGCATCTTTATTAAAGATACGGTCGTCTTCTTTAATTCCTAAACTATCTACAGCACCACCTACAAACTTAGTGGTACTACCTACGAGATTAAATTCTCCTTGTTTGGAGATGGCATAGTTGACTAAGCCTTTCTTACTTTTAAAATTGTACTTTATTTCTTTATAGGTAAATGTATTATCTCCATCAGCAAATGTAGGCTTTTCAGTATCTTTTGATGTACTGTCCTTTTTTTCATAACCCTGAACTATATTATTTGCAAAATCAATCACCATATAGTTGGCTTTCAATTCAATTTTTTGATATGTAACTGAAGCACCACCATATAAATGAATTTTTTTATTTACCAAATCCATCCAGGATGAATCTCTGGCATCATATTTGACGTTATCATCTAGAGCGTCTTTTGATATCTTATATCCCAAATCTTGCACATCAGTCGTATCTGTTAATGTAGAAAGGCGTATCGAATCATTAATAGATATAGTATCTTTTAATTTTTTATAATCATTAAGATTGACTTGAAGGCTATCACTTTGATTAGGAATAGTCAATGGTTTGGCAGGGAACTGTTGTGAAAACACAAAGCCACTTTTATATATTAAAATTAAAAATACTATATAAAATTTTAATTTCAAACGTTTTATGCTTTATATATTATAAATATTTATTATATTTGCACTTTAAAAATACAAAAATACGATAATGGTCTCAGATTTTATTCAAAAGAATGTAACAATCTTACGAATCCTGTTATTAATAACGGGGATTTTGTACTATGTGTCTTCCACATCCTATGCCCACGGTGTTAATGTTTTATTAAAAAATCAATCATCGGTAGTTAAAGGTAATATTGACGAAAAAAACATAATGTCCAATGTCCTAGATTTGGCGCAGAGCAATTATGTTAAGAATAAAAACTTTAAAATCGTTATTGATGCAGGACACGGTGGTCATGATTCTGGAGCAGTAGGTAAAAATGCGCATGAAAAAGATTTAGTGCTCCAGATAGCTTTAAAATTAGAGAAACAAATTAAGAAATCTTATCCTGATATTGAGGTGTTGCAAACTAGAACAACTGACGTTTTTATCCCATTGTTCAGAAGAATACAGTATGCCAACGAGCAAAAAGCGGATTTGTTTGTTTCTATTCATTGCAATTTTATTTCTAACTCTAAAACAAGAGGTACAGAAACTTTTGTAATGGGACTTCATAGAGCTGGAGAAAATCTTGAAGTAGCCAAGAGAGAGAATGCAGCCATTCTTTTAGAGTCAAATTATGAGGCCAATTATGAGGGATACGATCCCAATTCACCTGAAGGTCATATCATGATGTCTATGTATCAGAATTCATATTTGGATAAGAGTATTGAGTTTGCAGCCGATATTGAAGAGCAATTCACTGCTCTGCACATGAGTAAAAGCCGTGGTGTAAAGCAAGCGGGATTTGCTGTATTACGCAGGGCTAGTATGCCTGCGGTTTTAGTAGAAGCAGGCTTTTTAAGTAATGAAATAGAGGAAGCCTTTCTTATTTCCGAAGAAGGACAAAATGTTATAGCTGAATCACTACTTAGAGCTGTAGGTACATACTACACCAATAATAAAAACACCCAAAAGGAAGTAGCGAAGTCAAAAGAAAACCAAGTTAAGGAAATCATAGAAAACTCCAAAAAACCAGCTGTTAGTAAAGATGTTGTCAAGACAAGTCCACCAACTGTTGCCTCCGGATCGGATTTGTACTATAAGGTGCAGATCGCAGCGTTCAAACAAGAAATGGCTGATCTAGATACTCCTGAGCTTAGAAAAATAGGAAAACTTTCCATGGTCAAAATGAATGATGTGAATAAATATCTGGTAGGTGATTATGTATCGAGAGAATCTGCCGAGGTAGCTCGAGAAAAACTCAAGAATCTAGGATATAAAGGAGCATTTTTGGTAGTTTTAAACCAATAAAGATTAACCAAAAAATAAAAATATAATAAAAAGCCCTAATCTTAGGGCTTTTTTTGTTTATGGTCATATTACCTCTGCTACTACAAATATACTACCGCCAACATATATCAAATCACTTGTTTTAGCAGACATTTTTGCTGCGGAAAGTGCTTTTTTTACACTTGTATAAGATTTACCTTTCAGGCCTTGGTCATCGCCCATTTCACATAATGAGTTTGCATCCAAGCCACGAGGTATATTTGCTTTTGCCCAATAATATTTTGCTTTTTGGGGGAATAGTTTAAGTATTTTGTTTAAGTCTTTATCATTTACAAAGCCTAAGACAAAGTGTATTTTTTCATATGGTAGATTACTAATTTCATGTAGCACGATGCTCAACCCACCTTCATTATGAGCAGAATCAGCTATAATCCTAGGTTCATCGTTAAGTATTTGCCATCTGCCTAGGTATTTGGTTTGATGTGTCATATTGGGCAAAAATGTCCAAATTTTATCCCAATCTAACTGAACATGCTCACCCAATTTTTTTAGACTGTAGATTGCTGTAATAATGTTTTTGATCTGAAATGGACCTGCCAATGAAGTCTTTACTTTGGATTTTAGGAGTTTATCATCCTGGTACATGTTATAATATTTGTCGCCATTATTACTTTTTTCTTCAAGAACTTTGATATGTTGATCTGCAAAAGTTATGTTAGCATTGGCTTGTTTTGCTTTGTTGATGAACACATTTTTAATCTCTTCTTGCGTTTCGCCGATTACTACTGGAATATCTGATTTAATAATACCGGCTTTTTCCCCTGCTATCTCTACCAAAGTGTCTCCTAGTAGATTTTGATGATCATAGCTGATATTGGTAATTACACTCATCATGGGAGAAATGATATTGGTAGAATCTAGTCTGCCACCCAATCCTGTTTCAATGACAGCATAGTCTACTTTTTGATCTCTAAAATATGAAAAAGCCATTGCCACGGTCACTTCAAAGAAGGAAGGCTGTATTTCTTCTATCTCATCATGATATTGTTGAATAAAACGGGTTACATATTTTGATGGAATATACATTCCGTTTATTTTGATCCTTTCTCTAAAATCTTTGTAATGTGGCGAAGTATAGACACCGACTTTATAACCTTGAGCTTGAAGACCTGCAGCAATGATATGTGTTGTGGTACCTTTTCCATTTGTACCTGCTATATGGATACATTTGATTTCCTTTTGTGGATTGCCTGCCAATTTGCAAAGTTTTATAGTATTGGTCAAGTCTTTTTTGTAGGCTACAGGCCCTTGTCTTTGGAACATCGGGAGTTTAGCATATATAAAATCAAGTGCCTGCTGATAGGTACGGATCATAGACGAAATTTCAATTTATTATACAAAAAAGTCGTCCATAGAAAAACTATGAGACGACTATATTTTATCAATTTCCTGAAACTATTAAAGGATAGTCTCTACATCAGTATATTCAAGTCCGAATGCTTCAGAGACGCCTTGATATACCACTTTACCATGGACTACGTTAAGACCTAGCTTGAGTTCACTATTTTCTTTACATGCCGTTTTCCATCCTTTATCTGCTAATTGTAATGCATAAGGTAGGGTAGCATTGGTCAGTGCAATGGTTGATGTATAAGGAACTGCTCCAGGCATATTGGCCACACAATAATGTACTACTTCGTCAATGATATAAGTAGGATTATCATGGGTAGTAGGGCGGCAAGTTTCTATACATCCACCTTGATCTACAGCTACATCCACGATGACTGTTCCTGGTCTCATGTCTTTCAGCATATCTTTCGTGATCAAATTTGGAGCTTTGGCACCAGGTATCAATACCGCACCGATGATAAGGTCATGGTTTTTGATCAATCTTTTGATGGTATAAGCATTAGAATACATAGTAGTCACGTTAGCTGGCATGACATCTGATAAATATCTCAAACGCTTGAGACTAACATCTAGAATAGTAACTTGAGCACCAAGACCTGCGGCCATTTTTGCTGCTTGAGTACCTACAATACCACCACCAAGTACTAATACTTTTGCAGGTGGAACACCCGGTACTCCTCCAAGTAGAACACCTCTTCCTTGTTGCGGTTTTTCAAGGTATTTGGCTCCCTGTTGGATGGCCATACGACCGGCTACTTCAGACATGGGAACTAAAAGTGGCAATGACCTGTCAGATGACTCCACAGTCTCATAAGCCAAACAAACCGCATTGCTCGCAATCATAGCGTTGGTTAAGGGCTCGTAAGAAGCAAAATGGAAATAAGTAAAAAGCAATTGGTTTGGTTTAATCAAGGCGTATTCCTTTTCTATAGGCTCTTTTACCTTGATGATCATCTCAGCTATGCCGTAAACATCTTCTATACTTGGCAATATGTGGGCACCTGCAGAAGTGTATTCTTCGTCAGGAAAGCCTGAGCCATCTCCGGCAGTTGACTGAACATAAACGCTGTGGCCTCTGCCAACAAACTCCATTACACCTGCAGGTGTTAGAGCTACTCGGTTTTCATTTGTTTTTATTTCTTTTGGAACTCCAATGATCATGGTTAGGATTTTTTAAATTTGGTTTACAATATGGCACAAAGTTAACTAAAATTGTTTTCAAATTAGGTAATTATTCGCCGCAAAATATTAAATAAAAGAGCTATGGTTAGTTTGATTTAAATGGTAGTGATCTTTTATCAACTCAACTGTAAATCTGCTATAATATCATCAACATGCTCCAATCCAACAGAAAGTCTGATCAGTCCATCGGATATTCCTGCAGCCAATCTTTCTTCTGGAGTAAGCTTGCTATGGGTAGAGCTTGCCGGATGGGTAATGATGGTACGACAATCTCCTAAATTGGCCGATAACGATATCATTTTTCTGTTATCAATTAATGTTTGTCCTGCTGATAATCCACCTTTCAGCTCAAAACTAATCATGCCACCACCTGCTTTCATCTGTTTTATGGCAATATTGTAGCCTTGATTTGATGACAAAAATGGGTATTTTACAAAATTTACTTCAGGTCTGGACTCTAACCACTGCGCAATTTGTATGGCATTGCTACAGTGTCTGTCCATTCGAACCGCTAAGGTTTCCAGACTTTTTGAAAGAACCCAAGCGTTAAATGGTGAGAGTGACGGTCCGGCATTTTTCATAAATGGATATATCTGTTCTATGATGGTATGGGAAGCGACGATCGCACCACCCATGACTCTTCCTTGACCATCTATATATTTTGTAGCAGAATGAATGACAATATCAGCACCAAAACGCAATGGTTGCTGTAGGTATGGCGTAGCAAAACAATTGTCTACCACAAGCAGAATCCCATATTGCTTGCAAAATGCCGATGTTTTTTCGAGATCTATAATATCAAGTCCTGGATTAGATGGTGTCTCTAAGTATAGTAATTTAGTCTCTTTTTTGACAGATTGTTCCCAAGAGTGCATATCCAAAGGGTCAATATAGTCATAGGTGATACCCCATTTTGCAAGGTAGTCACTGTTTATTTTGAAGGTGGAACCAAAAACGGCTCTAGACATCAGGATGTGGTCACCTTGTTGGAGTAGTGACGCAAAAGTTGCAAAAATTGCTGCCATACCTGTGGACGTGGCGATAGCGTCTTCGCCACCTTCGAGAATGGCCATTTTTTGCTCAAACTCTCTGACAGATGGATTGGTAAAACGTGAATATATATTTCCATCCTGCTCATTAGCAAACAAGGCCCGCATATGCTCTGCATCATCAAAGACAAAGCTTGATGTGGCAAAAATTGGCGTAGCATGTTCGTGGTGTTGGCTTCTTTCAGTCTGTGTTCTGATGGCTATGGTCTCAAAATGCATGTTTAAACAATTTTAGTCATTCTCGTTAAGTCCTACCATGTGGACTTCGACGCTGTACGTGATTTTGGCAGCTTTGGCCAACATGATTGACACTGAACAGTATTCTTCCATAGACATTTGCACTGCTTTTTCAGCTTTTTCTGGTTTTACATTGCCTGTGATAATGTAATGAAGGTGTATTTCTGTAAAAACAGCAGGTATAGCATCTGCCCTTGTTCCTTTTACTTCTACCTTAATATGGGTTACTTCTTGTCTCATTTTCTTCAGTATCATTTCTACATCTATAGAACTGCACGAAGCCGCCGCCATCAGCAAAGATTCCATAGGGCTCACGGATTCTTTATTGCCTGACAATGCTATACTTTGGTTTCTATTGTTGGTACCTTTGAAATTGAGTTCGCCATGTGACGATTCTACTATGACTTCCATTTTTTATTTTTATGGGTCAAAAGTAGTGAAGTTTATTAAAATTTGATGAGAATAGTAGAAATATCATAGTAAGATTACAAACTTTGAAAATATTCCAAAACCTGATTTACCCTGACTTCTGTACTTCCTTTAAGAATTTGGTATGGTTGATTAAACTTTTGAAGGTATCTTTCATAAATAGTAAATAATCGATCTCTGTCATTTGGATTTTCACGCATGGCATCATATTCCCAAGGCAAGTCTGGACTACAAAGGAAAAACATGTCTTTCTTGGACGCTAACCACATGTTGATTAAATTTGGATCTTCAGTTTGGTATTTTTCAAGTTTCCAAATGATGATGGTTAGTAAGTCAGTATCACATATTACTATTGGATAGTCAGTCTTTGATTTTTCTTCCCATCTTTGCAGCAAAGCTATCTCATGCAAGCTGGTTATATCATAAGAGTTATTTCGGAGTTGCAGATATTCTCTGGCAATCTCATTGACCTGCCCAAATACAAGATCTTTTTTTAAACCATTGACCAATGTAGTTTTACCGCTGCATTCCGGTCCCGTGATTACAATCTTCAAAATCAGGACATTAAATCTATTTTTTCAAGCAATGCTGAAGCTTCCGCTGCTTTCTGGTCACTTTCTGTTCTATTAATGGTTGATAGCCTGAAAGACTCTTCCATCAATTTTTTGTATTCTGCCATGAGCATTTCTTTCTCTGATTTCTTTTTGAATAAGCCAAACATATTATATTTTTTGTGACAAACATAAAAACGTTAAGTTTGTTTTTAGTATTTAGAAGTTTTATGTTGATTTAGATTTTTTAAGCCATTATTCGAGTTAAATATCAGAAACATGTATCTTTGTCATCTAAACACCAATACATAATATGAATATTGCACTCATAGGTTACGGCAAAATGGGCAAAGCTATAGAAGATGTGGCCTTAAGGAGAGGTCATACTATCACCTGTAAAATTTCCTCATCCAACCTTCAGGATTTTAACCCCAGAGTATTACAATGGGCAGATGTAGCTATAGAGTTTTCTACCCCTGAATCTGCTTACAACAATCTACGACAATGTATGGAAATTGGTGTGCCTGTAATATCAGGCACCACAGGTTGGCTGAATAAAAAAACTGAAATAGAGCAATTATGTATTGAGAAGCAAGGCACCTTTCTTTATGCATCCAATTTTAGTATAGGGGTCAATATATTTTTTGAACTCAATAAATTATTAGCTCAGATGATGAATAAGTATGAAGTATATGATGTGGATATTCAAGAGATCCATCATACTGCAAAGCTGGACAAACCCAGTGGTACGGCTATTACAGTGGCCAATGACATCATAGAGCGTTTGGAGCGTAAAAAAGTGTGGACCATATCTAAACCTGAAAATCCTTTTACCAGAGATTTATTTATTGAGTCAAGGCGAGAAGACCCTGCACCGGGTACCCATATTGTAACCTACCGGTCAGAAATCGATGACGTAGAAATCACCCATACCGCTCATAGCAGGTTGGGATTTGCCAAAGGTGCAGTATTAGCCGCAGAATGGATTTTAGGCAAAAAAGGTGTTTTCAGTATGAAGGATGTATTAGAAATAGATCAATAAAATTCACGCAATCTTATTTTATTGAACCTATTTATTAAACATTTGCTCCACATTGATTACACAAAAAACCATACAGGAAGTCATGAATACTGCTCGAGTAGAGGAGGTCATTGGTGATTTCATACATCTAAGGAGACGTGGTGTCAATATGATAGGCAACTGTCCATTCCACGATGAAAAAACGCCTTCATTTACCGTTTCTCCTTCCAAAAATATCTATAAGTGTTTTGGATGTGGAAAGGGTGGTGACTCCGTGAGATTCATCATGGATCACGAAAATCTGAGCTATCCCGAATCTATAAGATTTTTGGCTCAGAAATATCGAATCGAGATAGAAGAGACTGAAAATTCAGCTGAGCAAATGGCTGAAAAACAACTCACTGATTCACTCTACATCGTGAATGAGTTTGCCCGGGATTACTTCACTGATGTTCTATTTAACCGAAATGAAGGTCGCAGCATCGGTATGTCATATTTTAAAGAAAGGGGTTTTCGCGAAGCTACCATCCAAAAATTCCAATTGGGCTACGCTACGGACGAAAGGGATGAGCTCACTAAAAAAGCCATTGACAAAAAGTACAACATTGAGCATTTAAGGTTAGTAGGTTTGACTTCCAAATCAGATTTAGATTTTTTCAGGTCCAGAGTCATGTTTGCCATTCACAATATCAGTGGCAAAGTCATAGCATTTGCAGGTAGGACATTATCTTCTGATAAAAAGATTCCTAAATATATCAACTCTCCGGAGTCAGAAATATACAATAAAAGAAACGTTCTTTACGGCTTGTATTTTGCCAAAGATAGTGTCAAAAAGCAGGACGAATGTATCTTGGTGGAAGGATATACAGATGTGATCACACTCCATCAAGGTGGCATTGAGAATGTAGTGGCATCATCAGGTACATCGCTTACCAAAGAACAGATCAGACTCGTCAAACGATATACCAATAATATCAAGATTATCTATGATGGAGATGCTGCGGGTATCAAAGCTGCACTCCGTGGCTTGGATTTAGTATTGGAGTCTGATATGAATGTGAAATTGGTTTTATTACCTGACGGCCAAGATCCGGACTCTTATCTTGCCCAAGTAGGCACCGCAAATTTTACAGAGTTTCTTAAAAATAATGAAGAAGACTTTATATTTTTTAAAACACGTATTTTACTGGATGAGACAGGAAATGACCCGATAAAAAAATCTATTGTTATTCGGGATATTGTATCTTCTATTGCCAAAATTCCAGATACATTTAAGCGAGCCCTTTACATCCGACAGTGTAGTGGTATGCTCAATCTGACAGAGAGTATGCTGGTGGATGAAGTCAATAAAAATATAAAGTCAGACCTAAAGCTCAAAAAAGAAACCGGCCATCAGCAACCACCACCACCTTCTGAAGAAGATAGCTGGATTGCCACCAAACCGGTCTTTATTGAAGATCAAACCGTAATCACCCAAAATGATGGATGGCAAGAAAAAGCGGTATGTTCCATATTAATCAATTATGGGCATAAACCTTTTGATGAAACTATGTCCGTAGCTTCCTATATTATCAAAAGCGCACATGAGTTGATTAACCATTTTGATGTCGAATTATACCAAAGAATACTTTCGGAAGCTGGAAAACAAATAGACTCTGGAAATTTGCCCAATGAGAGTTTTTATACGGCTCACCCTGATGAAGAAATAAGGGGCTTTGCCATCAATGCCTTGACATCTCCTTATGTTTATGCTTCTTGGGACCAGAAAGAAATGTTTCTCCAAACTCAAAAAATGCCAGATGAAAATTTCACCAGAGACGCAGAAAACGCTGTGGGGAGACTTCAGTTGCGTAAAAGTAAGAGAGTCATCAAAGAAATGGAAGCATACCTTCAAAATGCATCTGAGGAAGAGCGAGAAAGTGAAGACTTTATGATCAATATTAAAGTGTATCAGGTGTTGCTTAAGCAAAGGAATGAATTGGCTGAGAAGTTGGGGACAGTGACGTTGTGATTTGTTTTTTGGTTTTGAAGTGTTGATGGGTGGATAATTGAAAAATTCTTTCCACAATGAAGAAAATGAAATTAAACAAAAAATAGTACGCACTTATATCATATCATTTTCCCCAACATTTAAGAAACTATTAACTATATTTTATATACTTTTGATGTTGGTTTTGCATCTATAGTGATAATGGCAATAATAAATGCCTAACTAAAGTTTACAATATTAACCTTATCAATAAATAGCGATAACCAATGAAATCCATCATCATCACATTAATAATATTCATGGGACTTTTTACAAATGACCACATGGTCAAAGATTATGATTTTGAAAAAGCTTGGCAAGAAGTAGAAAAGCTCAATAATGATGGGCTACCTGAATCTGCATTGAAAAAAACAGAAGAAATCTATGATGCAGCCGTATCCATCAATAACCAACCACAAATTGTAAAAAGTCTCATCCATATAGCGCGATACACCATCAATACAGATGAAAAAGGTATCGAAAAGTCAATAGAAAGATTTGAAAAGGAAATCGTCAAACAAAAAAGTCCTGTCAATAGGATATTAGCTTCATATCTAGCCGAGTTGTACCAAAAATACTTTGATAATTTCAGATGGGAAATATCCCAGCGTACAGATTTAGCTACTGCAGTAGGAAGTGATTTTAGGACTTGGAGTACCCAACCTTTTCTGAAAACTATGGAAAAGTGGTATTTATATTCTGTTGAAAACAAAAAAGATTTAGAAATTAGTATTGAAAACTATAAAGACATAGCACAAAAATATAACGCTGAAGCTGTACCATTCAGACCTCATTTATATGAAGTTTTGGCTGACCGAGCTTTAGATTTTTTTAACAACTATCAGGATTATAGTCCAGAAAATGCCGCATCTTTTCAAGTAGATAAAGAAATCTATTTTGGTGATGCAGATGCAATTGTCAATGCGAAATTGATTTCAGAAGATCAGGATGCACTTTCTTATAAAATCATGAGTCTTTATCAAAATATCATCAAAGAGCAAATAGAAAACAAGCAATCTTCAGCTTTGATCGATTACGAACTCCGACGATTGGCATACACACACAGTCAATCTACTTTGGAGAATAAAGATGTTTTATATATAAATAGCCTAAAAAATCTGGCTAAAAAATCAGATCATAATGAATACTATACAGAAGTGGCTGCACAAATCGCAGAAAGACATTTAGCTGACCATGAAAACCCAAATGCAAAGGTTGACGCATTGAAAATTTGTGAAGAAGCTATCAAAAAATATCCAAAATCTAAGGGTGCAGCCAGATGCAACCAAATTATCAATAATGTCAAAGCGCCCCAGTTGCAACTATCTGGCGAGCAAGTATATCCGTCAGCCAAAAATATGCTTTTTGCCATAGACTACAATAATGTGTCCAAAGTACAAATAGAAGTGGCCTTACTTCCAGTTAATGTACATGAAATGATCACCGGACGAAATCAGGAAGAATGGCTCAGCATCATAAAAAAAGCAAAAAAGGTGCAAAAGCTGGAGAAAGCATTAATCCCAAGTAAACAATATGCTTCTCAAAAAACTGAAATAGACCTGAAAGGGCTACCCCATGGAAAATATGCCTTATTGGTCAGTAGTTTGGACAAGGATGCAGCAATAGTTCAATATTTATTGTTTGATGTTTCGGATATAGCTTACACTACTTACCTTCTTGATGGCAAAAGAACTTTTGTTGTGGTAAACAGAGTCACAGGTACACCTATCAAAGACGCTGTAATTGATTTGTATCAGCAAAACTATAACCCAGCAAGCCGCAAAAATGATCTGGTAAAATCAGGTACTTATAAAACCAACGCTCAAGGTACAGCAACGGTAACCGGAATTTATGATCGCAATTTTAAAGTCATCGTGTCTAAGTCTAAGGATAAACTTGACTTAAACCAATACATTTATAATTACTTAAATCATCAGCCTGAACCGAATAAATTTGCAGAGTTCTATACGGACAGAGCCATTTACAGACCTGGACAAACCTTGCATTATAAGACACTTTTAATCTCTAATGATAAAGACCAAATTCCTTCTTTGATAA
This sequence comes from Aureispira sp. CCB-QB1, assembly GCA_945870185.1. Lineage (GTDB taxonomy): Bacteria > Bacteroidota > Bacteroidia > Chitinophagales > Saprospiraceae > OLB9. The sequence continues at coordinate 5,058 of CAMBRK010000070.1, read as the reverse complement.
AAAAGCAGAAAGTGACCATCATTCTTAAGGATGCCAACTATCAGGAAGTATCTACTCAGGAAAAGTTAAGTAATGATTACGGTAGTCTAAACGGCCATTTTGTATTACCAGAAGGAAGGCTAAATGGAAGCTTTACTTTGGAAGTACAATCATCTGATGGCATATATGGTCAAAAAAATATCTTGGTAGAAGAATATAAAAGACCCACTTTTGAAGTTAAAACCAATGATCTGAAAGGTGAGCCTAAACTAGGTGAGACTATCCTTGTCACTGGAAATGCGATGACATTGGCTGGAACATCATTAGACAATGCTGAAGTAAAATATACCGTGACTAGACGTGCTTCTTACCCGTATTGGTGCTATTGGTGGAGAATTCCTACATCAAGCCCAGATTTTGTAATTAAAAATGGAACTGCTATTACCGATAATGAAGGCAATTTTGCTTTAAATTTTGAAGCTATACCGGATCTGAAGCTCAGTAAAAAAGATAAACCAGTATTTCTGTATGAAGTCAATATCGACGTTACAGACCAAAGAGGAGAAACAAGGTCAACATCACAAACGATTAGTTTAGGGTATGATGCATTTTCTCTAATCACGGATTGGCCCAATGAAAGCGATGTTGCCGATCTAAGACCTTTGAAGATAACAGCAAAAGGACTATCAGGAAATATCGTAAATGCTAAAGGAACTGTTGAAATCATCAAACTCAAAGAGCCTGAAATAGTACAGGTGAATAAGTATTGGGATGGAACTCCTGACCATCCTATTACCTTCAATACTTTCAAAAAGATATTTCCGTATTATCCAACAGCACAAAAAAACGATTACTCATCTTGGGCAACTGAAAAAGTGGTATTCTCAGATTCTTTTGATACCCAAAAAGATAATAATACAAAGCCAAAGTTAACCACAGGTGTATATAAAATCATCACAACGGCCAAGGATGGAAATAATCAAAATATTGAAGGTCTGCAATTTGTTGTGGTGACAGATTTTGCAACCAAGGTATTTCCTAAAACGGAGTATTTATTTGTAAAAGAAGATAAATCAACTTACGAACCTGGAGAAATATTCGGCATCACTTTAGGTACACCTGAACCCAAAATTTATATACATTACCTTATAGAAAAAGATGGTAAGCAAATCATGAGTAGTAATATCATTTGTGATAAGACAAACCGGATTACACTACCGGTCACAGAATCATTAAGAGGAGGAGCTACATTAAAGTTATTTTATGTAAAGCAAAATCGATGGGTCGAAAAATCCATTCCAATCAACGTGCCTTGGACTCAAAAGGATCTAAAAATTACCTTTGAAACATTCAGAGATAAAACCTTACCGGGTAGCCAGGAGTCTTATAAAGTCAAAATATCTGGATCAAAAACGGATAAGGTTATGGCGGAGTTATTGGCTGCTATGTACGATGCGTCTTTAGATCAGTTTGCACCACATTATTGGAGAAAAGATTTTTACGCTACGTCATATGGGTGGGTCAATGTAGATGCAGCAGGATTTAGATTGGTCAATGGTTTGCATTATTCATATGGAAACAAAGGTTATATTGAATACCAGCCTTGGATTTTTCCATCCTTGATTCCCCTAATACAAGATTATGGATATTATGGTTCGACCCGTCGTGGTGATGTAGTCATGATGAAATCTATGCGGAGTAGTGCCAATGGAGAGGTTATGAATGAGTCTATGCCTGCTCCGGCAGCAGTGCCTGACGAACCATCCAATGTTGGTGGCCGTGCTTTTGATCAGCAATCGAATGCTACAACCAAAGTCAAAGTAGTTGAAGAAATTCAGGTGAGGAAAAATCTAAAGGAAACGGTCTTCTTTTTTCCAGATATGAAAACAGATGCTGATGGGAATGTCATCATACATTTCACCATCAATGAAGCATTGACCAAATGGAAGTTAATGACACTTGCGCACACTACAGATCTAAAAATGGGATATGACGAGAGAACGGTAGTCACTCAAAAAGATTTGATGGTATTTCCCAATGCGCCAAGATTTGTAAGAGAGGGAGACGTCATTTCATTTAGTGCCAAAGTGTCCAACCTTAGTGAAAAACCGGTCAATGGAAGAGCGCAATTACAAATTTGGGATGCCATCACCATGAAGGACATCACCAATGAATTCATAAAATCCGAAACTACGATTGATTTTAAAATTGCTAAAGGTAACTCTCAGGGTTTGTTTTGGGAAATGAAAGTGCCCGAAACCAAGTACCAGGCTATCACTTACAGAGTTAGTGCTGCCACCGATCAGCATACCGATGCCGAAGAAAATACCATTCCTGTAGTGACTAATAAGATGTTGGTTACAGAGACAATGCCTTTCTGGATTCCCGGCAACAGTACTCGAAGCTTTACGTTTAACGCGTTTAAAAACAATATCTCTAAAACAAAGTCTGACTATAAATATACCTTGGAGTATACCGCAAGTCCAGTATGGTATGCAGTTCAGGCCTTGCCATATATGCAAGAATCTGCCAATGTGAGTACCCAAGCATTGATAGATCGGTTATATGCCAATCTTCTGGCCTCAACAATTGCAAATGCACACCCTAAAATGAAGGCTGTTTTTGATCAATGGAAGACCAAAGACAAAGATGCATTGGTGAGCAATTTGTCAAAAAATGAGGAGCTTAAGTCAGCCATTATAGCAGAGACACCATGGGTTAGGCAAGCTTTGTCAGAGACAGAGCAGAAAAAAAACATTGCCTTGTTGTTTGACTTAAATACATTAGCCAATGACAGAAACGTAGCTATTCAAAAACTTAAAGAAAGGCAACTTTCCAACGGTGGTTTTCCTTGGCTATCAGGTGGCAGGGATAATGTGTATACTACCCAACAAATCATGGAAAACATAGGGCATCTTTACAGATTGGGCGCCTTGCAAATAAACAATCCAGAATTATCTGACATCATCACTAAGGCTTTGAAGTATATGGATGATGAATTGGTGCTCAGATATGAAAGGCTGCAGGAAAGTATCAAAAAGTATGGTGGCAATATCAATGATGACCACTTAGATGATTTATCTGTACATTACTTATATATTAAGACTTTTTTTGGTCATGTCAATGCCAGTGCAGCATCAAAACAAGCGCGAGACTATTACTTTGGACAATCAAAAAAGTATTGGACAAAAAGATCCTTGTACACTCAAGCAATGATTGGATTGATTATGCATAGAAATGAAGATCCTACCTATAAGGGTATAATCAAGTCTCTAAGAGAAAAATCCACCAAGAGTGATGAAATGGGCATTTATTGGAATGAAGGTAACGGATTTTATTGGTATCAATTACCGATAGAAAGACATGCATCATTGGTAGAATTGTTTTCAGAAGCAGGTGGTAATAAAGACGAAACCGAAAGGATGAAAATCTGGTTGCTTAAAAATAAACAAACCAATCACTGGAAAACATCCAAATCTACAGCGGCTGCTATCTATGCTCTGCTTATCCAGGGAGAAAAAAGTAAAGTAAGTGATTGGATTACGGAGAGTTCGCAACCAGTGATTCTAGTAGGTAACGAACTGATCAATACTTCAGCACAAACCACAGAATCAGGTACAGGATACATCAAAAAAGCATGGTCATTAGATGCTATTAAAAAAGAGATGAGCGCATTAAAAGTCACCAATAATAATAAGTCTGTGGCATGGGGAGCTGCTTACTATCAATATTTCGAGCAATTGGATCAAATTAAAACCTTTGCAGATACCCCTTTGAAACTGACCAAAAAGCTTTACAAATCTGTAGCTGGAGATAAGGGTGTATCCCTGACAGAAATCACAGATAAAGTAGCTCTAAAACCTGGGGATAGGGTAGTAGTTCGAATTGAACTCAGAGTAGATCGGGATATGGAATACGTTCACATGAAAGATATGCGCGTCAGTGGATTTGAACCAATAAATGTGATCTCTGAATACAAATATCAAGGATCATTGGGATATTATGAAGTCACCAAAGACATGGCCACTCATTTTTATTTTAGCTTCTTGCCGAAAGGCACCTTTGTATTTGAGTATCCCGTCAGCGTAGTACATAAGGGAGATTTTTCTGCAGGTATTTCTAACATAGAGTGTATGTATGCGCCCGAGTTTGCCAGTCATAGTGAAGGCGTGCGGGTAGTGGTGAAGTAGGGTTGAGTAGATTAGATCAGTAATTGATGGGTGCAGTTTTTATACTAAAAGTTGCTAAATTGCATCATCAACTTCTAAATTTCAATGTCATTAGTCATTGGTATTGAGTTAATTATATCATTCAAGTAAAGTTCAATTTCATGATCTTTTTCTCGAAAATCTATGCTATTTCCCTAGTTTTATAAAAATTTGAGTGTTTTATTAAACCTGGATTATGCGTTAGAACTTTGTCATAGCCTGTCCCTCTTTAGCGGGAAGAAGCTAAAATGCAACCAGCCTGACCACTACATGGTAGGCGGGCAGGTAAATCAGCTATTTATATTCGAAAAGCGTAGTACCGCTACGGTTACAGAAGATAAATAGTCCGCCGCGGCGGATTCTGATTTGCAGACCTTGTCGAGCCAAAGGCACGAAGTTTAGCTTCGGAATACCTGCCTCGCCGTACCGTAGGGCAGGCAGGGATTTTCTAATGCATAATCCGGGTTAAAAATAACGGGAGGGAAGCAGCAAATAGTGGTGGATGTTCTCGTAGTAGTAAAGATACTTACTGAAAAGTAGGAGTAGCGAAGGGGAACAGTTATTCGGTTTTAGTATTTATGAACAACCTTAAAAAGATGGAAGATGAATGAAGAAAAGACAAAGTCATTTGACTTTAGTATAGAAGAGGTGTTATTAAGTTTTAATAGCGTCAAAAGGAACAAAGGATGAAGCGGAGTTGCTAATGAGTCTATCGAAGCATTTGAGAAAGACCTAAACGGCAACGTATACAAGATTTGGAATCGATTAAGCTCAGGAAGTTACATGCCGCTTTTGGTAAAACAGGTAATAATACCGAAGAAGCAAGGAGGAGAGCATCCTTTAGGGATACCGACAGTAGGAGACTGAGTAG
>CAMBRK010000069.1 GCA_945870185.1 Aureispira sp. CCB-QB1 | reverse complement strand
GCGTGAAAAAGACCAGTTCAAAAAAAGGTAACTGAATGGTGCAGCATTGCTGCATTGGAGTGATACGAAATCACTCAAAAATGAAGGCACTGATCTAAACTTAGATCAGCTAGGTGTATTGTTGTGCATTCCCGACCTACCCATCCCTTTCGGGTTCCTTCGCTTCTCGCATTGTTTGAGCTTACCCACCCGTTTCACGCCTGCCTGCCGGCAAGGCAGGGTTCACTTCGTCAAAGGCTTTGCCTTTGGTGCTTTGCACTTCAGCCACCCACCCGTTTCACGGTTCACTTCGTCAAAGGCTTTGCCTTTGGTGCTTTGCACTTCACTACGTTCATATCGCTTGTTTTTTGAACGATATCCCAGGCCTATAGCATTAATGTTTTTGAAAGAATTTGACTTTTTTAGCAGGCCCTAAATAAATCTATTGTTTTAAAATTCATTGAAGAAATAAAAAAAGCCGATACTTGTCATTTAGATAAGTATCGGCTTTTTTATGTTTTATGAATCTTTAATCCGTGATATATGGATAATCTTTCTGAGTATAATTATCTTCATAAAGCTCAGATGGTAATGGATATGGAGAGTTTTCTGCAAACTCCATCGCCTCGTCTATTTCAGTATTGATCTTTTGGATAATATCATCTACTTCTTTTTGAGACGCAATTCCATCGTTAACCATTTTAACCTGAATCATTTCTACTGGATCTTTCTCTTTATATGCCTCCAATTCTTCTTTAGTACGATATTTTGCCGGATCTGATACTGAGTGTCCTCTGTATCTATATGTTTCTATTTCTAAATAGTAAGGACCTTTTCCTGACCTGATATGATCCGCTGCTCTCATTAATGCTCTATGAACTGATTCCGGGTTCATACCATCCACACTTTCACTTGGCATATCAAAAGAGAGACCTATTTTGGCTAAGTCATGTACATTTGAAGTTCTTTCTACTGACGTACCCATAGCGTACATATTATTCTCACATATATAAAGTACCGGTAGCTTCCAATTCATAGCCATATTAAAGGACTCATACAGAGCTCCTTGTCTTGCAGCACCGTCTCCGAACATAGTTACGCAAAGTGAGTCTGTGCTTCTATATTTTTCAGCAAATGCGATACCTGTACCAATTGGAATTTGAGCACCTACGATACCATTACCTCCAAAATAATTATGTTCTGCTGAAAAGAAGTGCATACTTCCACCTTTGCCTTTAACACATCCGGTTGCTTTTCCATATAATTCAGCCATACATGCCGCTGAAGATAATCCTCGGGATAGAGCAATACCGTGTTGTCTATAAGCTGTAACAATTTTATCGCCTTCTTTCAGTGCTGATGCCAAGCCGCCTGCAATAGCTTCTTGACCTATGTAAACATGGAAAAATCCTCTGATTTTTTGTTGAGAATAAGCGAAAAGACCTTTTTCTTCAAATCTTCTGATTCTATACATGACTTCAAGCCACTTCATGTAAGTCGCTTTATCATATTTTTGAGTTTTCGTTTTTTTAGTCGCTGCCTTTTTAGGTTCTAATACTTCTGCCATAAATATTTAATAAAATAATTAGTTGAAATTTATCTATGTTTATACACGTCAAAAAAAATATCTTTCTTACCAGAATATTTTTGAGTTAGAATTCAAACCGTAAAATTATAATATTGTTGACAATTTACAAGAATAATGAGATACATTTGTCTTATATTTTTACAACTTATAAATCCGAATAGGTTAATTCCGTGTTAAAGTTAAATATTTGAGTGCTAATATTTATTTTTGATGCGTTGTTGAATCTGAAATTTTGTTGAATAATTGTTTAATTTTATTTATAAATCAAATGTTACACCATTAAGATTAATGTCGTTTAGATAAGGGTTGTCTGTTTTTTCCCGACCTAAATCTTGCCTTTAGGAAGGTAATACTTCTTAAAGACATTTTGTATTAGCGCATTGGATCTTTTAGTTAACAATTTAAAGTATATGGAGTATGATTTTTAGAGTGTTGCTTTTTTTATGTTTAATTTCCAATGCACTGGATGGACAGGCTGTTAAAAAGGTAAAAAACTTTGTTTCAAAAGATTCCCTTTATAACGAAAATATAAAGAAATCTCGACTTTATGGTGTTTACATCCCTAGAGATATCGATGATGCTTTGGAGAAACTCATGGAGTTGACATCGGAAGAGGCTAGAAAGCCCATGCTTAAAACAGATGAAAACACCATAGCAAAAAAACTATATTTTGGAATAGGAAGATGGATGGAATATAATTGGAATTTTGAAGAAGGATCAAGATTCTCACATTATTTGCGTCAAAAAGGATTATTTTACACTGAAGATATGACTAGGACAATGCTCATTTTATTCCATAGACGTGTTGTGGGGAACCCCTTAGAATCCGAAGCTTTATTTAATAAAATGGTAGAAGAAAGAAGTAGGAAAATAGAAGAAGAAAGAAAAAAAATGGAAGTCATCAAGGTTGAAAAGATACAAAATTCATCAAAAGGATAAAGTTTTAAAGAATTTTTTAAACAATATGATGGCTTTTAACATTATAAATTTGCTCAAACATTAGAGCAGTATCAATTAATTTTTTAAAATTTAAATTTTATTTTAATGAAAAGTATTTTGAACTTATTTTTTTTAATGGGATCATTTTTTTCAATGACCAATGTTAGCGCTCAAATCAAAACGCCTGCAGCGAGTCCAAATGCTAAGTTGGAAACTACAGTTGGTTTGACAAGCATAACACTAGATTATTCAAGACCTAGTAAAAGTGGCAGAAAAATTTATGGCGATTTAGTTCCATTTGATGCTATGTGGCGTACTGGAGCCAACAAAAACTCTATGATCACTTTTGGTGATGATGTGATGATTAGTGGTACAGAAGTAAAAAAAGGAACTTATGCAATTTTTGCGAAGCCAGGTAAAACTTCATGGGAAGTAAATTTTTACAGCGATACCGAAAATTGGGGAACTCCTGAAAATTGGGATGAAACTAAAGTTGTAGCAAAAGTAAACGTAACGCCACAAACTATCAACACAACAGAAACTTTTACATTAGATGTGAATAATGTAACAAACGGTTCATTTCACTTGAACATCATGTGGGATGATGTAAATGTACCGGTAAAAATAGAAGTGCCAACTGATAAAAAAGTATCTGCAAATATTACCCAAGTTATGGCTGGTCCTTCTGCGGGTGATTATTATAACGCAGCAAGATACTATCGTGAAGCTAAAAAAGATCTTAACCAAGCTCTTACTTGGATGAATAAATCCGTTGAAATGGGTAATGATAAATTTTGGGTTTTAAGACAAAAATCATTAATTGAAGCAGATTTAGGTAATTTTAAAGCAGCAATTGCTACTGCTAATGCATCATTGGCAAAAGCTAAAGAAGCTGGTAATAATGATTATATCAAAATGAATATGGATTCTATAGCAGCTTGGTCAAAAAAGTAATTTAATCTTAGTTTTTGGAATACTCTTAAACTCAGGAAAAGATTATACCAATTCAATATAAGTGTATAAAAAATGGGCTCTTTGAAAAAGGAGCCCATTTTTTTTTGACAATCATTCATGGTTGCCAATGGTATAAATTTATAGTGCTTGGCTTACCAAAATAAGGTATAAATAACAGCAACAGCTGCAATGACTATCCCTGCCAATACATTAAATATAGTAGATGTTTTGAATAATGAAGCATCAAAGTAAATTGCTTTAGGGTCATCGTTTTTGTTTTCATATACAGAGATCAAGACCATAATAAAAGCTATCAATAAAAAACACAAACCCATTCTATCTAAAAAAGGTATTCCTGGGGTCAAATATTTAAATCCAACAGACAATGGAATGGCTAAAAGAACACCGGCAAATGCAGCATTTGTAGATGTTTTCTTCCAAAATAATCCCAGAATAAATATCGCTAAAACACCAGGACTGATGAAGCCTGTATATTCTTGAATGTATTGAAAGGCTTGACCTAAATTACCCAATGATGGAGCGATCAGCACTCCAATGAATAAGAAAACTAAGCCAGAAATCTTCCCAACTCTAATCAATTGTCGTTCTTCTTTTACGGTGAGTAGGGAACTATTATTTTCTAAAGAACTCAAACTTTGATTGCGCTCAGCATCATTTTTCATAAAAAGTGGCCTGTAAATATCTAAAGAAAATATTGTACTTGCAGAGTTTACGATAGCTGCCACAGATGAACCAATAGCAGCAATTAAAGCGGCTATCGCTATTCCTTTAAACCCACTTCCTACATAATTTGATACTACCCAAGGATAAGCTTCATCTGGTTTGCCAATATCAGCTTTAAGGACGTATGCTGCAATTCCTGGTATAACAACGATTAACGGTAAAATTACTTTTATAATTGCAGCCATTGCTGTACCTGTTTGCGCATCGTCCAGGCTTTTACTGGCTAGCGATTTTTGTATAATATACTGGTTAGTTCCCCAATAATAAAGGTTTGCTATCCACATACCGCCCACGAGTACACTGATACCTGGTAGGTTCATATATTCTGGATTGGATTTATCCAGTATCATATCGAATTTTTCAGGTGCTTTAGCGATCATAGTTGATAATCCAGATATAACTCCACCTCCTATTTCGTCAAGAACCATATAAGTGGCTACAAACCCTCCTAATACAAGGGCTAATACCTGTATTACATCAGTAAGTGCAACAGCTTTTAACCCACCAGTTACTGCATATGTACCACTATATATTGCCAAGCCGATGATGGCATAAATTAATGGTATTCCCATTATTGTTTGCAGCGCTAACGATCCTAGATATAAAACAGATGTAATATTGACAAAAACAAAGAGCAAAACCCAAAATATAGCCAAGCCTGTTCTAACCCTGTGATCATATCTTTTTTCAAGAAATTGTGGCATAGTATAAATCTCTTTTTGAAGAAAGATAGGTAGAAAAAATTTGGCAACAATCAGCAACGTTATAGCAGCCATCAATTCGTAAGCTGCTATAGCAAAGCCAACAGCATAACCAGAACCTGACATACCAATAAACTGCTCTGCGGAAATATTTGCGGCTATTAACGAACCACCTACTGCCCACCAGGGTAAGGAATTGGATGCAAGAAAATAGTCGTTTGCCGTTTCTTTTTTACTGGTAAGTGAAACGTAGATGCCGAATGCCAATAAGCCTATTATCCATATGACGATGATTGAAAGATCTAATGTGGAAAGATTTAACATATTTCTGTGATTTAATTGTTTTGCGCTGTAATGATATATTGATATTCTAATGAAGTATCATCTGATTGTATTAATGTGTATCCTGACTTAATTAACATATCTTCTAAAACGTCAAGGTAAATCCTTTCTGTTCTTGGAGGTGCGTTGATTGGTAATTTTTTCATTTTATAATCAATGATCATAATTTTACCACCTTTTTTAAGTCCTTTCTTAATTGTATTTAAGTATTTTTCTGTGTTAGGAATATAAGCTATGGTGTTTATGATTAAAATGATATCTACTTCTTTTTCGAGCAGGTTTGGGTTTTCTGGCATGGCCAACCTAGTTTCTAGATTAATTTGTTTATCTAGGGGTAAAGTTGTTTTCGAAGAATCAATTTTGCGTAGTAGGTTAGTATCTATTTCAATGGCAATAACTTTTTTAGACTTTGGAGCTAGTTTTATAGAGAAGTAACCAGTGCCTGCACCAATGTCGGCAATAGTTTTGTCTGATACATCACCAAGTTTTTCTATAACTAAACCAGGCTTCTGCCAAATGGCACGTCCTATATTATGATAAACATCATCAACAGTTTGATTTGGTTCTTCTATGGGTTGATTTAGATGTTGTTTGTCATCTTGGGTATTGATTTCTTTGTTAACACAGCTTATGCTGAAAGCTAGTATTAAGAAATAAAATGTATACCATTGTTTACGCATGTATGACTTCTTTGAGGTACAAACATAGGATTTTTCAGAACATGAAATGCAAAATTTACACTAAAGAATTGATATAATATTATCGTATATGTGTAATATGTTGTAATAAAATATTTTGACCAATATTTTATCTAGATATAGTGAGTTCTCAATTGTTTTTTTATAATCTCAATTGTATTTTAAGTATGATTATAAATAGTTTCTAAAATTTTTTCAACTTCTTTCTTATTTATTTTATGTTCTATGAAAATAGAACCGTTAAGATAAATGGTTAAAGCAACTAATCTTCCGGATTTCCCTTTTGCAATTCCAGAATAGCACAAAATCCTTCGCATAGAACCTGATTTAAGCCACATTTTTCCTTTAGCTGGCGAGTTATTTAATAAATTTTTTATTGTGCCATCTTCACCTACAACAGGTAGCATTTTTTCTAAAAGATTTACATCATGGTTTTTAAAAACATGGCAAATATAGGTACTCATTTGATCTGCGGTAATCAGGTTTCGAGCAGATAGACCACTACCATCTTTAATATCCATAAGCATTGTATCCGCACCGGAATTGTGTAATTTCTCTTTTAAAATTTTGATATTCTCAAAAATTCCCTTTTGGGGATTTAATGCTTGGACTAAAGCATCAGCATATAAGTTTATGCTATAGGTATTTGTCATTTTTACAATATCCGAAAGCGTAGGAGATTTGTGTTTGTAAAGTAATGTTGATTCAATGGGAATGGCTTTCATGGTTAAGTAACGACTTTCTGAGATTTTATCTTGCCCTAATGCCTGGTGTAAAAGATAAGCTAAAAACTGCGGAGGGTCAGGAATAGCTCCTTTAACTTTATATAAATTTTTTCCTTGAGGAATGGTGCCTAATACCAATTTTTGATATTGCAGTGCAGGACCAAAAATGTATGCATTATCTTGAGATTCACCTGCAGCTACTTTTACTTCGGACTCAACTTGGAGCTTGGGTATATACGGTTCGATGTAAGAGATTTTTGCACTCTGGCCGACATTGAAATTTCTGTTGTAGTAAATGTTGTAAAGGTTTTCATTGATATTTAAAGGCCATGAACCCGTAGCATAATAGTTGCCCAAATCTTGCCACTGCCAAGTGTCTTCTATAGGGATAGCCTTTGGCTTGGGATTGATGCAAATGATATCGCCTTCGATGCAAATTATGCCTTTTGCCCTTATCTCAGTAACAAATTTTTCAATAAGCGCTTCCATACCAAGACTACTTTTGATTCTATCTGTGCCTAGGGTAGGGTCACCTGTACCTTCGATGTAAATGTTACCTTTTAAAACTCCATCCGCAGCAATATGGCCGCTATAACTAAGTTGAGTCTCAAATTTGAAATTTTCACCTAAAACTTCTAATGCAGTAACAGTAGTAATAATTTTAATGGTTGAACCAGGTACCATGAGTTTGTCTTTATTTACATTTACCAATAGTTCAGATGTTTTAGCATCTCTAACTGAAATCCCAATATTTGAATACTTAAAAAAGTCATTCTTTAATGCGTCATCGACCTGCATTTGTAAGGCGTTTTGTCCTAAGGCACTAATAAAAATTGGAAGTAAAAAGACTAATTGAAAAAAACCATTCATTAAAATCTTAATTATAAAATGATTAAAGAATAGCAAATATAATAATTTATTCTGACACCCATAATTTTGTTCCTCATCCAATATAAATCAAGATTTTATTACCCATATTTATAATTCAATATCACTCATGATGTCTCAATCGTGTATCAATATTAATTTTTAAGGGCCAATTGCAAGCATAGTTTTAATAATTCAGGTAATAAATATTTTAATTTTTAAAATATGTTTTATTTTTTTTACAAAAAACTACCTAGTAAAATAAAAATAATTATATCTTTGCGGTCCAATTTAGAAAAGATAAAATTTTAGTAAGATGAATTTAATCAATTACGTACACGAGCAGCTGACGCCAAAGAGGGATCTTCCTTCATTTAGACCAGGTGATAACATTTCAGTTAGTTATAAAATTATAGAAGGAGCTAAAGAAAGAATACAGATCTTCCGTGGTGATGTTATACAAATAAATGGTGATGGATCCACCAAAACCTTTACGGTTAGAAAAATTTCTAATGGAGTAGGAGTGGAGAGAATTATACCTTTTTCTTCTCCTGCAATAGCAGAGATAGAAGTTTTGAAGAGAGGTAAAGTAAGAAGAGCTAAGTTGTATTATCTTAGAGCTTTAACTGGTAAAAAAGCAAAAATTAAAGAAAGAAGATTAGCTAAGTAATCTTTTACTTTTCAAAATATAAAAGGGAGGCAATTCAGGTTGTGCTCCCTTTTTTAGTTTAAAAGAAGGTGGATAAACTTTAAAAAATAATAATGAAAGCATTACATTTGGTCAAATTTTTGTACTCTTAATAATATGTAGATCAATGGATAGACGCAATTTTTCAAAACTTGCCACGAGTGGTTTAACTATAGTAGGGATTAATGGTTTATTTAATTTGTTGGAAAATAAACAAGTTCAGCCTATGGAAGGTATATTTTTACATCAGGTGTATTTTTGGCTAAAAAACCCATCAAGTAAAGAAGATCATCAGAAATTTATCGAAGGATTGGGCATATTGAAGCAATGTAAATCTATACAGTCATATCATATAGGTAAACCCGCTGGAACGAGTCGCGACGTAATAGATGGAAGTTACACTTATTCTTGGTTTACCATATTTAAAAGTGTAGCGGATCAGGAGGCTTATCAAATACATCCTTTTCATGACCAATTTAGAAAAAAATATCATCATCTTTGGTCTAAGGTTGTAGTTTATGATTCTATAGACGTATAAGAACGGTATTGTTTATTTTTTTTTACTCTAAGTTCAGTGTTTTTCTTTTGATCTTGTTATCTTTGCTACTTCAAAAGAAAAGTTAACAATATGGCAAGTAGTCTTTTATCTGGAAAGAGAGGCATTATTTTCGGGGCTTTGGATAGTAAATCTATTGCATGGAAAGTAGCTGAAAAATGTGTAGAACAAGGTGCAACTATTGTACTTACTAATGCTCCAGTGGCTATGCGTTTGGGTGAAATTAATGAATTAGCGACTAAGCTCCATGCTCAAGTTATACCTGCAGATGCCACAAGTGTAGAAGATCTTGAAAATTTGTTTAGACAATCTATGGAAATTCTTGGTGGTAAAATTGATTTTGTGCTCCATTCTATAGGGATGTCTGTAAATGTGCGCAAGAAGAAAGATTATACTGATCTGAACTATGAGTGGATGAAGACTACATTTGATGTTTCGGCCATTTCTTTTCATAAGGTCATGCAAGTGGCTTATAAGATGGACGCCATAAATGATTGGGGTTCCATAGTAGCATTATCTTATATTGCAGCTCAGCGTACATTTCCAGACTATAGTGAAATGGCTGAATCCAAAGCATTATTGGAAAGTTTTGCTAGGAGTTTTGGATATCACTTTGCGAAAAAAGCACATGTTAGGGTAAATACTGTTTCCCAGTCTCCTACTATTACTACAGCTGGTTCAGGAGTCAAAGGTTTTGGTGATTTCTTCGGATATGCGGAAAAAATGTCTCCTCTAGGAAATGCAAGTGGTGAAGCATGTGCAGATTATTGTGTGACTCTTTTTTCTGATTTGACTAGAATGGTCACTATGCAGAATCTTTATCATGATGGAGGATTTTCTAATATGGGTATGGCTCCAGAATTATTGGACGAGTAATATTTAGAAATATTCTGGGAGTATTTAATGCTGATAAATGCGCTTTAAAAGATGTGCATTTTTATTGATAGTAACCTGTCATTTTTCTCCATCGCATTTGCATTACGCCTTTGATGGCTTCTGATACTATATTGGCATGCATTTTAGAGTTACCTTTCTCTCTATCTACAAAAGTAATAGGTACTTCCTTGATTTTAAACCCTAAGTTTAAAGCATAAAATTTCATTTCTATCTGGAAAGTATACCCTATAAACTTAACTTTGTCGAGATTCATGGATTCCAGAACTTTTCTATTGTAGCAAATGAAACCTGCAGTTGGGTCCAATACGGGCATCCACGTTATAGTCCTGACATACAAGGATGCACCATACGAAAGTAGAATTCTATCTTTAGACCAGTTTTTGATATCACCACCTTTGACATACCTGCTCCCTACAGCTATATCAGCTCCTTGGAGGCAAGCGTTTAATAATCTTGGTAAATCATTTGGGTTATGACTGAAATCGGCATCCATTTCAAAAATAAAATCAAAGCCTTTACTTAATCCATATTTAAATCCAGCTATGTAAGCTGTACCTAACCCGAGTTTTCCACTTCTTTGTATCAAGTGGATTCTGTTTTCTTTGGCTTGAAGTATCTTTACTTCATCTCCTGTGCCGTCCGGTGAATTATCATCTACAATAAGTACAGCAAAATGAGTACCCTGCTTAAGTACAGCGTCAATAATGGAATGAATATTTTCAAATTCATTATAAGTTGGTATGATTACTAAGCAGGAATTCAATGTTGATCTAAAGTTTAATAAGCTCCTATAACGTATGAAAAATTATTTTTAGCATACAATGCTTCAAAATTAGATGCAAATATTAAAAAAAATAATGTTATTGGGAATCAAAACAGAAAAAATATATAAATTATTTCAATAATTTGATATTCCTTAAATATACTATTAAATTTTAAACAATATTAAAATCTATTTGGAAAAGCTTCTTTGGCCATATCCATGATGGTTTCAAAAACATCATCAGGGTTTGGTTTTGTAAAATAGTCTCCATCTGATCCAAATGGTGTTCTGTGTGCTGCTGCGGACAGGGTAATTGGTTTTGCATCCAAATATTTATAACCATCCCACTTTTCTAACACTTCACGCATCATATAGGCAGTAGCACCTCCAGGAATATCTTCATCCATAAAGATAATTCTATTCGTTTTCTTTAAAGAGTTTACTATGACACCCTCTAGATCAAAAGGCATTAATGTTTGTGCATCAATCAACTCAACTGATATATCAAAACCGTTAAGAAGTTCTAACCCTTTTTGTGCTTCTCTCACACATGACCCGTAGGTTACTAAAGTGATATCTGTACCTTCTTGAAGAATTTCTGGTTTTCCTAGCGCAACGGTAAAGTCCAATAAATTGGTGGGTAACTTTTCTTTAAGCCTGTACCCGTTCAGACATTCTACTACTATTCCGGGGTCATCAGATTTTAATAAGGTATTATAAAAACCTACCGCTTGCACCATGTTTCTAGGTACACACAAGTAAATTCCTTGCATTGAAGTAAGAATCATTCCCATAGGCGAACCAGCGTGCCATATACCTTCTAATCTATGGCCACGCGTTCTTACGATAGCTGGTGATCTTTGGATGCCATTTGTTCGGTATCTCAGTGTAGCTAGATCATCTGTTAAAAGTGAAAAAGCATAGGCCATGTAATCCAAATATTGAATTTCTGCAATGGGTCTTAATCCTCTCATAGCACCACCCATAGCTTGCCCCATGATGGTCCATTCTCTGATACCTGTGTCAAAAACTCTCTCGAGACCATGCTTTTGCTGTAAACCGGCAAATCCCTGGTTTACATCTCCGATTTGGCCAACATCTTCCCCAAATGCTATAATATTGGGTTTGGATTCCAAAAGACTATCAAAATAGTTATTTAATATCTGATAACCATTGACTATTTCTGGTTCTAAGCCATATTTTGGTGGTACGACTTGGATGTTAAGCCCAGAATACTTTGTATCACTATGCAAATGTGTATGATATCTTTCAGCCCCTATTTGTTTCGATATGGTTACAAAATTATCCAATTCTGGAATCTTATTGATACTTAATCTCTTAACCTGGATTTGTAATTTTCTTGCGATCGATAATATTTCAGAAAAGGTCAAAAAAGGTGTTGTAGTAAATTCTTTTTCTAAGTGCAGAATGGCTTCTGTTTTGGACTCTTGTGGAAGACTAGTAAATATGTTTTTTAGTTGGTTACTCTCCACTTTGATCTTTTCTGTATATGCCTTCCACGCATTATCTTTTGCATTTTTTGTATATGCTGCAGCATCTTTTTTTATATCATCTATTTCGTCCCCAGTAGCTAGTTTGTTTTTGATAATCCATTCTTCAAACTTCTTAATACAATCCATGTCTTTTTCCCATTGAAGTCTTTCTGGAGACTTATATCTTTCATGCGAACCACTTGTGGAATGTCCTTGCGGCTGGGTCAATTCTTGTACATGGATTAATGCAGGCCTGTGCTGTTCTCTTGCTTTTTGGACTACTTTTTCAAACGTGGCGACAAGTTCTGGATAGTCCCAACCTTTTACGGTATATATCATGATGCCATTATCATTCTGACCAAGTTGTAAGCCTTCCAATGCTTTGGATATCGAACCTTTGGCGGTTTGCATTTCTATAGGAACACTTATCCCGTAGCCATCATCCCAAACAGCCACTACCAATGGTACTCTCATTACGGCTGATGCATTTATGGTTTCCCAAAAGATTCCTTCAGAAGTCGAAGCATCACCGATCGTTACAAATGAAACTTCATTACCATTATCAGAGAATTTCTTATGAGATGGTATCTGCAGTTTTCTATATTTTTTAGATGCCATAGCTAAACCCAAGGCACGTGCCATTTGACCACCCGTACAGGATATATCAGAAGATACGTTATACATAGTTGTTTGGTCCAGCCATTCACCATCGTTATCGATCATGCGTGTTGCAAAATGGCTGTTCATCTGACGGCCACCCGAGAAGGGATCGTTTTCGCAATCAGCATATAATTGTGCAAAATATTGTTCGACTGTGCAAAGCCCTCTGGCAAACATAAAAGTCTGATCTCTATAATATCCTGACCTCCAATCTCCCTTCTGAAAAGCTCTAGCCATGGCTATTTGTGGCAATTCTTTACCATCACCTAGGATTCCAAATTTTGCACGTCCGCTCAGCACTTCTTTTCTACCCAAAATACTTGCTTCTCTACTGACTAATGCTATCCAAAGATCATTTAGTACTGATTTTTTATAGTTTTCACTGGAGGGATCTTCGTGGGACATCAACTCTAAAGTGTAAGAAGGAGCTTCTGTTATCATCTGTTGGTGGTTATATTGATTAAGGTAGTGCAAAAATACAGCTATTTTTTTACATTTTATTATAAAATTTTATTTTGTTTGTTAATGTATATCAGGTGGGTTTTGTAATAAAATTTTTTGAAACTAGGAAGTGCTGACATTATATTTATCCTGATAGTGTATTGGATTAGTAATCATTAATTACTATTTGAATGGTTTATCTTATCCAGTATATTGATATTTTTGATATTAAGAATACTTGGCAATTTTGAAAAATACTTTTCCGCTAGAAATGAAAATTTAACTTAATCATGTATAATTTTCGGGTATCTTATAACTTTTGGTACAGTATCATGTTTTAATGCGTAGTAAATTATTATCATGGCTTTTAAAATATCATCACACTATAAACCCACAGGTGACCAACCCAAAGCGATTTCACAATTGGTCCAAGGGCTTACCAATAATGAAAAATTTCAGGTATTGTTGGGTGTGACAGGCTCTGGTAAAACATTTACTGTAGCTAATGTGATCACGCAAGTCGATAGGCCTACTTTGGTTTTGACACACAATAAGACTTTGACAGCGCAGTTGTACGCAGAACTGTGTGAGTTTTTTCCTGACAATGCGGTAGAATACTTTGTGTCATACTACGATTATTATCAACCTGAAGCATACATCACACATTCGGATACATACATTGAGAAAGATCTACAGATCAATGAAGAGATAGATAAGTTAAGACTTAGAGCTACTTCTTCTTTGCTTTCTGGCAGAAGAGATGTCATTATCGTATCCTCAGTTTCTTGTATTTACGGAATGGGTAACCCTGAAGATTACAAAACAGGGATCATCAGGATAGAGAAAGGACAAGTCATTTCACGCAATACTTTTTTATATAGTTTGGTAACGAGTTTATATTCTCGCACTGAAGTAGATTTTAAGAGGGGAACCTTTAGAGTAAAGGGAGATACGGTAGATATAAATCTTCCCTATGTTGACTTTGGATACAGAATCATTTTTTTTGGGGATGAAATAGAACAAATCGAACAGCTAGAAACATCGAGTGGTAAACGAATTACTTCCTTGGATCATGCTGCTATATTTCCGGCAAACTTATATGTGGCACCCAAAGATAGGCTCAATATGGTGATCAAAGATATTGAAGATGAATTGCACAATCACGAAAAGTTTTTTGAGTCAGAAGGAAGATATCTAGAGGCTCAAAGAATTAAAGAAAGGGTCACCTTTGATTTGGAAATGATTAGGGAATTAGGGTATTGTAACGGGATTGAAAATTATTCAAGATTTTTTGATGGAAGAAGGCAAGGAACAAGGCCATTTTGTTTATTAGATTATTTTCCTAAGGACTACTTAATGATTATTGACGAAAGTCATCAGACTTTACCGCAAGTAAGAGGTATGTGGGGCGGAGATAGAGCTAGAAAAATTAATTTGGTCAATTTTGGATTTAGGCTGCCTTCTGCTATGGATAATAGACCTTTGAGTTTTGAAGAGTTTGAGTCTGTGATAAATCAGGTCATTTATGTCAGTGCAACTCCTGGCGATTTTGAATTGGCTCAAACGGAAGGTGTCGTCGTAGAACAGATTGTCAGACCTACCGGTTTACTGGATCCTCCTATAGAAGTAAGGCCTAGCATTAATCAGATTGATGATTTGATGGAAGAGATCCAAAAAAGAATTGAAGTTAATGAAAGGGTTTTGGTGACCACTTTGACTAAGAGAATGGCTGAGGAGTTAACCAAATATCTTCAAAAAATGAATATCAAGGTACGGTACATACATAGTGAAGTGGATACGATGGATAGGGTAGAAATCATTAGGGATTTGAGGCTTGGAGAGTTTGATGTACTAGTTGGTGTGAATTTGCTAAGAGAAGGATTGGATTTGCCTGAAGTATCTTTGGTGGCTATCTTGGATGCTGATAAAGAAGGGTTTTTAAGAAATACCAGGTCATTAACCCAAACTGCAGGTCGAGCTGCTAGGAACAGCAATGGTTTAGTGGTGTTTTATGCAGATAAAGTCACGGATAGTATGCAAAATACGATCGATGAAACTTATAGACGTAGAATTGTCCAAATGGCTTACAACAAGGAACATCATATTACTCCAACCACGGTTTCTAGGACAAGAGAAGAAATATTGAATCAAAAATCTATACTTGATATCAGAGGCGTAAAAAAACCTGTACCTTACATCGAACAAGAAGAAAGGTCGGGTATTGCTGCCGATCCAATCATTGGGTATATGACTAAAGATCAGATTTCTAAATTGATACAAGATACCGAAGTCAAGATGAAAAAAGCAGCCAAAGATTTAGATTTTATCACTGCGGCACAACTTCGAGATGAGTTGCAAGATCTTAAGAAAAAATTATAGTTTCAATGAATTAGAGGTGTAGCGTGAAGAGCATAAAAAAAGGTCTTAGCTACTATTTTTTTAGATGGGGATAACACTTTGCACTTTTGAAATTATTTCAATTGATCATTTCTTATAAACTAAAAACCTCAACCCTGATTATACATTTGCCTCAAGCCGGCAAGGCTTTTACTTTTTTTCAGCAGCAAAAAAAAGTAAACAAACCCGCCTGCCTACGGAGTCGGGCAGGAAATGCCGCCGCTGTTTTGTCTTCTTAACGCTTAAAAGTCATCTTCTCGACGGAAACAAACGCAGTCACGCTTTAGCGTGAAAAAATCTACCTGACTCCGTAGGTAGACAGGCTCGCCTTTCACATTCGTTCTTTAATTATATTTACATGTTATTTTAGATTTGTCCATTGATAAATAGTACTATTGGCTCAAACAGTTTTTTGTTTGTACCGTCTTCAGTGACCTTTAAGCTAAAGACAAAAAGGCGGATGACAACTATTCTATGATAAAAGTACTTTCCACCCTAAAGATTTTTTTATTTTAGACACTAATTTTTGAACCGATTTGGCTTTTAATTTGGTCTTTACTACCCTGATTTTCATGTCAAAATACCCCTTTAGTACGTTAAATTTACATAAAAATATTATTATAATGCTGATATTCAGTTATTTAATAACGCACTAAATTTACTGGGGACAAGTCAGGAAAAAATAAAGTTTCAATAGAGTAAAGGTGTAGCGTGAAGCGCATAAAAAAGGTCTTAGTTTACCAAAAAACTAAGACCTTTAATATTTTTAGAAATATCTGATTATTTCTTAGGAGCTACCATTTCGTATGCTTTTTTAAGACCTTCAAGAGCAGCATCAGCAGCAGAGCTTAATTCTGTTTTCTTGCCAACCCATGCAGCAACTTTTTCATTAGCTTGTGTAACTAATGCAGAAAGTTCAGCTATTTGAGCTACTACATCTCCTTCGATTTTACCAGCTGCAAGACCATCTTTAAGCGTAGTAAGAGCTGTTGACTTCTCAGTCCACATAGAAACGAAATCATTTAGTTCTGCTTGTGCAGGTGTGTATGCATCAGTTGTAGCAGCTTTGAAAGCTGTAGTTGCGGCAGCCCATTGAGTAGCAGCATCACCTTTCAATTTTGAAGTAGCTACAGAATCCAACATCATAGTAGATGCAGCTTCAGTGTACTTAGTCATGTCAGCAGTTAAGCCTTCAGAAAAACCAATAACTGATTGGGTTGCTCCATCCCAGCTTGTTCCTAATTCTTCAATTGCTTTTCTATGTGACTCCACACCTGGCTTACATGAAAATACTAATAATGGTAAAACTAATAATAAAAGATTCTTCATTTTAATTAAGATTTAATAATATTTAATAATGACGCAAAGGTAATTATAGAATTTAATTATATTAATTTTGAGCACCTTTTTTTTATGGCACTTTCATTGTTAAATATATGTTAATATACTGATATTGTTTATATTAAGTATTATTATAAAACATATTTGATATGTGTTAACAATCTTTAACATAGGCTTTTAATATGATAATCTTCAAAAATCAAAATTTAAGAATTCATGACATTTGTTTTTACTATTTTTATACCTTTGTGCAAATATTTTTTAATTGAACAAAATTGGACTTATCCTTTAAAATATAATAAAAATACACTTAAAAATGAAGCCAACCTTATTGATTTTAGCTGCCGGAATGGGAAGCAGATACGGAACATTGAAGCAAATGGATGCCTTTGGTCCAAATGGGGAAACTATTATTGATTATTCTTTATATGATGCAATTCACGCAGGTTTTGGTAAAGTAGTATTTATCATTAGAGATTTTTTTAAAGAAGAGTTTGAAACTTACTTCAGGAAAAAACTAGGAGATAAAATCGAAATGGAGTTTATAACTCAAGAGCTAGATAACATACCTGATGGTTGTGTCAGCCATCCTGAAAGACAAAAGCCGTGGGGAACAGCTCATGCTATATGGGTAGCCAAAGACGTGATCAACGAACCATTTGGTGTGATTAATGCTGATGATTACTATGGTGTGGACTCCTTCAAACAGCTTGCGAACTTCCTCACGGAACAAAACAATACCGATGATTATGCAGTCGTAGCCTATTATTTAAGAAATACGTTGTCGGAACACGGCACGGTAAATAGAGGCGTATGCAGTGTTAATGCTGATGGCCATTTGGTAGATGTTACAGAATGTGTTAAGATCAAAAGAGATGAAGACGGAGTCATTAGATTTCCACAAGGTGACAGTATGCAGACTCTGAATGAAGATACTTTGGTCTCGATGAACATGTGGGGATTTTTACCTTCATATTTTGACCATTGCGATGTTTTGTTTAAGGATTTTTTAGAAAAACATGGTATGGAGTTAACTTCTGAATTTTATATCCCGACTTTAGTGGATCATTTGATCAAGGAAAAAGTACTACATGTTAATGTTTTGGATACGGAATCAGATTGGTTTGGAGTGACTTATAAAGAAGATAAGCCATTTGTAATGGAAAAAATTAGCCAACTGATACAAGATGAAGTGTATCCAAAGAATCTTTGGTCTTAATCATATGCATGTAGAAAGTGGTAAATATATCATAGGTGCAGGTCTGCTTTTGACGGTGGCAGGTATCATATGGTACTATTTTGGGGATAAGTTAGGATTTTTGGGCAACTTACCCGGAGATATCAAAATAGAAAAGGAAAGTTTATAACCCGAATTATGCGTTGGAACTTCGTGATGAGAAGTTAAAATGCAATAAATCAGCTAATTATATTCGAAAAGCGTAGCACCGCTACGGTTAAAGAAGATAAATAGGCGAAGCTTCTGATTTGCAGTAGTTTAGCTTCGGAATAGATTTTCTAACGTATAATTCGGGTTAAATTTTACTTTCCTATCACGACGATGATTCTATTGAGTGTTTTATTGAATATTGTAATCAGGATTTTTAGAATGCTATCATGATATCTCAGTATCATAATTTGTTTAAATGTGATTTTCTAATGGGTTTTCAACTTCAGAAGATACCGCATTTAAGAAACTTAATATTGTCCATATGCGTATAGTTGATTTCCCTGTTTGGTGTGTTGGTGCGTGTCCTAGTGCCAAACACCTAGCTAAATATATATATCGTATCTTGATTATGCTAAAGTGATTTAGAAAATGGTAAAGACTTGCTCCTTTTTCTAATGAAGAATAAGGTATTAACTTGTGAAGTACTCGAAGAAGGTTATACAGTACTCGAAGACGCTTATAAACTACTCGGAGAAGCTTGTCAAGTACTGGGAGAAGCTTATGAAGTACTCAGAGAAGCTTGTGAAGCACCCGAAGATGCTTGTGAAGTACTCGGAGAAGCTTATGAAGTACTTGAAGAAGCTTGTAAAGTACTCAGAGAAGCTTGTAAAGTACTTAGAGAAGCTTATAAAGTACTCAGAGAAGGTCATCAAGTACTTTAAGAAGGTTTTGAAGTACTTTAAGAAGGTTGTAAAGTACATAAAGAAGCTTGTTAAGTACTCAAAGAAGCTTGTGAAAGACCTAAAGATGATTCACATGGCCAGAGACACAAAATTTTCCCAAATATTATTCGGTATCGTTATTTAGGCATCTAAAAGGCACCAAAATTGCCCCCAAATGGGTCGTAATTGAAGCATTTTATACCCAAAATATACCTAAAATGTGACTTTTTGGGGGCAAAATCGCTGCTCAGCCCCGTAAATACCGAGTCCGCAACGGAGGAAGTAAAAAAAAGTCTAAAATTCCTATTTTCTAAACGGATACACTCATCATAATTCCATTTTTGGGGTTTCCCGACAGATACTAAAGATTAAAATCTCATATTTTTTAGTTTCTGAAAGGAACTACCCGTCCCAAAAGCATTTTGGGCCAATCCTTTCCGGAACTAAAAATATTTAACCTAAAATATATATAAACCTTAGGGAACTAATCGTCCAGCAATTTTTATGACTAGCTCCTTAAAGGATCGTATAATATTCCAAATATTATTTATTGCTCCGTTTGGGGGCGGAATAAAATTAAATAATCTTTAAATAGTCTATGTAGAATAGAACAGGTGTGGGTATGATTATAAGAGATGGTACTTAAATTAAAAAAAAATTCTATGAAGTATACCGTTGTCCTAAGTCTTGGACTTCAGGACAAATATCAAACGGTATATGACCGTCGAAATAAAAGCACCTAAAGAATCTTATAAAGTACTCGGAGAAGATTATAAAGTACTAAGAAAAAACAATGTCAGTCCCATATATGACACCTAGTATTGGCTCCTGCCCAATGAACTATTTTTTTTAGAAGTAATTACAAAATTCCAACCAAGTTATAAAAAAACACCTTATATTTGTAATTGTAATAAAAATATAAAACATTATGCTATGCCTACAATACAATACAATACAATACAATACAATACAATACAATAGGAATTATCATCTAATCACTTATGATGATGATCCACCCTAGAAAGTGATGTGTAAAAAATACTTTTTGTTTTTGAAAAATTTTATTTATCACTTTCTAAATCTTCATCATCATGAAAAATATCATCATATTCATGACTACTCTTTTAAGTTTGGTCTGTTTTCAAAGTTTTGGACAGATATCTTCGCCCACTACAGACAAGGCCAAAAACAACTTTACCATACGTATGAACAATCACATCGCCAAGTGCCTCGACGATCCAGAAAAGATGGCCAAAGCCACTACCTTGTTTGGGCACACCTGCGTCAAAAATCACACCGTCACTCCTGAAGAAATCAAGGCCAGAGCTGCCGAAGCTGAAAAACATGCTTTCATCCAGTCCAATATGGATGAATATATGAACATATATTTTCCTGAAAAAACTCAAGCGTCTCTCAATACTACCGTAGAAATTTGTGATAATGGTGGATTTGAACAAGATTTTTTGCATTATAATGGGTTTATATCCACATATTCTTTAGGAAGTTCTTCTTGTACGCCTAATGTTGCTGGATGGACGCCAAGCACAATGCCACTTGCAAATCGTTTTGCTATTATGACCTCTGGAGTAGATCCATTAGTGGGTATCCAAAAAGTAAAATTTGGCAACAAATCATTAAGAATTAATAACCGAACGGGCCATGAAACAGCGTGTGAAGGTGATGAAGGTATTGATAGGGTTACAAAAAGCTTTATAGTGACTGAAGCTAACAGAAGATTTACCGTATGGTATGCTGTAGCTTTAGAAAACCCTACAAATCCTCCTCACGTCAATCAACAGCCGTTTTTAAATATCAAATGTGATAAAGCACCTGCTGATGAATTGTGTTTTGATGCAGATTTTCTATTGTGTGCTAAAAAATATACTGATCCGTGCAACTTTGATAATATTGACGTAGTAGATTGGGCTTGTCACAGGTTTGATATTCCTGCCTCAGAAATAGGCAATATTGCCACGATAGAAATGATTGTAGCAGATTGTGGGTTAGGGGGACATTTTGGCTATGCATACATTGATGGTTTTTGTGAGCCTTGTACAGGTAGCTCGTTGGGCAGTATCGATCTAAACGGGTCTTCTTCTGACCCATCTATCGGAATTGATTATTATTCTTGTAGTGGCAATCTTGCAAGAATTTGTGGCAGTTATACCTTGCCTACCTTGTGTGGCACTTGGAGTATTAGAAATATCAATATACCTGGTTATACCTATTCAAATCTCACCATTGATGAAGTAAATAAAACTTTTTGTTTTGATTTTCCCATTTCTAATTTTGGACTCATAAATCAATGCCTTGATATTAATGCTTTGATTTCTTTCAACTCGAGTTTGGGAATGAATTTGCCACCTCAACTTTCCAATACTATAAAAATTTGCAAAAACTTATACAAGGCATATAATTATTCTGTAGTTGTCGGCAGTTGTAATTCCAATGGTACCCCTGATTTTCTATCAGATGATTATTATTATATTACGGTCAATATCTCCGCACCAAATGGTGCCCCTTGGAGCATACAAAGGAAAACCAGTCAATATCCTGGAGAATCCGGTCTCTATACGATAACCAATGGAAATGGA
Organism: Aureispira sp. CCB-QB1; assembly: GCA_945870185.1. GTDB lineage: Bacteria > Bacteroidota > Bacteroidia > Chitinophagales > Saprospiraceae > OLB9. The sequence continues at coordinate 3,839 of CAMBRK010000069.1, read as the reverse complement.
GATGATATCATTACGTTAGGTCCCTTTTTAATTCAGGAAGGATGCTGGGATATTATAATGAATTTCCCAAGATGCAATTTAACTCAAAAAATATGCCCACCGCCATTTTGCTCCGGGTGTGAAGCATTCGCAGGAGTGCAAATCACCAATGTAAAATGTATCAAAGGTCCACCAGACACATGGACATTTGACATATTTGTTCCTGGAACAGGGAGTTATACTATTTTTGGAATGACTAAGTCTAAAGGTAGTATCCATACTCTTCCTTCTCCACCTGAACCCTTAAATCCAAATTGTAAATCTATTACATTAATTGATGAACTAACAGCGTGTTCACAGACCTTAATGATATGTCCTCCTGTCCCGTGCTCTGTTGAAAATTGTAACATTGAAGTATATCCAGGCAAGATTACATGTATACCTACCTCGAATGGGTATACGTATATGGTCAAACTTAATACTGTCCCTGGTAATCTTTGTTACAAGACTTCCGGTGGAATAGTAAGTGTACCCATACCTGCAAATGGTGAGATAGGTCCTCTGTCAGGTGGTAATGAAGTAATGATCTCGCCAGCACCATGCGGTAGCAATCCAAGTTGCTTCAAAATGATTTATTTGCCTAAGCCTAACTGCAATGATCCTAATATCGAAGAGAGTCAAGGTAGAGTCAAAGCATCTGCAAATGATTTTAATTTTAAAATTGTACCTAACCCTTTCTTTTCTAATGAAGTCACTATAAAATCCGAAATCAATATAGATAACGATGTACTTTATTTGATTTACAATAATTCTGGACAATTGGTACAATCCGGCAATTTCAATGGAACAGAAAAAACCATTCCTTTTGAGCAGGCCAGTGGCTTGTATCTCATTAAGTTCCAAGACTATGATGGCAATATACAAAATTACAAGTTTGTAAAATTGTAATCTTTTTCCTAATATTAATAGATATACGGGGCATCAAAAAGAGGTGCTCCGTTTTTAAACCTAGTATTCATAACATGATATATAAATACATATTGGTATTTTGTTTAATTACTAATTCTTTAGTTACTTTAAATGCCCAAAATACATTTTGTAAGTTTGATACGTCATTATGCTATTTAGATAAAAAATTTGATTCTGATTTTAATATTCAATTGGAAAAGAAATGGGAGTTAATTGATGAAGTACCTGTTGTTCAAACTCCTATTTTATTTGACATTAATAATGATTGTATACCAGAACTTATTGTTTCTGGTTATAAAAATTACAATTCTGATTGGAATGTTTCAAATCAGATTTTAATTATTGAAACGAAAAACAATGCTATTATCCAAACAATAAATTCAGGGTATTTTTATTGCCGTAGCAACAATTTTCTTATTCTTAAAAATGGATTATCTTTTGAAATTGTTGTAGCTGTTTCAGATTTAAATATTAATCCAATTAATTTACGTGGAAAATTAGTATGCTACAGAGCTGACAATACCATTAAATGGATTTCTGATCAAAAATATGGGGGTGCAAATGGACAAAGTGGGACACTTTCCATTGCAGACTTTAATCAAGATTCAATACCAGAAATTTATATTTATAACAATATTTTCAACACAGCTAATGGTGTCCTATTATTGAGCGGTGGTAATGAAGGAATAGGAGATGGTGGCTTTGTTTCACATACAATTGCAGCTAATTTAGACGACAATTCAAATGATTTGGAGTTAGCTGCTGGTTTCACCACTTATAAGGTATCAATAACAAATCTAAATGGTTTGGTGGGTAATAATATTACACCTAATAATGTTTTAATCAATGGATTAGGTAGAGATGGACACACTTTCGTTGCTGATATTAACAACGACCAAAAACTAGATGTAATTGTCGTAACTGCGCAAAATGTTTATTCAGGGATTTATGTCTATACTTATCAAAATAATAACTATGAAATAATAACTAAAATAGATTGGCCGTTTTATACACAATTAGATTTTTTCGCTATTGGAAGTGTAACAAATGTAGGAACATCAGATATTCTAATAAATTCTAGAAACGAAATTAGGAAATTCTCTTACAATAATTCTGCATTACTATCAGATGATTGGAGTTTTGGTATCTTAGATGGTTCTGCTCGAATTGGGTGTTCTTTATTCGATTTCAATAAAGATGGAATACAAGAAATCATTTATAGAGATGAAGAAAGGCTGAACTTATTAACCGCAAAAAATAATTTACCCCAAATTAATACATCAATTTCTTGTATATCAATTACTGGAGATGAATTGCCAATCGTCGCCGACATCGACGGCTCAGGCGAAGCCAAAATATGTGTCACTTGTGCAGCCAATATTAATGACCGCAACGGCAAACTCACCATCTTCGGCCCGCCGCCCGGCCAAAAATGGGCACCCGCCAGAAAGATTTGGCATCAATACGCCTACAATCCGCTCTTCATCAACGATGATGGTACCGTGCCGCAGTACATGCAAAATCCCGCCACCTACAAAAATGGGAAATACAATAACTTTATGGTGCAAGAGTCACTGCTCGATGAGAATGGCAACTATCCCGTGCCTGCAGCATCCCTTACAGGTGCTATATCTTGTATAGACTATGATGTGGCTACACAACAATATACGGTAGATTTTAGTATCAATAATCGGTCAGACGCATCTGCATCGGCCTTAACCGGTGTGCCCGTGGCTTTCTACAATGGTAATCCGGAGTCCGGTGGCACGCTCATCAGTACATACCTCACGGCAGCAGATATCACCGCAGGTAGTACCCTTACCGGGCTATCCTATTCCTTTACTGCCACAGACTTGAGCTCGCTATTCATGATCGTCAATACCGACAAATATCCCATCATAGTATCGGATACATCGTACTACGGCATAGATGAGTGCGATTATACCGACAATGTATTTATCGCCCCTGCACCAAAATTTATAGATACGGTACAAGAAATATGTCAGGGCGATAGCTATACTTTTTATGGCACGGCTTTGACTGCATCGGGAACATACTATCAGGAGATACCGAATGTCTCAGGATGTGATAGTGTGATCGCTCGGCTAGACCTGCAAGTGAGCAATATCAAAATGCAAAGTATCATCACATCGGCATGTGATACCTACGAGTGGAATGGACAGACCTATACCGCCGATGGCACCTACACCTACCAAACGCTAAGCGTCAATGGCTGCGACTCTATAACTACACTAAACCTCGTCGTAAATCGCTCTGATCAAATCAGTCTAAATCAGCAAAGTTGCGACGCTTATACTTGGAATGGGCGGACCTATACTCAAAGTGGCACCTACACCTATCGCACCCAAAATATTCATGGCTGTGACTCCATTGTCTCGCTAGATCTCCAAGTCTATCCGTCGGCAGATGTCATTCAGTCGCGCGCTGCCTGTGAATCCTATACTTGGAATGGCCAAACCTATACCCAATCCGGCACCTACACCTATCAAACCCAAACCAAATATGGATGCGATAGCACCATCACGCTCGATCTCACCATCAGCAATGTACTACGAACGAATCATCCGGTGACCGCTTGTGATACTTACCTTTGGAATGGACAATCTTATACCACCTCTGGTGACTATATCTATACCGGACTCAGTGTGCAAGGTTGTGACTCTATAGCGACACTGCAACTCGTCATCCATCCATCTACCACATCCAGCCTGGTGCAAACCTCATGTGAACCTTACTCATGGAATGGACAGATATACGATCAAAGTGGCACCTATACCTATCGCACACCAAACGTTTTTGGCTGTGATAGTATAGCCACATTAACCCTTACTGTATATCGTGCCACTACTTCCACATCAGACGTCAATGCT
>CAMBRK010000068.1 GCA_945870185.1 Aureispira sp. CCB-QB1 | reverse complement strand
ATGGTCCAAAGACACAGTGCGGATCCTAACTTGCTAAAAAATGAAATAGAAAAGATATTAACGACCTTATCTGACTCCACGGAAAGGAACTTTTTTTTCACCATCATTGTTTATGTTTTGGAAGTTTTAGAAGTTGACGAAAGTTATATGTTGGAAATTTCAGAAGGCATCACTCCAAATTTAAAAGATAAAATTATGAGTACATACGATCGTCTAATCGAAAAAGGAATTGAACAAGGAATTGAACAAGGAATTGAACAAGGAATCGAGCAAAAAACAATTGATGTCATCAGAAATTGTGTCAAAAATGACCTACAGATTCCAATGATCTCCAATATCACAGGATTGAGTGAGGAGAAGGTAATTGAGATTATAAAAAGTTTGGGTTTATGATAACCTTTTAAGCTTCAGCAGCGTAGAACGCAGCAAACGTCTCGTTGGGGTAGGTGTCAATAACTCCGAAGTTGACGAAAGTTATATGTTGGAAATTTCAGAAGGCATCACTTGAAACTTGAGTCCATTTCGAAAAACCGTAAAAGTTGAAATGCCACACTTGTGACGCCCAAGCGTTAATGCCACGCTTGTGACGCCCAAGCGTTAAAGACTCTAAGACTCTAAGGTGCATAAAGATTGCTGATAAGCTTCAGCAGCGTAGAACGCAGCAAACGGCTTCGCTAAGATACCATATCACAAGGCTTCTAGCCTGCATTACCATATATTGCTATTTCAACATACAGCAATCAGTTCCATAAAATCAATTTAATACAATTTATAAATGAAACGAGCCTTAATCACAGGTGTCACAGGACAAGACGGAGCATATTTATCGCACCTTTTACTAAAAAAAGGATATGAAGTCCATGGTATCAAACGGAGGGCTTCATTATTTAATACTTCCCGTATAGACGACATATATGAGGATCCGCATATTGATAATAGAAAGTTTATATTACACCATGGGGACTTGGCAGATAGTACGAATATCATTAGAATAGTGCAAGAAGTACAACCTGACGAGATTTATAATCTTGGTGCTATGAGCCATGTGCATGTAAGTTTTGAAGAACCTGAATATTCTGCTGATGTGGATGGAATAGGTACATTGAGACTTTTGGAAGCGATAAGGATCTTAGGACTAGAAAAAAAGACTAGAATCTATCAAGCATCTACATCCGAGCTTTATGGTTTGGTACAGGAAGTACCACAATCAGAAAAAACGCCTTTTTATCCAAGATCGCCTTATGCAGTTGCAAAAATGTATGCTTATTGGATCACCGTAAATTACAGAGAAGCATATGATATGTACGCATGTAACGGTATCCTCTTCAATCACGAATCACCTCTTAGAGGCGAAACATTTGTTACTCGAAAAATCACTCGTGGTGTGGCCAAGATTGCACTCGGACTTCAAGACAAAATTTGGATGGGAAATATCAACTCCAAAAGAGATTGGGGTCATGCCAAAGATTATGTAGAAGGTATGTATCTAATATTGCAGCAAGAAGAGCCAGAAGATTATGTACTTGCTACAGGTGTCACCACAGAAATCAGAGAATTTATAAGAATGGCATTTGCGGAAGTCAGTATTGAAATAGAATTTAAAGGAACAGGTGTGGATGAAAAGGGTTATGTAAAATCTTGTGGTACTGAATACCCTATCGAAATTGGTAAAGAGGTATTAGCGATCGACCCTAAGTATTTTAGACCTACTGAAGTAGATCTTTTGATAGGAGATCCTACAAAGGCCATGACAAAATTGGGATGGAAGCCCAAGTATGATGTACAAGCCCTTTGCACAGAGATGGTAAAATCAGACCTTAATCTGTTTAAACGAGATCAAGTGCTGAAAGACGCAGGCTTTATGGTTAGAAATGAATTTGAGTAGACGCAAAGTTTAGACTTGAATTCTAAGAAGGACTATTTTATTTTACCACTCTTTAGTGCTGCTTTTCTGTAAAGTTACACTAAGGTTTTCACTAAGGAACATTGAGCATTGTTTAACGTTTAATGTGGAAGGTTTAAGGGGGTCGTTTTGATTCCTTTTAAACGTTATACATTACACATCAAAAGTTGCACAAAAAGCTTAACATCTAAGTCTCACTCAAATAATTAGCGTAATCATCAACATGCATCCACACCACAAAATATACATCGCAGGACACAATGGTATGGTAGGTTCTGCCATCGTCCGCAAGCTCAAGGCTGAAGGATTTGAAAACTTAGTATTGCGATCATCCAAAGAATTAGATCTCCGTAATCAATCTGCTGTCCATGCTTTTTTTGAGTCGGAAAAACCAGATTATGTATTTCTAGCTGCAGCTAAAGTAGGTGGTATCGTAGCTAATAATACCTACAGAGCAGATTTTTTATATGATAACTTGATGATAGAAGCCAATGTGATTCATGCGGCTTATCTACATCAAGTAACCAAACTTTTATTTCTGGGCAGTTCCTGTATATATCCCAAATTTGCACCCCAACCGATGAAGGAAGATGACCTATTAACAGGCATCCTCGAACCTACTAACGAGCCATATGCCATTGCCAAAATAGCGGGTATCAAACTCTGCGAAAATTATAGAAGACAGTATGGTTGTGATTTTATATCCGCCATGCCTACCAATCTGTATGGCCCGGGAGATAATTATGACTTACAAAACTCTCATGTGATACCGGCCTTGATACGTAAGTTTCATGAAGCTAAAGTAAACGGAGATAAGGAAGTAGTCGTATGGGGTACGGGCGCGCCATTGAGAGAGTTTATGCACGTCGACGATCTAGCCCATGCCTGCTACTTTCTAATGCTACATTATTCGGATGAACAATTTGTCAATATCGGGAGTGGTCAAGAAGTGAGTATCAAGGAACTTGCAGAGATGATCAAGGGAATTGTAGGTTTTGAAGGGGATTTAGTGTTTGATACTTCCAAACCTGATGGGACGCCAAGGAAGCTGATGGATAGTAACCGATTGAACATGCTTGAATACAAAGTAAATATAGACCTTAAAGATGGTTTACGAAAGGTTTACATGGAAAATTTTGCTTAAATCGGAACAATACAAGAGTATATTTACCAATCCCTTGCACCTCCCTTAAAATGAAAGAGAGAATTACAGGAATAATTTAAGTGCTATTTTCCAATTAGCTACCCACCTAATTAGCCAAAGACATTCCGCATTACATTTGTAAAAAGAGTGGGCTTAGTAATCATAAAGTATCTCTAAACTAAAATCATATAACATTAATAGCCATTAGGTGCTGTCTTTTAAACCACACCATGAAGTAGAATACTAATATGGAATCTCATAGATTGACGCTGCTGTAGGTAATTATGACACCATAGAATTAGCTGCAGGTAACCAAGCTTACAAAAAATTCGACAAAAACATCTTTGAACCTATGTCTAGTGGCAATTCACTCCTTGATGTCAAGGGAGTTAAAAATGGTAAGTAGAATGGAAATTATTGGATATTTTAATCGTATAAAAACAAGGTAATTTTTGTATTTTTTTCTTGTTAAACAGAATTATTATAATTAATTTTAGATGCATAATTTCGGAGCTAAAGCTCATCATACTTACCAGTTAATTAGAAGTCCACAAAACAATCCAACTGATGAACGATCAAGAAGGTTAATACTTACGTCTTTGGTATCCTTCATTTCTAAAGGTGTTTCGTTTTTAGTATTGTTGGTTTCCGTTCCTTTGACCCTTGGTTATTTAGGATCGACTCAATTTGGGCTTCTAAACACCATCACCGGAATATTCGGTATGCTTACTTATTCAGATTTAGGCATAAGTATGGGAGTTCAAAATACCCTTCCGGATTTGGTATCCAAAGGTGATGATCAGAAAGTAAAAGAAATTATTAGTACTGCATTTTTTTTTCTTATTGGAGTTTCATTTGTTATTGCCATCACTTCTTTTGGTGTAATTCCTTATTTTGATTGGACAGGTATCTTTAATGTCAAAGATAAGGTTGATGCTTCTTTGATGTTTTGGACAGTATGGACTAGTATATTTGTGGTTTGTATTGGTATCCCTGCAGGTTTAATACAACGGATTCAAAGCGCATATCAACAAGGTTATTTTTCTGAAACATTTGTGACCCTTGGTAATATTATGAGCTTAGTAGCCTTGGTCTGTGTGACACAAATGCATCTTAGTTTGGCATATATTGTTTTTGCGATGCAAGGGGTGCTTTTTCTTACCATGGTTTTCAATTTTTGGTATTTTACCAGGTTTCGCCCTATTTATTCCGCACCTACATGGTCATCTTTCAGTATAAACACACTTAAAAGATTAATCACAATAGGATTGAGCTATCTTTTATTAACGATAAGCTCAGTTGCTGTAGGTGCAGCTGATAACTTTATCATAGCAAGATATATTGGGGTAGAAGCGGTAACAGATTATACAATAGGCTTTAAGCTTGTTTCTATTTTCTATATGCCAGTTTTGATTATTTCATTACCTTTTTTAGCTTCCTATAATGATGCAGTAGCAAGACAAGATATTGTATGGGTAAGGCTTACTATATTGAAATACCTTAAATATATCACGTTAGGCTCCATGCTTGGTGGTATAGTTTTATATTTTTTTGGAAATGATATTATCTATTTGTGGACAAGGCATCTGCCTTATACGAATATACAATTATTTTCATTTTGCGTACTATTAATTTACTTAAATATAAATGTATTCATTTCAATGATTGCCTTAAGTCCAAGGCATATCAACCTTACTCTAAAGATTTATCCCGTTGCTGTACTAATCGCACTTTTTCTAAAGGTTATTTTAATTAAAAATTGGAATGCAGATTTTTCAATTATTGTATGGCCAAACTTAATTATATTAAGTTTATTTTATTTTTTACCAATCAGCCTAAATGTTTTTAAAAAAGATTTTAATTATAAATCAAATTAAAATTATTTTTGGTTTTGTTTCAACTTATTTCTTTCAAATATTCTAGAATAGAATTTTTAAAAATTGATTTATGATTTTAAAAATAATAAAGCACTTAGTGAAGTTATTTGGGATAAATATACAGAAGTATAATCCCGCAAATGTAGAAGAAGAACAAATAATTTTTCTTTTAAGTAAGCACAATATCGATGTAGTGATCGATATCGGTGCTAATGTGGGGCAGTATGGCTTGATGTTGAGAAAGCTCAATTATGATAAAAGGATAATTTCATTTGAGCCAATAAGTGAGTGTTATGAAATGTTAAAAAGGAATAAAGGAACAGATAACCTGTGGGACATATACAAAATAGCTGCAGGAGATTTTGATGGTACAAGTCAGATTAATATTTCTAACAACTTGGTTAGTAGTTCTCTTTTGAAACCACATGAGAAATTACCAATGTATGATGACGGTATAAGAACAGTGAAAACTGAAACAATTACAGTTTCTAAATTAGATAGTTTTTTTGGCAATAGAACAATAGGTGACTCAATATATCTTAAAATAGATGTACAAGGATTTGAGCGCGAGACTTTAGAAGGGGGATTAGGATTTCTTAAAAGCATAAAAGTAATCCAAGTTGAGTCATCTCTTTCTTCTTTTTATAATAAAGGATCAAAAATTGAGGACATTATGTCATTATTGCGAGACCAAGGATTCTTACCTTATAACTTCATAAAAGGGGTAAAAAACAATAGTACTGGACAACTTTTTGAAGTTGATATCTTTTTCGTAAGAGAACAATTTGTTATATCCTAATTTTTGAAATGAATAATAATCAAAATTGCCTTATATCTATAATTACGATAAATTATAACAATTCTAAGGGGTTGGAATCTACTATACATAGTGTTATAAATCAAACCTATAAAAATATAGAATTTATCATAATTGATGGTGGTAGCAAAGACGGGAGTTTAGGAATTATAAAAAAATATCAAGATAATTTAAGCTACTGGGTGAGTGAGGCTGATAATGGTGTTTTTAATGCCATGAATAAAGGGATAAAACTTGCCACAGGAGATTGGGTAATTTTTATGAATAGTGGTGATATATTTTCGTGCGACATTTCTTCAATTTTTCATGATGGATTTATTGATGATGATAACTTAGCTATCATTTATGGAGATAATATATTTAGAGATAAAGTAAATAAAGCGTTATCTCTAGAACCTATCTCATTTGGACATATAATGGCATGTCACCAATCTATGTTTTTTAAAAATGAACCAAGGTTTACTATTATCTACAGTGAAAAATTTAAGTATTATAGTGAATATGAATTAGTAGCTAGGCTTTACATTCAAAATTATGATTTTTTATATGTTCCGTTGACAATTTCTACATATGAGGATGGTGGTATTTCATCTACATTAACATGGGGAGCCAGAATTCCAAAATATTTTTGGATATTTAAATATTTTGGAATCAAGGGCGTCTTTAAATCTATATGTAATAAAATTGGAATTATAAAGCTTGATAAATATAGATTTGTTCAATAAGTGAACCAAACTTATGGCATATATAAAAAATTAAACAACCCCAAATTAATCGGGGCTATATCATTGTTTGTCATAGCTTTTATTGCTTTTGGATATCCTATCCAAGTTGGAATTCCTGCATATTTTCAACTTCCATCGAGAGTATGGAACGTAAGTTTTAGAGCTTTTACTTTTTTTATTGGCGTTTATTTAATATTGATTGTAGTATTTAGAGAATCTTCCAAAAGACTGAAAGTTGGCTCAATGGCAATAATTATTTTTTGGATTTTTTATCTGATTAGACTCGTATATGATGTCATCATTTTAGATATTAAATGCGGACCTTGTCTAAATGTTTCAAATGTATTTTCATTTGCGATAGGCCAGTGCTTTATTGGTGCTTTGGTTGGCGTTTTTACCGCAAAATATATCAATTTAAAAAAGGCGATTGGTTTGTTTTCTCACATACTGCTGATTTCATTAATTATAATATTTATCGTAGTTTATAAGGAAAACGGGGGTATAACAATTGATTTGTTGTTTGAAAGGAAAAATATTGGAAGTGATATTGAGGATGAATTTGGGCGTACATCTATGCTGAATGTTTCATATTTTGGAATTTATGGTACAATAACAGCTTTACTCATAATTTTTAAACTTTTTCATTTCAAATATACTATTCCAATGAAGATATGGAATATCATCATATTAATTTTTTCAATTTTTATGACATTTTTATCTGGCTCACGATCTCCAATATTAATATTTATTATTATACTTATTTACATTTTTTATTTATACATCAAAAACAACAAACTAAAACTTTCAACATATCTGATATTTAGCTCGATTTTTATTTTTATTTTTTCTTTAATTTATCTTGTAGTGAGCTCAAATATTTTAGATGAGTTTTCGACGATTCAGCGATTTATAAACCTCACTGAAGCATCTAAGCACGGCAAAGTCATAGACCCAAGGGAGATGGAGTGGGCATCAGCATGGAATCAATTTTTATCTAGTCCAATCATAGGAGATCAGATTGTAACTACTTACGATTATTTTTATCCACATAATATATACCTTGAGGTCATTATGTCACTAGGAATATTAGGAGGGATTGTTTTTATAATAATACTTTACCATATATATAGAAAACAGAGATCGTTTATTCACACAAGAAACTTGTACGGGCAGTTTCTATTTGTCATAGTGTTATATGTGCTTATGGATGGAATATTTGGTCAGAGTTTGTGGGGATCACCATACAATTGGGTGATGATATCATTTTTTTTAAATATAAAAAATGAATGAACTGGATAATTTAACACTAATAAAATTTAAAACACTCCGATTTATTAAATTTATTGGCAGGTTTGGTATATACTATGGGTTCAAGACTTGGCTTAGCATTTTCATTTTCAGAAAACAAATAATCAAAGTTCCCAATATACAAAAACCAATTTTTTTAAGACCTGAAACTTCTGATAAAGATGTTTTTAATGATGTTTTTGTAGATAAGCAATATGGTTTCCCATTAGGGTTTAACCCAAAAGTTATCATTGATGCAGGCTCTAATATCGGTTTATCAGTAATTTTCTTTGCAAATCAATACAAGACTTCAAAGATTTTTTGTATTGAAATAGAAAAAGATAATTTCAGAATGCTGAAAAAAAACATGACAGACTATCAAGATGTAATTTTATATCAAGCTGCTTTATGGGATTCTGAAACATCTTTTACAATATTAGACAATAATTCAGGAAGGTGGGGTTTTACCGTTGTGGAAGATGTTAATTGCGAATTAGCTGGACAAAAAATTAAATCTATCACGATAGATCAAATAATAAAAACACATGAAATCACGTGTATTGATATACTTAAAATAGATATCGAAGGTGCTGAAAAAGAGTTATTTTCAGGTAATTATGAATTATGGTTGCCTATAACCAAAGTTATTATGATTGAGTTACATGATAGGATGAAGATAGGGTGCAGTAAATCTGTATTTCAAGCAATTAATAAATACGATTTTTCAATGGAAATCAGAGGAGAATTGTTAATTTTCATTAATAATAGAATTTCAAAATAATTTTGAAAATTGCATATATCACAAGAAGTAAATACAGTAATAAAGATAGTTATTCTGGTACTGACTTTTTTATTGGAAAACATTTAAGGTTAGCTGGATTTGATGTAGAATACATCGATCAAATTCCCACTTATCCTAAGTTTTTTTGTAAGATATTCGGGTACATAAATAAATTGATTTACAAAAAAGATTTTATTTGTGATTACAATGTCTTTGTATGTAAGTTTATAGCTTTTATAATTACACGTAAGATAAGCAAAGATACGGATGTTATTTTAGCCACTAATTCAATTTTGTTATCTTATATAAAGACTACCAAAACGAAAGTGTTTTGGACAGATGCCACGTTTGCCGGATTGGTAAATTTTTATCCAGATTTCTCAAATTTATCAAACTTTAGCTTGTTAAATGGAAATAAAGTAGAAAACAAGGCATTAAATAATGTAGATATAGCCGTTTACTCTTCAGATTGGGCAGCTGAAACCGCAATTAAGAATTACAATTTTGATACAAAAAAAATTAGAGTTATTCCTTACGGATGTAACTTAGATATAAGTTCTTTAGAAAGTAGATGTCAATTAAATATAAATAAACAATTTAAAGTTTGTAAACTTTTATTCGTCGGAAAAGAATGGGATAGAAAAGGAGGTGAAAAAGTAATCGAAGTGGCAAAAGCACTTTTGAAGTTGGGAGTTCCTGTAGAGTTGCGCACACTTGGGACAAAACCTTTATATGATGATACTTCTCGGCCTTTTTTTATAAAAGAAAAAGGATTTATTTCTAAAAATATCGAAAATGGGCAAGATTTAATTGATGATCTTTATAAGCAAGCCCATTTTTTAATTATACTTCCAAAAGCTGAATGCGCAGCAATGGTTTTTGCTGAAGCCAATTCTTTTGGTTTGCCAGTTATATCTTCAAACGTAGGTGGGATAAGTACAGTTGTTAAAAACAATATTAATGGAAAATTATTTGAATTGAGTACATCTCCAATTATCATTGCTCAAAATATTAAATATTTATTTGAAAATAAGCAAGAATATTACAAACTTTCAAAATCTTCATATAAATATTTTCTATCGAATTTGAATTGGGATGTTGCCGTTAGTAACCTTAAAAAAGTTATTACAAATGAAGAGTAAGATTTTAATACTATATGCTGAATTTTTAGGTTACAATTATGCAGCGTTATCTGCTTTTACAGATATTAATGATGATACAGAAATTCATGTTATTTCATGGGATGATAATAAAAAAACTCCTTATATAATACCACCACTTAAAAATTCACTTTTTTATCCTAAATCAAATTTTTCGATTAAAAGCTTGATTGAATTTATTGAAAATCTACACCCATCAATAATACTAGTCAGCACTCGGACTGATAAAGACTACCTCAAGGTTTTACTCAAGTTTAAAAATAGAATTAAGATAGTAGGCCTTTGTGACGCGCAATATAAAAAGTTATGGACTCAAAAAATTCAAATTTTATTTTCTTGGTACTTTTATCATAGATATTTTGATTATTTATGGGTTGCCGGCACTAGACAATATGAGTTTGCAAAGAGACTGGGATTTTCAGAAGATAAAATAATTATGAATTCCTTGGTGTGTGATAAGATGTTTTTTGAATGCCATAATATAAGAAGTAAATTGTCGTACATAAATAAGTCAATTTATTATATTGGTAGATTCTCAGATGAGAAAGGAGTGCTACTCCTTGTCAATGCTTTTATTGAATTATCATGTTTTTTTCCTGAATGGGATTTAGTATTAGTAGGAAATGGCCCTTTAAGAAATAGTATAACTAAACATAAAAGGATAACAATAAAAGAGTTCATGCAACCCGAAGAATTAGTAAAAGAAACAATTTTGATTGGTTGTTTTTGCCTACCAAGTACTTCTGATGCTTGGGGTGTGGCACTTCACGAAATGGCCGCTGCAGGTGTCCCTATTATTAGTTCAGATGCAGTTGGGGCTAGTACTGATTTTGTGAAAAATGGTTACAACGGATACACATTTAAAAATAGAAATACTACAGACTTGAAATCTAAATTGACCTTAATGATGGGAAAGACTGATGACCAATTAAAAATATATGGTTTGAACAGTTTTAATCTTGGAAGAAAAATAACGCCAAATATGTGGGCTGCATCATTACAATATTTAAAATGATTTTTTAAACCTCATATACTTACTATTAATTTAGTTTACTTTTTATTAAAACAAATACGAAAATATTATTTCTAGGAGAGCTTCCCCCTATGGTAATCCATGGCGTTAGTTATTCGAATGAAAAGGTATTAAGCATACTAGAGAAAGAGTTTGATATTAATATTATCCAAGAAAATTCTAATCTAAGTGACCATAGTAAAATTAGGTTAAATAAATTTTTCAAAACTTTTAAATATCTTTTCAAGATTCTTAGAAGTAATATTATAAATAAAAATAATATTCTTTATACTCCTTTAAAGTTATCTACTTTTGGAATGTTTATTTCAATTTTGGTAGTCATAGCATTTAAGGTGACCAATGGTGAAAAAATAGTCATTCATATACATAGGGGTGATTTAGACATTTTTTTAAAAAAGAAACACAACAAACTTTTATTTACATTTTTATCAATTTTTGTACAAAAATATATTGTGTTATCTAAATCAATTGAACCATTATTTCAAGAATTAAAACACAAAATAATAGTATTAAATAATACAATATCTAATGAATATGATTTTGGTAAAAGAAATACAACTTCTAAGGTTTTCATATTTATATCAAACTATATTAGAGAGAAAGGTATTATAGATCTTTTAGAGTCCTTTAAAGAGATAAATAAAGTTTACCCTGACTATAAACTAGAATGTTATGGTAATTTTTCAGATGAAAAATTAAAGCTTAAAATCAAAGAGTATGAATCTAAAACCATAACAATAAACAATGAAATTACTAAGAAAGAGAAATACCAAAAAATATTTGAATCAACAGCTCTAATTTTACCTTCTCATAATGAAGGACAACCTTTAGTAATTCTTGAAGCTATGTCTTTAGGAACACCTGTTATCACAACAGATGTAGGCTTTATCAGAGAAACCTTAGGGAGTGATTATCCTTTTATTGGAATACCTAAAAGTCAAAGTAATTTAATTGATAATATTAATTTATATATTAAATCAAACGATCAAGAAAAATGCATGATATCTAATTATTTAGTTGATCGATATAAAAGATTTTTTTCCCAATCTATTTTTCAAAAAGAAGTTTTAAATATATTTAAGTCCCTTTGAAAATTTCAATAATAACAGCAACATTCAATAGTGCAGCCACTGTTAGAGATACCTTAGAAAGTGTCTCATCTCAAACTTATGAAGACATAGAGCACATCACAATAGATGGAGCATCAAAAGATGATACATTGGAAATTGTTAAGCAATTTCCGCATGTGGCTAAAGTTATTTCAGAGCCGGATAAAGGAATTTATGATGCGATGAATAAGGGCATATTAGCAGCAACTGGCGATGTCATAGGCATACTCAATTCAGATGATGTTTTAGCAAATCAAAATACGCTTGAAACTATTGCTAAAGTCTTTGAATCAAGTAAAAATGTAGATATTGTATATGGTAATTTGGAGTTTTTTAAATCAGAAAATCAGGAAAAGATTTTCAGATTTTGGAAATCCAAACCATATTATCCAACATTTTTTGAAGATGGTAATGTACCACCACATCCTACGGTTTATGTAAAAGCTGATGTGTACTCCAAGGTAGGATTATTCAATACCGATTTTAAAATAAGCGCAGACTATGATTTGATGTTTAGAATATTAAGAATTCATAGATTAAGATCAGTTTTTATTGACGAGGTTATCGTAAAAATGAGAATGGGAGGAGAAAGTACCTCTGGTTTTAAAAGTCTTATAACTTCATACCAAGATGTTAAACGTATTTGGGAATTTCATAATGTTAAAATTCCTCCCTTTTTTATTTTTAAAAGATATTTGATCAAATTGACACAACTAATTTTTAAATAAAAAGTAATTGAAATATTTATTTACTGGCGCTTCAGGTTTTATTGGGTCTCATTTTCATGAAGTATTGAGTCATGACGATATTACTAACATGGACCTTGATATACCCCGCTTTAAGCATACTGCATCATTTTTTCAAGGCGATATACGAAGTGACAAAGATGTTGAAACAATCTTTTCAAAACAAGAATATGACATACTAATCCATCTTGCAGCAGAACATAAAGATTTTGGTATTAAGGAGAGTCAATATTTCGATACCAACGAAAAAGGCACTAAAAATTTATGTGAAGCTTGTACAAAATACGGAATAAAAAAAATTGTTTTCTACTCGTCTGTCGCCGTTTATGGAGCTAATTTGAAGCCATCAACAGAAAATGATGCACCTACACCTAATTTACCGTATGGTGCATCAAAACTGGCAGGAGAAAAAGTTTTATATCAATGGGCTGCTGCTGATAAGGAACGGTCAGTATTGATAATAAGACCATCTGTAGTTTATGGTGAGCGTAATGTAGCTAATATGTTTAGACTTATTGAACAAATAAAGGCAGGTAGGTATTTTCACATAGGGAAAGGCAAAAACGTAAAGTCAATAGTTTATGTTAAAAACCTGGTGGAAGCAACATTGTGGTTGATTGATAAAATGAAGTTTGGAGTGGAAATATATAATTATGCCGATAGTCCACAATTAACTAGCAGACAGATTGCAGATATTATCTCAAATTCTCTTAAAAAGTCACCAATAACATTACCTTATTGGGTGGTATATTTGTTGGGCATCCCATTTGATATAGCGATTAAAATTACTGGTAAAGATTTACCAATTTCAACAAATAGAATAAAAAAATTCTGTACAGAAACTTTCCACAAAGCTGATAAAATTGAAGAAGCTGGCTTTATTCCTTCTTACACAAATGTTGAAGGTTTACAAAATATGGTGAAATGGATGAATAGTGAAAAATTTAAAGAAGAAGCGATATTTGATATTTAATATCTTGTTAAGAGTAAATATATACAGCAACTTCAGAAAAATACAAAAGTATTACGAATTCCTATTGCGCTTTTGTTATCGGTATCTGAGCGACTGCAAATACATCTTACATTTTTTTATAAAAATGCGCTCCGGCGGAGCCAGCAATCAGAGTTTGAAGGCGAGGTTTTCGGCAAATCAACAAGACAAACTTGCCTGGTCTATGAACGGTTTGACTCCAAGGTGGTACACACTCATTCTTAAGCCTTTAAGAAAATTGATTCAGTATTTTTAATAAAAAATATTAATAGGATGTCAGAAGGTTTAAAAGTCAATATACTTCAAAAAATATACAAACAAATATTAGGCTTAGGCTTCCATATCCCATCCTACGACTTCGATAGACCTTGGGGTGGATTTTTAGGTATAGATCCTGTAGATACTGAGAAGTTTATCCTTCAATTATAACCCGAGCTAGCAGATGAGCTACCGCTACTATACTACCATTGAGTCCCAAGATACTGTGTTGCACCAGGGCAAAGACTGTCATGGCAATACCACCATAGAAGGTCAGCATTGTGGAAACTCATAGAAGGTAAAGCCGCTTATAAAAAAAGTGACACAGACGAACAAGGGGATATAAATACCATGGAACTAAATCACATACTCACCCTGAAGAAAGGAGAAAGGCACCGTCTCATAGGACTCGATGCGTGGGGCATTATAGCTGAAATATGGCAACATACCGACGCCCATGATCCATCCAATGAAGATGATATCATAAGATTGCCAGATGATTTTGGAGGGTGATTCATAATGGAGTTGCAAACTTGTTTGCAATCAAAACTACATGTTGCAAACAAGTTTGCAGCTCCATTAAAATGCAACTTCCATAGTAAAAAATGAAAACAGAGTACCGACAAAAATTACCACATATTCAGCCGGTTGGGGCTGGTTTCTTTGTCACATTTAGTCTATTTGGTAGTGTTCCAAAAAAGAAATTAGATACTCTTAAGGAGAAATACATTTTACGTTTCAAAAAAGCAACGGAAATAATTGATGCTCACCATAGAAATCTTGAGATATTTACGATAAGAAAGCAATATTTGATAGCATATGATAATATTTTTGATGCAATAAATAAGGGGCCGGATTATTTAAAAGATGATAATATAAGGAGCATTATAAAAAATGAACTTTTAAAATATGATGGTCATCTATTTGAATTAGTTGCCTTTTGCATTATGTCCAATCATGTTCACATACTGATAGATACTTCTATCCAATTATCTGAAATTAAAGATGAAGAAAAGTTGGAAATAAATTATGTTCCGCTGGATAAGATAATGAAAAAGATAAAAGGGCCCACTGCCATGTATTGCAATAAAATATTACATCGCTCCGGTCAATTCTGGGAAAGGGAAAGTTTTGATATATATATCAGAAATGAAAAGATGTTTAATAATGTCATTTCCTATATCCTTCAGAATCCTGTAAAAGCGGGCATTGTAAAACATTGGGAAGAATACCCTGGCAGTTACCTGAAATCCTAATGGAGTTGCAAACTTATTTGCAACCAAAACTACATGTTGCAAACAAGTTTGCAACTCCAATAAAATGCAAAACTGAAGCCGAAAATCATAAATCAACCTGATACCCTCACACGAAAATATTATTATTGTTACCTTTGACATTATACCAAAAATGTTTACAACCAACCCTTTAAAAAAAACACCTATGCGACCATTGATCATCTTATCATTCTTGTTCTTAACCTGTTTTACGACGTTTGCACAAAAAGCAAAAAAATCATCAGATACCAAACCATCTGCTCCGGTCACGACCATCAATATGGATGATTTTAAAGGTTTGAAATGGCGGAATATCGGACCTTTCCGTGGTGGTAGATCCAATGCAGTATCTGGTGTGCCCGGAAATGAACAGCATTATTATGCTGGCTATACAGGTGGCGGACTATGGAAAACAGAGGATGCCGGACTGAGTTGGGTCAATATATCTGATGGTCATTTTAAGACGAGTTCGGTAGGAGATATTGCTGTAAGTGCATCCAATCCGTCAATCCTTTATGTAGGCATGGGCGAGCATGCCATACGCGGTGTGATGACTACTTATGGCGATGGCGTATATAAATCAACAGATGCTGGTAAGAGCTGGAAGCATATAGGGCTGGACAAAACGCGCCATATATCGGATGTCGTCATCCATCCAAAAAATCCTGACATTGTGTATGTAGCAGCTCAAGGGGCAGCTCATGGAGCTAGCGAAGCTCGTGGTATTTATAAAAGTATCGATGGTGGTCAGACTTGGAAAAAAACATTATATGTGGATAGTCATACTGGTGCTTCGTCTCTTAGTATGGATGAACAAAATCCATTGATTCTGTATGCGGCCACTTGGGAACATATCCGTTTGCCTTGGCAGGTGCGAAGTGGTGGCAAAGGCTGTAGCATCTGGAAGTCAAATGATGCGGGCGAAACCTGGCAAAAGATCAACGAAGGGCTGCCTAAAGCAATGGGAAAAATAGGGGTTTCGGTATCTCCTGCCAATCCGGATAGGGTCTATGCCATAGTAGAAGCAGAGAAGTCATTAGCAGGACTTTATCGATCAGATAATGGCGGCAAAAGTTGGGCATTACTGTCCAATAATCAACTCATCACATCCCGATCGTGGTATTACACGGAAGTACTGGCAGATCCTGTCTATGCGGACGTGGTATATGTATTAAATTCTCCATTGACCAAATCCATAGATGGAGGTAAAACTTTTGCGGTGGTACCTGTGGGACATATAGATACCCATGATCTGTGGATCAATGCGGATAACCCACAAAATATGATCTTGGGAGATGATGGCGGTGCAGAAATTACCTTTAATGGGGGAAAGCGATGGTCGCTCCAAAATACACAACCCACTGCGCAGTTTTATCGGGTAAATGTTGATCAGATGTTTCCATATAAAGTCTATGGTGGTCAGCAAGATAATACTTCTGTTGTAATCTCTAGTAGAAATAATGGTATAGGGTTGACCGATAAAGACTGGAGTGTCGGACCAGGATGTGAAAGTGCCTTTGTAGCTTTTGACCCTAAAAATCCAAAACTCTTGTATGGCGGTTGTTATCAAGGTGGTATCAGTGTGTTAAATACAGAAAACGGACATACCAAAGAAATTACTCAGTATCCAGCAAATATCCTGGCTGTGCAGCCCAAAAAAATGAGATACCGATATAATTGGAATGCTCCTCTCATCGCTTCTGTACACGATCCGAAAACCATTTATCATGCTGGGCACATGGTATTTAGAACATCCAATGGGGGCTTGTCATGGGATGTCATCAGTCCCGACCTGACTAGAAATGATACGCTCAAACAAGAACTAGGTGGGGCACCTATTACCAATGAAGGGGCAGGTGGAGAAAATTATAATACGATCAGCTACCTTATAGAGTCTCCTCATGAGCAAGGTGTGTTATATGCTGGTAGTGATTGTGGTTTGGTGCATATGACTCAAGACGGTGGTAAAAACTGGAAATCTATCACTCCTTCTGGACTTGAAGAGTGTCTTATTAACAGCATAGAAGTCTCTCCACATGACTCAGGAACTGCTTATATCTCAGCCACAAGATACAAATTTAATGATTTTTCCAATAGGTGCTTTAAGACTACAGACTATGGCAAAACCTGGATGCAAATCAATACTGGTGTGCAATCAGATGATTTTATCAGAGTGATCAGAGAAGATAAAAAAACCAAAAACTTATTATATGGTGGTGCTGAGAGGGGCTTTTATATTTCTCATGACGGAGGAAATCAATGGCATTTATTGCAGTTGAACCTTCCTGTAGTACCGATCACAGATATGACTTTTGCCGACAATGATTTGGTGGTCTCTACTGCAGGAAGATCTTTTTGGATTTTGGATGACCTAAGTGCCATTCAACAATCTATGGTAAAGTTGGATCAAGTAAAATTATTTACTCCAAAGACTACTTATAAGTATGAAGCATATACTCCTTCATGGATGGCTGTACCACCCGGTACGGGTCAAAATCCTGCTGCTGGTGTGTTGTTGGATTATTACCTTCCAGAAAATGCTGATAGCAGTGAGGTGAAATTACAGATCCTCGACCTGGATAATCAAGTCATCAGGACATTTACGAGTATCAAAAACAAAGAATTTAAATCCTTTCCGGGTGGTCCGCCTGCACCAACAGTCATTCCATCGGCTAAAGGTATGAATAGATTTGCCTGGGATTTTAAGAGTGAAACCCTGCCTGATATCCCTAATGCATTTGTTTATGGTGACTATACAGGATATAGGCTGTCACCAGGGACATACAAAGGCAAAGTCATGTACAAAGGTCAGGCTTCAGAAACTACTTTTAATGTCATTCAAGATCCAAATCTTAAAGAAGTAAGCCCACAGGATTGGTCAGAACAACAAGTTTTTATCAGGGATGTAGAATCTAGAATAAAAGATATCCACCAATCTGTCAATGATATCAGAAAGGTCAAAAAACAGATCATTCAATATAATGAATTGTATAAAGACCAACCACAATATAAAGAACTGTTTACAGCAGGAAAATCACTGATAGATAAGATAGACCAATGGGAAAGCCAATTGGTACAAACCAAACAAGCCAATTTTCAAGATGTCATTAATTTTCCCAGTATGTTGAATGCACAATATTTTGAGCTTAAAGGATATGTAGATCAACACGACCCCAGAGTTCCACAACCCGCCAAAGATAGATTGAAGGATATGGATGAGCAATGGGTAAAATATGAATCTTATATTCAAAGTACCATAGGTCAAGATATATCTCAATACAATGAACTTTATAAAAAGAGTAATGTACCCGCTTTGATCCTGAATGAAAAGATCATCAAACCTTAATGTTATTCGATTGTTATTTATAAAATAATCAGTTTCTAATACATGAAAACCATCATTCAAAAAGTTGAAACATTACTACACTCAAAAAATATTCCATATACAACAAAAGACTTTTCCAGACCTTGGGGAGGTTTTTTTGTTATCAGTGCAGATAGTAAAGCAGCTTTTCTAGCAGCATTTTATCCAGAAATGAAAGAGGTATTGATGGATTCGGATTTACCATTGAGTCCTAAAATACTTTGCGTAGCACCAGGGAAAAGGCTATCCTGGCAGTATCATCACAGGCGATCAGAATTATGGAAACTCATAGCAGGACAAGCCGCTTATATCAACAGTGAAACGGATGAACCAGGTGCAGTGCAGCATATGCGTAAAGGTAAGTTGCTCACTTTGGCATGTGGCGAGAGACACCGATTAATAGGCAGAGAACAATGGGGTATCATAGCAGAGATATGGAAACATACCGACGCTACCCATCCATCTGATGAAGATGATATTGTGAGATTGCAAGATGATTTTGGGAGGTGATTTGAACGACGAACACTCGAATGACATCTGCCTTCATTGCATTTCAGCAGACAGGCCTGCCAGATTAAGCTTGTTAGGCTGGGAAAATGGAGCATTAATATGTCACGCTAGACTGACTTGCCAATTGAATTTGCAAGACCCATAAGACTGACTTGCCAATTGAGTTTGCAAGGCCCATAAATTAACTTGCAAATTGAATTTGCAAGACCAATAAGACTGACTTGCCAATTGAGTTTGCAAGGCCCATAAGCCAATTGAATTTGCAAGGCCCATAAATTAACTTGCAAATTGAATTTGCAAGGCCCATAATGCCAATTGAGTTTGCAAGGCCCATAAATTAACTTGCAAATTGAATTTGCAAGACCAATAAATTAACTTGCAAATTGAATTTGCAAGGCCCATAAGACTGACTTGCCAATTGAATTTGCAAGACCAATAAGCCAATTGAGTTTGCAAGGCCCATAAGACTGACTTGCAAATTGAATTTGCAATGCCCATAATGCCAATTGAGTTTGCAAGGCCCATAAATTAACTTGCCAATTGAATTTGCAAGGCCAATAAGCCAATTGAATTTGCAAGACCAATAAGACTAGACCAATAAGACCAATTTCATAAGATGAAAACATTTTATCGTCAAAGATTGCCTCATATTCAACCTAAAGGTGCTGCATTTTTCGTTACTTTTCGGTTATTCGGTAGTATCCCATATGCGAGACTAAAACAGTTGAAAGATGATTATCACTCGAAAGTTATTGACGCAAAAAGTATAAAGGATGTAAAAACTAAATACAGTGTTTTGTTTCATTTGAGAAAAAAATATCTGATCCAAGCAGATCAGTTATTGCATAGCATTTTGGGTGGTCCTATGTATTTATGCGAACAAGAAATATTGGTTAAGACTAAGGAAATTTTGCATAGATTTGATGGGGAGTTTTATGACTTAATATGTTATAGTATTATGTCAAATCATGTGCATATATTGATTGATACATCTATTCAAATCAATGAAAACGAGTATTTAGATACTTTGGATGACAATTTTACATCCTTGGATAAAATCATGAAACGGATAAAAGCACCAATTTCTAGGTATGCAAATACTTATCTGAATACATCAGGACAATTCTGGGAGAGAGAAAGTTTTGACATTTATATCAGAAATGAAAAGATGCTGAATAATGTAATCACTTATATTCTTGAGAATCCCGTAAAAGCAAATATGGTAGAGCAATGGGACGATTACCAAGGTAATTATCTGAAGATGGAGTGTTAAATAAATTAACTTGCCAATTGAATTTGCAAGGCCCATAAATTAACTTGCAAATTGAATTTGCAAGGGTCATAAATTAACTTGCCAATTGAGTTTGCAAGGCCAATAAATTAACTTGCAAATTGAATTTGCAAGACCAATAAGCCAATTGAGTTTGCAAGGCCCATATGCCAATTGAATTTGCAAGGGTCATAATGCCAATAGGATTAGGGCAATAAAAAAATGATACTTTAAAATATGAACAAATACATAGCCATCATGGCAGGAGGTATTGGAAGTCGTTTTTGGCCGTCCAGCACCAATGAAAGACCTAAGCAGTTTTTAGATATTTTGGGTGTAGGGAAATCGCTCATACGGATGACATTCGAGCGAGCGCTGAGATTGGTACCCGCAGACCATGTATTTATCGTTACCAACAAGAAGTATAAGGTATTGGTCATGGAGCATCTACCAGAGCTGCCTCAGGAAAATATCCTATGCGAACCGAGTATGAATAATACAGCGCCATGTATCGCATACACAGCATTGCGTATTAATTCGGTAGATCCGCAAGCCATTTTTGCCGTACTTCCATCAGACCACGTCATCCTGAAAGAGGATGAATATGTCCGCAAACTTGACCAAGCATTTGGATTTGCTGCCGCTCATGAAGCGATTGTGACCCTTGGCATACAGCCTTCCAGACCGGATACGGGTTATGGTTACATCAATTATCAAAAAGATACAGAAGGCAATGAGCAAATCCATAAAGTCATTTCATTTAAAGAAAAACCTGACTTAGTGACAGCTGAGACTTATCTAGAGTCAGGTGATTATCTCTGGAATGCGGGCATGTTTGTGTGGAGTGTACCGACTATTCTTAAGTCTTATCAGACCCATGCGCCACAAATCTTGGATGTCCTGATGCAGCGAAATGCATTGTATGGGACTTCGGAAGAGCAGGCATACATAGATGCTGTATATCCCGATACACAAAAGATCTCTGTGGATTATGCCATACTCGAGCGAGCAGATAATGTCTATACCATCCCTGCTGACATAGGATGGAGTGATCTCGGTACGTGGAATAGCTTGCATGCTTATCTAGCTACGGATACTGATACGGTATCTATTGGTAAAAATATTAAACTCATGGATTGTCAAGATACGATAGTGATATCCAACAATGATAAAACGATCGTCATCAAGGGCTTGTCGGATTATATCGTGGTGGATGAAGAAAATGCCCTACTGATTTACCCTAAATCTGAGGAGCAAGAGATCAAAGGGGTAGTCCAGGACCTTATAAAGTAGGAATGTAAAAGTATTCTGTTTTTATTAGCCAATATATTAGCTATTATGGTTATAAATGATTACTTTTGTATAATATATTAGCTAATGCGATGAATCCATATTCTGTAAAACCCTTACCATCTGACATTCAGGCTTCATTGGCCGATAAGTTCAGAAAATTGCGTAAAGCACAAGGATATTCACAAGAGGAGATGGCCAAAAGATCGGGCGTTTCTCTAGGAAGTCTCAAACGGTTTGAAAATACAGGACTAATATCTTTAGAATCTTTGCTGAAATTGTCGCACCTACTGGACCGATTAGAAGATTTTAAAGTCGTATTTGCAGCAGACGAAGATATGAAAAGAATAGAAAAACTTTTTAAGTCTTGAAGGCTATATCAAAAATATGGGTAAAGCTAAATCTGCAAGGGCAAATTCACAATGTAGGAAATCTCGTCTTGGATTCCGATAGCAAGATATATTTTAAATATGATGATGATTTTTTGGAAAAAGGGCTGAATATCTCTCCCATAGTACTTGATTATAATGGCAAAATTAGTAAACCTAATTGGCATATTTTTGAATCATTATATGGTGTTTTTGCAGACTCATTGCCTGATGGATGGGGAAGGATATTGATGGATAGATATTTTCAGAACCATCAAAAGCAACTCAGTGATATCACGCCATTGGATAGATTGTCTTTGATTGGCCGATATGGGATGGGAGCTCTTGAATATTTTCCCGAATCATTTGAGCAAACGGGCACGTCTGATATTGTAGATTTGGACTTTCTTCTTGCCGAAACACAAAGTGTGCTAAATGATGTGTCTTCAGAGGATAGTATCGATTATTTGTACCAAATGGGTGGCTCATCTGCTGGCGCCCGTCCAAAAGTTTTGATTGATTTTAACTTTGATAATCAGATCATTACCAATGGAATAGAAGGGAATATAGGAAGTGTGCCGTGTATATTAAAATTTCCTGCTTCAAATGATTTACCCGATATTGCTAATATGGAATATGCTTATTATTTGATGGGCATAGAAGCTGGTATCGAAATGTCAAGATCAGCGTTGCTTTCCAGTAGTAAAGGCAGGCAGTTTTTTATAACTCAGCGGTTTGATAGGAATGATTCGGGCAAACTTCACATGCATTCAGCAGCTGGTCTTCTCCATGATAACTTTAGGTATAGTACAATGGATTACGGACATTTGATGGATGCCGCTTTTCGGTTAGAGAAATCTGTGTCTGCCTATGAAAAGATATTAAGAATAGCCTACTTCAATTTAGTGACCAATAATAGAGATGACCATAGTAAAAACTTTTCTTTTCTGATGGACCGTTTTGGCAATTGGCGAGTGGCACCTGCTTACGATCTTACCTATTCTACTTCATCACATGGATACCATTCTACTTCATACGATGGAGAGAGCAAAAATCCAACAGTAGCCCATATCAAATCTTTGGCAGATATTTTTAAAGTTGAGCGTGTAGATAAAATCATCGATCAAGTCAATGAGTCCGTAAATAAGTGGACATACATTGCCAAAAATACTGGTGTATCTGCTGCATCGTCAGGAATGATTGGGAAGTATATTACCCATGCGATAAAGTGGAAATAAGTAGCCATTTAAAGTATGAAAATGTATCCATTTAGAATATGATAATCCATCAGTTCAGAGTATGAAAATTCGTCAGTTATAAGTATGAAAAATAATCCATTTAAAATATGAAAATCTATCAGTTTAAAGTATGAAAATTCGTCAGTTTAAAGTATGAAAATGTATCCATTTAGAATATGAATATTCATCAGTTTAAAGTGTAGAATATTTGTTTATTCCCTTCTATTATATATATTTGCGTCGTTTAAGAAATGTAATAAAGTAAATCGATAGCGGATGGATAAAATATATATCAGTAGAAGGCTCACGGAGCATCTTAAAATTGCATCCAATTATTATCCAGTACTGAGTGTCGGCGGACCAAGACAAGCAGGTAAGTCTACAATCCTTAAGGAGGTATTTCATGAGTATGAATATATCAGTATGGAGGACCCGGATATGTATAATATGGTCATTGCGGACATTAGATGATTTTTTGAAAAGTACAAGGAAGGTGTTATCATAGATGAAGCTCAAAAAGTACCAGCTCTATTCTCGTATTTACAAGGCATCGTAGATGCAAAGCGTACTCCGGGAAGATTTATTGTTTCGGGCTCGCAAAATTATCTGCTACATCGCAATATTACGCAATCTCTGGCGGGCAGAATCGATATATCTATGTTGTATCCTTTCGATTTCGAAGAGATGTCCCAACTTCCTGATTGTAATGGATCAACGGAATCCGTGATGCTGAATGGATTTTATCCCGGTAAATTGACAGAACACATACCTGTCAAAATGTTTTACAGCAACTACGTCAAAACTTACTTGGAGCGCGACGTGTCCGATTTGATCAATATTGGCAATTTAACCACTTTTCGCACTTTTTTGAAATTGATAGCTTTCAGATGTGGCTCTCAATTGAAAATAACAGACCTTAGAAACGAGCTGAACATTAGTGTCAATACGATAAAAAGTTGGATTACGATACTGGAGTCTAGTTTTATCATATTTATGTTGCCAAGTTATCATAAAAACATGGGTAAAAGATTGTTAAAGACGCCTAAAGTATATTTTTACGATACAGGACTTTTATCTCATCTACTAGGTTATCATGATGAGGCTAAGCTTAGGGATTCAGATAAATATGGATTAGTATTCGAGAATTTCATTATTGCCGAAAAGGTCAAGTATAAGGCACATCGTCAAATGAATCCAGATATGTTTTTTTTCAGGGATAGCAATGGCCTTGAGGTAGATCTCATGGAAATCAGAGAAAATGGAGATGTAGAGATGACGGAGATCAAATCTGGAAAGACCTTCAAACCTGAATTTTTGACCAGTATGAAAAAACTGAAGGCACTCGATCCTACACTAAAGATCAACTTGATTTATGACGGAACGGAGAGTGCCGCATTGAGTGATTTTAATTTGAAAAATTGGCGAAAATTGCATGAGTAGGTTGAAATCTATTAAGGAGCTATATCCGATGCAGTCACTTTCAAAAAATAATGCTTAATTTATTATCCAATAGTAAGTTTAACAATAGAAATATCAAACATAAAAAGACCATAGCGCTTGTAGCGAATTCCACGTGGAATATTTACAACTTCAGACTTAACCTGATCGATAAGTTTATTGCCGAAGGTATGGATGTGGTGGTGATCGCTCCGGTGGATGAGTATCTTACCTACAAAGAGAAATATCCTACTGTGCGGCATTATGGATTGAGATTATTGGATAGGGATAGCACCAACCCCATAAAGGATTTTCTTTTATTGATCGAACTCATCCGGAGATATAAAAAGATTAAACCGGACATCATCTTACACTTTACCAATAAACCCAATATTTATGGTGGTATCGCAGCAAAAATAGCAGGCATAAAGTCCATTGCTGTGGTCACGGGACTAGGATATGCTTTTATCAATAAAGGGTTTGTTAGGGCGGTGATGACCTACTTGTATAAATTTACCGCAGCATTTCACAGCAAGTTTATTTTTGAAAATATAGAAGACCGGGAGTTGTTTGATCAGATAGGCATCGTATCCGGTACTAAAGCTATTTCTGTAAAAGGTTGCGGTGTCAATACTATCTGGTATCATCCCTTTCCCAATGGACAAATCAAAGATAAGACCATTTTTACCTTTATCGGAAGATTGCTTTATGACAAGGGTATCCGTGAGTTTGTAGAGGCAGCCCGACAAATCAAGTCGATGAGGCAAGATGTAGCCTTTTGGATTGTCGGTGAGTTGGACGCAGAAAATCCGGCTACTATAGACAAAGATGATCTGCTGCAATGGGTAGATGAAGATGTGGTGTATTATCACGGCTTCATCAAAGATGTCCGGAATATCATAGCGGCTTCTGATTGTATTGTGTTGCCGTCATATCGGGAAGCCATACCACGAACTATCACTGAAGGTATGTCTATGGCAAAGCCCGTCATCACAACTGACACTGCAGGATGTAGAGAAGCAGTTGATGAAGGTATCAATGGGTATTTAGTGCCGATTAAGGATACCCAAGGCTTAGCCCAAGCATTTAATGCATTTCTTTCTTTGACACATGAAAAACAATTGGAAATGGGTTTTGCAGGGCGTAAAAAAGCTGTGAAAGAATTTGATGATCAGAAAATAGCTGAGGAGATTTTTATTGTAGTGGATACTTTGATTTTCTCAGGCAAGGATGCCTGAAGATACTGCATCGT